>DBXM01000003.1:0-15933 GCA_002309655.1 Mageeibacillus sp. UBA1212
ATCAGAAAGATAATCATACTGCCCGTTATGCTTGCGAAGGTCTTCTTCGTCCTCAAACATTTGATAACTGCACTCTTTCGGATCGATTGCAATGATATTTTCCCTACCCTGCACCAAAATGAGACCGTCCTTTTCTTCGACGTTTACTCCAATCGCCGCCAAAGTTTCCTTTAACGGGACTATGAAACCGGCTGTATGAGAATTTGTGTTGACCCGACATAGTATGGATTTAACCTTATTTATCAGAACCGTACCGTATTTCTGTTCGGTCATGGGCGTGCGGATCACTTTTTTCTCCGCTCCGTCTCCGGAGACGCTCCAGACTTCAAAATTAGTCTCCCGAAAAGTGTCGACAGAAATAATCCAACTGTCAGACGAATGTACATGAAAGAACACTGAGAAAACCCGAATATTTTTCAATAGGTAATCATACAGTTCATCCTTTCTGCTGATTTCCGAAGAAATCCGCCTGATCATCTCTTCAGCCGCATTTAAATCATCCTCGCAAGCCACATAAACGGAGCAAGAAATCTGGCCAAGCGTTTTCCCGAAGCGGTAAACCTCACTGATCTCACATTTTTCGATTGACGAATAATTACCAACGAGGGACTGCCTAATTGAATCTCCCAATTCAAATTTAGCGTCGTAGTGGCCTCTAAGACCTCCAATAATGTTGATTGCCAAAACTGGCACAATAATAAGGAAAACAACAATAATCAAAACGATAATGATTCGCTTTGTCAAATTTCTTTTTTTCATTATTGTCACCTCCTTAATTAATCACTAAGTAAGGTAAGTCTATTTCTGAAATCTTAATTCTGGTTTTGAATGTCTCTTCCATCCATCCATTGTGATAAACAAACTCATATACATCTAAATAATCACCATTTATTGCAAACCTGAACTGATCAAATTCGGAGCCGGGATCATTGCGAAAAATCTCCGAATCGCTCCAAACTTTTTCCAAGGATGGCAGCGCATAGATCACTGTTTCCGAATTTCGAATTCCATGCCAACCGTAGTAATACTCAACAATAAGGTATCGCATTTCATTGCGCTCAATAATCTTGTGAGGCCATATTTTTCCTTCAAAAAGCGGAATGCCCGAGAGTACTTCGGACATCAAAGTATAGTTCTCATCAAACACTCCGAATCTGAATTTTCCCTTTTCTCCAATCGTCTGAATAAAAGCGCAAACGTTATAATTGTCAATCTGGTAAAAAACAGTCTTACCGGTCACAGCGGGATAGTATGCATAAAGCCACTCCTTCGGAACAAAGAAAATCCCCCCGTCGTTGTAAAGTGGATCACAAAGCGGCGTGCTGTCTTTGTATTCAGGGTAAAGCTGCCTGTATACAGTAATAACGCGGCTTTGTTCTGCCGTAGGCTCAGTTATAGAATATTCTTCAAACTCCCGAACCTTATTGGGAGAAATCTTCGGCGTCGCTTCCGGCTCTTCTGTCGGTTCGGGAGAAGGGGTGCTCTGCCCGCTATCGCCGGAACCGGTCGGGGCTTCCGTTGGCTGCGTGTTATGAGCTTCAGGGGTCGCCGTCTCCGCGGAACCGGTGAAGGGTTCGGGCGTGAAGTCTTCCTGCCGGCGTACCCAATCGCACCCGGCGGTCGCGGAAATCAATGCGAAACATATGACTGCGAGCACTAAAAATGCAATGGGTTTTCTCCTTGTGATCATTCGACATATACCCCCTTGTAAACAAACAGCTTGCAACTGATGTTGTCGTCATCAAGCGTCCATATTTTGATATAATAGGTCGTGTTTGCGCTCAAATAAACATATAAATGAGAGTAAACGGTTGAATTGTCTCTGTCGTCGTTGTACGCAATAAGAATTCCCGCAGAGATTATAATGCAAGCATAGTATTCTCAGTGCGGACAGATCGAATAAACCAGGGCTCTTCTATGCCTAGAGATTTTTCGAAGATTCCCATTATTCCCGTAATCCTTGTTTCCATGTCGGCATCCTCCTTCGGTTGGGATGCCGACATTTTACCACTTTTTCAGTGAAATTCCACGGAAACGGGAGTAGTGCCGTATTAATACATTGCCAACCGTACCGGAAAAATCATCTTATACGATGAAATACATTCGGGTAAAGTTCGAAGCAACACTTGAAAACATCTTCACCGAGTTCAGGATTTCCGCCGAAGTCGACGCTTTCGAGCGAAGTACAAAATGCAAATGCCATATTTCCGACCTTGTTGCACGCATGGGAAAAGCTCTTTAGGTCGGCGCATCCCTTGAATGCCCCTTCCGGGATTTCCTTGATACCTGCGGATAGTTTGACTTCAGTCACGCGGTCGCACGATGCAAATGCATATTTTCCGATAGACGTCACATTGGCCGGCAGGTCGATTACGGTCAGTGAGCAGCAGGCGTTGAATGCGCGGTCACCGATTTTTATAAGTCCGGCCGGCAACTCAGCACCCTTAAGTGCGAGACACCAGTCAAACGCTGAATCGCCTATCTCCTCTACAGTTTCAGGAATCTCGATAGCCTCCATATGTGCACAATACTGAAACGCTGCTTCGCCTATCGACTTGAGACCCGCACCCTTTATAGTGGCCGTTCCGTAAATTTGTGTTTTCGCAAACATTCCTTCCGGAATCGCTTCTGTCTCATCGCTAAAAACGATTTCCGTCGAATCAAGCCTTCCAAACGCGGAGTCATCCGAATAACTACCGTCAGCACGCTTTTCAGCCGCAAAGCACGCTGCAGCAGCAGGTGTCACAAACGTGATTTTCTTTAATGTGCAGCCATCAAACGCTTTGTTTCCGGGTCTTGTTCCGACCTCGGGCAACACAAGTTCTGTCACGGAAGAGCAGCCCGCGAAAGCCTTCGCGCCGAGAGTTTTGATTTTTGCCGGGAAATTTATCTCTTCAAGAGAGGCACAGCCTTGGAACGCTTCTGCGCCTATGCTTTCAATGGCATTGAATGTTACCGTCTTAAGTGCGGCACAATCTGAAAAAGCCCGTTCAGAAACAGTTTTAGCTGAGGGCATCTCAGCTATTTCTATTGCAGCGCAGCCGGCGAACGCACCGTCGTGAATAGTCTCCGCTTTCGGGATCTCTATTACCTTCAGAATTGCGTCACCTGAGAAGGCATCCTTGCCAATCGCCTTAGCAGATGTGAGAACGGCTTTTTTCAGAGATTCACAGCCTTTGAATGCATACTCGGCAACACTTGTGACGCGAGGCAAATCGATTTCCTCGAGAGACGTGCATCCGTTAAAAGCGTTTTTTCCGACAGTTTCAACCGAGTCCGCAGACGGAACAGATTTCATGGCAGCGCAACCCTCAAAAGCGTTGTCGCCTATCTTTATCACGCCCTGTGCATCGACTTTTTCGAGTGCTGCGCACCCGCGGAATGTTTTGTCTCCGATTTGAGATATATTCCCTTTAAACACAACCTCCTTCAATTTCTCAAGCCCTTCGAAAAACGAATCACCTGCTTTTCCGTTTTCTACCGTTATTTTAGTCACGATATTTTTAGAAAACGATGTGCCGAACATCGTCTTAAGCACTGATATCGGGGCCATTTCGCCGTCTATAACAACCTCTGAAACGTTCGTCATTTTTTTAAATGCGCCTCTGGCGATTTCAATGTCCGGAACGGTAACCTTGGTTATTTTTTCGGTGTTGCCGTTCTCGTCGAACAAAGTGCTTCCGGTTTTGGACACTTTGAAGCCACCAATTTCAGCCGGAACAACGATTTCCGGTCCTTCAAGACTGCATTTAACCAGTTTTGCAACTGTGACGCCTGACTCATCTTGGAACAGCATGTACGACCACCCGTCGGCCGTCTTTACTTCTGAAGGGTCGGGAGTCTCCTCAGGAGCGGCATCGGGAGTATCCTCCGTGTTACTGTTTTCATCAGTGTTTTTCGGCTCCGGCGTTGGGTCATCGGCGGCGGGCGCGACTGTAGCCTCGGGAGCATCGCCGGAAGGCTTAACACAAGCCGTCAGATTCACCGCTACAGTTAATGTCAGCATAAGGCACAGTACAAGGCAGGACACCTTTGCAAATTTTCGGTTTCTGAGCAGAATCAGTGCGAGAGCTGCAACGGCGATCATACCTGCCATTCCGAGAAAACCGGCGAAACCGCCGGCAGAATTGCCTTCAGTTTTTGCGTTTGTGATTTCATGTTCCAGCATGCGGCGCGTTGTGAAAGACGTGAACACCCACCTGCCCGTTTCTTCCTGCTTTTCGTAAACATATTCAAAAGATCTTCTCACATCGTTTGCAAACGTAGCGGTCATTTCGCATTTAACGCATTTGTCAGAGAATTGCGTGATTTTGTAATCGGTTTTGAAAGAGTCGTATTCCCCGTTCTCGGAAGGCATTACAAGGTCAAATCCGTAATACGTCTGATTTTTTTCATAGTCGAGTTTTACAGAATATGGAGCCGGAAAGCCGGAAATAACCTCACTACTGAAGTATTGTCCGAGCAGTTTCATGAACGCATCCGGACGTGAAAGACCGCCTATCACGCGCAGCCCTGACCCGTCTTCGACATTGTATAGAGAATAATTAATATTCTGGTCCTCAATGAAATTCTGAAGAAGGGTATTATTTTCGGGGGATTGAGGCGACCACTCAAGGTCCGTATACAAAACCGCAAGCGCCTCCGCCTCTTCAAGTATTTCAAAAAACTCCCCTTCCGAAAACGCAGGTGCTTCCGCAAACGCCACCACCGGAAGCGTCAAAATCAAAGTAAGCATCAAGCAAGCGAGTAAAACAATTCTTTTCATGATTATCAACCTCCATCATATGTTGAGTTATCTTTTAGGGAACCTCTATTAATTGGTTCCGGAATATAGTTTTTGCGGTTCAAATTCATTTTTTCAAAATAACAGGTGCGTGAACCACTTCCACATCCGTTTTTTGACTGTTTCGGGGTTACCGGGCTCGATATTCTAAACCGTAACAGCAACGTTAAATACTAAAAGCAGCAACGCGATGACGCCGCCGACGGCAATTCCCGCAAGCTCACTCTTTGAGACAAACGACAAAAATCCGGAAACGCCGGCTGAAACCGCACCTGCAGCTTGTGATTTAAAATGATTTCTTGCGACGGTATCAAAAAAGGGCCTGACTGCGATTTCCCCTGTTTCAGTTAACCGTGCCTCTTTGAGCGCACCGGCGACCGGTAGAACTCTTCCGGCGGCCAACGCAAACGCGAATGAAAGCAACGTGGCGGGAATCAAAACGAGTACAAGAATGAGGATTTTTCCCGTTATTATTTTGCCTCTTCCCGGCAGAATAACGGAAGGATGCGCCACTTCGTATTTTCTGTCTGCCGCAAAAGCATACGAAGAAACAAACGAACCGAGTATGACGACTGTCAGCGTAATAATGTCGAAGAATCTCTCGACAAATGCGGCATAGCTTCCGCGGAGAGGTCTTTCCGGCATATCGTTTTCAATTCGGTGAAGCAGCAGTTTGTCTTCCGGCGTATCGGCGTCATCGGAAATGCGAAGAGCAAGCAGATACCTGTAATCGGTATAGTCCGGGTATACGTCCAACGATTCAAGCTTTTTAAAAAGATCCTTTTTTGATTCGACGGGAGACAGAGCTATCAGTTTGTCATAATAATAACGGTAATCATCCGACTCTATCGCCTCGCTTGCTTCTTCATCAAAACCCGCCTGAAGCGATAATTCCGCAATCGTAAATTGCCAGGTATAAGTCGAAAAAACGTCTTTCGTCTGCAAAAGTTCGCACAGCTTTATCTCTTTTAAAAGTACGGCAGCTTCAGAAGAATAGGCCGGATCGGTTTGCTCTAAAAGTCTTTCCGCGGCAGAGATCCGGTTTTGATAATAATTTTCCGGAAGGTCGATATACTTCGCCGGGTCTTCCTTTTCTCCCGCGGTAAGCGCAAGGCAAATGAAAATTGGCAAAAACAAAGACGCGACCAGTAAAATGACAATTTCACGGCGCTCAAACAGCTTTATGAATTCATTTTTCAGAATGCCTTTCATGCTCTTTGCTCCCGGCTACTTTCAACTTTCCTTTTTGATTCTCTTAAAGAACTCACGCTCAAGATCGCTCCCCAGTTCCTCTTTTTTCGCGTGATCTACGATTTTTCCTCTGTCAATAAATATATAACTGTCGCACAAAAGCCCAACCTCATGAAGATTGTGACTTGAGATGATGACTGTAGCGCCGTTCTTTTCCCTGAAGTCCGAAACAATCGTCCTGAGATCCCTTATGCCTACAGGGTCAAGGCCGTTGGTAGGCTCGTCAAGAATAAGGAGCTCCGGTTTGCCGATAAGCGCCTGTGCCATTCCGAGTCTTTGCTTCATCCCGAACGAGTAACCCGATACCTTGTCGCTTTTTCTCCCGGCAAGCCCGACCGTATCGAGTATGCCGTCGATGTCATCGTCCGAAATTCCGGGTTTTACATTCTGAAGCAGTCTCAGATGTTCGCGACCTGTCAAAAACGGATATAAAGACGGAGATTCGCTGATCAATCCGATTTTGGCGAGCATTTCCGGTTTTCTGCGCTTCGCGTCAAAGCCGAGAACGAATGCGTTTCCGCTGTCAGCCAGCGCGATACCGGAAATAATCTTAATTATTGTAGTTTTGCCCGCTCCGTTTACGCCGACGAGGCCTACGCACGACCCGTCTTCTATCTCGAACGAAACGCTGTCAAGAGCGGTGATTTTTCCGTATCGTTTCACAACATTTTCAAACACAACTGCAGACATATCTCAATCCTCACTGTATCTTTCAAGCACAAGCCCCAAGAGCACGAAAACAATTACATGAATCACGAACGAAACCGCAGTCCATAAAAAACTCTGATCCGGGGCCGCCAGAGAATTCAAAATAAACGGAGTCCAGTCCTGAACGGATACAAGGCTGTACCTTAACCAGTATACCTCGCCGCCACCATTTAAAATTCTGATTTTGAAAACAAACAACAGTATGGAAACTGCTACGCCGGATAACGCCGCAACCGGCGTATTTTTTGTCAGCGAAAAAATGAAAAATACGAACGTAATCACGAGTACCGTTACCGGAAGCAGCGCGAGCGTCATCAAAAGAAAGACAGAAAAGGGGGTACAGAAAACAGGTCTCCCGAGCAACATGATGAAAACCGTTTCAAACATACTCTTCCCGGAAAAAACAAGCGCTGAAATCAAATAAATCAGGGAATAAACCGTAATGCCTGCAAAACTGACAATGAAAGACGTCAGCAGTTTTGATATATTAATTTTGATCCGGCTCACGGGAAGAAGGTAAACCGCAGGAATTTTTTTCGCTTTCTGTCTACACCGAACACGGCCGCGGCGGAAAGCACCCCGATCAGTCCGGCGGACGAGAGCGCCAATGGAGCCGTTGTCATGCCGGTAATGTAAACCAGTGCCGCATTTATCCCGGGATCGCCGGCATTGTGCTTTGCCGCTTCAATTAGCCACTCGTTTTCGGCCATAAGTTTCTGCTTTTCCGTCTCCGAGCCGGTGTTTAAAATAGAGTACATATTATCCTGATATTTCATTGCCCGCGACCAGTTGTCAGTGTTTTTGTCTGGAACGCTCCCGGTTTCAAGCAAAAAAGAATACAGATAATATTGAAGAAGCTCCAGGTCGTCCTTTGGATCTTTCAGCGAGTCGCACATAGTCTGCAGATAAAGCAAATAATCGTTTTTGTCAAGTGCTTCGTCAAAACTGTTCCGAAGATCTTTCTCGCCACGGGCGAGCGCGGAGATTGCCTCATTGGTGCAGGCACATTGCCACATGGCGGCAGTGATCCCTTTCGCGAGGAGAGAATCGTACCGCGGGATTATTACCTGCTCGTCAAAGTCGGCATTATCCAGCAGCGCCTTTGCAGCCTCTTCATTGCCTCCTTTTAGTAAAAGATCCGCTTTTGTGCGCAACTCGGACGCTTCTTTTTTGTAGTATTCAATATGCTTTTCAATTAATCCTTCAAACTCCTCGTCGCCTGTACCGGCTTCGTAGAGAGTGATTTTTTCTTTATATTCGCGCGTGACATCAGTCACAAGGTGGAAAATCAACACAAGTGACAGAACGATTACAAGCGCCATCAAAGGAAGCCACTTGTTCGAAAATTTAACGAATTCGTTTTTTACACACCCGTACATACTAATTGATCTCCTGTTGTGACCACTGCATGGAATCGACCTTCCACACGCCGGATTCTTTTTTTAATCGAAAAGTAAAAAGAAAAACATCCGAGCCGGTCTGCTTATATTGGGAAAGGCGGCCTTCAATTACTGCGAATTCCGTTGAATTCCGTTTTACTTCAGCTCTGATCTCAACCTCGTCTGCGGATTTCAGCCGGAAACCGACCAGCTTTTGATACGCCCTGGTCTTGGAGCTGACAGTATATTCTTTGTCTGCCTGTTTATGCATTTGGGTTGCTATTACTTCGCGGTAATTTGCGGCGAGTGATTCTGTCATCAATGCATCAGTCTCGGCACATAACGATTCTATCAACTCGTCAAGAAGGCCGCTGTCTATCGTTTCGTTTTCGAACTCCAAACAGTATCTTGAAGGAAGTACCACCTTGCTGTCCAAAAGCAGAACTTTTTTGCAAAGGGATTCGGTTTCGCTTTTTGTTTTCAAAACAAAAAGCAAAATCGCAGCCAAAGAGACCAACAGGACCGTCGCTATCGAGATAATTACCGTCCTTCTGACTCTCATGTTTAGACTCCCTGCCAGGTAAATTTGCTCATTGCATGCTGCCAAAGCCTAGTCTCACAGGCATCGTTGTAAGATAAAATATAGGCGTAATTGAAGGAGACGTTCTCCCTGTCTGTCGTATGTTGCGTAATATTTGTGCCCATCAGCCATGACGACTGAGTAACAAGCGCAACATGATAACCGCCTGTTTTCCATTGATACAGAAGCACATCGCCCGGGTGGATATATTCCAGATAGTGAACAAAAGGTCTGCGATAATCGCCGCAAGTTCCAAGATCGGAATTCTTGTTCGGATGGTGAAAAGCAAAATTATTGCTGACATATGTGGCGAGTTTTAATGCAACTGTCCAGTTGTTTGTTGTATCCCAAGTTACATGCAACCCCAAAAACGTAACTTCACGCATATGCCAATCGTTCGTCTGCACCATTCCTCCGGCATATAGGCATTGTGACACAAAATTGGCACAATCGGATGAGTATGCCGGAAAATCTGAATTATAGTTGCTCCAATATGTACCGGCGTACTGAACGGCATCTGCAGCAGTATAGTTTTCATAAGGAGCGATTGCGTTGCATGGGATTATTGTCATCGTCATGCATAGTGCTAACAGTAATATAAATAAACGTTTCAAGATTACCTCCTAATAAAAGGGAACCTCTATTAATTGGTCCCAGAATATAGTTTTTGCGGTTCAAATTCATTTTTTCAAAATAACAGGTGCGTGAACCACTTCCACATCCGTTTTTGACTGTTTCGGGGTTGGGAAACCCCTCAAAAGACGGTTTTTTCCCGCCTTTGGTACAGTTATCCCGTAACACATCCTTCCCGTTTCAAAACAGAGTACCTGCAGATGTTGTAAACAAGGTTGGTGAGGCCTGTGTTGAACTCCGCTCGCTTTATGCCGACAGACCTTAGCGTAAGACCGTGCATGGATACCGTCATATATCCGAACACGTGCTCTATACGGCATCCGGTCTTTGACTTGATATCGTTTATCTGATACTCTGTCTGATCATCCGGCAGATTGTATATTCTCTGAAGCACGAGAGTTTTGAACAGCAGCACACAGTCATACGGAGGTCTTCCTGCGTTGCTTTTGCGTTCCTTATGCAGAGCGTTCGTTTAATTCCGGGCGGAACATTTCCCAGTTGATTACGTTCAGCCTTTCAAGATACATCGTCACGTGTATTCATTCTTCAATAAACTTCGGCAAAGCCGCTATCGCTTTTTATATTAAAACAATTTCATAGTTTGCTACCCTGCCAGATACAAGCTCGAACTAACGTTATTTGTTCCCCCATAGTAAGCGCAAAATGCTTTAACACTGCTCTCGACTCTGCAAAAATATGCATAATCAAAGAATATCATAACAATGCCAGTCCGTGACGTAATACCCAGCAATTCATAATTATGATTGCTGTCCAGTATAGTCAACGCTCCACCGCTCATTCCATCTTCAACGTCAAGCGAAGAATGGTCTGCACGAAGATAATCCGATGCAATCTTATTAAGATTTCCAACACATACTTTCAATGGATTTGGACTGCTCAAAATAGTATTTCCGTTTGCGCCGTATCCATCTCCGGATGTGGCGTCAGGATAACCGATAGCCATAAGTTCCATTGATGTTGTTGGCGTCATATTCGCTAGCATAAAAACTCCGGTGTCTTCTCCGGCTCCTGACGCAACATTAATCACTGCGTAATCATACATCGTGTCCTGATTTGAATAATATGTCGAGCAGATTATGGAAGATATCGCAGAGCAAAAAGCAAAATTTCCATACGGTGTCCCGCCTTGAAGAGTGGTCTCAAAGCAATAATAGACTCTTATTGCCGAAGGCATGCCATAAGTCTCATGTTTTAGACAATGCGCAGATGTTAAAATCGCATTTTCTGAGATAAAGCAACCAGACCCTCGTCTAATGTTTTTCACCACATTGTTTTGATCTTTATAGACAGCATATATTTGACATACACCCGAATAAGGACTTTGCGAAATAGTGTTTAGCGCATTAATAGTATAGGTATTAGAGGCAACACTTCTCACAAGATGAAAATCAAAAATATTTGAGAGTCTATCCCTCGCAATACTCGTTACAATACCACTCTCAGCGTTATCACATGTCCAATCTTGTTCTACCTTATCACGAATCTGAGATTCATTGTTCTCGTTTACCCGATAAGTTTCACCGGAAATATAATTGTGATATTCTACATAATATTTCGAATAATCAATTAAAGAATGGTTATGTGACAAAACGGTCTCAACTGATTCTGCAACAGGAATTCCCATTGAAACAACGCACAGAATTAGAATGCTTATTCCGAAACAGATTATTGTCTTATTCATTCGTTTTCCCACAGGATAAGCCTCCCTTCACTTATATAGTAGGATAATAAAACATCACTCTAAGGAAACACCAATTTGTTCCGGAGTCTTGTCGTCGTCAGTTTGTGGAGCAGTTGTCTCATAAGGGGTGTAGTCACCTGCGAGCAAATGAGATCGGCTACTTGAATAGCGGTTGATTGCAAAAGCCAAAGCCAGACATGCAGCAACAGTAATCGATACAATAGAGACTGCAAGCATCGTCTTTTTTATGGTCTTGGCTCTCTTTCTCTTCTTTGTGATGATTTCAAGATATTCCGGACTGATTGCCACAGCCATCAGCGTCTCTCTGAATTGCTCAATAGTCATTTTCTTTCTCCTTCAAATATTTATTTAGTGTTTTTCTTAACCTGGAGAGTCTTGTTCTTATTGCATTTTCATTCATGTTGAGTTCTCGTGCAATTTCCGTATACGGTTTCATGAAAAGATATCTGTCAAGAAAAATAGTATTATCGGTTTGACTTCTGCTTGACAGAAATTTGCTCAAAATGCTTTTGCGGGTTTCAAGAGAACTCGAATCGTAACTTGAATTTGTAAATTCCTCCACTTCTTTATTTATCAGTTGAATCTCAAGAAGCGGGGTAATTGTCTCGTTGTAATCCAGTAATTCTGCGACATCCACATCGAAAATGCTTGCCAGTTTTACAACATCCATATAACAAGGAACCCGCTTCCCGTGTTCCCATAGAGAAACAAGCGATCGCGAAACATAAAGCTGATTTGCCAGTTCATCCTGCGTCAAACCTTTTTCAGTTCGATACTGAATGATTCTTTCTGAAATCGATGCCACCACACATTCCCTCCCGGCATGATAATACGGTTAGCGTTTGAATTCTGCCTTTTTATTATATCACGTCAATCATAATAAATAACGTTACAATTTGTTACATGTTTGACCGTGCAACGCAGGAATAGTCAGACAAACTGCGTGGCAATCCGAATAAATGTTGCCGTCTTTTAAAAACCAATTGTCCGGAGCTGCTGTTTTCGCACGGATAATTGTCTTTCCCGCCCAGCTATTGAAAACGCGAAAAGCACGCAAACACTCTTTACAGTTGAATATAACATTTGATATAATCTCTTGTGTAAAATCTGTTATAAGAAAAGAGCGTAACAATGAAGACTTTGATCAAACAAATACGGGCACACCTTAATATGAGCCAGACGGAATTTGCGGACCGTCTGAACGTCACATTCGCGACGGTCAACCGCTGGGAGAACGGCAGGACCGTTCCCAACAAGCTGGCACAGACGGCAATCTACGAAGCTTGCAAAGAAGACGGGGTTCCCGTGTATGATCTGACTCTCGAACGGATCAACAAAACCGCCTCGGAAGCGAGCCTTCCCGAAGGGCGCGTCCTTCTTTATCACGGTTCCAAATCGGGAATTGAAGGAAGGATCGAGCCGAAGAGCCGCCCTCAGTGCGATTTTGGCAAGGGCTTTTATATGGGAACCGAAGCGGCCCAGGCGCTCACTCTTATCTGCGATTACGAAGAGTCCAAACTGTATCTCGTGTCGGTAGATTTGAAAGGGCTGAAGACCTTTGACGTTCCCGCCGATATCGACTGGGCAATGCTTGTCGCGTTCCACCGTGGAAAAATGGAGAAAATCAGCGGCACGCCCCTTTATGAAAAGTACCGGAAAATGACCCTTGACTGCGATCTTGTGGTCGGCAGTATTGCAGACGACAGGATGTTTTACGTGATTGATAATTTCTTTATCGGAAATATTACGGACGCCGCGCTCGTGAACTGCCTCTCCGCGCTTCAACTTGGAAAACAGTATGTTGCCATTTCCCAAAAAGGCTGCGACGCCGTCCGCATCGAAAAAGAAATCGAAATCTCCTATCTGGAGCGCCTCTTTATAAAGGACGCGGCATGGAAGAACCGCGCCAAAGGCGTGTCTGCGGCAAACGAAATCTGCAGAAGTTACCGCCGCGAAGGATTGTTCTTCGATGAACTCCTCGACCGGGCAAAGAACGGAGAATTGTGATGGACGAACTGCAACTGAAACTCTGCGATATACAGGGCCGCCTGTTTGAGCTTTCCGGCACCAACAACATACCGAGCGCGGCTTTTATCCGTTCGTTCATGACGTCGGATGTGGCGAAAGCCCTCGATTCAAGGTATAACCGCGCTCAGTGGATGGGCGAGGAATACCTGCTTGAGGAACTACGCTCCGGGGCAAAGGAACCTTCCGCGTCCGGCGACGTGTTCGACAGCGACATTCTCTACTGGATCGGATATACCTACCGTTACTGGCATTATTATACCGGCGAGAACAGCGCGAAGATTGTGCGGCAGGCACCGGCCGAAACAATGAGGCGGAATTATATGATGTTCCACACTATGGATCCGTCTCTGGCAATCGAGAAGTTGAAAGAAATCGCCGCTTGAGGCGCTGCGCCTCGAGGCAATTGGCACCGCTGCTCGAGTAGTAAAACCCCTTGATAATATGGGATATATGCCATATACTGCCCCGGGAAAGACTTGGAGGAGATGTGGGAGACCGGGCAGTATCGCAAGCTTCCTCCCCTTGAATAAGTATGTTTCACAAAGCAATCAAACTTGAATTTAAAGAAGGGACCGCCCTTCAATTGACGTTTCAGGACGGAAAAGTCAAGCGCTTCGATATGGCCGTCCTTTTCGACAAGTATCCTCAGCTCTTGGCGTTGCGGAATCGCGCTCTGTTCACGTCGGGCAGGTTGGCAGGATACTACGGGATTATCTGGAACGACGATCTGGATATCGAAGCGGAAACAATCTATGAAGACGGCGAAACGGTTCGCGAAGAAAAGCCGGCGGCTTTCATTATGGTGGGCAATGCCGTTGCAGAGGCGCGTGCCGCAAGGGGGCTTTCGCAAAAAGATCTGTCCGGCTTGACCGGAATCGATCAATCCGATCTTTCCAGAATCGAGCGGGGAATCGCAAATCCTTCTGTCAACACCCTGAATCGCATCGCGCAGGCGCTGGGCGCAACCCTTCACGTCTCCATTTCTTAACGCTTTTTTGCGCCGCCCCTCACAGTAATCAGCCCGCGAGCATTAAATGTTTATGTATTTACACGCGCGCATAATTCCTATATAATTACTGTAGAACCCGAAAGGCTTCCGCTTTTCACGTTTTTTGACTCAGTCAAACACCGGTTGTTTTCAGACGATGAAGGAAGAATACTCAGTAAAAGAGAATAAAATGGAGAAGGAGTTCCGGGACGTCTCCGAGTTCAACGAGGAGAGCCGTATCGGCGAAAATGTCGAGTACGCCGCCGAGGGCGGCTACAACGGGCCGGAATTTCAGGACTACGGCGAGGACAAATCCGCGGAAAGGCTTTCGAGGCACAGTACCCTCATGCGCAACAACAGGAACCGCCTCGGCCGTCTTCTCGCCATGCTCACCGTCGTCGCGGGCGGCGCGGTGGCAGTGATGCTTTTACTGACCGCCACTGTTTTCGTCGACGTCATCCGCTACAAATCCCAGCCCGAGTCCCTTTACGTGGAGCTCAGCCTTCTTTCCTCGGCCGAAGACACCGAGTTCACGGCCGTGCTGACAGACCGCGAAGGCCACGAAATAGAGTCCGTTCGCGTCGACCCTGAACTGCCCCACCTGCTTTTTGATGATCTCACTCCGGGCGGTTTCTACTACCTTGAAGTCTTCGCCGACGGCGAGTCCAAACTTAAGCGCAATTATATTCTTCCCGAATACCCGGACCGTGAAGAGGAGACGGCCACCCCGACTCCCGAAAACACGCCGGTGAATGAAACGGCCACTCCCGTGAACGCCACGGAGCCCCCCGCGACCGACGTTCCCGCAACAGACTCGCCTGAGGCAACCGGAACGCCCACTCCCGAAGTTACCGATACGCCCACTCCCGACGTCACTGAGACGCCCACCGGCACGCCCACTCCTACGCCCGGGCCCACCGATACGCCGACGCCTGACGTCACCGAAACGCCTACAGGCACACCTACGCCCACTCCGGCGGTCACTGACACGCCTACGCCTACACCTACACCCACGCCCGGTGCGACCGATACGCCGACGCCGACTCCTACGCCCACGCCCACGCCTGAGCCCACGGAGACGCCGACGCCCGTTCCCGAGCCTTCGTTCTCGTTTGTTTCCGAAGAAAAGACGTTCTCGTCCTTCAAGGTCACGCTGACTGCCGAAAACATCGACGTGTCTACCCTCACCGCGACCGTGAACGGCAACGCTGCGACTCTCGAACCCGGAAGCAACGGAAGGTTCACGGTTTCCGCGGAAGGTCTGGAACCCGCCACCGAGTACACCTACACGATCAAAGACTCGGCCGGCAACAGCGTCTACTCCGGCAACATAACGACCGCCAACAGGACCCCCGCGTCCGTAACGGTCACCTCCGAGAACATCAGCTACAACAGCGCGACGCTGTCCTTCGCAATCACCAACCCCGACAGCAACCCGGTCACCGTGAAGTACGACGGCACAACCATCGAGAGCTCCCTGACCGGATCCACATATTCGCGTGAATTCACCGGCCTCGTGACCGGCGCCACCCACACGGTCGAATTCGTCGACTGGGACGGCACCGTTATTCTGTCGCACTCCTTTGCCGCAAGAGCCAGGCAGGCCGCCACGGTCACGCTCGCGTCCGAGACTCTGGACTTCGACAGCGCTACGCTTTCATTTACGATCACGAATCCGGAAAGCGGCGAGCTGACGATCAAGTACGACGGTTCGACGCTGGCGACCGCGTTCACGGGAACTTCCTACAGCCGTTCGTTCACCGGCCTCGTTTCCGGCGCCTCGCACACGATTGAGTTCGTCGACTGGAACGGCTCCGTCATATTCACGCACACGTTCGCGGCCAAGACAAGGCAGGCGGC
>DBXM01000003.1:15998-16145 GCA_002309655.1 Mageeibacillus sp. UBA1212
GACAGCGGCGAGCTGACGATCAAATACGACGGCACGACGCTTGAGACCGGGTTCACGGGAACCTCCTACAGCCGTTCGTTCACCGGCCTCGTTTCCGGCGCTTCGCATACGATCGAGTTCGTCGACTGGAACGGCGACGTCATATTC
>DBXM01000003.1:16233-16370 GCA_002309655.1 Mageeibacillus sp. UBA1212
GACAGCGGCGAGCTGACGATCAAATATGACGGCACGACGCTTGAATCCGGGTTCACGGGAACTTCCTACACCCGCAGACTCACCGGTCTCGTTTCCGGCGAAAACCACACGTTCGAGTTCATCGACTGGAACGGCGA
>DBXM01000003.1:16381-121311 GCA_002309655.1 Mageeibacillus sp. UBA1212
ACCTTCGCGGCCAAGACAAGGCAGGCAGCAACGGTCACGCTCGCCTCTCAGGAGATCGGCTACGACAGCGCCGTCCTGTCCTTCACGATCACGAACCCCGACAGCGGCGAACTGACGATCAAATACGACGGCACGACGCTTGAGTCCGGATTCACGTCCAACTCCTTCAACCACTCGCTCACCGGCCTCGTGTCCGGCGTCAACCACACCTTCGAGTTCATCGACTGGAACGGCGACGTCATATTCACGCACACGTTTGCCGCGAGAGACCGCACCACCGCGACCGTAACCTTCTCCAACGTCACTCCCGGCTTCAACTCTGTTGCCGTCGAACTCTCCGTTGACAACCCGGACGGGAACGACCTCCAGCTGAAGATCGGCAGCACCGTCCTGACCACCGACTTCACGGCCGCAACGCCCACCGCGACCGCAACCGGCCTGACCCCGAGAACGTCCTACACGCTGACCGTCACGGACCTCTCCACCGGCACGCAGGTCGCCACAACAACGGTCGAAACCGCTTCCTCCGTGACCTGGGAAAAGAACGCTTCCGGCGACTACGTATTCACGTTTGAGGACGACTTCTTCGCCCTCTACCCGCGCGCAACGGTAAGCGTGACCGACAGCAAGGGCTATACAATCAACCTGACGGGCTCCTCCGAAAACTCCGCCACGCTGGCAGCCAATGACTTCGTGTACACCGACAGCTACACCGTCACGATCAAGAACGGCGACACCGTTGTCGACACTTTGACCTCGAGTCTTTCCGGCAGCGCACGGCCTGTATTCACGCTGGAATACGCTTCGTTCACTCCCGCGACTATCGCGGAGGCGTACAACGACACGGACTACCACATCAGCTATTCGGGTTATCCGCATTTTTCGTACAACCTCGTTTCCGGCCTGGTGCAGAACAACATACTGGACGACGGATCCTTCGAGGACGGGCCGCAGCGCTGGACCGCGCTGGTCATTAAAGACAGTTCGGGAACGGTTATGAGTGTCATCGTCTCCGGCCTCGGCGGGATGGAAACTGACAACGGACTTGCGGAAAGCGGCACGCTGTGGATCCAGCCCATTGATACGGTCTATGACGAGATTCCCGATGGCACCTACACCGCCGCTCTCTACACCGCGGACGGCTTCACTCTCGATGACATGTCCGAGTTCCTGAACAAGCTGTACAACGACGGAATCACCGCCGGTGAAGGAATCCCGTACGTGTTCACGGATGCCGGCAGAAAGATTTCGGACGACGCCACCTTCACCAAGACCACAAGCGATCCCATAGGCGACGCGTGGGTCTACAACCAGGCCGACCCGTACGTCACGGAAGGTCCCGTTACGGTCCGCTCTTTCGGCGGCAGCTACACCGCTCCCGAAGACGGCGTTGAAGGCTTCCTGACCATCGTCAGCGCATCCGATCCCACGGTCCAGCTGATCACGCCGGTATCGCTCGGCACCTCCACGGACGGCGCCTCCTTCACGACAGGCGACCTCTCCTACAACAGCACCGGGGCGGTTTACATCATCATCTACTCGCGGTCGTTCTCGCCGGAGAACTTCCTGTGCGTGTGGTATTGCGAGTCCCCATAAAGGGAATCGCTGATTAAATGCTCTTTACGCAAGCGGCTATTAGTGCATGAATTACATATGAGCGTATTTGAATGTAGTTCGTTCATTTCTGCCGACATAGTAGTATGGTGTCTGGCGACAATTGCTGCCGCTTGCTTTTCGAGAGCTCCCCTCTCGCAGTATAATTCATACAGCTTCGGGGTCGCGCTCGAAAAAATAGCTATTTACTTAGCGATTCCCGATAGTAAAAGGGGCCTGCGGCGGATTTCCGCAACAGCGATTCCCGACAATTTAAAGCGTTCCCGCCGGCGCGCGGACAGGACAGAACGACCTACTCCGCCGGCTTTATAAAGAATGACACAACTCTCTCTTCTAAGAAAGGAATGTGAGCAATGATTACCTTTAAAGAAAAATCCGAGAAAACCCAGAAGCTTGTGGGGAAGATCATCACGATCGTGCTGCTCTGCCTCGCGGCGGCCTACTTCATCCTC
Organism: Mageeibacillus sp. UBA1212; assembly: GCA_002309655.1. Classification (GTDB taxonomy): domain Bacteria; phylum Bacillota; class Clostridia; order UBA1212; family UBA1212; genus UBA1212. Next base: position 18,448 of record DBXM01000003.1, read on the forward strand.
CTCATTTTCGGGTCGAAGATCTTCGGCGCGGACAGCCAATTCTATAGGAGCCTGAACATTTTCAGCGGCGCCGGCGACTACATCAAGTGGGTCCGCATCCTCAGCTACGGCTTCTTCTTCATCACCATCGGCTGCCTGCTCCGGCTGTTCATCAGCTGGCTGAGCACCTTCTTCAAGAAGGGCAAGGCGATCCTCAACCTGCTGGGTTCGTTCATCAAATACCTGTCGGTGCTGGTGTTCATATTCGCGACGCTTAAGGTCTTCAACGTGGACACGGGAACGCTTCTCGCCGGCATCGGAATCCTCTCGCTCATCGTCGGCCTTGGCGCACAGCCGCTGATCGAGGACATAATTTCCGGCCTGTTCATCGTGTTCGAGAACGTTTTTGACGTGGGCGACATCATCATCGTCGACGGCTTCCGCGGCACGGTTCGCGAGATCGGCATCCGCACCACACGGCTCGAGGACACCAGCGGGAACTTCAAGATCATCAACAACTCCGACCTCAGGACCGTCATCAACCTCACCGACCACCTGACCCTGGTGCCCTGCGAGGTCCAGATCGAGTACGGCGAGTCAATCGAGCGAGTCGAGGCGGTCATCAAGGATCACATCGACGAAATCACGGCGGCAATTCCCGACATCATCGAGGGGCCGTTCTACAAGGGCGTTTCCGAGCTGGGCGCTTCCGGCGTGTCGCTCAAGTTCGTGGCCCGCTGCGAGGAGGCAAACCGCTTCCAGGTTGAACGCGACATGAACCGCCAGTTCAAGCTCCTCTTCGACGCCCACGACATCAACATTCCGTTCACGCAGGTTGTGCTCCACCAGCCCACGGTGTTCGACAACAACAAGCCCAACGCGGCCGAGGTCAGGAAGTCCCGCGAGCTCGTCGAAGAGCAGCGCGAGAATTTCGCCGACGACTCCGGCAACGACTACCGCGCGTAAACGTATTTGGCGTGAAGCTCTGTCGGGAATGTTTCCCTGCGGTGCCTGGCGCCGCAAAAGCACAGAAAAAGCCACCCCCTTGGTTCCGGCATTGATCTTTCCGGCCGGTTCCCGCGGGGGTGGCTTTTTTATTCCGTCCTGCCTGCCGCATCGAATTTTAGGCGGCAGGCAGGACTGTTCTTTTAAAGAACTACTCAAACATTAATAGATCTTGGACCACTCGGCAATGTTGGAGCCGTCGAAGCGGAAAGGCTGGCCGAGGATGATCTCGGAAGCGTCCGTTCCCTCAACAGCGGTCAGCGTGTAGGGGCTGTTCGGCATATCGCCTGCGGTGAACTTGTCGCCGACCTTGCCGGTGATGTCGCCCTTAACCATCGCAATGGAAGCGTAGGCGGCGAGTCTGCCGAGGTCGATCGGGTTCCAGAGGAACATGTACGGGCAGGAGTGATCCGCGTCGTCGCCGATGTAGGCTGCCATTTCAGAGGGCAGGCCGAGACCGGTCAGCTTGACAGAGGACTTCTTGTCCTGCAGAACCTTCGCGGCGGCCGCGATACCGACGGTGGTCGGCGCACAGATGACCTTGAGGTTGGGGTACTTCGTGAGGAGAGCCTGGGTCTGGTCGGTGGACTTCTGGTTCTCGTCATCGCCGTAGGCAACTTCAACAAGCGTGAGCTTGGAGTACTTGTCGTTGCCGGCAGCAATCTGCTTCATGGCTTCGATCCAGGCGTTCTGGTTGGTGGCCTGGGAGGTTGCCGAGAGGATCGCGTATTCGCCCTCGCCGCCCGCGATGTCGTAGACAGCGTCAACGAGCGCCTGTGCGACCTGCTGCACGCCTGCCTGGTTGCAGAACGTGAGACGGTCCTTCACGGCGACGTCGGAGTCAAGGGTGATGATCTTGATGCCCTGCTTGGCCGCTTCCTGAAGCACGGAAGAGAGCGCGTTGGCGTCGTTCGCGGCAATCGCGATCGCGCTGACACCCTGGGAAATGAGCGAGTTGATCACGTTGATCTGTGCGTCAACTGTGGCCGCCTCGGGGTGACGGACAATGTAGTTGCCCGCTTTCACGCCTTCCGCTTTCATAACAGCCGTAAAGCCCTCAGCCTCTTTGTCATTGTAGGGGTTGCCCGCGGCTTTTGTTACCAGCGCGTAGGAAGGCTCCGACTTGTCGATTCCGGGCTGGCACGCTGCGAGCATACCGACTACGAGCGCGAGGCCCAGGACGAGACAAATTAAACGTTTTTTCATAAATTACCTCCAAAAAATGATCTATCGCGGCGGTTTTCCGCGAATATTCCGTTCGACCGCGGGTTTTTGGGCTGTTTCCGGTGAACGCCTCTTCCCAATCAAAAATCGGAAACCGGTGACCCTCCGGATAACGCCGTCGGCGTCCCGCGGCAGCGCCCTAATATTATAACTATTCGCGAGGCTTGGTCCGGGCTTCCGCCTCTTCCCGCGCTCTCTTCTCGGCCGCTTTCTTAAGCCGCCTCTTTTTGAAATAATCCGACTGCGTGAGGCTCGAAATCAAAACCGACACGATGAGCAGCAGGCCGATGATGACCAGAATGAGCTGCGTGTTGATGTTGTTCAGGCCGAGCGCGATTCTGAGGCAGACGATCGTGAAGCCCGCGATCAGTGCGCCGAAGAGATTTCCCTTGCCGCCTGTCGTGGCGATGCCGCCGAAAACGCACATCGCGATAACGTCCATCTCGTAGTTCTGGCCGGTCGTCGTGTTCGCGCCGTAGGTCGTCGTGAGAATGAAGAGCGCGCAGATAGCGGACATCAGACCCGCCAGCGTGTAGACAATGAATCTCACCTTCCCGACCTTGATACCGGCGTAGCTGGCTGCGGTGCGGTTCGAGCCGATCGCGTAGAGCTTGCGGCCGAACGTCGTTTTCGAGAGCACCACGATGTAGATCACGGCTGCTATGATGACCGCGAAGAACGCCACCGGGAACGGTCCGACTCTCGCCCCGAGAATGTCCAGATCGGCGCTGTTGTTGTAGGACGCCGAACCGCCCGCTCCCAGGGAGACCTCCGCGATGCCGCGGAAAATGATCTGCGTGCCGAGCGTGACGATCATCGGCGGCAGCTCGGCACAGCGGGTCAGAATGAAGCCGTTAAGGGCTCCGCACGCCACGCCTGTCGCCAGGCAAATCAAAATGACCACCGGGAACGGAATTCCCGCGTTGCCCGCGAACGTCGCAACCGTTGCCGACAGACACACGATCGAACCGACCGAAATGTCAATCTCACCCATTATCAGAATGAATCCCATCGGGAGAGCAATCAGAATTTCCGACAGGTACTTCGGCATCTCGCGCAGCACGTTCGTCGCCGTGAAGCTTGCCGACATCAGGCGTCCCATCACGAGAACGCCCACAAAAATGATCACCAGCGCGCCTTCCCAACTCAAAATTCTCTTCCAAATCGAGCGTTCGGGCGTGTAGGCTATCGATCTTCCGGATTTTCCTGCCATATCAGATCTCCCTCCTTGCCAGTGTGCGGCGCTTCATCGTGCGCTGCGTCACCACGTTGATGACGACAACGGCGAGAATGATGACGCCTTTAATGAGGTTCTGCCAGATCGACTCGAGGCCGACGAGAGGCAGCGCCTTGTAGACGATCGCGTAGAAAATGCCGCCCAGCAGTGTGCCGAGAACCGTTCCCCGTCCGCCGCTCATGCTGACGCCGCCGATGACGCACGCCGCGATGACGTCCATTTCCTTGCCTGTCTGCATGTTGGGCTGGCCCGACGCGTAGATCGAAACCGAGAGTGCGCCGGCGAGACCGGAAAGCGCTCCCATGATCGTGTACACGGCTATCTGAACGCGGTCGACGTTGATACCGGAGATCCTCGCGGCCTCCTTGTTGCTGCCGATGGCGTAGACCTTGCGGCCGAACCCTGTCCACTTCATGAGCACGAAGAACGCCGCGAACGCCACGATCAGAATGATGTACGGCCCGAGGCTTCCCTCTTTTCCGAAGTCGCTGAAGCCCTGCACGTCAAGCGCGCTCGCCCAGGAGTTGTTGGAAATAATGTAGGCCATGCCGCGCCACACGTACATCGCACCGAGGGTGCAGATGATTGGTGAGACCTTGCCCTTCGCGATGATGATGCCGTTGATGAAGCCGCAGGCCGTTCCTATCGTCGTCGCAATCACAAAGAACATGACGATCCTGAGCGGGAGCGGAACACCGGCGAACATGTTGTTTTTCATCATCAGGCCTATCGTCATGCCGCTGAACGCGAGCACGCCGGTTATCGAGATGTCAATGCCGCCGGTCAAAAGCACGAGCAGCATGCCGAGCGACATCAGGAGCGTCAGTGCGTTGTTCCTGAAAATGTCCGTGATGTTGCCGAAGGTATGGAACGTGCCTCCGCTGAGGATGTCCACGACCACGAACATCAGGATCAGAATCAGCGCGAGACTGACCTCATGGTTGCCCGTGAGTTTTCTGAAAAACGCCGCGGCCTTTCCGTCTTTTTTCGTTTTCATCAGCCTGCCACCTCCTCTTCCGCGTTTTCGCCGCCCTTGGCGGTCTCCTTCATTGCCAGGTGGAGAATCTTCTCCTGGTCCGCCTCAGCGCGGGAAAGGCATCCGGTAACGCGTCCGCCACACATCACGAATATTCTGTCGGACATTCCGAGAATCTCGGGCATTTCGGAGGAGATCATTATGATCGCGTAGCCTTTCTGGGCCAGCTCGCCCATTATCGCGTAAATTTCCGCCTTCGCGCCGACGTCGACGCCCTTGGTGGGCTCGTCCATAATGATGACCTTAGTGCCGCTCTGCGCAAGGGATTTCGCCACGACGACCTTCTGCTGGTTGCCGCCGGAGAGCGACGACGCAGGGTCGAAAATGGAGACCGCCTTGGTGTCCACGGCCTCGAGGTGATCCCTGGAGAGGAGACGTTCGCGCTTTTCGTCGTTGAAGCCCGCCTTCGCGAGTTCGTCCTGGATCGGGAGCGTGACGTTCCTGCCGAGACCCCAGGAGAGGATCAGACCCTCTTTCTGACGGTCCTCGGGAAGGAGCACTATTCCCGCCTTCATCGCGTCAACCGGCTTTTTGATGTGCAGCTGTTCGCCGTTCAGGTAGACCGCGCCGCCCGAAGGCTTCGTAATGCCGCACACCGCCTCCACGACTTCGGTTCTGCCCGCGCCGACGAGTCCGGTGAGACCCACGATCTCGCCCTTCCGCACGTCGAGGTTCACGTCCTTGAAGAATCCCACGCGCGACAGGTTTTCGATGCGCAGCACCTCCTCGCCAATCTCCACGTCGGGCTTCGGGAACATGTCCTTGATCTCGCGGCCGACCATCGCCTTCACGAGGTCCGCGGTCGTAATGCCGTCAACGTCGTACGTACCGATGTACTGCGCATCGCGGAAAACGGTAACGCGGTCGGCGAGCTCGTACATGTCCTCCATGCGGTGGGAGATGAAAATGATCGAAACGCCTTCGTCGCGAAGCTGCTTCACGATGCGGTAGAGTTCCTTGGACTCGTTGGCCGTGAGGGCCGCCGTGGGCTCGTCGAGAATGATTATCCTCGCGTCGGTCGAAAGCGCCTTCGCGATCTCAACCATCTGCTGCTGCGCCACACTCAGCGTTCCCATCTCGACCTTCGGGTCGAAATTCGCGTTGAGCCTTCCCAGCAGTTCCGCCGCCTTCGCGTGCATCGCCTTCCAGTTCATCATGGGACCCTTTTTGATCTGGTGGCCCATGAATATATTTTCGGTGACGGAGAGGTCGGGATAGGTCGTGGGGTGCTGGTACACCGCCGCGATGCCGCGTTCAAGGGAATCTCTGGTACTCCTGAACCTGACCTCCTCGCCGTCGAGGAAAATATGCCCCTCCTCAGGCGGGAAGACGCCGGTAATGACCTTGATGAAGGTCGATTTGCCCGCGCCGTTCTCGCCCATCAAGGCGTGAACTTCACCTCGGCGAAGCCGGAACTGAACGCCGTTTAAGGCTCTGACACCCGGAAAGATCTTTGTGATCCCCCTGAGCTCAAGAATTAAATCTTCGTCCATTCTTTTGCTTCCTTTTCTGATTTATTTCTGATCCGGCCAGCCGGTTTTGCCTATATTTAGGGCAATAGCAGGCCCGGGATCGTATTCGCTGCCCGTTTGTTTTCGATGCTGAAAAAGGGTGCACTATCCCCTTCGTTCAAGACCGGTTGCGTGAAGGGGCCGCTCCCCTTCGCTCTTGCAAAAAATCTCTGACTGTATTCTAACATTTTAAAGGGAAACCGTCAACGGAAAAAAGGAACAAGGACAAAAATGAGGAAATCAAACCCTTCAATTTCCGGCCCGACTTCCTCATCGCTTAATAATTATTTTTTTCCTTGGTTATTTCCCGTTTTCCTCTTCCGCCAGCGCCCTGTAGTCGATCTTCCCCACCAGCGTTTTCGGGAGGCTGTCGCGGAACTCGATCTCCTTCGGCACCGCCAGCCGGAGCATGCGTTCCCTGCAGTACGCCCGCAGTTCCTCCGAGAGCGCCGCGCTGCCCGTGTAGCCCTCTTTCAGGACCACGAAGGCCTTCACGCGCTCCATTTTGTAGTCGTCCTTCACGCCGATAACGCAGCACAAATGCACCGCCGGGTGGCCCGCGAGAACCGTCTCCACCTGCGTCGGGTAGACGTTGTAGCCCGAGGTCACGATGACCCTCTTAAGCCGCTGCCGGAAGTACACAAAACCCTCCTCGTCCATCATCCCCAGGTCGCCGGTGTGCAGCCACACGAGGCCGTCTTCGTGAACGCGCAGCGCCGTGGCGGTCTCCTCCGGTTCGTTGATGTAACCCTTCATGACAGAGGGTCCGCGCAGGCAGATCTCGCCCTCCTCGCCCCTTGCCGCGGGAATGACCGTTCCCGGCTTCGTGACCGTGTAGTAGGTGTCCGGGTATGGAATGCCGATGCTGCCCCTGCGGCTGTAGCTCGGCGGCGTCAGGCAGGAAGCGGTAACGCACTCGGTGGTGCCGTAGCCTTCTCTTATCTGCACCTTCGCGCCGTGGGCCTTCAAAAACGCGTCCACCCGGTCCTTCAGCTCGGGAAGCAGCACGTCGCCGCCGGAGTAGACCCCCTTCAGGAACGACAGGTCCGCCTTCTCGAGCTTCTCCGTCCTCAGGAGCGCCTCGAAAAGAGTGGGCACGCCGGGAATGAAATTCGGCTTCTTCTTTTTCAGGACCTTCGCGTAGCCCTCCACCGAAAACCGCGGCACAAGAACGCACTCAATGCCGAAAACCAGCGGCATGTGGACGCCGATTCCCAGACCGAAGCCGTGGAAGAGAGGCATCACCGACAGCATCCTGAGGCCGGGAACCCTTGTCTCGCCGCTTGCCGCCAGCGTCTGATAGGCCTCCGCGCAGAGGTTGAGGTCGGTGAGCATAATGCCCTTCGGGGTGCCGGTGGTGCCGCCGCTGTAGAGAATGACGGCTGTCTCGTCTTCACGCTTGCCCTCCGCGAAACCGTAGCGGACCGCCTCCGAGCCGGCTTTTATTTCAGTTATTTTGGTTTTATTTCCCGTTTTTCCGCCGTTTTTCGCGCTTTTTCCGCCGGAAATGAACTTTTTCCACGTAATTGCGCCGTCGGGAACGCGTTTCAGCTCTTCAGGTTTCTTCACGGCAATCTTGACTGCCGCAGCTTTAATTAGTCCGAGGGCGTCGGCCGCGCTTGTTACGACCGTCGTTATCTTCCTGCCGAGTATTTCGCCCGCCTTTTGGGCCGCCCTGTAGTTTTTCCCGAAAAACATGTCGAGGGTCACCAGCGCGACGCTCTTCGAGAGGGTCAGGTACTGGACGATCTCGTTCTCGGAGGACAGCGGGTGGATCATGCTCGGAACCGCACCGATCTTGCTGAGGCCGTAGAAGCAGAACAGCGCCTGGGGCACGTTGGGCAGCGAAATCGTGACCGCGTCGCCCTTCCCGATGCCCATGGCCGTGAACGCGTCCGCCGCCTCGCCGGTCTTCCTCAAAAACTCGTTGAACGAATAAATGCGCCCCTCGAAGTCGACTGCCGGCTCGTTCCCGAACTTCGCGGCGCTGTCCTCCACGGCCTCGTAAAGCGTTTTCCGCGGGTAGTCGAGAATGAACGATTCGTTCCCGTAGTACTTTTTCCAGCATTCAAAAGCCGCGTCCGCCGCCTCCGCGGGAACCTTCTCAGGCTTCCGGAAATATTTATTGTCCGTTTGTTTTTCCATATTTTCCTCTTTTTTTCCGCTTGTAAAGCGCGCTCCCCGCCGCCGGGCCTTCACCGCCCCTGTGCGCCGGACGTCTTACCGCTATTATACCGCACGGGCAAAAAAAAACAAGCGGCCGAAGGGGGTCGACCGCCTGCATTAAAGGGAAAAGGGGTAATTAATGATCGCAGCTTATGAAAAAAGGAAAGGAGTTTGCAATTCGCCACATCATTTAGGAGGAGGTTACTGCGATCATTTTCCGTGCGCGGGATTCTGTCAGGTCCCGCCTACGGTTATAATTATACTCAGATTCATTGAAAAAACCTTAAAGCGTTTTAAGCGGCCGGAAAATATCGGGAAATGCAGGGAAATGGCCGGAAAATGAAGGAAAAACGCTTCGCGCCAGTATGTTTCAGAGCTTTACGAAAGCTTCGCGCCGGCCTTTGCGGTGTCGGTTATGCGCTTCCCGCGAACCTCCTCCGCGTGCCTCGACAGGAGCACGAACGACTCGTTGCCCGGATGCCTCAGCGCCACCGGACCGTTCACGCAGCCGCCCACGCACGCCATTCCCTCAAGGAAGTTTCCCTCAGGCCTGCCGTACGCGATCTTTTTGAGCGCTTTAATGCACTCCTCGCTGCCGCTGCACACGACCGGCTGGATTCCGAACCTGTCGTCCGGGTGCTCGGGCTGCTCCATAAGCGCACCGGTGACCGCCGCCGTAACGCCACCCGACTGCGCGAAATTCCTGCCGTAGAACGTCGCATCGTCGTAGGGCTCCGTTCCGCACTCCGCCGGGTCGATCTTTTTCGCCTCAAAAAGCGCGTCCATCTCTTCAAAAGTGATCGCGTTGTCGACAAAAGGCCGCACCTTTTCGAGCTGCACCTCTGCTTTTTTGGCCGTGCAGGGCCCTATGAAAACGGTTTTCGCCGCCGGAAGCTGCATTTTAACGTTCATCGCGGCCATAACCATCGGCGAAGGCGTCTCGGAGATCTTGTCCGCAAGCTCCGGGAATTTCTTCTCGACAAGCGCCACAAAAGCCGGGCAGCACGAGCTGAAAAGCGTTCCCTTCTCCGCGAGCTCGGGCGCCTCGTGCGCCGCCGTCATATCCGCTCCGAGCGCCGCCTCGACAACGTCGGTAAACCCGAGCTTAAGGAGCGCTGCCGCCACCTGCGCGGGTCTGACGGTCTTGTACTGGGCCGCCACGGACGGAGCAACGATCGCGACAAGCCTCGCCTTCGGGTCGGCCTCCGCCTCCTTCAGGAACCTGATCGTATCGAGCATGAACGACTTGTCCATGATCGCGCCGAACGGACACTGGTAAACGCAGGCGCCGCACGACGTGCAGTTTTCGTAATTTATCGTCGCGGCGCCGTCCTCGTCCATTCCGATGGCACCGGTTTTGCAGGCGTTTTCGCACGGGCGCCTGTAGTTGATGATCGCGCCGTAAGGGCAGACCTGCGCGCATTTTCCGCACTGGATGCACTTTTTGTTGTCGATCCTGGCGCGCTGACTGTCGCCGAAGCTGATCGACTTCGTGGGGCAGGCAGCCTCGCACCTGTGCGCAATGCATCCGCGGCAGTTGTCCGTGACCTGGTAGCCGCCCTTCGCGCACTCGTCGCACGCGATGCTGATAACCTCGATAACGTTGGGGTTCGCCTTGTCGCCGCCCATCGCGAGCTTGACCCTCTCGGCCAGAATCGCCCGCTCCTTGTAGACGCAGCAGCGCATGGTCGGCTTCGTCCCGGGAATGATCTTCTTGGGGATGTCGAGAATGCTCTCGGCCAGTGTCCCCTCGAAGGCCGCCTCCGCCACGTACCTCAGGACCATCGATTTCAAATATTGCACCCGTGATTCAAATCTTTCGGCCATATCTTACTGTCAACCTGCCACTTTTTTACTTATAAAGCGTTCTGCGCGCTTCTTCGCCGCTTGCGTAAAGAGCATTAAAGCAGCGCTTACTTTATCTTAAATATCTCCACGCCGTCCTTGTTGTAGACGCACTCGTAGTTTTCCCGGAAATAACTGTCTATTAGCGAGCCGCCGAACTTCCCGCGCTCGTAGTCGCCCACGTAGACGTAGTCGATTCCCGCCGCCTCTTTGTTGCTCTCGAAGTCCTCCGCGCTCGTAAACATCTTGCACATCAGCGACTCGCGGCTCTGGTAGCTCACGCCGTGGAAGTACAGGAACGTTCCCGCGCCGACGTAGATGTTGCGGCCGGTGAGCGACGCAATCGCGTTGTTGTGGTTGTTGGCGCACAGGAACACGTCCTTCGGGTCGGTGTTGGCCTCGATCCATTCCGCCGCCGCCACGTTCCGCGGGTTGTAGAGCTGGTACGCGTAGCCGGTGTCCTTCTCCTTATTCCTGTAGGAGGAGACGAACTCGCGGGCGATGGTGAGGGCGCCCGACACCGTCATGACGACGATGAGAATTCCCGCCAGCAACCGGATGCCGCGGATGCCCTTGAGCTTTTCGAAGCACTTTCCGAGGAAATCCGCCACCATGACCACCATAAAGAGGTACCACACGAAGAACAGCTTGATGTTGTCGTAGAGGTTCGGCTGGAACACGATGAGTTCCGCCACGATGAATATCAGGAACGGCCCCACGTACACGAGCTTTTTCCGCCCCTCGGCGCTCAGGAACGCCGTCGGAATGAGCAACGCCGCCAGTCCCAGGTTCTTCACCCAGAACCATATCCAGCTGTCGCCGGCGCCGCTGTTCACCCAGTTGAACACGAAGCGCAGGAAGTTCTCGCCGCCAACCGCGTTGAACGTCCAGATCAGCAGCTGAGGCACCGAAATCGCCAGCGCGGGAATGCCGAACATCAGCCAGCCGGTAATCGTATTCTTGTTGAACTTGTCCCTGATGCAGCTGACGATAATCCAGCCGAAGGCGATGATTCCCGCCGCAAAATACGAGTGGGTGTGGATCATCGGCAGAAGCCCCGCCAGCACGCCGGCCGCGAGATAGTAGCTCTTCTTCCCTTTAAAGACCGCCTCGTGAAGCACGCAGAGCACCGCGAACAGGCACATCCAGCCGAAAAGCGTCGCCCTCTGGGGCAGCAGCATGTCGGCGATCACGTTGGTCCAGCGGACGTTCTCGCTGGTGAGGTTGGTAGGCGTCTCGTAGAACGCAGTGAATATTCTCGTGAAATTCTTAGGGTTCGTCTTCGTGCCGTCGAGGAAGTAGAATATGCCGAAGCCGCCGTCGAGCAGGAAGAAAACGTAGGCCAGCGCCGTCCTTCCCGGTTTTTCGAGAATGGACTCCGCCAGGTACCACGTTCCCATGAACACGAACAGGAACGCGAAAAACATCGGCACCATGTAGGCAGTCTTCACGGACGACCCGAAGAGCAGCAGCGAGGCCGAAATCGAGTCGCACAGGAACGGGTAGTTGAGCGGTTCAACGCCGCCCATCAGCGAATACGTCGGCGGGAAGTTCTGCTGCCTGGCGATGCTCGTAATGAAGCCCAGGTGCATGTTCATGTCGCCGTAGGTGCACTGCCCGGTGTAGTACGCGCCGTCGTCGTAAACCAGCGTGTGGGACGCCACCAGAATCACCGCCATGACCGTGAACGGCACCACGCACGCCAGCATCGCCGCGTCCTTCTTCGTGAACTTCGTGAAGTATTTCCGGAACGGAATTCCCAGCGCCTGCCAAAGATCCGTCACCGGCTCGCCGCAGGACACGCCTTTTTTTCGCGCGAAGACCGCCTTCCCGGCAACGAGAACCGCCACCGTAACGAAGGCCAGCGCCATGCCGAGAAAATGCGACACTTCAGTGAACCCCGCCGCGAACGAGAAGGGCACGTGGGACCACATGAGCAGCATCATTCCCGTCACGCCGCCGAGCCAAAGCTTTTTGAACCACGACTCCGACTCCGCGAACATTACCGCTCCCGCGACCGCGCCGAGTATTATGTAATATGCAAATAACAGTATTCCCGCCATTTGTTGACCCTTCCCGCTTGAATACTAATTAAACCGCTGCCTGCGCCAAGAACCGGAAACCTGCGTTCCGGCGAATCATTTCATATTCCCGTTCAGTCTTTTGCAGGGGGATACTCGTTGCAGAGCAAACGATACGGAGCCTCGTCCTCTTCGATCTCCGGGAACCTTCCCGCCGGCGGGTTGAACCGGTTGTCGTTGTTGTCGTCGTTGCACTGGCTGACCTCGCCCAGGAGCACGTCGCCCGTTCCCGGCTCCACCGAGAAGTCGTGGTACATGCGCTGCTGGATGTGAATGCTCTCGCCGGGAGTGAGCCTGACCTGCGTTCCCGCCGGCACCGTGTATGTTCTGCCGTCGCAGTGAACGGTCACGTCGGACTCGTAGTCGATCTCCTCGTCGGGAAGCGAGTTGTAGACCCTGATAAGGATGTTGCCGCCGCCGCGGTTGATGATGTCTTCGGTCTTGTACCAGTGGAAGTGGTTGAGGGAGTACTGGCCGTCCTTCACGAACAGCAGCTTCTCCGCGTAAACCTTCGGGTACTTGTCCGCCATCAGGCGGTTGCCGTTGCGGATGGTGATGAGCGCCATGCCCACCTTGTCGTAGTTGCCCATGCCGTAGTCGGTGATGTCCCAGCCCAGCATGCAGTCGCGAATTTCGTCGTATTCATGACCCAGGGTCTGCCACTGCTCGGGCGTGAAGTGGCAAAAAGGCGGGAGCTTGAATTTGCACTCCTCAATCTTTGCCTCGAGTTCTTTCAGCGCCTTGTTGACTTCTGATCTCTTCATTTTTCTGCCTCCGTTAAGTATATTTTCCGTCACGTCAATTCGTGAATTATTTTCCGCGATTTTCCGCCGTTTCCCGCGTTTTTCCGCGATTTTCCGGCATTTCCCGCGCTTTCTAACTTTTTCATTTTCCGCCATTTTTGCGACTCCTGCAGTCATTTAGTCTCAAAAATCCGCCGTCAGGATTATATCAGTACCCCGACTCGACCTGGATCACCGCGTGAAGCGTCCTGTCCTCCTCGGCCAGCCTTCGCGCCACAAATTCCTCCGCCTCGCGCCTTCTCGCGTAAGGGGTTTCCGCCGGCACCACCATGTCGAAAATGAGATTCACGCGCTCCTCGCCGTCGGTAATTCTGAAATCGTGGATCGAATAGGCTTCGTCAAATTCCTTGCAGATCGACTCCGCCAGCGCCTTCAAAGCGTCGACGCGGGGGCTGTCGTTCACGACCGGGTCCATGTGGATGACGAGAACGATTCCCAGCTGTTCGCGCGCCTCCGTCTCGATCCGGTCGATGGTCTCGTGAATTTCCACGATGTCGCCCTTGTAAGGCACCTCCGCGTGGGCCGACGCGATGACTCTTCCCGGCCCGTAGTCGTGAACGATCAGGTCGTGAACGCCGAGAATGTCCTTCCCGCCAAGCACCAGTTCCTCGATGCTCTTGACCAGGTCCGGATCCGGCGGCCCGCCCAGCAGCAGGCCCACGACCTCCTTCGCCATCGAGAAGCCGTTCCAGATGATGAGCAGCGAAACCAGCACGCCGATGATGCCGTCAAAGGGAATTTTCGACCAGAACGTGCCCTCGAAGGCCTTCCCGCCGAAAACCATCGTGAGAATCGCGCCGGCAATGACCGCCAGCGTCGAAAAGCAGTCGCTGATGCTGTCCCGCGCGGTCGCCTCGAGAAGCGAAGAGCCGATTTTCTTGCCCAGGTAGCGGTTGTAGACGAACATCCACACCTTCACGAGTATCGACGCCGCGAGGATCAAAATGAGCGGCACGGACAGCGCCACGGGCTTCGGGTCGATAATGCCCTCCACCGACGTTTTCAGAAGCTCCACGCCGAAAACCATGATCAGCATGGCCATCACCAGCGACGCGATGTACTCGATCCTGCCGTGGCCGAACGGGTGGTCCTTGTCCGGATGCTTGTCGCTCAGCCTCGCGCCCGCGATTGACACCACGGAAGTCCCCATGTCCGACAGGTTGTTGAACGCGTCCGACGTGATTGAAATACTGGCCGTGATGATTCCCACCGCCAGCTTCACGGCGAAAAGGAACGCGTTGCAGCAGATTCCCAGAACGCCGGAAAGCGTCATGTACCTCGCCCTAACCTTCGGGTCGCCGGTATTTTCGTAGTCCTTTACGAATTTTCTAACCAGCAGCTTGATCACTTTCCGTACGCCTCCGCAAGCAGCCTGAACTTCTCGATCGACCGCTCAACCTTGCCGGTGGGCTGGCAGAACGCAATCCGGAAATGCCCGGGGCAGCCGAAGCCGTCGCCGGGAACAAGCACCAGCTCGAATTTTTTCGCCTTTTCGCAAAACGCGACGGCATCGGGTTCGAGAGATCTCGGGAACGCGTAGAACGTGCCACCCGGCTCAACGCAGAAGTAGCCCGCGTCGATCAGCCCTTTATAGAGGATGTCCTTATTGGTCTGGTAGACCGAAAGGTCCGCGGTCGCGCCTGTAGTGCGGCCGATGACTTCCTGGTAGAGCGAAGGAACGCCCACGTACGCCAGGTCCCTTGCCGCCGCGCCCAGCACCCTCAGAATGATGTCCGCGTCCTCGCACCTGTCCGTGAACGCCACGTACCCGATCCTCTCGCCGGGAATCGACATGGCTTTGCTGTAGGAGTAGCACACGAGCGTGTTGTCGTAGTAGTGCGGCACGTAGGGCACCGAAAAGCCCTTGAAAACGATCTCCCTGTAGGGTTCGTCGGAAATGATATAAATACTGTGCCCGAATTCTTTCTGCTTCTCGAGCAGAAGTGCGGCCAGCTTTTTAATGGTCTCTTCGCTGTAGACGGCGCCGCTCGGGTTGTTGGGCGAGTTGATCAGCACCGCCCGCGTGTGTTCGCTTAGCGCCTTTTCGAGCTCGTCAAAATCAATCTGGAACGACTCGATCTCGGGCTTGATCACGTTCAGCTTGACGCCCGCGCTCCTCGCGTAGACTCCGTACTCCGGAAAATACGGCGCGAACGTAATTATCTCGTCGCCGACCCCGGGGTCTGAGACCGCCCTGATGCAGAGCGTAACAGCCGCTGCCGCGCCGATCGTCATAAAAATATTCTTCTCGGTGTAGTCCGTTCCGAAACGCCCGTTGAGCTCCTCCGCGATCGCTTTTCTGACAGCGGGAATGCCCTCCGCGCTCGGGTAGCCGTGCGTTTTGACCGGGTCCTCGTTCTCGAGAATGTCCTCTGCCGCCTCAAAAATGCACTCCGGCGACGGCACGCTCGGATTCCCGATACTGAAATCGAAAACGTTCTCCGCCCCGATTTCCGCCGCCCGCGCCTTGCTGTATTCAAAAAGCTCGCGAATGGCGGACCTCGCGTTCACGTTTTTGCTGTAGTTTTTGGAAAGCATAAAAAGCCTCTTTTCGCCTGCCGGCAGTTCGTTTTTATTTGTCGCTCCGGCCCTGCCCTCTTTTTGTTTGTCAACTGAAATGATACCATATTTTCGCGCGCATTTAAAGGGGGCAAATTGCCGCCAGGCGAAAACGTTCGCGGAAACGCTGGCGGAAGCCTTTTCGAAAATCGCTGCTAAGTCCCGGGCGAAAACCCCTGAAGTGGAAGTTAACTTTTCACTTCACAGAGACATTCTCTTTCAGTCAAACAGTGTTGACTTAATGATTTTGCAATGTTATAATTATAGCGATTATAGGCTTTCTTCCGTTTTTAGCCTATAATATATTTAACAGATCAGGAGAAAACGTTATGCTTTTGACTTATCCGGAATGCCTGGCGAAATGGCAGTCAGATTACCAGGTCAAAAAACAAATATCCGAGGGAAAACTTTACCGAATCGAAAAAGGGGTTTATTCTGACATCCCCGACGTTTCCACCCTTGTCGTCATTTCTTTCAAATATCCCAATGCAATCTTTACAATGGACAGTGCGTTTTACTACCATGGGCTCACAGACGTGATTCCCGATGAATACCACTTGGCGACAGATAAACACGCCATCTACATCAGCGATGATCGGGTACATCAGTATTACGTATCTTCCGATATTCTGAATGTCGGCGTGACAACGATGGAGCGGCGGGACGCAACTTTTAAAATCTACGATAAGGAAAGAATGCTGATCGAGCTGCTTCGTTTTAAGAACAAGCTGCCTTTTGATTATTACAAGGAAATCATTGCGAATTACAGGCGCCTGATATACGACCTGGACATTGAACGTATTCAGGCCTATGCAGAGAGCTTTCCCCGGAGCAAAATGATCTGCAACGCACTTGAAATGGAGGTGTTTTGATGGCAACTATACGAGAAATGATACGGCAGGCAAATGCAGAGGGGTTTATTGGCGACAACGCAGAAGCAAAAGTTTGTCAGGACATTGTTCTTATAGCGCTGTCTAAAAGCCCACTCAGCAGGAATGCGACCATAAAGGGCGGCGTTGTAATGAGAAGCATTTCAAACGATGCGCGAAGAACTACGCAGGATATGGATATAGATTTCATCAGGTATTCCCTTGGCGATGCGGCTATTATGCGGTTTATTCAGCAGCTCAATTGCCTCGACGGCATTCATATTTCACAAACCGGGAGTATAACCGAACTACGCCAACAGGATTATCACGGCAAGCGAGTTTTCGTCACTATTTCCGATGATACAGGCGATACAATCGAAAGCAAGATAGATCTTGGCGTTCATAAAAACCTTTCCATAGAGCAAGAAGAATACTGTTTTGATATTTCTTTTTATGAGGGCAGCGCATGCCTTCTTATCAATTCCAAGGAGCAGATGTTTACAGAAAAGCTGCGTTCGCTTTTAAAATTCGGGCCAAACTCAACGAGATACAAAGATATATTCGATATGTACTATCTTTCCGGCTTGCTTGATGCCCCGAAACTTATAAAATGTATTGAGGTCTTCGTCTTTTCCGATACCGGCATGAAAGAGAATAACTTCGAAGATATCGTAAAAAGGGTAAGAAGTACTTTTTCATCACGCCGTTATATTGACAGACTCACCACTTCAAAAAAGAACTGGCTTGGAGAAGAAACATCGACAATCACCAATAAACTGGTCGAATTCTTAACTAAGCTGGACACGTATTAATACACAATATGCCAAAAAAATTTTGTGAAAAGTATTATTGAACGCAGCATGAATAAAGCCGGATATCCTTATGCTGACACCCCGGGGAACAGCATCTTCACCCCTGCGAAAACGTTTCAAAAATCCGCGAATATGTGCTAAAATAATAAAAACACCGGATTCCCGCCGGCTTGCAAAACTATTTTCAAACAGGAGACTCATCATGCTTTTGTTTCTCATCAGACACGGAGACCCAGACTACGCGCACGACGCGCTGACGCCGCTCGGTCAGAAACAGGCCGAAGCCGTCGCAAAAAGACTTGCCGTTCACGGCCTTGACGAGGTCTATACTTCATCCCTCGGCCGCGCGAGGCTTACTGCCCAGCCCACCTGCGACCTCCTCCACCTCGAGCCTCATCTCTGCGACTGGGCAATCGAAGACATCGCCTGGAAATACACCACCGTGACCCTTCCCAACGGCTACGTGACCTGGTCGTTCTTCACGGACGAGTACCGCCGGCTGTTCAACCTGCCCGAAGTTCTCGCCCTGGGCCGCAAGTGGTACGAGTCGCCCCTTTTCGCCAACAACAAATTCAAAGAAGGCATCGAGAAAGTCCAGCAGGACGTGGACGCGTTCATGCTCTCCCTCGGGTACAGGCACGAAAGCGAGCGGGGCGTCTACATTCCCGAGAATCCTACGAAAAACCGGGTCGCGCTGTTCTCCCATCAGGGCTTCGGCATCCTCTTCCTCAGCCTGGTTCTGGACATTCCCTACCCGATTTTCTCGTCGCACTTCGACATCTCCCACTCGGGAATGACCGTCATCGAGTTTTCCGTGAACGGCGAAGGGCTCGTGATTCCAAAGTGCCTGCAGCTGTCGAACGATTCGCACATCTACAAGGAAGGGCTGCCGACAAGATACCAGAACGTAATAAAAATCTGAAGAAGAGCTGATTTGGTATAAGAAAGGCCGGCTCCTCCCGCTTCGCTTTGAGTTGCGGGAGGAGCCGGCTGTTTCATTATTTGTAAATGCTTTATTCGCCGTCCTTGGCAGGATCCTGCGGTTCCGAAACAAGCGTCAGCAGGTTCCGTTCGACGATTTCTCTGATCACGACTGTTCCTGTTCCCGGTGAGGGTTCATCCGCAGCCGCTTTTTTCGCCTCCGCCGCCAGTTTTTGTATATCGAAACTGTTCCCGCGCACAAATATTGAATGCGCGAACGACTCGGAGAGCGGCTTGATTAGAGCGCGGCCGAACGAGTCGCGGGACATTATCAAAGTGAGGCCGGACGGCTCCTTTCCGGCGGTTACTATTTTCGTGTCGTCGAGGCTCCGGATGCGCTGCGCCGCCGTGTAAAGGTCGGGCGACGAATCTTGCGAAAACGCCTCCTCGCGAATTGCGTTAAGCGGGCGCACCATTTTCAGAAGATCGTCTTCGCGAGCGCCGGCCGAGAGCGTTTCAGGCGTGCGGGAAGTTCCCGAGGGCCTGACTGACACTTCCTTTTCGACCGCATCTGCGAGGGCCTCTAAGGCGACGGTGCTTCCCAGAAGGTTCCAGTGGCTGTCGCCGCTGTAGTAGAGAATTCCCCTGTTTTTAGCGGAAATCAGCGCCTCTTTAAGGTCGCAGACGGTCACGCCTTCCTCTTTCAGTCTGGCGGTCAGCCTGTCGAGAAGCGACTCTTCGCATGGGCTGCCGTACCTCTCCGCCATCATCTCGGGGTAGATCGAATTCTTGTTCGGTGCCACCGCGAAAACGTAGCCCGCGCCGCACTCTGCCGCCGTTTTTTGTTCGTTTTTGATGAACTCGACAAGCTTTTCGACGTCTTCTTCGGAAAACCTCTCGCCCAGGAAGTCCTTCGCGGTCTCCGCGTAAAAGAGCCAGCAGTCCTTCCCGGCAATGACGTCGTCCTCCGGGCTCGAGTCGAAAACGTCCAGCATCACCGCCGCGTCGGCGTCCACCATTTCCGCCCTGAACGCAAAATGGTCCGCGAACCAGGCCTCAAAATGCTCGCCGAAGGTCTTTTTGTCCGCGTACGTCAGTCTGAACTCCGGGAACGGCTCCAGCGTTCTCTGTTCAGCCCGCGCCGCCTCACCCGCGTCGTAGAAAATCATTCCAGCCAGCGGAACGATCATTGCCGCCGCAAGAATTCCCAGGAAGGCCGCGCAGATTATCTTGTAGAGTTTTTCTTTCATGCGTTACCCTCCTTCCTTAAAATCTAAAATATATAAACGGGTTATAGGCTGAAGAAGCCAGCGTCAGCGCGCACGCCGCGAACAAAAGAAGCGCCAGCACGAACGAGACAACCGTCTGCCCTTTTCCAAACCCGTTTTTCGCTTTTTCCAGCGCCTTTCCGGCACCGTTCCCGCTCGCGATGAGCTTGCCCGCCCACTCGCGCCACGGCAGCGCCGCGACAACACCTATTACCGCCGCAAAAACCGTGAACGGTGTGAGCGCGTTCAGAACGTCCGCCGTCAGTCCGCCCGTGAACGAGAACATCCTGCCCACGTACCTGATTCCGTACGAGACCGTGTCGCTCCTGAACATGACAAAGCCCAATGTCACGACTGCGAGCGTGTAAACAAGCCTCAAAACCGTCGCCAAAACACTTAAAAGTGCTTTCGGTACCTTCCCGAGCTCCTGTTTTTTCGCGGCCGCCCTGTCGCCCGCCGGCTTTAAGATTTCCTCTAAAAACAGGAAAAATCCGTGCCACAGCCCCCACAGAATGAACGTGAAGTTCGCGCCGTGCCACAGCCCGGTCAGGAAGAACACGATGAACTTGTTGAGAACCGTTCTCGCCCTGCCCTTGCGGTTGCCGCCAAGCGGTATGTAGAGGTAGTCGCGGAACCACGACGACAGCGAAATGTGCCATCTGCGCCAGAATTCCTTTATCGAAAGGCTCGCGTACGGGTGGTCGAAGTTCTCGTTAAATCTGAACCCGAACATCGCTCCGATTCCGATGGCCATATCCGAATACCCCGAAAAGTCGAAGTAGATCTGCAGCACATAGAAGACCGCCCCCAGGAACGCCGCCTCGCCGCTGATCTTCGCGGTCTCAAGCCCGAAAACGCCGTCCGCCACCAGGGCCGCGGTGTTCGCGATGATGAGTTTTTTCGCCAGCCCCACCACGAATCTTCTCGCGCCCTTCGCCGCATTTTCCGCGTCAATGCTCCTTTTCCCGAGCTGTTCCTCGATTTCCCGGTACTTCACGATCGGGCCCGCCACAAGCTGCGGGAAGAACGACACGTACAAAAGCATGCGGAAAAAGTTCGCGCAGTGCTGCGACGTGCCCCTGTAAACGTCGATAACGTAAGACAGAATCTGGAAGCTGAAGAATGAAATTCCCAGCGGCAGGGCAATCTGCTTCAGGTCGTACGCGGCGGCGAAAAGCTGCGTATTTCCGGGAAATATGGCGGAAATAATTCCCGCCGCAAACCCCGAATACTTGAAAAAGCACAGCGCCCCGAGCACCGCGACGCACGCCGCCGCCAGCCAGAGCTTCTTCAGTTTCGGCTTCTTTTCGATCAAAAGCGTCGCCAGCCAGCAAAAAAGAGCCTCGCCTATCAGCAGGAGCACCGTTACCGGTTCGCCCCACGCATAAAAGACAAGACTCGCTATCAGCAGCAGAACGTTCGAGGCGCGCACAAAGCCGGGCCGCCCCTTCGCGAAGACCATTATCGCCGTGTTCAGCAAAAAAACGGCCGGAAGGAATATGAAAACAAATACCTGACTGCTGAATACCAATTTGTTTTGCTCCTTCCGGCTCTTCTATGTTTTTCTATTTTAAACTCTTTCGCGCCTTTTTTCACGCCTTGTTGCGTCGCGCTTTATGCGGTTTTACGCCGCGATGTGGTAGAGGTTCGCGACGACGCCGATTCCGGTCACCGTGCCGTTTTCGAGGTAGAAGTAGAGCATCGGCTGCTCGTTTTTGAGGTTGATGTCGCCCGAAGCGTTGTAGACCATCATGCTCTCGCCGTCCATGAAGAACCCGTCACCGAGCGTCTCCTTGACCTTTTCCGCCGTGTCGCCAACCTTGAGGCCGCCCTTCGCGGTCACTTCGGCACCGGTCGCGTAGATCTCGTCAACCAGGTTCTCGCTGCCGCCGCTTCCCTCTTCCGGGAATGTGAACACGCGTCCGAAGTCGTAAACGTACGTGATGTCCTGGCCGTCGAAAAGGCAGCTCTCCGCCTCTTCCTTGTCGGTGTACTCGATTCCCGCGGCCTTTAGCATGTCGACAAAATCGGACGCCCGGCCACCCGCGGTGAGCTTGATTTCCCCTATTTGCAGGTAAATATCGTCCGCCGTGAACTTGGCGCTCTCCTGCGGGGCGGGGGTCGTGTTCGTGTCGTCCGGGGTCTTAGCCGGACCGCACGCGCAAAGAGCGGCAAGCATAGTCAGCGCCAGCGCGGACGCGAGTATTATTTTCACAAGTGAACTTTTTGTTTTCTGCAGTTTTTTCATTTTTCACCTTAATAATTCTTTAAAAATCAGATTATCCTAGGCCCCAGTCCACAATCTTCCATGCGCCACTGTTATCCCGCACGTACCAGAACGTGATCGTGTTGTCGTACTCCTTCACATTGTCGTGTTCGTGGTTGTAGCCCTTGATCCAGTACTCGAACGACACCGTCGCCCTGAAGATCTCCTCCGAGAAGAACGTGACTTCGTCGAGATTTTTATCCTCGATCCAGTAGGAATCGTGGGGCGAGAAAACGACCCAGTACGACTCGAAGTCCTCCGACGCCTGCGACGGTTTCAGAACGTACTTGTACATGATGTCCCAGTAGCTGCCGTCGTTGTTCACGAACCTCGCGTAATTGATTGCGCGCTCGAACAGGAAGTCGCTGTCGATACCGTATTTGTTTTTGTCCGCCGGCGTGAGACCGCACTTGAACGTGTACTCGCGTGAATTATCTTCGTGCTCCGGGCTGGCCGTGTTGCCCTCGAAGTCGGTCGCGGAAACGTTCACGCTCGCGAGGTTCCTGATGCCGGAAACGTGGTACTCCTTCATGTAGATGTCGCCGTCGATGTATTTCAGAACAGCCGACAGCTCCGCGACGCCGATATGGTCCTTCGACAGGAATTTCCCGTCTGCGGAAATTTCGCGGCCGTTCACGAAGACCTTGTAGTTCATAGGCGCGGTGACCGTGATGTCGTGAGAGGTGACCGTCCACGCCTTATAAGTGTCACTGTAGACGAGCTCCGCCTCGCTGTTGTCGTCTTTATACACAAGTCTGACCGCCGGTTCGTTTTCGAGCGCGTCCACGTAGTAGTACGAAAATTCGCAATTACCCGTGCCGCGCGGGTCGTCTTTTTCCGGCTCGATCGAATCCTTCTGCGCCGCGACCTGCTCGGTTTCACCGGTCTTGTACGCGTCCGGAACCTCGATTCCGTTCAGGTAGAACGTGCAGGTTTCGGGAACGAGCACGCTGATTCCGTAGTGGCCGTTCGTGTTCGGGGTGACCGAAACCATTTTGTAGGTGGCGAAGCCGTACTCGGATTTTTCCTTGGTTTTCTGAAATTCGACCGTCGCGATCTTGGTGTTTCCCGCCGCGATTACGTAGGTCGGCTTCTCGACGCGGTCGAACGAAAACCCCTTCTTGACGGTGCAGCCGCCCGCCTCTTCTATAAGCGCCTTCGTCTTTTCAATGAAGCTCTCGCGCTCGAAAATCATCGTGTTGGGAATATTTTCCACGTCGAAAAGCTTGTCGAAATTGCCGGCGGAAAGCGAATCCGCCAGTTCCTGCGACTCCTTGAGCGGAAGGCTCTGCGACGCGTCGTAGTCCATCATCACCTTCTCGCCGTACCTCAGCGCAATAATCGCCGCGATTCCCAGAAGCACAATCGCCACCGCGAATATTTTCCAGAACAGTGAACCTTTTTTCTTTTTGGCCATCATTTTCACCGTCCTTTAGTAGATTTTGTCGGTCTTCGTGACGATAATGCTCGTCGCGACGGTGCGCCGGCCGTTGAAGAAGAGCATGTAAGGCTGCGTGATGACTTCGCCTTTGTAGTACATGTAGGAGGACATTCCGCCGTCCAGGTTGGCCGCGTTGACCGCGCCGTAGCGCATGAATATCTCGATGAGGTCCTCGTAGGAGGCGCCCATGCTGTGGGACTGGCGGCCGTCGATGATCAGAAGGAGGACTGAGCCGTCCGCGCGCTGGCCGATCGCCGTTCTCGGGTGGAAGCCGAGGTTGGTGCTCTTTGAGGGCACTATGCAGGGTTCGTTGTTCTTGACGAGAACCGGCCCGAAGTTGACGGCGTCGCGCATTCCGAGCTCGAGCGCCTTGCGCGCTGTCATCGTGTCGACGCGCAGAATGTTCGAGTTGTCGAACCCGATAAAATCGTAGGTGTAGTCAAGGTTGCCCCAGCGCATCTCCCCGTCGATAATGACGACTCCCGGGCCGTCGATTCCCTGCGGAATTCCGCCCGTTCTGTAGTCGGACATCTCCTGGTAGCCGCCCGCGTTGATCGCCGCAAGCGCGTCCGTTTCGCGCGCCATCTGTTCGGTGGATTTTCCGACGATTCCGTCGCCGTACTTGGGAAGTCCCGTCACCTTCACGCGCGAAGGATCCTTCACGACCAGCATCTTGCCGACAAACGTCTTGCCTTTGATGTCGATGAGGCAGATTCCGTCTTCGTCGTAAACGATTCCCTGCTCGCGGTCCTTTTTGTCGTTTTCGTCCTGCTTCCCCGGATCCTCGTCGCCGCCGCCGATCACGACAAGCGTCTCGTCCGTCGTCCCCTCGGGAACGATTATCCGGTTTTTCTCAATAATCTCGTTCACTTCGTCGTCGCTCAGGAACATGTGCGCGCAAAAATCCAGCGCCCCGGTCTCGACCATCGCCGTCACGAACATCTCGCGAACGACCTCGGACTTGCCTTTCGAAATCTTGTAGATCGCCGCGACAAGCGTCACCGCGAGTATCAGCACCACCGCAATCACGCACGCAAGAACCCTCCCGAGAATGCTGAACACCTTCTTGAGGATCTCCTTCGTGTTTTTGCTGTTCTGTTCCTTTTTGCGGGTTGAAAAGTTCATTTCTGCCTCTTTCGTTAGTCTTTTCTTTTGTAATTTAAATTGGTTTGCGGCTTTTTATTTCCGGCCGCTCTTTCAGTCGTTTATTCAGTCACCGGTTTGATTTTCAGTCGCCGGTTTCGTATCTCACGCACGCCACGACAGCAAGCCCCGCCGTCTCGGTGCGAAGTATTCTTTTGCCTAAAGTTACGGGAATAAAACCGTTGCTGCGGCAGATTTCCACCTCTTGCGCGGAAAAACCGCCCTCCGGCCCGATGAAAACGTAAATGCCCTTCGGCTTTTCGCGGTCACCGGTTGATTTGTTCATTTCCGGAAAATATTCCCGAAGAACCTGCTTCAGCGTCCGCTCTTCCTCGTTCTCGTAGGGAATGATCTTCAGCCAGTCCGGTTCGAGCGCTCCCATTAGGTCTCTGAAATCCGCCGGCTTCGTAATTTCCGGCACCGCACCTCTTCCCGACTGCTTCGCCGCTTCGGTCGCGATCCGCTGCCACCGTTCCCGCTTTTTTTCGCGGTCTGCGTCACCCGAGAACTTCACGACGGTGCGCTCCGTGACCGCGGGAATGATTCCCGTCACGCCGAGTTCAACGCACTTCTGCACGAGGAAATCGGCTTTTTCGCCCTTCGGCACGCCCTGAATCAGCACCAGCGGCACAACGGGCTCCGCCGGGCACTTCTCCTTCGAGTCGATTCTGCAGACGATCTTGTCCTTCCCGACCGTCTCGACCGTGCAGCCGAAAACGTACCCCGCGGTGTTCACGAGCTCGATTTTCGTGCCCCGCGCCGCCCGCAGAACGTTCTTGAGGTGGTTGACGTCCGTGCCGGTCACCGTTACCGTGCCTGCCGCGTCGTCGATATTCTGTTCAGGAACGAAAAACCTCGACATTCCCGCCGTCTCCGCGTTATTTTTCCGCCGCCTTTGCGTTCATTTTTCAGCCGCCCGCGCTCTCACGCGTATATACGCGCGCGTTATTGAACGAGGAAGCACAAAACACACAAAAAGATGCCCTCTGCTTCCCCGTTTTTACCCCAAATATTGTTCCCGTTCGCGCGGAGCGGTTCCGGTTTCCTTCCGGAAATCAGTTTCCGCCGTTGCCCGAGAATCTCTTCACGAAGGTCTCATGCTCCTTCGCAATGTCGGCATGAACGTCGCTGACCTTCTTCTCGATCTCCTTGTACGCCGCGTCGATCCTCTGGAGGTTCTCGATGATGATTCCGTTGAGCCTCTCCTGAACGCCGAGCTTCGCAGCGTCAGCCTCTTCGCGGGTCCTCTTGGAGTAGTCGTCCGCGTCAGCGTGAACCGTCGCGGAATAGTTGTCCGCCTCGTTCCTTGCGGTCTGCTTGATGTCCTCCGCCTGGGCTCTGGCCTGAATGGTGATCTGGTGCGCGTCAACTAGCGCCGCCGCCTGAGTTCTGCCGGCTTCGATAATTCTCTCCGCCTCGGCCTCGGCCTCCGCGATGATTCTTCTCTTCTCCTGCTCGCCATCGTTCTTTGCGGACCTCAAAGCCTCTTCGCAGCTTCTCTCGACCGCTTTCTGCTGTTCCTCGGCGTCCTTGACCATCTTGTCAACGCGGGCGTCGCTCTCCTGCTTGTGGCTTTTCGCCGCCGCGAGCAGGTTATCGGCCTGATCGACCAGCTGCTTCGCACGTTCCATAACAAGAGGCCTGTCCTCAACAAGCGACTTCACGATTTCTTTGAACGTTCCAAAGTCTTCGATCGTACCCTTGTCTTTGTTGAGAAGTCCGCCGACCTTGGCGTTTTCAACGTATTGAAGGAGTTTTCCAAGATTCTCGATGTAGGTGTTAAGTCTCTCTTTTTCCTCTCCGTAACGCATCGTCTCTGCCATAATTTCTTTCCCTCCGATTTTAATCTGTTAGCGGCACCTTTCCTGCCGTTCAAATACTGTTTGGTTGTATTGCATTTCCCGGTTTCCCGGTGGATTTTCCGGCGTTGTTTGCGGTATTTCCCGCATTTCCGGTGGATTTTCCAACTTGTGGATTTTCCGGCCGTCAATTCTTCGCGGCTTTGATTTCCTTCATTTTCGCGTAGATGTCGTCAACAATCTCTTCGGGAACGAGCCCGTGAATGTTGCCGCCGTGCTGCGCGATGTCTTTAATGACGCTCGAACTCAGGAACGAGTTGTGAATGTCCGTCATGAAGAATATCGTGTCGGTTTCCTGGCTCATGTGCTTGTTGAGCATCGCCATCTGGAGCTCATACTCGTAGTCCGAAACCGCCCGCAAGCCTCTCACTATCGTGTCGGCGCCTTTTTCCTTCACGAAGTCGACCAGCAGCCCTTCAAACATCTCCACCTTGACATTTTGCATGCCCTTGGTGCATTTCCGAATGTGCTCCACCCGTTCGTCCATCGAGAACAGGGCTTTTTTGCTGTCATTTTTCAAAACGCCGACGATCAGCAAGTCGAAAAGCTTAGACGCCCTTATTATAATATCCAAGTGCC
The DNA here is from genome assembly GCA_002309655.1 of Mageeibacillus sp. UBA1212. GTDB lineage: Bacteria > Bacillota > Clostridia > UBA1212 > UBA1212 > UBA1212. Next base: position 45,052 of record DBXM01000003.1, read on the forward strand.
CGTTAGTCAACGGGTCAAAACTTCCGGGATACACCCCTATCCGTTTTTTCTGCGATTTCATAAGCTTTCACTCCCGTAAAATTGGTAAACCGACACGCAAACCGTTCCGTAGCGCCTTGTTTTTGTCCTGACGAACTTTCCGTATGCGTCCTCAAGAACGTCATCCGCCGAGTGTTCGCAAACGACCGTCGCCGGTTTCGGCGGGAATTCCGCCCCCGGGTCTCTCCGGCAGATTTTTTCCAGCGAAGGCGCCGTGAGCATCTTTTCAATCAGCCCCTGCCTGTACGGCGGGTCCAGCAGCACCAGTCCGACCGTCTCGCCCCGGTTCGCGAGCGTGTTTGCCGCAGCGGTAAAATCGTTGCAGAACACCTCCGCTTTTTTCGAGAACCCGACGGTGTCAAGGTTCTCCTGAACGATTTTGCAGCACGCCGGCGACTTGTCGTTGAAGTAGCAGAAATCCGCCCCGCGGCTCAGCGCCTCAATCCCGAGGCTCCCGTTCCCGGCAAACGCGTCGAACACTTTTTCGCCCTGAATATAGGGCATAATCATGCTGAACATCGCCTCTTTGACGCGGTCAAGAGTCGGCTTCGTGTTCTCGCTGTCGAGCGTTTTCAGTTTGCGGCCGCGGGCGGTTCCCGCGATGACTCTGACCATAGATGATGCTCCGTTATTGTTGTAAATATTTTCCGGTCGTGCGGTGGATTTTCCGGAAATATTTTCCATCCATGCGGTGGTTTCTCCGGAAATATTTTCCAATCATGCGGTGGTTTCTCCGGAAATATTTCCAACCGTGCGGTGGATTTCCCGGAAATATTTCCCGCCTCTTTAAAGAATCGTAAGTTCCTTCGACGGCGACTTCGTTACCATGTCGAGCTTGCCCTTCCTGATCGTGACAAGGTCCTCGATCCTGACGCCGCCGAGTCCCGGAATGTAGATGCCCGGTTCGACGCTGAAAATCATTCCCGGCTTGAGCACAAGCTTGCTGCTCGGCGACACCGAAACGCCTTCGTGAACGTCGATGCCGACGCCGTGGCCGAGACTGTGACCGAAATACTCGCCGTATCCGTGTTCTTGAATGACCCTTCTGGCCAGCGCGTCAAGATCGCCGCCGGTCATTCCAGACTTGTAGCCGTCGATCGCCGTCTGCTGGGCCTCTTTGACGACCTCGTAGATCTCGCGCATTTTCGCCGAAGGCTCGCCGACGAAAACGGTTCTTGTCATATCCGAGCACATTCCGCCGCCGAACGCACCGAAATCGATCGTGACGCCGTCGCCTTTTTCAATAATTTTCGACGAAGCCGTGCCGTGCGGCATGCTGCCCCTGACGCCCGAAGCCACAATCGTGTCGAACGACGGTTTGTCCGCACCCGCCGCCCGCATCTCGTATTCAAGCTTCGCCGCGACCTCGATTTCCGTCATTCCCGCCTTTATAAAAGGAAGAGTCCTCTCGAGCGCCGCCGACGCGAGCGCGCAAATGCTGACGACGTCCGCAATCTCCTCCTCGGTCTTGATCGTCCTCATCCCAAGGAAGAATTGGCCGAGCCCCTCGAGCTTCACGCGAAGCTTTTTGTAGTAGTTCACGTACTGCGCGTAGCCGACCGCCGCGTCCTCGAAGCCGATTTTCTCAACATTTTCCGACTTGAGAACCTTTTTCATCTCCTCAAGCGACCTCGAGTAGCACTTCACGAGCGTGAAGTCGCCGGACTGCTGCTCCGCCTGAACGTAGTAGCGCGAGTCGGTGAAAATGTACTTCGCCTTCGCGGTAATGAGCAGCACCGCATCGCCGTAGCCCGTGAACCCGCTCAGGTAGTAGACGTTCTGCCACGATTCGACGATAATTCCGTCAAGTTCGTGCTCTCTCATGTATTTTCTGACTTTCGCCAGCTTTTTCGTGTTGTTTTTCATCGTTTTTACACTTTCCGCCGTAGCGTATCTTTTCCGTGAACGCTCCGCCCCCGGTTTGCCGCGGCTGATTTTTTATTTTACAAAAATCCCTTTATTTAGTCAAGAAAAACGCCCCGCGGCACGGCCGGGAATCACTTTATTTCCTGACGTTTTCCGCTGTTTTCCTTTATTTTCCGCGATTTCCCGCGCACGGCAAAAACGATCATCTCAGCGGCAACCGCGAGCATTCCGGTCGAAAATAAAACAAGCCCCGCCGTGAACCCGGGCGTTTTGTACGTAAACACGACCGTGTTCGTCCCTTTTTCCAGCGCCACCGCCATCATCCCGCCGGCGTCGAAAATCTCCGTTTTTTTGCCGTTGACAGACGCCGACCAGCCTTTGGAGTAAGGCACACTGAAGAACGCGACCGTTTTTTCTCCAGTCTCGATCTCCGAAACGAAGCCCTTTTCGTTCCTCGCGAACCGCTTGGAAGACTCCGCCTTCCTCGCCTCGAATGCTTCGTAAAGCGGTTTTGTTTCCGCCTTAACGTCGCCGTGCGCGAGAATGACGCCACTTTCCGCGAGTTTTTCCGCGTCTTTTTGCGCGATAACGATATTTTCCAGCATTATCGCGGGTCTTGCGGCATCGTCAGCCTCTTTTAGTTCTTCAGGCGTCACGTAGCTCCCGTACGTAAACCCGAGCGGCAGGAAGTTCTCATACTCGTAAATGTAAATTATCGTCCCGTCCGAATACTCATATTTTCCAACCGGTTCGCTTCCGTCAACGGTTGACTCGGAAAGATAATAGCGGCACGACAGCAGCGCCATCAGTTCTTTCTGAAAGCTTCCGACCGTCCTGACAAGTCTTTCCGTTCCCAGATTTTCATAGAACTCGAAAAGGCCGCCCTCCGCGGTGCTTATGAACGAATTTACCGACGGAATTCCCGTCAGCATGGAGATGTTGTCGAACGAATTCGCGAAGTACGACTCGCCCGCTTCATGCCAGTCGGTCCTGACTCTGAAATTTCCGTCCTCCGGAAAATACCGGGAAATATTTCCCGACTCCGTGAGAACCGCCTTCGTTTTTTCCGCGCCGATATTTCCCTCGCCGTTCACAATGCCCGGTTCGTAGAACTCGCCCTTTCCCTGCACGAAGGTGTACCTCACCGCCGCTGCCGCCGTCGACAGAACGCCAACCGCAACCGCGCCCGCAGTGAGCAGCGCAACCGCCTTCTTCGAGTTCGCTTTTTTCGCTATAATTAGGACGAAAACAGCCGCCGCAATTCCCGCTCCGCCGTAAAACGCCCAGAGAACCGGGTTCGTTTTTCCGGCGATATTATCAATGCCTCTGATTTTGTAGTAGGCAATCGCAGCGCCCGATACCGCCACCGTGAACACGACAAACGCAAGGTTGACCTTTGCGCCGAAAATGAGGTTTTTCCGTTTTTCCGGTGGATTTTCCAATTGTGGATTTTCCGCCGGCGTTTCTTTCTCGACACGTTGTGGATTTTCCGGCAGTCCGTCAATCGCAACGCACGTCAGCATCGCAAAAACAAGCGCCGGCATGTAAAACCACCTGGCGTAATATCTGGCATTAAACATCGAAAATGCGGCGTTCAGCACCGGCACCAGCGAGAACCCTGTCAGCACCACCGGCAGCCACGCCTTTGACTTTCTGAAATTCCCCTTGAAATAGGCAAAAACTCCAGTCATCGCTACAAGTGGCAGATACAGTGCGCACGAATCGCACGCCTGCTGGAACAGATAATTTCCGGTTCCCATTATGTCAGCCGGCAGGAAATACGCCTGAAGCAACGTCACATACTGCTGCCACCCGAACAAAACGTCTGTGCTGAGCGACGAGACGCGCGGGTTGTTCATGACCGACAGGAACGCCGGCAGCAACACGATTGCCGAGATCAGTATCCCGACGGTTCCTTCGCCGAGCATGACCAGAAAATGTCTGATTTTGTCTTTTTTCACAATGTTTTCCGACAGCGCAACGCGGAAAATAAACCAAATCACCAGAAAAACTACCTCTCCGAAAAACAGGTAGTAGTTCGTGATCGCGCAGAGCGCCGCCGTCAGCGCGAAGACAGCCGGTTTCTTCTCCAGCAGGAACTCGACCGCGAGCATAAGCACCGGGAACAGGCACATCGCGTCGTGGAATGGGAACAGCAGACTGACCGTCTGAATTCCCGAAAACGCGTACAAAACGCCTCCCAGAACCGCCGTTTTCCCGTCTCTCACGAACCGTTTCACAAACGCTGCCGCCGCAACCGCCGCCACAACATACTTTAAAACAAGCATCGGCGCCGCCAGGTACGGGGTCACCGCAGCCGGGAACAGCGCCAGAATCAGCGTGAACGGACTGTAAAGATTGTAAAATGCGAGCGCGTTCGACACATCAGCGCCGAGATCTACGACCCAGCTCCACCCGAAATCCGCTGGACTCCTATAAAGTGAGACCGCATATGTGTTGAAAATCTGCTGCTGCCACGAAAAATCGTCCGCCAGCGCCAGAATCCCCCTGCCCGCAATCACCGCCGGAAGAAGCGAAAGAATGCACGCCGCAGCCGCGATCAACGCGGTTTCAAGCAGATATTTGTTTGAAGTGTGTTTTTTAAGCATACTTTTCTCCGGCCTTGCGGGGTAGTTATGAGTTTAATCGGGTAAGTTGCAAGCTGAAGTTTTGATGTGGAACCGCCACGTTCGCGGAAAATCCACAACTTGGAAAATCCACCGTTTCCCGGAAAATAGTCGTTTCTCCGCGGGAAATCCACAGTCCGGAAAATCCACCGTTTCCCGGAAAATAGTCGTTTCTCCGCGGGAAATATCCGCGAAAAGTTACATAAACTCCTTGTGCACGCAGTCGGCCTCGAGCGACTCAAGCACCGAGTTGAAGCTGTCGTTCCTGCAGTAAGGCGGGCACTTCGTCACGTCGATATTCTCGTAAACCATCCATTTTCTGTAAGAGTTCCAGACCTCTTCCAGCGTCTTTCCCTCCCCGCGCATGTCGCCGATCAGGAAATCCGGTTCCTGCCGGTGGTGGAGGCACGCGAAAACCTTCGCGTCGGCGGTGATGACCGTCGAGAAGAACATACCCCTGCACTTTGAGTAGTTTCTGCAATTCCCGTCACAGAATTTGGTGTATTTCTGAAGCGAGGCCTTCACCAGGAAATTCTCGTCCTCGTATTCGTCCTTCAGCCGTTCGTATTCGTCCGAAATGTCCGTTCTGTCGCCGGTGAACGGTCGGAACTGGGCCGCGCCGACGCCGCACTTCTTGCAGAGCGCCACGAACGCCTCCATATCTTTTACCGTTCCCGCCCCTGTCAGGAACCCCGCCGTGAACGAAACCGGAGAGCCGGTCTCGCGTTTGACATCCGCCATCATTTTCATGTTTTCGCACACTTTTTCGAAGGCTTTTGCGGGCATTCCGTGCGTTTTCATGTACATTTCCGGCGTGCCGGCATCTAGACTGATGCGGAAATAGGTGCAGTATTTGGCAATCGCCTCGCATTTTTCACGCGTGAGAGCAAGGCCGTTGCTGTTGAGGCCGATCTCCATGCCGGCGTTTTTGATGAGTTCAAGCGTCCGGATAAAGTCCGGGTGGAGGAGCGGTTCGCCGCCGCCGCTAACGATAACGCCTCTGTTGCCGAGGTTTTTAAGACCGTTCACAATCATGACGATCTCGTCCCAGGTGAGCTGGCTGCCGTTCTCCTTGACGCCGACGCAAAGCGGGCAGTTGTTGTTGCACTTGTTGGTCAGGTCAAACTCGGTGACGATGAGCGTCTTGCCGCCGTTGAAAAAGTGGTCGAGCTTGTCGATATGGTGAAGAATCTTCTCGCTTGAATTGAAAGAATTGAATACGGTTTTGTTCATGAAATTCTCCTTTGCCGGCCGTCAGAAGCCTGCCTTGCGCACAGTCGCGACCGCTTCGAGCAGGTTTTCGCGGTGGTCTCCGTTGATCACGCCCTCGAAGGTGGCGCAGCCGTCGTAGCCCGCTTTCCCGAAAGCGTTCCTGAGCGCCGTGAATTCCTCGACATCGTCGGTTTTCGGGTACTCGCGGAAATGTTTAATGCTGGAAAGGTGAACGTGGCGGATCTTGCCGCAGTAGTTCGCGATGTCGTCGATTGATTCACCGCCCAGAACAGTGTGAAAATAGTCGATGTGAAGACCTACGCCGTCGCCGTCGAGCGCATCCGCGATCTCCGATGCCTCCCTGGCCGTGTTTATGAAGTTGCACTCCTCTTTGCGAAGCTCCTCGATCGCGACGGTGTAGCCGAACTCGCGGGTGAGCGGCAGAATCGCCTCCGCGAGAACATCCTTAAAGCGCTTCAACGCCTCGCCGTGGTCCATTCCCTCTGGAATTCTTCGCGCGCTGCCCGAACCCAGAACGACAACCTCGCCGCCAAGGATCTTCGCCTTCGGCAGAACGGTTTTCAGGTACTCCCGTACGGCGCCGTAGCCTTCCGGACCTTCAAGAAGCCGGATATTTCCCGGAAGCATTCCGTTGAACGCCGCGCAGAAAATACCCATGTCGTCCGCGGCGCGGCGGGCCTCCTTCAGCTCGTCGTCAGATTCCTGCGCCAGCGTAAAAAGTGCCGGCTCGAAGCAGTCGCAGCCGCACTCTTTCAGCAGCGTGATTTGAGGAATTTTCCAGCCGTAGCAGGCTCCGATCTTCACAAAATCATCTCCTTAATAAGATTCCGTTCTATTTTACCGCAAAAACCTCTTTTCGGCAACGATTTTCAGTCTTTTTAAAGAATTCCCGGATTCATTCACGAAGTGTCCCGCCGCCTAACCCTGCAAAACCGGTTGAAACCTTCCCGCAGCCTTCCCAAAGCCTTCCCAAAGCCTTCCCGCTGTCTTCCTGAAATCTTCCTTAAATCGTCCGGAATCCTTCCGATTTTACTTCACAAACGTTCCGGAATATGGTACAATATATGTCGAAAAATGCCTTTGCGGCAACGAAAGGGGGCTTTCCAATGAAATTGGTTTGCGAATATTGCGACGCTTACGTCGATGTCACGGAAAACAACATTTGCCCGGTGTGCAACGCACCGCTCGGACCGGCAGTCATAGCTGAACGTAACAGACTGAAAAAAGAAGAAGACGAACGGCAGGCCAGACAAGCCGCCCTTATCAAGTCCCAGCAGGAAGCCGCAAAAGAGCAGGAGCGTATGCGCATGATCGGAGCGATCGCCAGTTCTGTCGCCAGCGGACTCATCGGATACTCGACGGGTTCCAGAGCGTCCAGGCTGAGAGGTCCCGGATCGGGCATCCTTTCCAAACTCGGCAAGAAAGCGCTTTCATCTATTTTTAAGTAATTTTTGTATGTAAGATTAAGTATTTTTGGAATGGAAGACTAAAAGAAGGATCCGCGGAAAAACAGTCGGTTTTTCCGCGGATTCCCTTTTATCCAGCCCTTCCGGGCTATTAATCTTTTATTCCTCGTTGCGTCCGCAGCACTTCTTGTACTTCTTGCCGCTTCCGCACGGGCACGGGTCGTTCCTGCCAACTTTGGTGCTGACCGCCTGAACGTCCTTCCTGTACTGCGTCCTGATCGCGATCCTCTCGTCCGCGTCAAGAATTCCGTCCCACTCTTCAAGCTCGTAGAGCCAGGGCGCCTTCGCCTTATTCATATTGTAGTAAAGCTTTTTCCAGTCGATGTCGAGAACAACGTTCGAGTCGGCCTCGAGAGTCTCAACCTCGATCTGCGAATTGAGCGAAGTGTTGATTCCGTCGATAAACGCTGTCACCTCAAAAGGCTCCAGCCCGAATTTTTCGGCCAGCTCGCCAACTTTTCCCTCGATCCTGTTCTCGCGGGCAGCCAGAATCGCCGCGTAGGCGTCCTTTTCTTTTCCAAAATACTCCCTGATGTAGGCGTTAACGCGCTCCGCTCCCAGAACGGAGTCGTCGGTTTTTTCCTGCCAGATAGAATAAAGTCCCATTTTTATCTCCTTGATTTGTGTTTAATAATTTTGCTTTGTGTATCGTTTGCAACGTTAATTTCATTTAACGTTTGCGAAGCTTTTCCTCGCTTTTTCGTAAATGAGCAGCGCCGCCGCAACGGATGCGTTCAGCGATTCGGCCTTTCCGGGCATCGGAATTGTGAGAAGAGTGTCGCAGCAGGCGACCGCCTCGGCCGTAAGTCCGTTGGCCTCGTTCCCGATAACTATCGCCGATTTTCCCTCAAAACTCTCCTCGAAGCACGTGTGCCCGCCCCTCGGGTGCGCCGCGTAAACGGTAAATCCGGCGTTTTGAAGTCTGCCGAACGCCTCGCGCGCGCTCGAAGTCGCTATCCTCAGTACCGGAATGTGAAAAATCGAGCCCACGGTCGAACGGATCGTCTTCGGGTTGTATGCGTCAACGCAGCCCTTCATCAAAATGACAGCGTCGAACCCTGCCGCGTCCGCCGTTCTGATTACGGTTCCGAGGTTTCCCGGGTCCTGAACGTTTTCCAGAACCACGACAGCGTTTCCGGAAAGGCACTCCTCCTCGCCTGCGCCGCCCATTCCGAAAACCGCTCCGATCCCCTGCGGCGTCTCGGTGAGACTGACAGACTCGAAAACCGGGTCGCTTAAAACGAGCGCCTCCTCAAGAACCTTTTCGACCGCATGCGCGTATCGCGGACCGCCCGGCCCTTCAGCGGAAGGCGTCAGCAGCTCGCCGCAGATCTTCCGGAACCCCTCCGCGGACGCGAACGACTCGGAAAAAACGATCTTCCTGACGTCGGCGCCGCTCTTGATCCCCTCGGAAACCACGTTCAGTCCCTCCGCGAAAAACACCCTGTGCTCTTCCCGGTATTTCTTTTGCGACAGGCTTTTCAAAAATCTGACCTGTTCGTTTTTGAAACTCGTTACAACCATCTGCGCGTTCCTCCGAAAATCCGATCCGCGTTCTCCGCAGCTCTACACGCCGGCGCACGGTGCACCTTTATGCCTGCCGTCCGTCTGCCGGAATTCCCCTAAAAAAAGGATGCTTTGAATTCCGTTCCGGAACCGCCGCACCCTTTTTCCTCATTATTGTCAGGCTTTAACCTGTTCAACAAGTTTTGCGAATCCTTCGCTGTCGTTGACTGCCATGTCGGCGAGAATCTTTCTGTCGAGGGCAATGCCGTTCTTCTTAAGATCGTTCATAAGCCTGCTGTAGCTCGTTCCGTTGATTCTGGCGGCCGCGTTGATTCTGGTGATCCAGAGTTTTCTGAAATCTCTCTTCTTGGCGCGTCTGTCGCGGTAAGCATAGTTGGCAGATCTGATGACAGCCTGGTTGGCCATCTTGAAGACTGTGCTCTTTCTTCCGAAGTAACCCTTCGCGAGCTTGATAACTTTCCTGCGTCTTGCTCTTGTAGCAACTGAATTCTTAACTCTTGACATGTTCGTACACCTCCCTGAAAATCAGACGTAAGGCAGCATCTTCTTGACGGTTGCTGCGTTTGCGTCGGCGGCATAGAAATCTTTCCTGTGCTGCTTCTTTGACTTCCTGGTCTTGCTGACGAGTCTGTGACGTCTGAAGGCGTGAGTCATTTTGACTTTTCCGTTAGCGGTGACTCTGAATCTCTTCTTAGAGGCGCTGTGTGTTTTAAGCTTTGGCATAATAATGTACTTCCTTTCATCTCGCAACGGCAGCTTAAAGCCGGCGCGAATACTTATTTATTTTTTGGGGGAGAACATGGCGGTCATGCGACGGCCTTCCATCTTGGGCTTTTTGTCCATGACTCCGACTTCGGAAATGCTCTCGGAAAAACGGTCGAGCAGCTCTTCCCCTGATTTGGTGTAATTCATCTCGCGACCGTAGAATTTAACGGTCACTTTAACCTTGTCTCCGTCCTGAAGGAACTTGTAGGCGCTCTTGACCTTGACCTGCAGGTCATGCTCACCGATGTTGAGCGTAAGGCGAACCTCTTTAATGTCGACGGTCTTCTGGTTCTTTTTTGCGTCCTTCTCTTTTTTGTTAAGGTCGAAAATGTACTTGCTGTAGTCCATCACCTTGCAGACAGGCGGAACGGCCATTGGCGCAACGTTCACGAGGTCAAGGTTCCTGTCCTCGGCATATTTGAGCGCAGTTTGGATATCAACGATTCCGACCTGAACGCCGTCTTCGTTGATCATGCGGACCTCTTTTGCGGTGATTTCTTCATTGATCAAAATATCCTCTTTAGCTATGACGCAACACCTCCATTGCAATAAAAAAACAGTGTGCCGAAAGTCCAAAATTACCGCACACCTGTTTCCTGAAAAACCGATTTATTAACCCGCCCGCGCATCGCGACCAAGGTGAGAAGCGGTAACTTCTGCTTTCTTGCCGGATAATGATAATACATTTCCACACGCGCTGTCAAGTACTTTTTTCTTAAAAATCGATTTTTTCGCTTTTTTTCGGGAAAATCATATTGTTTTGCGTTAACTGCCGGTCGAAAAGGGCGGACGTATTCGGTCTGAAACACCTGCCTGCGGCACGCAATAATCTCTTATAAGTGGCGTAAATTCCTTCCGAATAATTGGTGCTAGAATCCGCCCTGTCAGTCCCTCAAATACGGTCGTGAAACCGCCGCGAAAAGCGAAACAGCGAATCCGGGATTGAACTTCGTTTTTTGCCTACAATTAGCGCAAAACTCGATTGTTCCACGTGGAACAATTATCGGCGATTTGAAAACAGTTTTCGTAAGCCGGTATTCCCGCCGATTGTAGCCCTTTCGAGAACAAAAAAGAGAGGTTCCAAAACGGTTCCTCTCTGTTAAAAATAACCGCTTTCTATGCGGGAATGAGCCGCGCTTCAACTGTTGTCATTGATTTCTTTCAGCGCCTCGTTTGCCTCCGTTTCAAGCGCCGTCAGTATCGAGGTCAGGTCTTTTGTGCCGTTCACCACATCGGGAACAAGAGTACTCATATATCTGTTCACAATCGTCGCGACTTTGACCGGAAGCACCGCTTCCACCATCCCCGCCGTTGCATCTTCCGGATGGCGGATAAACGCGTCATAGTTCTTGCCGTTCACAGGGTCATCGGAGATGTCCGGATAAGAAAGCCTCCAGGTCTTTCCCTCGGCGAGCGACTTAATACACGGAATCGTTCTGCCATCCTGGCTGCAATACACGCTCTGTCCTTCCCGAGTGACTATTGACAGGCAGAGCGCCGCCGCGGCATCTTGATTGCGTGTACCGCCGAAAACCGCAAATCCGGTTGCGTACAAACCGGTCTTCGGCACGGGAAAGCGCGGCATCGAAACCACGTTCCAGTCAACCCCCTTCTCTTCGTAAGCCTTCCCGGTCTTCCCAAAATCGAAAAACGTGACGTCGTTGAACGCGATCTCCGTCTCGGCATCGTAATCCGCCAGCGCCTTCTGCCCTTCGGTTTTGACTGCGGCAGGAAAGTACTTCGAAATGGTGTATTTACATATGTTTGACTCGACCAGAGAGATCATCTCCTGTATTCCTTCAACGACATGTTCGTCGGAAATGAAGCGAAGCTCTTCGTGTTCCTGCCAGAACTCCCGGTCATACCAGTGGCCGCCGAATCCTTCCATGAACGGAATGTAGATTCCGCTGTTCCCGAGCTGTAGCGAGCAACCGACCGCCCTGCCGGATTCATCCGCGAACGTAAGCGCTCTGCAATACTCTTTGAAAACGTCCCACGTCCACTCGTTTTTCGCTTCAAGCTCGACCGGATCGGCGAGCCCCGCGGCTTTGACAAGATCCCGGTTGTATTTCAAAACAAACCGGTCCGACATGCACGGAGCTGCATACATTCTTCCGTTAACCATGCAAGAGTTCAGTACAGTCGGATCTACATCATCCAGAGATATTTCGAGTGCTTCCGCAAAAACATCAAGCGCTCTCAGCGCACCGTACTCCGAAACATATTGGGGAACATCCGCCAACAGGACGGAAACAACGTCACCGAGCGATTTCGCCGCAATTGAAGTCTGAAAATCCGGATGATCGTGAATATACTCGACCTGAACAGTTACGTCCGGATACCCGGCCCGGAACGAATTCACCCATGCGTTCACGGCCCTCTCACTCGCCCCGTTTATCTCCTCATAGTACTGAAGTCTGATTTTGCCGCACGGTGTAACGTGGTAGCCGGAAACCTCATCAGTTCCCGGCTTACGGCACGAGGCAATACACACAGCCAGCGCAACTGCCAAAACAGCCGCAACAATTGCCTTAAACACTTCTTTTTTCATCTTGTCGCCTTCCGTTCCCGTCAAATCACTCATTCAATTCCACTACGCACCGCTTTGTCAACACGCACCTGCAAAACGAACAAATTCCAGTATTATCAGTGTAGCGCCGAATTATTGATTTTACCTTGAAAAGCTACCGTTTTGCCGCCTGCACCGGAATCCTGAGGATTCCCAAACTTGCTTCTTTACAAAGCGTGAACGTTCGTATAAACTTAACGTATAAAAATCCCGCAAGCAAAGGAACGCGCAACATGACAAAATTTGAAACTCTGACAAGTCTTTTGGAAAAGAACGCCCCCGGTGCGTACATGGCCGCCGAAATGACCGAAAACAGCTACGTTGAAAAACAGTTCAGGCTTGGAGCCGGCGCCCACAACACCTATTCGCTCTCGAAATCGGTTACCGCCTGCGCAGTCGGCATTCTTGAACGCGAGGGCCGCATCAAGGACACCGACACGGTTTTCAAGCACATTCCCGACCTGTTCCCGGAAGGCTACGACAAGAAATGGGAGACCGTAACCCTCGCCAACGTGATGCGCCACCGCACCGGAGTCGGACCTGAAGCGAACATCGACATCGACTCAATGGATTTCTGGGCCGACGGACACGACGACTTCCTCGCCTACATGCTCAGTCTGCCGATCATTTACGAGCCCGGGAAGGGACCGTTCGTCTACTGCGACACAAACTTCTACCTTATCGGCGTGGTCGTCGAGCGCATCACCGGTATGACCCTTTACGAGTTTCTTCAACTAAATATGTTCAACATTCTGCGCTGGCGCGGTCACGCGTGGGGAACCTGTCCAAAAAACCACACTCTGGGCGGGACCGGCCTGTTTGCCCGAGTTCGCGACCTCTGTGCGTACGGTCTTATGCTGGCGTGCGGCGGCGAGTTCGAAGGCAAGCGTATCCTGACGCCCGAGTGGATTGAAAAAGCCCGCTGCGAAAAGGGCAGCTACGGGTACGGGTTTACGAACTCCCCTGACGGACGGTGGTTTTTCACGGCCGGAGCCTACGGCCAGGTCGTCTACGTTTTCCCTGAAACGAGGGAAACCTTCGCGGTGCTCGGGCACGACATGCCGATTGATCTTATAAACAGGGAGATCGTGCCGCTTTACCTCGGATAACCGCCTTCTTTCTCTTATAAAATTAATACGGCTGAGGCTCACACGCCTCAGCCGTTATTTGATCTCAATCACAACTTATTTAAAGAAATGTTGCTGTTAAGTGAGCGCAAATCGCGACATCCGCGCTCATGTCAGTCAAGCGGATCGTAAAATTCATGATTAAGTTCGTACGAAGTCGACCCGGCTTCTATAAACACCAGAATCGTTTTGATCCGTCTGCTGACGATGTTGATAATAAAATTACTGAGTTCATATTTCTCGCTGTTGGAGTCCAGCCGCTGACGCAGTTCCTCGTATACATCAAGAGCGGTATTGAGTAGCTTCACCGTTTTCGCGGTGAGTTCCTCCTCGGTAAGCTCATCGCTGAACTCAAACTGGATTCCGTTATCCAGAATACTGTAGGGAGGCAAGCCGGCCGGTGCGAAATGCGTCCGTTTTTCGGTACTATTGTAACAGCGGATCAGCACGTCGGAAACTTTGTTTAACAGTTTCTTTTCGATCTCGTTGTCGTAGTACCGCGGCATGTTGATTACCGCGTACGAACAGTCGGTCACGCTGCAGTAGCCGTTATGGTAGGCCCTCATTTTGAGAACGGTCCCGACCTTGTCCGGATCTCCGGGATACTCCAAAGCCCTCAACTGATTTACATATTTCTGTTCCATGACAATAACCTCCGTTTGAAAAGTGTTTTGTGAATGTTTTTCAACAATCACATTGTACCACGTGTTTTCGCGGCGGAGGCCGGTTCGTGCCCAGTAAAATTGGGCAAATCGGAAAAATTGAAGATTTGCACAGAAAGCGCCCCGCGATTACGCGAAAATCCGCACAACCGCGGGGCTCGACCCAACATTAATTAACGGCGCTTCAGTCCGTCAGCACAACGCAGTTTACAAAGCCGGTTTTGTTGACGCTCTGATCCAGCGCTATGAACGAGTCTCCGAAGAAAGGCCGAAAACCCTCCGGCGGAACCGCGGAAACGTCAGTGTATTTTTTCTTTGCCCAGTCGTCCGGCGAGGCGTTTTGCATCAGGAAGCACCGCGCGGCACTGTAATGCCCGAACACGACGATCTTCCCGGGAACCCTTATGCCGTGGAGCATGGAGAGCTTCATTCCGTCGCCTGTAGACGCAGCTCCGCGCCATTCACGTTCGGTCGCGTCGCGCCAGTCGTCACGGTAGTATTTCTTCCTGTCCGTCGGTATAAAGCCGTGCGTGAAAACATAGTGCTCAGTTTCGAAAAACGGTACCGGAACACGCTCAAGGAAGTCTGTAAAACCGAGCCGCTCGCATTCCGCGGACAGTTCTTCGTCGGAAAGACCCGTTACAGAAGCTTCGCCCTTCCCGCTTAGATATGCGACGGCCTTCTCGGCGCAGGTGCGGTTCCCCTTCCTCCCGAAACGGCTCGACTTGAGGTTGTCCAGCAGCTCGTAATCGTGGTTCCCGTAAATGAACACCAGCCGGCCTTTCGAATTGATTCCGCTGAGGTACTCAAACAACTCGCCCGGCTCCGGCCCGGAGTAGAATGCGTCGCCGCACAAAACCAGCACGTGGTCCTCTCGGGAAGGGTCGAAGCCTTCCCGGTCAAGAGCCGCGCGCATCAAGCTGAAATGGTCGTGGATATCGGAAACAGTAAAGTACTTCATAGCCGCTTACTCCAAAATTCCCGCGCGGTCGACGACATCGCCGTTCTCGACGGCGATGTCGCCTTGCAGCAGCGCCTTGATGACAAAGCCGTGGCCCGCTGCCAGGAACGGACAGTTCACAACATCCTTCATCGAACGGATGCCTAAGAACTCGCTCTCGGTAATCACGGGAACGCGCTTCTCCTTTTCGCACTTGTTCACATACTGTTTGTACTTGCCAAGCATCGAGCATTTCTCGTAGTAATTGTATCCGTCGAAATCCACCAGCGCAATCTTGGTGCCGCTGTCGACAAGCGACTTCATCCAGCGGAACGCTTCAGTGTCTGCGATAAGCTTCGCGTATTCCGGAAAGTACGCCTTCTTGCGCGACTCGACATAGTTTAGCGGCACGTATTCCCCCGAGTTCTTGTCGAACCATGCGAAATACAGGCAGTCGCTGTGTTCGTAGCCGAGGTCCTTGCAGGCGTGGCGCATCAGGTCCTTCGTGCACTCCGTTTTGGCGTAGAAGCCGTTCCTCCACTCGAAAAACCCGGCGTTCGGTTTGCCGTCGTTGTCGTGACACGGGTACACCTTGCCGCACTGCCAGAAGATCTCAAATATATTTGCCTTCGTTCCGTCAGGCGCGACAACGGGCCCGATAAAAAACGGGGACAGCTCCTTTCCGAAGCCCGGATGTTCGGCCATGAAACTCCGGTCGCGTTCCACGCGGGAAGTAACGTCGATAACGGTATATTCCAAAAGGTCGTTTTCCGTCTGCCCTGTGTAAAAAGTGTTTGTGAACTTGACGTTTAACGGATGGTGGCGGAGCATGAGAATGTTCTTGTTTTCCAATTTGAGAGCCCTCCCCTATACAGTAATTGTCGTAAATCAGGTAAACAACTCGTAAAAAGGCGCGAATTTCCCGTTTTTCCCGATGTACGATCTGCGCGCGGACGGCTTGCCCTCGTAGATCGCGAAGACCAGCTTGCGGAAACGGTTTTTGAACTCGTCCTCTTCGAGAACGTCCCGGAACAGCGCGGCAACTTCGTCGCAGTGAAGGTTGTACACGCCGCAGCCGAAGGCGCCGAGCACCATGCTGTCGCGGCCGTTGTCCAGTGCGATTCGGGAAATAGTGCGGATCTTGTTGGCCTCGATTTCCCTGCCTGCAGGAGTCAGGCATCCCCTCGCGTCGAAGTACCCCCGCTCGTCGTTCGAGTATTCATTCTTCTCGCGGTTGGAGAGCGACGCCACGGTGACGACCGGGCAGTCGAAGGGTGTTTCGCGGAGCGCGAAAAGGCGGTCTAAGTTGTGGCGGAAGAACGTCACGCAGGGTGAGTACACGCCGCCGAAGTTCAAATCCAGAGGATAGACACCGGGCACGTTCGGCACCCCCGCCTCTCTGATGTGTTTATACTTGGGATTCCCGAACCTGTAGAGCGACTGGGATAACGTCGACGACCTGCAGAGCGATTCCTCCTGCGCGCTCGCCCCCTTGTGATAGCCTCCGCACGGAACCGTTCGCGAGGCCAGGTTGAGGATGGCCGGCCGCAGCCCCTCGCCGATTAGACCTTGAGCGACGTCAACGCAGTCGGCGTTCACGCACCCGAAAACAGTAGCGTCAGTCAGCGGCTCGCAGGAGACATTGAATTCACTTTTGTAGACCTTCGCCTCACGGTGTGCGTCGCGGTCGCCGAGCAACAGTTCCGGCCAAGCTTTGAAAAGCTCCGCGTTGAGCTTGTACACATACGCCTGCGCGCCGCTCTTCCCGTAATGTCCGCCGTACAAAATCTGCGCCTCGATTATCTCCTCCGGCGTTGGAGCGTGAAAATCAGCCGGCGAGAGCGTCTTCATCATACTGTACGGGCCGTCGTTCATAAGACTTTGGTAGTTCTTTCCCTCGAAAAAGCGGCGGCGAACCTCGGTGGAACTGACGTCTTCAAGATCGTCGTCGGCAACTGTAAGAAGGTGGATCCTGTCGCGGCAGCGGGTCAGGAGCGGACTGTTCCTGATGACCTGCTCTATATCGAACCGGCGCGCGTAAACGAGAATGTCGCACATCTGAATGATCTCTTCCGCGTTCTTCCAGTTCGGGAACTCCTTCAGCTTGTCCGCCCCGAACAGAAAAAACAACTTGATTTCTTCGCCCGGGTACTGTTTTTTCTTGTCTTTTAAAAGACGGACAAGCGTTGTGTACGTGCTCGGATACGCCCCGCCCAGCTCGGTTCCCCAGTAGCTGAGCTTCGGGTTCTCGCGGGAAAGAGACCTGAGCATCCCGCTCCTCTGCTCCTCGGAAAGAATGAACCCGGACCGGTCCTCCGTTTTGAGCAGTATCTTTTTTGTCAGGTATTTGCCGTTCGTGGCCACAAAAACGCCCTCGTCGGCATTGGTTTTGGCTACAGCGTCCGAAATAACGGCGTAGTGAGCTTTCGTTACCGGATTGAAGGATCCGGTCATTACAACGATTCTTTTCATAAAATCAACCTCCTGCTTGTTGATAAATACAAGGCCTGCCTAAGGTGCCGTATCAGTTCAGTTTTACTCTGATTGCGGGGCGAATGCCGGGTTGTTCCCCTTTCATGTTCTGTTCGTAGAATTCGCCGTCGGTATCGAGGAAAACAAGCGATCCCGGTGCTTCGCCGTCGGTTGACGTCCACCACGGAGCGGTTCCGGTTTCCGGGTCGATTTCCACTCCGGAGTTGCCGTAACCGTTGATAACGGCCTGTGCTCTCGCCCCCGCGAGAAGCATTTTTCGAGCACGTCGTTCGTTTTTCCCGTGCCGACGATCGTCGCGTCGTATGATTCGCCGTTGTAGAGCGCGACCTTGAAGCTCGTTCCTGACTCGAAAACGTGGTTGTTTGTGAGAATGTAGCCGTCGGTCAAGCAGTTTGTACCGCTTGATTTCATCGACTCCGAGAAGAAAAACGTAATCGCCGTTCTTGTCCGGAATCAATCCTTCCGTGTAATCATTCTTAAAAATGAAGTAAGCCATCTCGGACGTGAATCTCCGGATTTTCGAATGCAGGAAGTCTTCGCCGGACGGCCCCTCAAATAACCACCTTCTATTCGCGATATATGTGGATTCAAGACAGTCAGTTGAGAGAAGCAGCGCGGCGCCGTCTTCGATTTCGACTACGTACCAGAGGATTTCCCGATGGTTGTACCTGCCGAACCTGACCACGTCTCCCCTTTTTAAGTCCGCGGCGTGAATGTCTTTAACGACCGGATAAATGGTATCACCGATGTGTGCGCGAGCATAATCCACTATTAAATGATAATATTTTAACTCTTTTTTGGTGCGGCAGCGGTTGTTTTCCATCTCTTTTTGCGCATATTCATTATACTTTTTGATGTTGTAAGACGTCCCGATGCCCTCTTTCGACATCACCGCCAGCGCATAGTAAAGTCCCGGATAGTTTTTGCCGGCGTCGGCGTCGTCTTTCAGCTTCCAGTAGAGATCGGCAAGCTCGCTGTCGTCAAGATCGTCTGTCACCCCCTTGACCATAAGGGGATCCGTGTGGTAAGACATATAGTAATAAAACGCTTCAGGATAGTCTTTTTCCGTACCTATGCCGTCCTTGTAGCACCTGGCGAGATTCAACATACAGGAATCCCTGCAGGAAAGGAACTCTAACAGAAACGGTACGCCAGATCCGCCGTAGGGATGTATTTCAGCTCCGATTTTTGAAAATCTAAAGAAGTTCTCTTCATCGTCCCTTTCTTCCAAACAGTAATCCGCCAAATAACTTACCATTACTATATCACATTCATACCAGTAATCTACGACGTCCTCTGGAAACCAAAGCGGGAGTTTATCAAATACGCCATGAAAATCACCGCTGTTAATGGCAGACCGAAACACCTTGCGTAATATGCGGTCAATATTCTCCTGCGTCTCTTCTATCTCACCGTTTTTGGCGGCAACGGCGTATTCGTAAAGCACTTCAATATCGGGCTCAGTCCCCTCTCCATTAAGGTAAGCTTCAACGATCTTTGTAATTTCAGTATAATTATTATTCTCCATCTTAAATCTCCTTCTTTTTCGTCGATAAATATGCCAATTATTACGTCAATTATTATAACTCAACAAGTTTCGAAACCGGTGTCATTTAATATTATACCACATCTTTTTTCGGCACGCACATGCTTTGCACAAAAAATCTGTGCAAACAAAACTCCGTTGAGCATGACGCGCGGGACGCGGCCCAAAACTTCTGCCCGGCTGCCGGCGATGCGCCGTTTCAAGCTCCGTTTCCGCGTCCCGCGGCACGTATTTCGCCTTTTTTATCAAGGCTCAGTTTCTTTTTTTCACGTTCAATTCCCGACCGCATCCGGAGCTTTGCCGCCCAAAGCATCGGCAGTCACCCACATCGCCGGACGCACCCCCACATACCAGTCGGCGCAGCCTGCGTAGTCATATTTCGAAAACCGGAATAACGCGTTGCCGGCGCCGTTGTTTCCGGCCATCCACCAGGCGCAGACCGGCTCGCCTTTTACCTTGTAACACTTCCACGGACCCGCGCCCTCTTTTTTTGCGTACCCGGTCGGGATACACGCCATGTCATAACGCGATCCGAAATACTTTTCCGCGTCTTTTTTGCTGAGCAGAAACACACTGTCCAAGGCTTCGCAATTCACTCCGCCGCCGGCATCGGAGCTTGCGGCAAAAGGCACCTGTACGATCCGTTTCCGCTCCTCATCGGAAAAGGCATGCTCCAGGAACGCGCCGTGCAGCCACGCCCTTAAGGCACTTTTCTCCCACCATCGCCTTTCGTTTGGGCACCCCTTAAAGAGGGTGTGATATGCCGGATCAAAGTCGAATTCCATCGCGTCAATGGCAAATCTCGTGACCAGCAATGCCTTTTCGCCGTCATTTTCCAGAATTATCCACTCTATCGGAGCAAGCCCCCCTTTCTCGTCTTGCGGGTATGTTCCGAAAAACGTCGTATCACGAGATTTCCCGGAAATAACTTCTTTTTCAGGAGTTAAGCAGTCGCTGTCTGTGCGAGTTTCTTCGCCGGAATCGTTTTCATCTTTTCTAAGCGAGATCCTCATGACAGGCCGCACCGCAACGTCCAAAACCCTGACGGCAGTTCCGGCCTCGTCAACGGAGCCGTCTTCTTCGACAATCGCGGCTGCGTTCTTTTCGCCTTTGTTTCTCAGCCACCAGCAACCATCGTTTCTCCCGTGCCGGTGGTAGCCGCCGCAGGCAATCGCGTAGTCCGTGAGCTCACACATGCGGTCCGCGTCCGAAGAAAAGTACTTTCCGGCCTCATCCGCGTCTAAAAAGAACACCTTGTCCGCCGTCTCGACGCCGTCCGTTTTGACACGGCTCTCCAGTATCTTCCCGCGCTCCTCAGGCGTGAACGCGTCCATAATAAACCAGTTGTTAAGCCAGTCCCGCATGTCGCTGTCCTTCCACTCGCAGCCCTCCTGATTGTAGAGCCTGGCGTCGAGTCCGTGCTTGCTGATAACCAGAGCCGTGTCGCCTTCCCGCTCCAGGATCTCCCACTCGATCGGCGCCTGTTCGCAATCCTTCCCGAACGGATAGGAGCCGAAAATCACGGACTCGCGCGCGGTTTTTGAGACATCAGTCTCGAAACCCGGAGAATCGGGAAATGCCGGCGGATTGAACTTTTCGAAATTCACAACGATTGCCGGCCGGACCGCAAGCTCAACAGACCCAATGTCCGCGCCGGAGTACTCGATCTTGCCGTCGTGATTCACGGTAACCGCCGTGTACGGATCAGCGTGTTTGGAATGTGACCTGAGCCACCACCTGCACGATTTGTCTTCGGCAACGCAATCCTTCCCCATGGCGGCAACATAGTCGGTCGCCATACACTTTCCCAGGGAATACTCTTCAGCCTCGCTTAGGGACGGAACGAACGCCTCATCCTCGATTTCGATATCGTACGGATTCTCGGTCGAGTAGAAACTAATGACGCGCCGCTCCTCCTCCGTAAAAGCAATTTTCAAAAACTCCCGGTTGAGCCAGCGCCTCATATCGCTAAACCCCCACATCAGATTCCCGTCAAACGGAACCTCTTCAACCGTTTTATTTCCGGAACTCTTCCTGCCTCGGCGCTTGCCTCCGGACTGTTTATCGCCTTTCTGCTCACCGTCCCCCGGAATGTCGAACCGCCGTACATCAAGGGCGTACTTGCTTACAAGCAATGCCGAATTCAGGCAGCTGTCAATCACGCGCCACTCGATCGGCGCCAATTCCCCGTTCGGCCCCTGGGGGTAGGAGCCGAAAAGGATGGTGTTTCTTTTTACGGAAATTACTCTACTACTGTTATTCGGGATATTTTCGGGAATTTTGTTCATTTTATGCCGCCTTTCTTGCATTTTTGACTGTTTTTGCAGGTTTATTTGCTTGTTTTTTTCTTTTTTTTGCCTTTTTTTCGGCTTCTTCCCGTTCTTTTTCAGCTTCTATTCGGTCTATTTCAGCTTTTTTCTGCAGGATTATCTCGGCTGCTTTCCGGAGTCTTTTAGCTTTGATTGAGCAGGTGATTTTTTTGACGATTGCTATTGTTTCGGGATCGTCAAGCAAAAAGAATTTGTCAAAGCATTCAATTGAGAACGTCTTGACTTCAAGGCCGAAGTCTACTGAAAAATAGTGGGCGGAAGCTTTAACGACAGTTCCCTCGCCGAAAACAACGTTCATGACTTTTTTACCGATTAATTTTTTGATACTCATTTTGAAAACCTCACTTTTTAAAAATCTGACTGAAAATTGCCGGTTCCAAAACAAAAAACGAGGAACGGCTTTATGATACCATTCCTCGAAATGCGCGTGCCCAAAATAATTGGGCATCTGAATATCAAATACTTTTCCGGCTGCCCGCCACCATGCAAACCGGCCGGCGCCTGTTCGCCAACACTCCGCTTGCCTTGATTCTACTACTCGTTGATTGGATCAACCCCTTCGGCACGGAGTCTGTTGTTGATCTCATAAAAGGGGACGCGCTGTGCTAAAAGTCCCCTTATCGCTCTGAAACGTTTGTCCGTCTGCCTCTTCCACGCCCTCTTTTCATCGCCGGTTGCCGCAGCGTACTCGTCAAAAAGCCAGTCAAGCTCCGCGGGGCTCATCCCAAGATAGAAAGCCAGCGCAAACAGTTTTTCGACCTTGATCCGCCTTTTTTCGTACATATAGTCTGAGAGCGTGTTCCGGCTCATATTGCACGCATTGGCGCACTTTTCAATCGTCGTATCCTTCTTATCGATTTTGTTTTTTAAGAACCAGTACAGACTGCCCGTGTCCGCCTCCGCACACTTTTTCGCAAACCCGTTATTTCCGGACCTCCTGTTCGCATTGCAGACTTTACAAACCGCCTCAAAATTGTTCGGATTCGCCTCAATCGCGTCGAGAACCTCGCACACCCTGCCAAAAACCGCCTCCGGCTTATTACAAGACCGAAAACTGACGTACGCGAACTCCTCCTTCGCGCCGGCGCCTCCCGACTTTCCGTCAATAACGACCAGCGCGGGCAGTGCGTTCCTTACACCGTACAAATCGGCCAGCCGCGTCATCAGCTCATATCTCGGCCTTGGATTCCAGGCCTTTTTGAACTCCCCCTCCAATGCGCACTGCACCGACCCGGCAAGGCTTCCGTCGTTTTTCCATTTGTCGAAAACCGCCTCCGGGTAGACGGTGAACAGCGGCATGTCCGCCTTCAGCCTGTTGTTCAGCCTCGCGCCGTATTCAGTAAGGAACGGCGCGGAAATAACGTCCCCCGATGCGTATAGATAGAGCAAAACGTACCGGTCAGTCGTAACGGATCTCTCTCCGACAGCCTTCCAAACGTTCTTCGGCGTGAGGTTGTCGTAAACGCCTCCAAGCGTGCTGTCGTCGCGAATGTTCGCAACAAGGCCCAAAGTGGAGGTCGCTTTCCCGAATGGATCGAAATAAATAGGCATGGTTTTCTCCTTTTGGTGAAAATAGGTTGTTAGTACAGGGCACGCTCTTATCTATGGGGCCAATAAAGCTCCCGTATGTGCTTCAAGAGTCTGGGATCATGATACTTTGGCGGCTGCCTCCAGCAAATATCCTCAATTAAATCGTCTATCTCGCCGTCGTGTGATATCGATGAAATCCAGTTTGCCTGTTTTTCCGCAAGAGACCACACCCAATCAGAATGAAAGAAATCATGTAAGTAAAATGCAAATGCCAAATGCCCAACCTCATGACTAAATACCTTATCCAGCATTTCCATTAGCGTCGGCGGATATAACGTCATGGATTTAATCATTCCAGACATATTCTCAGGCGCCAACAAAATAATAGTCTCCCCAGCATTCACATTACCCGACCCCAGCATAAGATTATTGAGCCCACGAGCTAATGATGCATCAACAAACTGAACATAACAACCCATGAAATCCTGGATTGAAATCAATTTTTTATTAATGTCGACATTGTCCTTGATTGCGAGCAAACCATCATCAGCATTAGCAACAAGAATAATCTTGTCTAGGCAACCTATTGCATTTGAATGTTCGACATAGTGCTGAGGCGATGTGTGTTTGAATATGTTGTCCAGATACGAATCTATCTTTTCCAAATACCAGTTGATTTTCAAAGGAATCTCTGCAGCCAAACGGGATTTTCGGAAATTATCTGAACACAGTAACTCAATGTTATGGGGATTAAATAGTCTTGGAGCAGACTTTACCTTGTCCGACCATGAATTATTGTATATATCACAATACAAATCATTGAATGCGGGTAAATTGTTGAATACTTCTATAGCCAATTTGCTATTGTTGTTAAACCCGGTACCACTCGCAAGGAAATGGTAGTTGGCTAACTTTTTCCTTATGCTTGCTTCGCTTATTCTAATGTTAGCTTTTTCCAGATCCAGACACAAGTCCTTTGGCTTAATCTGAGGGCTAATAAGCGCTGCTCTGGCACACATTATTTCTTCTAAAGCATGCCAAGTGTGTTTCTTTTCATAGTATTTCAAATCTTCGTGGTTCAAATCAATCATAAATCCTCTTCCTTTCCTTTTGGCAATTGATTATGTAAGTCTAATTTGTTTTAAATCTAAATGATTTCCACACTCGTCTCCTGCGAATCAAAGATGTACTTAACGGCTTGTTTTTCCCAAAATCAAGAGGCAATACCCAGTTTTACCAAATCTTGAGTTTTCGAAAAAGAACATCATCACATCATTTCATCGTTCTTCACATCCAAGCGAATGGATCTCATTTATCAGTAATCTCAAAAAACGCAAAGAGCGCCTTTTTCAGAACAGCCCTTCTTGTATCTAAAAACTTCTTGAAATTCTTAAGTTCAAAATATTCAATAGTTGGCTCCCCATCCGGAACATCGTCCCCACACACATAATTATTTATTGAGTATTCGTGTAAATTGGGTTTTCTGTAATCTTTCAACCATTGAGAAAGAGGCTTATCATTCTTCTCGCCTCTGTTTCCATATTCATCAAGAAGTTGTAGATTTGCAAAATCATTTACTCGCTTTTTATAGTATTGATATAGTTCTTCATTCTCGTCATTTCTTCCACCAAGAATATCAAAGAACAATCCCTCGTTTTCAGCTTTCTCATATTTTTTGGGATGCATGTGATCGACGTCATATTCGATTGTGTTGTCTGGTCTATTTTTGCGTGATAACAGGTAAAGAATCTGTTTTATATAATCACGGTCTTTTACATAATTCTTATCAAGAATAGCCTCGACCGCATCCCTTGATACATCAAAGAAAGTGCCACCTCCCGCTATAACGCTGTCATTTAATCGAGAAAAGTTGAATTCTCGTCCTTTACCAAAAAGAGTAATATTGTTTCTGTTGTTTTTGCCAAGCACTTCTATTATTTTGGACATTACTGTATCTGTGCTCTGCGCAAAAGCATCTGATACCAAAGACACCTCGTAATATCGTTCGATCTCAACTTCTGCGGTTTTCGTTTGTTTGCCATTGTAATAAAAATAATAGACAATCGGTAAAAACATACTGTATGGCGTATTTCTGTCAAAAGTAAAATGCCCATTGACAAAGACTTTTTTAGCCAAAAGAAACGCTTTTTCGATTCTATCCATTATTTCTTGTGTAATAACTACTTGGTTCGAATGTGTCATAAAGAATTTACTAAACGACGCATTATCTTCTCTGAAAGCCAACCAAATAAAACGAAGAATATTATCCTGAGAAAATCTGCTTTTTTTACCGCTACCATTGTTTTTGCTATTTATACTAGAAACAGCATTATCAAAGAGTTCCCATAAATTATCAACGTCTGAGCTTTTTGCAATTTGAGCGAACAATAAATCAGTTGGGTTCAACGGACGCCCGCTTTTATTCAACCTGACAAAAACCTCAAATAGTTTTTCTATGGTGCTAACATTAGTATTAATTATACGCAAATCTACAATTGCATACGGAAGCCCGCCAGACTTAAATCGACTAATAATCGCGTTAAAATTTCGTTGTGCCTGGTCTTCGTGTTCATTGTAATACTTAACAACAGAATCGATTTTTCTAACTGTCGCATTGTCTTTACGCGTCTTTATACCCTTGACATTTTTATAGCATTTTTCATTTTCTGAAAAATCATTTATGAACTCCTTTATAAACGCAGCGGTTTTTACCCTGTCATCACGACATTCCCAAATAGATTTAACCGGAACCCACAAATGTCTCTCTTCCACAAATCCGCCATCTGAATAATACCGGAAAGCCGATGGCTCTGTTCCGTCATAAAGCAAATTAAAATACAACAAGTATCTTTTATCGTCAATTACGTACTTGTTGTTCAGCCCCCGATAAAGAGCCGTTACCCTTTGCTGGCCATCTATAATACAATATCTTTTGTTGCTTTCATTAAGGAAGTTGCGTATTTTTCTGCTTCCTCTAATATCTGTTTGCTCTTCATTCTTATTTACTGGATAATAATCAGTTATTTTACGATCTTCTTCGTTATTCAGTGGCCATAACAAAAGATTGCCAACCGGAAAACCCTTATAAAGACTGTCAAAGAAACTTGCTATGTCTTCTTTTGACCATACCACGCCACGCTGAATGGCCGGTAAGCAAAAGTTGTTGCTCACAGCATCAACAATATCAGCGAAGCTTAACTCGCCTTGATTATTTAAACGACCACTATTCCCAAGTTTATTTGCCATACTGTATTCCTCCTAAATTTACAATTATTCTGCTATACATAAACACTTTTCAAATATCTTCTATCGTCAATCGTCAATACATACAACTTTTTTCAATCTCCTGTTTCGCCAATCCCCCTTTTCGTAGAGACGCTCCCATTCCTGTCGCGTTCCCGGAAAGTAAAGCGTATCAATATAATAGTCTTGCTGAAGGAGAATCACCCCATCAGTACAACAAATTGCATCGAGGTCAAGATGAGAATTGATAAACTTCAAGCAAGAAAATTCATAAATTGTTCCGCGGTACAATATCGTGCGCAATCCTTCACACCCGACAAGCGCATTAAATCCAATTTCTTTAACACTGTTGGAAATAGAGAGCGTCCTCAGGTTTTTACAGTGCTCCAGAGATTTAAAGCCTATAATTTCCACCGAATCCGGAAGATACAACTCTTCAACAGTTTCATTACAATTGAAAGCTTTATATGCTAACGGGGCTCCCCTTTGTTCCCTTGGAATATCTTTCTTGGCTTCGCCGCCGATTTATCTTACTCCAGACGGGACTATAACAATCTTGCTGTTTCCAATATACGCTTTCAAGATGTAATCTTCAACTATAAAATCATTCATGGTTTTTCCTTTCCAAAACAATTCGCATTAATCTCCCGCCGCTTCCCGCAGTTTCTCCCACACCTTCACCATCGCGAAAGTGTCGAGCTCGCAGTACTTGAGCAGGTTGCGGCGCGTTTCTTCACGTTCTTCAGTTGCCATCGAAGCGAGCTTCGGAAAAACAGACATGGCTTCCCCGCCGTTATGGATTTGATCAAGATTGTGGTAGTCAAGCCCCGGGTCGTCCGGGAACAGCGCCGGCAGCACGCTCTTAATCGAGAACGAATTTCCCATGGCCCTATTATAATAAAACCCGGACTGAAAAGGAACAAGCAAATCAAAAATATGTTCACGAATATTGAGAAGATGTTCGGAAAGGTCCGGGAAAGTGTCGGCGAGCCGCTTGATGATCGTGCACTCGAACGCCTTGTTGTAGGCGGTCACGCAAACGTTCATGGGGATGTCGGCGCAGAGCTGTTCGGCCAGGGCGCGGCGCGGGTCGGTTCCGGGCACGGCAAGGAACTCGCTGTGTTTGAGGGGGCCGCCTTCGTTCTCGATGTAGTGGAGAGAGTACTGGAACGGAATCTGTGTGTAGGGCCGCGTCCCGGGGTAGATCGGGATGACCGGCTGGACCGTCTCGAAGTCCAGGAAGTAGAGCGGGTACGAGAGGCTGTTCAGGAAGCCGGCGATCTCTTCCCGGTTGACATAGGCGTCGTCCCGGTTCCCGACAGCGAACTCCAGCTGCCGGCGCTGCTTTTCGTTCTTCAACTCGCCGCTCGCGAGCAGGGCCTTGAACGTGATGCGCCCTTTTTTGTAGAGTTCGATTTTCTTCTTGAAAGGTATGCGGTAGACGTCGAACACCGACTGCGCGGGAATGTGCTTCGTGCAGTGGCGCCAGAACGCGCACGGGTATGGCTTGTTGCAGTTTTCATGAAGATCGACCGCCGGCTCGATGTTTGAGGCGAGAAGCTTCCCGGCCTCGGCCACCTTAGGCTCGATTTTCGCAATTTCATTCGCGACCTCGCCGGACACGTCGGAAATATAAAAAAGCTTCGACAGGTCAAGACGGCCGTCGAAAATGTAATCCCCGTTGAGGCACACGAGGAAGGTGCCCGTGACGTTCACGCCGCAGTGGTCCAGAACGTACTTCTGGTAGGCGATGTCGGCGACGTAAATCTCCTTGTCGTCCTCGTAGGTGCCGTCATCCTTGCGGCGCTTGGTGGAGCTCTTGACCTCGTAAATCGCCCAGCCGTCACCGGTCTTTCGGAGGATGTCGACGGCGCAGTACAGCCCGTTGTACGTGACCGACGCCTCGCAAATGACCGGCGTGCCCTTCGCCATCTCGGCCGCGGTGCCGGCAACCATTTTCGTTATGTCGGGAACGTCGCCCCCGCCGGTGTCGATCTCGACAAAATCGCCGAAAAGCCCCATGGCAAGGTCGCCCACCTCGCTGCCCTCCGCCATTCGCGAACGGACTCCCTCGTCGACGACCGCCTCATCCGGCATGTATTTGCGCAGCCACGCAATCTTCGGGCACTGCCAAATGGCGCAGTATTTGGATTTTGAAAGGTTGGTTTGATTGCTCATCGTGTGGTCCTTTATACTCTTGTTGTTCGCCGGTTGTTCCCGGGAATGTACTGTTTGCGCTTCTTGTCGCTTCTTATTAGCTCCGCCGGTTTACTTAGCCGCCCAGCATTTCTCTCACCCTGTCCGCGTCTGCCTGCGACAGATTGATGTCGATCGTCTGACCGGTGTTGTCGCTGATTTTCACCTCGCACAGATCCGCGCCGGGAACCGCAGAAGTCTCAACCGAGCAGTTTTTCCTATTGATTACCGTGGTCTTTTCAACGCCGAGTTTTTCGTAAAGATAGATGAAATCGCCGGTTATTTGGAGCGTTTTCGAGTCGCCCAGGTACTTGTCTGTGAAGACCGTTCCCGGGAGCGCGGTGGCGGTCGGGGCGTCGGTTGAAGGCGCGGGCGAACCAGCAGAAGGGACCGCGGTTGGTTCAGCCGGTCGCGGAACTTTTGTGGCGCAAGCGGAGGCGGCCGCGAGAAGCACGGCGCAGAGTATCAGGAATACTATTTTCGGTTTGTTCATTGTCGCGGCCTCCTTTAAGCCGGTTCGCTGCTGAAATAGTTTCGCGCGCAGGCGTGCGGGATCTTATTTGTCATAATCGTGAAACCGGAACATCTCCAGCGCCACTATGACGTTCTCGAGCAGGAACGACCACTCCTTCTCGTAGCCGTGCTTCCACTCGCAAAGCGCCCTTAAGTACTCCTCACGGTCATAGTACCGGAAGCCTCTCTCAAGCCCGTTCGCGAGGTCCGCAAGATCCTTGGTCAGCGATGTCATGTGGAACTTTTGGCCGTTGCCGTGGGGAGATTTTCTCAAATACTGCGCGGGAATGCCCGGCCCCAGAACAACATCTTTCGCCGCGTAAATATCCGTGAACGGCTCATCCTCAAACTCCGCGTCGTCGAGGCCGAATTCGCGACAGTTTACGATTGCCCTATGCATTTCAAAATTGATCTGCGCTAAAGCTTTGATCAGTTTCGGGGCGTTGTTGCTTGTCAGCGGGTGATTTTCAAAATGGTAGAACAATTTTAATGCGTTCTTCGCAATTCCTACCGCGCAGCAGTAAACGAGGGTTTCTGTCGGGCAGTCGTCTTCCTCCGCAAAGGCGGCCATGGCTCTCGCGGTGATTTTTACTTTTCTTGAGCTGTCCGGCTCCTCGCCGGTAGTTTTGGTTTCCGTCTCATATGGATTTTCGACGTTTTCTTTGTTGCACATAGGGAACCTCCTGTTATTCAAGTTGTTAGCTGTATAACGTAACCGATCTTCTCAATCCTCTTTTTCCGCCGGCAAACCGAGGTAGCCCAAATTCCACCCGCACATTGCGTCAATCAATGTCCAGACAGATTCCTGGCATTCCTCCTGCTCGTCGTCGTAAATCTCCTTGTAGACGAACCTGGTCAGCTCGTGCACCAGCCTCAGTTCTGCCCGCGAATGAACGTCCTTACTGCAGCATTCACGAACGATCTCCACTGTCGGTTCGTACAGTTCATAAAAGTGGCCGGCATCGAATTCGTCCTCTTCAGAGATTTTGCTGTTCAAGTCATTCCATTCAGCAACAATAGCTTCAATATCATATCCTGTATCCATATTATCCTCCTGTGTCTCGTCAAATCTCAACTTTTGCGATTCACATTTTTCAAATCCCCTCATCACATCTTCAAAAATCTTCTCGTCGTCGTAAAGGAGATAAAAGTCGCGGGGAGCCGGCCATTCGTCGTGAACCATCCTAACCAGTTCGTTCGTAAACTCCTTCATTGAATCGTGTCCCGCGGTCAGCGCAACTTTCTCGCAGTGGAACATCCTTGCATCCTCATGGTCAACTCCCTCATGCCAAAGCGCCTCCATTTTGCCATAAAAATCAAACGTCGTGCAGCCGGCGGCAAGAAGCGAATGCGCCAGGTTGGTTATAAAGTCCTTGTCGTCCGTGTGTTCGACCACAAGGAAGCAGGAAATATCGCGGTTGGGGTTGAACGCTGGCACTTCTGTGAGGAAGTTGAGGCATGTAAGATTGTTAAAAACTCGCATGGTGTTCTACCTTTCTTACCGAAGAGCGCAGTTGTTACCGCCAGTACTCTCTTTTAAACAACCCGTCTTTCCACTCGGGAGCGATCTCACTCCACTCAAAGCTTTCCGCATCAATCTCAAACTGAGGTTCGATTACCCATTCACCCCTCAGGTTGATAAATCCCCAGAGTTCATTCTCGGCGGATTGAGCTACTGCCATTCCGTTTTCTTCAAAACCTCCAACCATTAAAAATGATGGTTTAATTACCCATTCGCCTGCAAGGTCTTTATATCCGTATAACCCGTCTGCATTCTCGCAATCTTCATGGGGAATCGCAATATCCTCTGCTCTGTTATACGTCGCTTTAAGAACCCATTCGCCCTTCAGATTTATAGCACCCCATAGCTCATTGGCATTTGATTTTGCTTTTGCAAACATACCGTCGGTTGAATATAACAGTTCCTTAAACTCGGGGTTTACAACATATTTTCCGGCACGATCGATAAAACCGTATAACTCATTATCAATAGACTGGACCAACGCTAAGCCACGCGAGAATGGGTATGCTTTCTTAAAATGGGGATAGATAACACTGCCGTTGTTTGTGTTGTCATCTATAAAACCCCATAACTCGGTACCAATTGCTTGGATAAGCGTTGGAGAATCCTTGTCAATACTAACACAATAGCAAGAACTTAAAGTTGCATTTTTCGCAATTTCAGCAACCGAGTGTTCTCTTTGACAAACAAGAGTATCTATCAATAGTTTTTCTTCTTTTGCATCAAAGTAGTAGAACGCTCTCGGCAGATCTTTGTATAACTTAAAATATCTGTCTCCAATGATATGTGAGCAGCCCTCATAACGCGGTTCTATGATCCAGTTTCCAAGTTTATTAATAACACCCCAACCCTCTTTTACACCTTTCGCAGCGGCAAAGTCTGTACCCGGTGCGAAAGTACCTGCATTTGAAAACTTTGGTTCAATAATCCATTTTCCCCTAATATCAATAAATCCATACAAGTCGTTTTCGCTCGATTGGACGAGGGCAAGTCCATCTGTAAATGCTCCACGATTATCGAAATCGTGACGGACATCCTTATATTTCGGCGGAATGATCCATTTCCCGGCATCATCAATAAATCCAAACAAGCCGTCTTTCTTTACCGGGATACATCTGTTTTTCATTTATAAATCCTCCATCGGTTAACCATGTTTTATACAAACTCTTAATATGTGCAACATGGGATGATTACCTGAATCTACGCAAGATTTAAGGGAAATCACGACTGCTTCTGCTTTATCTTGTTGCTTGCATTCTTATCACACTGGTAAAGATATTTATCTACATCTTTAAATGATTTGCCACATTTCTTTAGTGATTTGGCGCCGTCAAGCCCTTTTTCAAAGATTCCCAAACATTTCCTAATATAATCAATGTAAGTACAAACAGCATCATCGTTTTTCCCCTGCGGCACTTTTTTTGAACTATCGGAATAAGCGGTTCTATATGCTCTTGTATCTATTATTGGAAATGCATTTTCATTAAAGAAGTGCAGAATCGTGCTTGCCATTGCAATTCGAATTCCTTTTTTTGCATCTAAGAGAGACCTAACAACCTTCTTGGTCTCATCTTCTCTATTCAAAACATCCTCAGGGCCACAAACCTCCTTGCAGAAATTAAAAACTGTCAAAAGTGATTCATTGTCAACATCGACTATACGGTCAACCTTCCACAAAACGATTTCGTTAAGGACGGGCTTTAGTTCTTCTCCATTGATGACACTCTTTTCTCTAAGAGAAACGACGTTGGTCTTAATGTTTTTGCCATAATCAGTTTCATCCACAATGTTGTAACTGTATTCATTTAATACTATTTCAGGATCTATTTCGTTTTGTCTGTTATTCATAGGTTGTTCACTCCCGAACTAATTTAGTTCTTATCGATGAAATTCAATACGGCAAATCGTCCGGCATCTCAAACGTTGCGGTGTCGACTTTCCAGTCTCCGAAGCTGAGAATTCCGCCATCGTCAACGGCCAGTTCACGCTCGCGTGCAGTAGCAATCAAATCATCATGAAAACTCGCCGCGATTTCGCATTCATAATCATCACAAAGGAAATTGGCTTCGCTGTCATACAGAGGGTCAAACAATCCCCACATTTCAGCGTAGAGCAGAACATAGTCGCGACTGAGTTCCGCATCGTCAATGCACATCATTTCAAAAAAATACGGCCAGGACGCGACCATCAGTTTGCCGTATTTCTCCGGGTCGAACGAGTCGCCCGAACTGTCCTGCAGGTCTTCCCGCATTTTCCTCCAGGATTCCCAAAGTTTTTCTATTTCCGGATTTCTAAAAGTTGTCATGTTGTCCTCGCTTAATCATCGAGTTTTATCCACATCGCCGGCCTTATGCCTTCCTCATATGAAGTCCAGCCAAACTTCGTTATATCGCCGTTTGAAAGTACTTTCGCACACCGGTTTTGTTCCGCGCCCGGAGTACGCAATATCCAGCCGCAAGTTCCTTTGATTCCGTCAGTGGTTTCAAATCTTCCGCTCGGATCGATATGAAAATTGCCGTCATATGAAAACGATTCAAAGTAATCACACTCCGGATCCTGGACATAATCTGTTGCCTGACATTTTCTTGCTTTTTCCGTGTCGAAGTATTTTTCGACTTCTGACACACTCAAGATAAAGACCTTGTCCGTAGTATTGTTGCCGCTTTTTGACTTGGTTCCTCTGATTTTGTCATTTATCAGAAATGTTGTCTCAATCCGTTGCCGTTCTTCCTCGTTAAATGCCTCGTGGATAAACTCATCGTTCAGCCATGAGCGCAGAGTACATTCTTCCCATGTGGTGCCTTCACAGTCCCATACCTTAACGTCCTTCCCGCATTCGTTATAACGTTTCTTCTCAATGACATACTTGCTTATAACGAACGCCCTGTCGCCTTCTTTTTCCAGAATCTGCCACTTGATGGGAGTTTTTTTACCGTCGACCGAAGTCGGATATCTGCCAAACTCTATAATACCGGGATCGTTCTTTTGCTTTCTCTCGAATGCTTCTTTTATCGCAAACTCATATTCAGGAAGGTTGATATTCTCGCTGTTTTCATCCAAATTCAGCCACATAACCGGTCTGAGGCCTTTGACCCGGTCTATATTTACAGCGCTCCAGGCTCTGCGAAAATCTTCGTCATCTTCTTTACTGTATACCGTTTCAACTTCAGTCTGCTTTTCATGCGGTGTTCTTGAAAGCCATGGGCAGTTCGAATAATTATGTGCTCTGGTATCTTTAGTCTGCGCGTAAGGAGTATAAGAAGTCTCTCCGCTCCTGAACGGACCGAAGTATTCGTTCGCTTCCTGGATGTCGAGAATAAAAATCTTGTCTGCGGTGTCATTCCCGGGATCTGCGGAATGATCCAGGTATCCGTTTCTCACCGCTTTGACCCTTGTGCCCATTATCCTTTTTTGCTCGGTTTCGGTGAAGGCGGAATTGAAAAACGTTTCGTTCAGCCATTTCCTCAGCGAACAGTGCTCCCACGTAACGCCAACCGGTTTATTGTGAAACCGTACCGCATCTATGCAGTATTTGCTTATCAGTAACGCCTTTTTATCATCTTTACACAAGACGCACCATTCTATCGGGGCAACAGTTCTGTCGGCGCTTTGCGGATAAGAACCGAACTTGACGGTATCCTTATTAAAAAGCTCTTCCTCGCGTTGCCGTCTCTTTTTAAATTCTTCTTCCGCTTCCCGGTTTTCCTTTTCTTCAAGCAGCCGTTTTTGTCTTCTCGCTTCGCGTGCCGTTTTCCCGAAAACCTCGGATTCATCAAAACTACCTATGAAAATCTCTTCATAGATTTCATCAAGCTGGTTCGGGGAGCAAAAGACGCATCTTTTATAGCCCCAGTTTCCGCGACTGGTGTAAACATCCTCCAATGCAATCTTTCGTTTTCTGACAACATATACCGGATGTGCAGAATCGCTCCATGAATTCTTAAAGCAGCGTGCGCCAAGTTCGTTATGGTCCGTGTTCGACATATTGCAAATGTAGATAAAACTCTCAGTGAAAGCGTCGGGTTCTATTTTTTTCAAAGTCGATGGCATTACAACTTCGGTCGTAACCGTTCCTTGAAACGCATTTTCGCCGATGATTTCCGTACCTTCAGGAACAACATACTTGTCACCAAACCTTCCCCTCGGAAAGCAAACAAGCTTCTTCCTGTCCGCCGTAAACAAAACGCCGTCTATATCAACGAAAGCGTTGTTGTCTTCATCCACATATATATTTTGCAGAGAATAAAAGAAGCCGAACGACAGCGGAGGTATTTCAGTCAGAGACGAAGGAATGTACAGGTTCTTGATTGTTGACCCGCCCTTAACGCCTGCTTGTACGATTCCGGAAACCGTAGGAGGAATATGAAAATCTGTTGCCGAAGTTGACACTCCGGACAGTTTTCCTCGATATGTTTTTATCTTTGTTTGCCTTTCAGACGGTTCATCATCTCTTGCAATACTGTCCATTTCGTCGAAATACCATTCAAGTTTTCTGGTCAGTTTCATGTTGCCCTCCGCTTAATCATCTATTTTTATCCACATCGCCGGCCACGCGCCAAATCTACAGCCACAAATCATTCTATACTGTCCGCGTTCCATTCCTCGCAGATATTCTTCGCCTTGTCGCGCAGCGTCTTCATTCTCCTTTTATGGACAGAAGTTCTCTCGCGCATTTCCTCGGTTACTTCCCGCATTTCATTAGCGATCCTCTGCTGCTCGTAGAGCGGATAGTCCGGCACTGGAAGCTTCTTTATTGCATCTGCACTTATCATCGAAATGGTCGAACCGACAGCGGCATCGCAAAGCAGTTTGCTGCCTTTTTCGCTCTCAAAGAATGCCTTGAAGAAATACGGAACGCCTTTGCTTTTGTCGATCTCAATCACGTAAAGGTTTCCGCTGGCAATTATCTGCGTACCTTCGGGAACGTCCGCCACCGCAATCTTGAAGGCGTTGCCGCCTTTGGGAACATCCGCCACCGCAACTTTAGAGGAGCTGTCGCCTTTGGGAACATCCGCCGCGGCAATCTTGAAGGCGCTGCCGCCTTTGGAAATAATCAGGTCGCCGTCGTTGATCCGGTATTTTGCGAGTTTTGCGGCGAGCGCTTCGTCCGGCTTGATGTGCTTCGTGCTGTCATGGTCAATGTAGCCGTCAACAATATTGCCGATAGCAAGGTATTCACAACCAGAATCATCGGTTTCGATTGACTTAAGCTCCTCTGCACGCATCGGGGTGCCGCGCTTGATGTTTTTGATAAAGTCGCCAAACTCACGGGAATTAGAAAGCGTCACTTTTTCCACGGGATACCTGTCCGCGGCCAGCACATACTCGTTTCCTTTAATTTCTTCGACCGGAACGTTCCTTCCTAAGCCATTATCTTCCGTTAAGGCTTGAATGATCTGTTCAACGTATTCGTCTGTAATTAGGTTTATGAATCTGAAGTATTCGCAGCAACCTGACGCCTCAATCATCCTGATAGTCTGCGGCATTTCGTCGGCAGAAGTTCTCTTTGTCAAGACCAGCAGCGTAACAGGAATGCGCATATTTCTAAAGAGCCTTTCGGGGAGCGAAATAACTGTATCAACATATCCGCCGTCTATAAAGATTTTTCTTGCTTCTCTGTCATACCAGTTGTTCAGACTTCCGCTGTTTGTCACAACAACTGCCTTACCCCCTTCCTCGAGACCGTCAAGCGCGCTCGCGATATACTGCCAGTCTGTAAATCTAATCGGCGTTTTGCTAACCGTTTCAATCAAGCTGCCCTTAAAAGATCCGTCAATTGGAATTGAGGCCTTCCTTTGTCCGAAAGGATAGTTTATGAACGCCTTTGTGAATTTCGTCTCAGGCTTAATGTCACGCACATCGCCCTCGATCATATTTATCCGGCCGCCCGCCGCTTCTACTCTTATCGATGCAATTTCGCATAGGAAGCTGTCAATGTCAATGCCTGTGTAGGCAGCCTGCGGCTCCTTCTGCGACGCCAGAACCGTGAAAACTCCTAGGCCGGTGCAGTATTCACAGACCCTGTCGCCCGCTTCCAGGTCGAGAATCCTTATCGCCAGCTCCGCAATCGACTCCGGCATCGAGGCCTTTTCCCTTACGGATTGTGTAAATCCATAGGAGAGAATCGAAGACTTCAAGTTAGCAACGGTCTTGTTTTTATCGTCCGAAAACGCTTTTATTCTGTCGGAAGTTTCCGTGATGCCCTTCCAGACCCGTTCCAGCCTGCCTTTGTAAAACGCCAGCTTTCGGACCTTTTCCCTTTCATCGCAAATATCAAGAGACTCCACGAATGCTTCCGGAGAAGTTATGTCTGCTCCGTCCTCCAAGTTCTTCAGCACGACATAGGCAATCGGAACCACCAGCATCCGCGCGTCATCCAATTCTCTTATCGGCCCTACGATTTCATAGAACTCCTTGCTGAGCGAAATATTTATCGCTTCCCTTTTTTCAAACTCTTCTTTTGTCATTGGGGCAGAAATCCTCCTTATTATGGTTTGTGAGGGCTCGATTTCCTCATTTATTCACTTTCGTTTTCGGTTTGAAATAACCACTCGAATTATACCATGAAGGCGGTTAATATGCAATGCGAAATCCTACGGTCATTTAGTCTTGTTTTCATGAAAATGCTGTTCAGATTTCCTCTTGCCCACTTAGTTTGGCCATCCGCATAGAATCTTGGCGGGCTTTCAATACAGCAGTAAATTTCCCCGGAGTTTTCTTCTGATTCTGCAATCCATTCATATACCGTTTGAAATAATTCTTCGTCTGCATACGGTTCACACACTGGAGGCTCTTCTAAATAAACTCTGCATCCGTCCTCATCGGTTATCGAACAATTGTTTGTAGTTCGAATCACAATGTAGCCCGTCTTAAGTCCAAAGGCAGTCATACCATTCTGCCAGCATTGCAAAGGCCTTCGCTCTGCACACGCTGCGGTATTGATCTATTTCCGCTTCACGCTTTCTCCATTCTTCTCTTTCGGAATCGTCTTCCCATGAGAAGGTGTTTTTTACTGAGCAGGTATCATAGTTCTGCTCACGGAACAGGAAAATCATTTCCTTGATGATGCTTTTCCATTTTTCGGAGCACTCTTTCTCCATGCGTTCGTTCCATGCCTTGGCGTTGTCTGTTGCTTGACACAAAAACTCTCCCCATTCGCAACCGATTTCATCTTTGTGTTCTTTGTAATAAGCTTCAACCATACTTCCGGGAAACCCGCCCAGTACGTCAATGTCCTTTAAAAGCTTTTCCAGCATACCGGGGATTACATCGTTAAGATAATCGTCAACGGCCCAGACGTCCATATCCGAAAACCCGCATCTTATCCGCTGTCTTGCATACTTGTGGTGCCTGAAAAAGGTTCTGATGTTCTTAATGGGACTCTTCCTTATCGAGTAGTCGCTCTTGTCAAAAACGTTTACCATTTCCGTCACTTCCTGCTTTTTGCATGTCTTTCCGCCTCGTTGGATGTGGGATAAAAGAGTATCCCTTGTGCTCCTTTTAGGTTAGGTATGATATTGATAGATAGTCGGATATTCCCGTTAATCTTTTGGAATACTCGGATTCCATTATCTCTCTGTACTTTATATTGCATTCGTCCCTGTTTATGTTCCCCTTGAAGTACCCGGAAACCGGAACAAGACCCTTGAGATATCCTTCCAACGGCCCGTTGTAAAACTCAAGGTCCATGTAATTGGATTCGCATTTCAGCCAAAATCTGTCGTCGCGGAATGCTCCTTCACTCGCATATGCCATATTGATACAGAACCCTGTGTACACCATCTTCTCATTGTTGAAATGCTCGCTGCTGTCGTCTTTTGGGAAATATGATATACAGGTTCTTTGCTTCCAGGAAGGGTAACACAGTGTTTTGTTGATCCCCTCCAACACAAAGATATCAAGAGGCCTCTTGGGGTTAAAAACTATATCGCCCGGCTTGAACGGAGTTGGGAAGTCAAACCAAAGTCCTTTAAAAATGTCTGCAAGTTCCCGCAAACGTCCGCTTTTTGAATCAGCCGCATATAGACCCGTTATCTCGAGCGTGGGGGAGAAGAACACCTGAACGCCCTTGTCGCCTTCGTCTGCAGTCACTTTTCTTAATGAAAACCCTTCCGTCCTCTCGTTCGGTTCAGGGAGTTCTTTATAGGCTTTCCCGAATGATTCAAAAGACGAGAAAATTCCGATAAACTCAGGTTCACCCGCATCGTCGCTGCTTTCGACTTTCGGAATCCGCTCGGCAACGAACTTCGAGTCACCGGCCGGCCGCATAAAACCGTCAATAAGGCTCTTTTCCGTCTCTATGTATTCCTCAAGGAAGCTGTGAAGACTTGGCATAAAACGGGTCAAATGGTTCCTTTCAGGAATTTCACAGTCAAGCATATAATCGATCAAGCCTTTCCATGCATCGTGCTTCTCGTTGACCGTAAGCCCTCTGCTTTGGTAGATGAGCCAGGCAGCTTCAAGGCTGCTGAACCTGTAACCGGTTTTGTCAAGATGGTTTCTTATTGCATTCGAATTTACGCACTTGAGTACGGCTTGCCGGTTTCGCTCTTCTTTATCGGGAATCGCACTGATTCTCGCCTTTTCTTCGTCTCTTTTAAACTGCCTGTATTCGTAATCGAATTGTTCAAACAGAGTGTCCCTGCTTGCAAACTTTGCGCCATGTGCGAAGCGGTGAAGCGTCTCTGAATACTTTGCCAGCGTTTTTTCTTTTTTATGCTCGCTTGAATATTTCGCATAGCATCCGGCGCTTGTTTCTTTTGTAAATACAGCTGCTTCCGGTGCGGGTATGCCCTGCGAAATCAGGTATTCGTAAAAGTCCTCTTTGTACCATAAGCTTGCGGGGATGGACGCTCTTAAGTTTTTGTCAACGCACCCGGTTTCGGTAAATTTCCCGGCAAAACTCGCATAAGCGTCTTCACTGCTTTTACTCTCTTTTATAACTTTAAGTCTCTCACTTTTCCTTATATATGTGTCAACATACTGCGCGTCTAAGAGCCCCACCCGTACCGTCCGGTGAGGAACTACAGGATCCTCTTTGGTGCGGAGGTATTCCAGAAACCGAAGGCATTCTTCCTTCGTTTTCGGGCGGTTTCCCGGGACAGGAATGTTTGAAGCGCCCCAGACGTTCTTTGATGACGTAAAGTACAGTTTTCCGTCGTCTGTCACTGTGTAGTAAACCTGTGACATCTGCATTCACCTCTGTTTGTCTTTTAATCTTTCTCTGAATCGCTCATCGATGCAAGCGACTTTGCACATTTCGCAGGTCCTGCGTTTTTTGTTGGTCACCTTCACCCAGACATAATCAAGTCCAAGCCGGCCGGCGACGTTTCTGACTGTCAGCATCAGCTTTTCCCGGGTAAGCGCGGTAAGCGCGAGGCAGAGGGAATTCTCGCCGAAAACGTACCCTTCCGGTTTAAAGGCGGTCTTTTTCACGAAATAACCGGCCTTCCAGACAAAGTCCGTCCCATCACCGCCATTCAGGAACGAGAGCAAATCGTTCAGTGTTTTCTGATTGGCTCCTGACGGGAAGACGACAACGCCCTCCGTGAGATTTCTTTTCGCGGATCTTTTCCCGCCGTAATGTAAAAACACGGGAAGCATTCCGCCTGACGCAATGGTTTTTGAGTCTTCAACGGCAACGGAATTGGCCATGTGGCCGTAGGCGTTATATGCCCCGGCGGTGCCGTGACGTTCTGCTACTTTGATTAGGCATTCATATATTTCCATTTCAATCCACCAAATCTGCGTATATTTTCGCAAGATCTGCAAATGCTTTCTTTGTTAAAGAGTCCCTCTGTTTTTCATATTCAGGCCAGTCTTTTGAATCTACATCAAACTTTGTCCCTGTAAGTTTTAAAAGCTCGTCAAATTCATTGGCGGTATCTTTTACCAGCTCTTTCCACTCGTCAAACGCTTCATCCGGAAGACCTTTTGCCGGATCAAAGTCATCTTTTTCATAATACTTTTCGGCAACGCAGTTCCCGATTATGAATGTTTTATCTGCGTACAGTCTCAGGTAGTCGCGGATGATTGCCGCAAGGTATATGTTCATATTCCACCAAAGCTCTTCGGACATGCCCTCGATTTTGAATTCGAATTTATGCCATGGCGGACCGCTGTATTTGAGCTTTCCCAGCTTCAGATTCCGCATTTTCCGGTCAAAAAGTCTTTCGGTTATCCTGTCGTAAACCTTTTTTATTTGGTATCCGACGCCAATGACGGTATATTCATCGAGAAAGTCAGTCGCGTGAAAATACTCGTTTGTCTTTTCAGAAGGGATGGTTCTGCAGCCGTTTTCATCCCGCGGGGCAATTTTGTCAAGAGCCTCATCGTAGAGTCTGTCCCATTTGCGCTTTGACATATATTTCTTTTTCATGACTTACCTCCCTGATTTTCTTTGGTGGGGCGGGGCCGCTTACNNTTTACGCAGCGGCCGCCGTAATTGTCACACTGTTCCTGATAGCTTTGATATCGGACGCCAGCAGCACCTCTTTCTCAAGAAGCGCCTCGGTAGCCTTTTCGAGGAATTCCTTATTCTTCAAAATGATATCGCGGACCTTGAACAGGTTCTTTTCAAGCTCAACCGTGATGATGTTCTCGACCGTGTTCTTGTAACCGTCCGAGTATTGGCCGAATCCCAGCGACGTGTCGATGCCGCAAAAACCGTGGGTTCCGCTTTCCGTCAGTCCGTCCCTGATGAGAGAGACCGCCTTTCCAATATCGCTGCGACAGCCGTTGGCGCAAGTCTCGGAGTAATAGAGCTCCACCGCCGCCTTTCCGGCGAGGGCGATGAGAATCAGGTCGCGTCTTCTGTTGATTTTGATGCAGTTGTAAATGAGTCCGCCTCTTTCGTGTCCGTCGGATTTGATGGTGGCGAGGCCGACGCTGCCGCTCTTCAACACTTCGCTGGCGACCAGGTGCCCCGCTTCGTGAATGGCGGTCATTCTTCTTTCAAGGGCGGTGTCATTCCCGTCATCGTCATCGTCATCGTTCCCGTCATCGCCGTCGCCGGTTTCATTCTCGTCGCCGTCATCATAATCACCGTCGTCGCCGTCACCGTAATTCGAGCCGCGCGCAACCCCCGGCGTGTTCCAGCCCGCCCCGATACTGTACTGCATCGAAAGCACCGACGCGATAAGGTCGTTCATTTCAATACTGTCCTTCCTCGCGAACGCCGCCCTGATCGCGGCGTCGTTGATAATCGTCTCCAGTTCGGAGCAGGAACTGTAGCTCATCATCTTCACGAGGTCGTCGAAATTCACGTCCGCGGCGAGTTTTTTGTCAGCCAGGTAGTGCTCGACAATACGCCTGGCGTCCGATTTCTTGGGGGAGTAGAAGTGAATCTCACGGTCGAACCTGCCGGCACGCCTGAGCGAGTGCGGAAGCTTGCGGATGTCGTTCACGGTTGCCAGCACGAACACGTCGAACCCGGCGCTCTCGTCGATGCACGCCTGAACCGCCACGTATTCCTCCGCGTCCCTGTGCCTTTCGTCCTCGTTCGAGAACTTGTCCATGTCGTCGAGGAAGACGATGGCGGGGGCGTTCTCGCGGGCCTGAGCGAACGCGGCGACGATTTCCTTCGTGAAGTCGGGGCTCGCATCCTTTCTGCGGACGGTGTAGCTGGGAAGGCCGCTCTCTTTGATAAGCGCGTTGGCCATCAGGGTTTTCCCGAGGCCGGGTCTTCCGTACATCAGGACGCCGCGGGGCATCTTCGCGCCGAGTTTCTCGTAGCGCTCTCTGTTCGTGAACATATCGCAAACCTGCATGAGCTCCGCCTTAATGTCGTTGTATCCGATTACTTTGTCAAATGCGTTCATTTTTCGTTCTCCTTCTGTTTCGATTATTGTTTGCTTTTTTAACTGTGGCAGATTCCATTGTCATGCTGCGCCCCTCCAGTATTCGGGAGCCGGCGGTTGTGCTGCCGTTCGGAAACTGCCTTCGCCTTTCAATCTTCTTCAAGTGTCGTCTCTGTCAAATCGATGAAAAACTGCGACGGGTTTTCATCCTGTCCCATACGGTCGTCAATGTACAAAAAGTAGTTTTCCCTCTCTTCCATTGAAAAAATGTTTGTGGTCAGCGTAGGGTCGTACCCGTTGCAAGGTCCGTCATCGTCCCCGTAGAAGCGGATCACGCCGTCCTTGTATTCGAATGCTATCATCCAGTCGGTGCAGCACTCATCATCGTCGTCAAGCCGCAACTTTGCGTTTTCGCCCGCAAAGAGTTTTTCAAAAACATCGAGGATATGCTCCAGTTTTTCGGCAGTGATTACACCATCGTAGTAATCTCCCTCCTCGTCCTTTTCGTACCCCCTGATTTCCCGAAGGTAGTTGTCGAACTGCTTCATGCGCCCGTCCCCGTCAAACATTGAATTGTCCGCAAACGCGTACTCCCTTATCGTTTTTCGGAATGACACCGCCGCCTTTTCAAAGCTGTCAAACACGCGCACCGTCTTTTTTAAGTGTTCCTCGGAATAACCTGTTCCGGGAAGAGATGTTCTCAGTGACACGACCCATACTTTTTTCATGATTTTATTCTCCTTTTTTTATCGCAATTTTGGCGGTTTTTGAAAACCAAGCGCATTATACCGTCTCAAAACCCGCTTGTCAAGCACTTTTTTGGTTTTCGATTACCAATATTTGAAAAATCGACAAAAAAACTGCTTTCCGCCCCTGCCACAGGAGGAAAGCAGCCGATTTCTGTTATAGAGTGCGTTGTTTACAGCAGATAAACCGGAAACGCATATGCCTTTTCGTTGATCGCCCTGATTTTATCACAGGTATCAATAACGAGTCCCGGCATAATATTAAGTTTATACTTTTCCAGTACACTGAAATTTTTTGTCGGCTTTGACGGCAAAGCGCTCTTCTTAATTTCAATCGGATAGATATTCCCGCCTTCGACAAACAGAAGGTCAATTTCTTTGCGGTCAATATCCCTGTAATAAAACAGATTAGCTGCCGGATCCTTGTTGTAAGCATAGTAATTCTTTATGACTTCGCTGACAACATAAGTTTCAAAGAAGGCCCCGCTCATTGCACATTTTTCAAGCATTTCAGCATTAGGCCATTTGCAGAGATACGCACAAAGACCGGTATCCATAAAATAGAGTTTCGGAGACTTGATGATTCTATTTGAAATGTTGGCCATATATGGCTGAAGCAAATAAACGATTCCGGATGTTTTAAGAATAGAAACCCACCTCTTGCAGGTGCGAACATCGATTCCAACGGTTGAAGCTATCTCATCATAGTGAAGCTCCTGTGCGGTCCTGAGCGCAATGATTGAGAGAAAATTTCTAAACTGCATCTCGCTTGAAGCGGATATGAGTTTAAGCACGTCCTTCTCAATATAAGTGTTGATATACGATTTAAGATACACATCCCGCTCTGATTCGCCTGTACAAACGTCAGGCATTCCCCCCGTGAAGATGTCCTCAAAGACCTCATTTCTGGTGCGGTATTTCCGTCCGGAGGCTTCACGTTTTCGGAGCTCCGGCAGTTCAGGAAAGAACACCGGACTGTCATAACCGTACTTTTCCGCTTGAGAAAAAGACGCCATATCAATAACACCGCAGCGCCCTGCCAGCGACTCGGAAATCCCTTCCTGAATCTCAAAACGGTTGGATCCGGTAAGAATAAACATTAATTGACGCTTTTCGCCGGTCTTCATCCATACAAGCCGCTGCTTATCGATAATTGCTTTTATTTCGTCGAGCAGCGTCGGCGCTTTCTGAATTTCATCAATGACGAGCGGCCATCCATATGATTCGAGGAAGAGCTTCGGATTGCTAACGGCAAGAGCGCGGTCATCGGTATCATCAAGTGAAACTTTGCGGTATTTGTCACCGAATATCATATCAATGGTCGTTGATTTCCCGACCTGCCTCGGTCCGTACACGACAATGCAGGGAAAGGACCGGCTGACTTCAACTATCATTTTTTCGGCAGTTCTCGTTAAATACATAGGCTTGTTCCTCCTTTGCATATGTAGTATACCGGATTTCTGCGATTAAATCAACGCCCAACTGCTATTTTAATCGCATTTTCTCTTCTTGCCGCGTTTTTATTTATCGTCCTCCAGCAGTTATTTTAGAGTTTATGAAAGTACAGAATCAGTGTCAATACCAAAAATGAAGTATTCTGCCGTGGTGTCGATTGCATTCGACACTAAAAGACAAGATACTTCATTCCTTGTTCCGATATGCGCAATATGACTCAGTCCGTTTTCTTTTTCTTCCACGGAACATCATCTTCGGATGCTTTGAAATTGTAAATAGGCTTCAATACCTCGATGATATCCACGGTCTCTCCGATAACATCGATAATGTCACCAAGGGATTTGTATGCCATTGGTGCCTCGTCAATCGTCTGCTCGCTGACCGAAGTTGTATAAATGCCTTCCATTGACGCCTTGTACGCATCGAGATTGAGAGATTCTTTTGCCTGAGATCTTGACATTATTCTTCCTGCGCCGTGGGGTGCGGAATAGTTCCACTCGGGATTACCCTTGCCGATTGCAAGCACAGATCCGTCCCGCATGTTGATCGGGATGAGCACTTTTTCACCCTTATGGGCGGCTATCGCACCTTTTCTCAGGATCATCTCGTCGGTGTCGATGTAGTTGTGGATGGTGTGGAAGGCATCAAGAGCATTCATTCCAGTCCGCTCAAGAATGATCTCCGCCATTTTCTCACGGCTTCTTCTCGCAAACCGTT
Organism: Mageeibacillus sp. UBA1212; assembly: GCA_002309655.1. Lineage (GTDB taxonomy): Bacteria > Bacillota > Clostridia > UBA1212 > UBA1212 > UBA1212. The sequence goes on from DBXM01000003.1 coordinate 89,962, forward strand.
GGCAGATCTCGACGTCATGGAGATAATCGTCAAGGACGGTCCCGTAGAGCCAGCAAATGTCCTCCGGCACGTTTGAGCCCTTGCCGGCAAACTCTTTGGCAAGATCTTTAAGCGCCTGCTGGATCTCGCTGCGTCTGCCCTCCGCTTTATAAGTTTCAATCAGCTCCTCCCTGCGTTTGAAAAAGTCCTCTTTCCCTTTGTGAAGATTGACCGCAAGCTGCTGGTATATTTCCGCCACCTGTTTCCCGAGGTTCCAGCTCCCCGAATGGATTACAAGGTAAAACGTTCCGTCGGAGGTCTTGTCGATTTCGATAAAGTGATTGCCGCCGCCAAGGGTCCCAAGAGACCGTTCCAGCCGCTTTGTGTCATTAAGCGACCTGCAGCAGCGAAGCCCAGTTAAATCAAACCTTTCGGATCTGCCTTCCCAGACATTCATCCCCGAAGGAATAAAGTGACAGGCCTCGTCGATCTTGGCAAAATCAAGCGACTTATCTTCCAGCTTCACAGTATACATACCGCAACCAATATCGACGCCAACGATATTTGGACACGCCTTGCCTAAAACAGTCATTGTTGTTCCGATAGTACAGCCCGCACCGGCGTGAACGTCGGGCATTATACGGATGCGGCTTTCTTCGGTAAGTTCATAGTCGCACATTCTTCTTATCTGTTCGATTGCTTTGTCATCGACCACTTTGGCGTAGCAGATGGCGGTGTTGATTTTTCCTTTAATCTCCATCATATCAAAATGTTTAAATTCTCTTCAACTCCCCTTAAAAAGCAATGCAGAATAATGGTATCGTCAACTGTTTAAGGGAAATCTGTGCCATTGTTTGTTAAACACTTATTCTTGCGATTTTGCCCCATGGCGGGGTAACCTCGTTATTGTTTATTAGCCATAGCACGGGAATACCCATAGACAGTTTTTCTTGCGGGAATGGCGCAAACCCATCAGTGAGTATTATGATGCATGCCGGAAGCTTTTCGCCCATGTGCTTCTGAACATATTCAAATATGATCTGAAAGTCTGTTCCTCCGCCTCCGGCAGGTTTAATAAGTTTAAACTCTTCGACCGTTTCAAAAGGGACCGGCTCTATGATTGCAGCATCGAAAAAGCCCAGCCACCCTTTCAGTTTTCCGTCGTACTGATCGATCGCACCTTTCACTTCAGAAAAAGCTGCCGCTATCATTTTATCAGACATACTCCCCGATGTGTCAATCATAAATAGAATATCTTCGACAATTTCTTCCTTATCGTTGAAATCAGGAAGAAAGAAGTCGTTATCGTTAAATCTTTTGTCCGGCGGTGTAAAGGAATAATCCGCTATCTCCTCCTGAACAAATTCATTGAGAATCGTTCGCCAATCTGTCTGTGGTTTTCTCAGTTCTTTGTAAAGTCTCTCGGCAAAAGCCGGAAGAATTCCCCTCTGGTTGGAAGCATCCCGCAAAGAAACCGCCTCACATGCATCCTCAAAGTTTTTCACCCAGACATCTCTTAGTGTATCATCATCCTCTTCTATTCCCCATCGCGTATGGTCATCCCAGCGTGAATTTCCATTTTCTGCGTGAATCTGTTCTTTTCCTGCTCTGCCAAGCGCAGAACCATTGCCGGATTGTTTTGACCCTTTATTACCTGCTCTGCCGAATCCGGAGCCTCCCGTCTTGTCTTCCGTTTTTTTCCGTTTTAAATAGGCTGGAAGCATTTCATATACTTCTTCGGCCGTATAGCTTTCTCCCTCGTTTCCATCAGGCGTCAAATGTATAGACTCTCCGTATTTTCTGAGAGTTATAGACCTTTTATTTCCGTTGTTGGACGACAGAATAATTGAGTTGACCACTATATCGCAAGCTATGTTGAAGCCTTCGTTATTCCGGTCCTCGCCACGCATACAGTGCTGAAGCACAACATGAAGAATCTCGTGCATCATGATAAAGTCCAGTTCCGTGTCGTTGAGCTCATCGAGAAACTTTGGCCCGAAATAGATCCTGTAACCGTCAGTCGCTGCAGTCTTTATTTTTTCATCAAGCGAGAAATTCATGTGCATAAGAAGCAGACCGTAAAAGCCGTTATTGAGTATAAGGCGCATACGAGAAAGCAATAGTCTTTTTATATATTCCCTTCGTTTTTCTTCAGACAGAACCATTCATCAAGCTTCCTCTCGTCTGCATCCATTTGTTAAACTCCGGTATGGAAAGAAGTTTTGTCTTATACCCGTCTTCAATATTCATATAGTCTTTGAACAGTACTGCGGCAAAATCCGGCGGAAGTTTAACCCCGTAGCGGATGGAATTGGTAATTCTCGCAAGTTCTTCTTTATGGTTCCGCGCATAATAAGTCATTGATGATATGAGAGCATACAGCGCATCCGTATTCTTAGGGCAAACAGGCATTTTCCCGTCAAAAATATCTTCAATAGGCGGAAGATCTTTATATACTTTTGACCAGGTTCGAAATTCCACTGCAACGCCTGTTCCTACTATTCCTGCTATCAGTGAATACATTTCGTCAATATCGTCACTGATCCCGTTGAGAAGATTGCTCACCATCTCCCATGAACGCGGTGTAGGGAAAGCCAGGTCTTCACTGCCCGCATCAAATCCCATCAGGAATCCCTGTCTGAAGGAAATAAAACCGATTACCTTATCATTTATTCCGGATGATATTGCCCACTTTTTCCATGAGTCAAAACTACCTTCTATTTCTATATGGAGAAGTCTGTTTGCAAGAGCTTTCGGCATTTTAAATGCCACCGACTTATCTGTCGTTCTGTTTCCTGCCGCTATAACTATACAGTTATCGGGAAGTCTGTGCTCGCCAACGACCCTGTCAAGAGTTATCTGATAGGCAGCCGCCTGAACGGACTGCGGCGCTGCAGAAATCTCATCAAGGAAAAGTATGTTAACAATATTATTTGACGGATCCATGTGAAAGATCTGAGGCTTTAACCAGACTGCAAGGGTCTTATCTGCGTTGGCAGTTGGGATTCCTCTTAGATCTATCGGGTTGAAGAGCAGGAGCCGTACATCTGTTACACGAACTTCTTTCCCCGTTTTATCTTCTATCATGCTCGCTATCTGCCTTACGCCCTGGGATTTACCAACGCCGGGCGGGCCCCACAGCATCACCGAAGGAACCGTTTTAATCGGCAGCCCGTTGTTTATGACTGTGCTGTAGGCCTTTGCCAGCTTGTCGACCATCTTCCCAATCGTCATTTCAGGTATGTTGGTTAGTTTCACGTCTTTCATTTACTGACTCCAAGTTTCTTATCGATGTCCGATACGATCTGTTTGTACTCTTCTATCTTGTCGATATAATTCTCATTTTTTGCCAGTTCGTTTTTAATGTCCAGTTCTCTATCTTGCAGCTTTTTCAGTGCAATCTTCAAAGAGGCAAGGTGTTCTCCCAGTGAATCAAGAAAATTGTCGATTCTTATCAGATGTCCGATTTCCGAACTGCCGAGTTCCAGATAGTATTTTCCGGTCTTTTTCAGATATATGAACGGTTTTTCCATCGTTAAATTTGCAGGGAGAATAATTTCAAAGCCTCTGTATGCTTCAAAAAAAGTTTCCCTTGGCTCAAGGATATGACTTATCAATGCCGCACCAAGCCGCTCGCGGATTCGTCTTCGGCGTTCTGATTCTTCTTTTTTGGCAGAGGTGTTGTCTTCCGATATACTGTTGGCTTCCTTCCACGCTGCATAGGCTTTTATGTCTGCATTGCAGCTTTCTATCAAGCCTTTCTGATTCTTAACTCTGCCCGGAATCTCCAGCAATTCCTGCTCCATCTGCAATCTGTTCTCAACAGCCTTGCGCTGGAGCGTTATGTATCTTGTAAGCTCGTTTGCTGCTTCGACACGTTTTTTCACCAAAGGATTTCCTATCGCCAACGCTTTGACTTCGCCATAGTCAAGTATTGTGCTCTCGATTTCCTCTCCGCTACGCTGAGAAAGAGATCCCGACAGAAGATCCGAGATGAAGTGCTGTTTCGTTTCCAGAAGCTGCCAGGAATATGCGTCAAAACTACCTTCAGTGATATATCGGAAAATATATATCTTCTTGTTTGTGTTTCCGGGCCTAAGAATTCTTCCTTCTCTTTGAGTCATATCTGCGGGACGCCAGGGAACATCTATATGGTGGATCGCCACGAGCTTGTCCTGCACGTTAACACCCATTCCGAGTTTTGACGTTGATCCGATCAAAACCCTAATCTCTCCTTTTCTCACTTTTTCGAACAGTTGAGCTCTTTTGGTATCTGTTTCAGCTTCATGGATGAAAGCGATCTCATCTTTGGGAATTCCCCGAAACACAAGTCGGTCTTTCAATTCATCATAAATGTTGAATTTGTTCTTTGGTATAGAAATGTCGCAAAAAATTATCTGGGTGCGTAAATCATCTTTTGTTCTGAAATAGATTTCTGAAACGTTTTCAACGCATCTGGCAACCTTTGACTGGTAACTAAACTGCGCCCTCGAATCGACAAGCCTAAGGTCCAAAGCTGCCTTTCTTCCGTCGGTGGTTATCTTGAGCATATTGTCTACAGTTCTCGGGACAATATGGTTCCTCACGTTATCGGCCCTTAAAGAGATTTTCTCCATATATTCCTGAAACTGTGCTGTTTTGCCGATAAGAGAATCAGTATGCCCGTCGTAATCCGGAAGTCCGTCCGATTTGTCGACATAGTGAAAATCCGCAAATGATGACAGGAGCGAGGTCAGTTCCGGAAGATTATGAAATTTAGAGAATCTCTCCGCCAGTCTGTATTTGCTCGTATCCACATCGATTTCAAATCCCGCAACTTTCTCCGCAAACATACCGGTCCAGCTGTCGAAATTCTGCAGGTCGAGCATTGCGAGCTCCCCGCTTTGCAGATACTTTTGCATTACATACGCATCGGTAATGGAGTTTGTGATCGGTGTACCTGTCGCCATAATCACGCCTTTTCCGTCATTGAGTTTTTGGATGGCATGTACCTTATCCATCATATTTTGGCATTTCTTTGATCCTTTGCAATTTATGCCGAGCACATGGTCTGACTGTGTCTCCAAAGGAACGTTTTTATAATTATGTGCTTCGTCTACAAACATCCTTGTAACGCCAAGCTCGTCGAAATACACATCCTCATCGGAATCATCAAGATTCCGGATCATTTCAGCAAACCCTTCATTAAGAGACTTTGCTTTTCTCTTTAACTCCGCAGTCTGCTTGCCACTTGAGTTCATGGCATTTGTCACCAGTTCTTTTACCGTTTTCAACTCATCCAGGTAATAGTCTTTGGAAACAGGAATCATGTCGAAACAACTGTATGCGATTATTATCCCGTCATAGTCATTGTCCCGCATTTTCCGCAGAACATCCTGTCTTTTGTCCGGCGTAAAAGATTTCGGATCAACGCAAAGCAGTTTTGCGTCAGGATACAAGGTCAGGAAGATATTCCTCCACTGGCCGACAATATTGTTTGGAACGACATAAAGATTCTTTTTCGAAAGACCCATTCTCCTCATTTCCTGCCCTGCAGCAACCATCACATAGGTTTTTCCTGCGCCGACATCATGGGCAAGCAGTGTGTTAGGAGTAAAGATTATGCGGGCAACAGCATCCTTTTGGTATGGATAAAGCTGAACAGAAGGAGACATTCCGGGAAAAGTCAGGAAAGATCCGTCAAAAGTCCTTTTTCTGACACATCCGAACTTATTTTCATAAATATCCTCAAGTCGTTTTTTCCTGGATTTATCAGTCCATACCCAGTCTTGGAAGGCTTTTATCAGTTTTTTCTGCTTTCCGACTGCCGCCATTGTTTCCGTTTGATTAAGCACTCTCTTTTTCCCGGATTTATTGGATCTGCATCTAACCTCATCATAGATGGCCGGGGTCTTCATATTTAATGTTTTCTCGATAATATGCAGCGCTCCTATCCTGTCTGTGCCGTATGTCACCATCGTGCCAACACTACTGGGATATCTTGATTTGTCAGGTATATTCCAGGACCCCGTTATCTCATCGTGTTTTGTCTGCATTTGTTCGACAAGGCCACTCATGTTATTATAGACATATTCCGGGCTCCAGTAACGGAGCGGGTCTCCAAACAGGTGTTCCATAAAATCGTCTATTATATCTGCGGGCACCCAAGGAGAACCTAATGTAATGTAAATATCATCCGCCGATAATGTCGGGGGAAGGACCTTTTCAATCGCTTTTATGTTGTCGGCAAAATACCCCAAATACTCCTTGTTTGCCTTTTTTGCGGTTTCAAGTTTTCTGATGAGATTGCCGGAAAGATACTCGTCGGCAGTCTCCCAACCCTGATAAAAGCAGTTGTTCCATGTGTCCGGATTCTGATATATAGATCCTTTCAGCGTTGAAATAACCGTTTTATAGTCCGCTCCGGTTATCGATGAGATAAACTCTATATCAACCCTTCCCAGAGAAGACAGGCAGATGATTAGAGCATCGGAAATACTGTCAGTATGGACACCCTGCGTTCGTGGGTCAGAGTCGAAGACATTATTCCAGTCAAGGGGAAGATCCATGGATGTAACTTCTTCAACATAGATCTCATGTTGTCTTCGTTCCTCATCTTCTTTTCTTCTCTTTTTTTCTTCCTGTGCTTTACGCTCTTCCGCCTCCTCGCGCCTAACGGCATCTTGATACTTTTCTTGGAGCCTTGCGATCATATCGCCAATTTCCCTTGACGAACTTTGTCCGTCAAGCTTTTCTGCCATTTCCAAAAGGTCAAAGAGTGTTATTAGATCATCAGGTTCCCTGTGTTTTTTGGCCATAAATAGGTACCTCCGGAGATACGCCTGCATATCCAAGTGTTATTGTTGTGTTCAGTTCTATTGCCTGTTTTTATACAGACTTTTTACTGTGCTGTGTTATTAATCGCCGAGCGTTTCATATTCACACTCATAGACATCATAACCGAGCCTTCGTGCTTTCTTTACTGTGTCAGCTGTTCCTTTAGTTCTCTCATTCTTAAAGGCAACTACAACCCTTTTCGAAAACGAGGACATGTATCTGACCATTTCGGAGTTTCTGATCGGCCCGGCTGCCTTCCCGTATTTTGTCCATTCAGCAGGGAAGACTCTCAAGAGAGCGCCCCTTTCTTTAGCATATCTTTCCCCAAGCTGATCAGCACCCTGGCAATGGCCGCTGATAACCGTCACTTTTTCAGTCTCTGTGCCGTACTTTTCAATGATATTGTCAATGACATATTCAAGAAACGGGTAGCAGTCAAAGTGTCTTCCGCCGCAGCATATTATTCCCATGGAATCACCGGCCGGTGTTCCGTCAGATTGTTCCTCAAACAACTTCATATAATTTACCTTTGTGAAAAATGAGTGTCAATATCAAAAATGATTTTTTCTGCAATGGTGTCGATTGCGGCCGACACAAAAACGCATAAAACTTCGTAAGAGCTTTATTGTCACGCCGCAATCTTCCCGTACCGCTCGTTCTCAATTACCTCAAGCATAAACTTGTAAGGTGAAAGGACACCCCCTGCAATCATTGAGAAAAGCCTTGGCGTTGCACCGGACACAAGCGCGACACCCCGTTCGTTCTGCTTTACCGGCTGCCGGATATTTCTGCTTGCAACGTTCCAGAAAACCACTTGGGGAAGCCTGTAACCATTAGCCTCGAATTTAGCTTTGGCGCTTTCAAAGATTGTAAAGGACGCATTGTCGACGCAAGCATCAAACTCCATGTCGGAAATCAAAACAAGCTTTGCGGGAAGTTCGTTTTGCGAAATACTGTTTTTTACGGCAGCTTCAAGGATAAGGTCGAATACCGCCTCGAGATTGGTGTTGGCGATTTCATTAAAGGATGCGACGTAGCGGAGTCTTTCCACAAAAGTGTCACCCTTAACCTCGATGAGTTGAGGCCTGTGGGAAAACTCGATGAAATGATTCCGGAAAGCACCCTTGTTGTGGTCGGCAAAGTAGAGGCCGAGAGAGAGTGCGACCGCGGCAGGCATGGGATTGCCATGGCGGTACATCGAGCCGGAGGTGTCAATGACCGCAAGCATATCCTCTTCGCCGCCAAAGTCAGGAAGGGATGCCCAGGTGGTGCTCAGCGCCTCTTTTTCGTCGGAAGGAATATTGCCAATGCACCGCGGGCCGAATCTTTTAAGATATGGTTCAACCAGTTCATAGGGAGAGACGTTGTCTGTGTGAAGAGTTGCCTTGCCGGAATTTACAGCACTTAGAAACGCCCTGTAACGATCCCCGTCGTTGCGCATGAAGGCGGCTCTGTACTTAAACATTGCTCTTGAAGGCTGCTTTTCGTAATCGAAAGTGTAATCTTTTTCGCGGAGGTTGTTCTCGATGATACGAATCCTTGCGCGAAGCTTTGACAGACTCTTTCTGTATTCGGCATCACTGAGGCCCAGTGCTTTGGCGATTTTCTTGCCAAGTCTTACAGTCTCGGCGTTTGTAGCGTTCACGGAAGGAAGCCACTTGCCAAGGAGGGACACCTCGCGGTCTTCGCCAAGAGCCTTGATATCCTCAAGATATTGATTCTTGATGATACTAAGTGCCGCCTTCTCGCAGGGAGTGCCCATGAGAGAGAGCAGGTCGTCGTAGCGGCCGAATTCAGCCACAAACTTAAGATTCTTTTTCACGCTTGCAGGCTCGTTTGCCGCAAGCCAGTTCATAATCACGCGAAACACGCGCCTCTCGCCAAGGCCGCCCCTGATATCTCTTGCGAAAAAGAGAATCTTCATGGCAGAATCGGGATTTTCGGTATATGCGCGAACAAACCTCTTGATGATGTTATCATCGCTTTCCCGGCGAATAGCTCCAATAGCCGCAAACAGGTCAAGGCACTCTGAACCCGTTGATTTATAGGTCACAGCACCGTTCTCGGTGTACGTCATATTCGCTTCGTTTTTGATTGCTTCCAACATGAAGATCACTCCTTTTCATTTCGTTTACAAGGCACCGTTTTTTGATCGTCAAAAGAAAAAATGATTGCTGTCGGTGCCTTTATTATTTACAAGACGCTCTTGGTGGTAATAAAACACATCTTTCGAGTATGTTTCAAATTGTCCTCTGATAATTGCTGTAAGCGTCTTTGTTGTCCTCTTAGCCCGAGGATCTGTTTCTTTTCACAAGCATGTGTCCGTACTCCTCAAGATGTCTGTAGCGTCCTATAAGTGCTATAGTGTAATACTCAAGTCTTAGATAATCTTTGTGTGTGAACGATACCCCGTGCTCTTCTGCAGCCCCAAGCCGGATCTGCATGTCCGTTGTGTCTCCGTGTTCGTACATGCGTTTGTATTTTGTTGGTAGCTCAGCCTCAGCCTTATAGCAGTCCTCTATAATCAGGTAAGGTTCTCTATCCCGGCAGGCAGGGTCCCAGACAATGTCTCCGGCTCTGAACGGAAGGGGAAAAATGAAGAAAAGCCCCTCGAAAAACGCCAATGAATTTTCAGAACCGTCATTATATAAATCTGAGAGCCCGCCCACCGACATAAAGTCGAAGAAAGGAGAAATGGAAACAAATGAAGTGTCATTGGCGTCGTCAACTGTTATTTTTGCACATTCAATATACTCTATACCGTCAGTATCAACGTTCTGCTGATAATACGTTTTTGACGATTCAAAGGAAGAAAAGGCTTTGTTCGCAAGTTCGTTATCTACCTTATTTGCATTGCGGTAATGGTTTTTCAGGGTATACACCACAAGTCTTCCGTTATTGCCTTCAGGCGTCGCGTCAAGGAACTTTTCGACATAGCGGCCCTCGTAGGCCATGTACCTCCGAAGAAAGTCGTGAAGGCTTTTTTGGGCTGTCATCCACCCGTTACGCTTCTCAACGGAACAGTCAGGCATGGTCTCAATCAGCTCGTTCCAGGCCTCGTGCTTTTCTTTTAGTGTGGCGTTGCCGCACCGGTAAATAAGATACGCAGACTCAAGAGAATTCGGTTCGTAGCCAATTCTCAGCCAGTAATCTTTTATTGCTTCCGATTCGACAAATCTCAGAACGTCCATTTCATTTCCATTCGCTGTATTTGTAATGCTGCGAGCCGTCGCTCTTTACCGTAATACTTTTTATTTCCGGATCATCGCCAATCTCAAACTGCTTTTTGACAAGTCCGATCACGCTCTCCGTATTTATATCCGGGTTAAGGAATACCGTAACCTTTCCATTTTTGATTTCCACTCTCCCGCGGGGGTAGTAGTCGAAAGGCTTTCCTTTTGCCTCCCGGTGTTCAAGAATGTCAAGAAGCGACCATTCCTGCTTATGGTTGAAATTCGTGCCGTATTTGGAGCTCATCGGAACATCCTCAAGAGGATTGCCGTCTTTATCGCAGCGCACGGATACGGATATCAGTTTTGCGTCGGCGTCATCTCTGACGACCCAGAAAATGCCTTTTTTCATTTTTATCGTTCTCCCTGCGGGGCAGCCCGGGTGGCTTAATCCGCATCGTTTAATGCAATCGATTTCTCTGTTTCTGCATGGTTTACTGGTTAAGCTGCCAAAGCACTTCCTCGCGATACTTTTTGATATTGATGTACGCGGCATAATGCGTTATTCTTTTTACGCTTATTTCTTTTGGCAGGGCCTTCTTTAAAATGTTATATACTTTTCCCCCCATCGCAACAATTGTAGCGCTACCGCCAAGCAAATCTCTTATACGCAAAAGGATTTCGACAGATTCCTGTGTATCGGAATATGTTACGCTCTTCACTGCTTTTGTGGAATCTTTTTCTTTAACTTTTGTGTATAAATCCGTCATAAAGCATCCACTGTATTTTGTATCACGCAGGGCATATCTCAGCTTATAATCTTGAGACTTTCTGGTATCACTTGAATGGAAGTTTTCCCATACTCCCTGAGGTTGTAAATGGTCATGATTTGATGGATTTAAACCCACAAAGATATAATCTCCGTTGAGGTTATTGATTAACGCGGCCTCGTCTTGAAAAGGTGACATATCGGAAACCGAATCCTTGGTCTCCCATTTGCCATTGGCCGGGCATGCCCAAACAGTCCAACTTGATGTGTTTCCGAACTCAGTTTTTAAAATGTCATAAATCGCTTTGCTAATCATTTTTATTCCTCCTATTAGATATTGTTCTATTTTTAAGTCCTTTCCGGCGCCTGTCGGCACCCTTTAAATTGCGCGGTTTTCGAAAACCAACCATATTATACCGTCAAAAAAACCACCTGTCAAGTGCTTTTTTTGGTTTTCGATTACCAATTTCAGCAAATTTGCCGGTTTTTCTGATAAAAGCAGGAACCGCGACAGATTTACGTGCACGCTTCATGCCGGGCGCACGGTTTTCACACATTTTATTCATTCACTCAGCGGAACACTGTTCAACTATCCGCTCAATCACCGCGGAGAGGTCCTTCTTGAGCACTTGGAACGACCTGCTTTTCCGGTTCCTGCCGTCAAGATATAGCCCCCGGTTTACTTCTATCATCACAGAAGTAAACCTTGAATCGCTGCGATAATACTTCGCAGGAACCATCGACCCGCTGTAAGGCGAGTTGGGCTTCACGGAGTAACCCATTTTGAGGAAATCCTCCGCCACAAGATGAACGAGCTCCTTCGGCGTGTGGAAACCGTCCGTGCCGATGCAGATATCCGGCCGGTCCGCGTTCTGATCCGGCTCATAGGGAAGCGGCCGGGGGTAGAACGAATGGCAGTCGATTATGGTACATTTGTTGTGGCGGGAAAGCATTTCCGCCGTGGTTCTTGTAAGCGCCTCATGGTGCGGATCGTACAGCCGCCTCAGCAACGACTCCTTCTCTTTTGCGTCTAAACGGCGGATCACCCGCCCGTCGTGACCGTTCGTGTAACACGCGCCCATTCCCCGCTTCGCCATCTCTTCCTCCGAATCATCGCGGAAACGCTCCACGTCGCAAACCAGCCGGCTCACCGGGAACACCACCTTTCGCGCAGGATAGTCGAAAAGCTCATCCGTGTACCAGTCCGTCATAAAGTGCAACTCTTCTTCAATGTCGCAAACATACTTCGCCGCCTCCTCTTCCGGAACGTATGTTCCTGCGTGCGGAATGTGAAGCAAAACCGGCGCTTCCATAAAAATGCCCTCCGTAAGAAAAATCCTACAGAGAGCAAAAAAGCACCCATCGTCTCCAATGGGTGCCTGCATCGTTTCGTTCGGTTCGCCCCATCGGTCAAGCTTTAGCACCTTACATTCGCAGGTTGCTGTGCGGTCACAGGGCTTGTCCCTCGCGCACTCTCTATAGGTCGTTCATATTATATTCAAATCCGGCGGCGGTTTCAAGCGGGAATTCGCCGAAGGTTCTACTTTGCAGAGATTTTCAGTGTAGTACCGTTTCCCTTACCCGATCTGACTCTGCATCCATGCAAGATGGGCGCTAATCCATGTATTAAAGTCGTTCCGCATAGCCGAGAGCGTCCGGTATCCCGTTTGATAACGTGTCCCCTCCAGACGGTAGAGTTTGTTGTATGAAGTCTCATTGATCTTGTCAAGATCGGCGTTTACGGCAGCTGCCACTTTATCGTAAGTTTCGCGGAACAGTTCGGCGTATGCCTGTGCGAATTCCTGCTTCTTGGAAAGCTTCGGGAAATAGAAATGCGAGCCGTCCCTGTGAATATTTGCAACAGAATCGGTTGTCCACTTCCACGAGTCAAAGTCCCAGTTCGGGCCCATGACGATCTTGCTGTTCGCAGTGGAGTCCTTCTTCCACATAAAGAGGTTGTTGCCGCCGGAGTCCAGGAGACACATGTAGTCCGCGACCAGGATCCACGAAACGAAGGAATCCAGATCGATGTAGTCGAGGTAAGAGCTGTCGTTTCTGTTCAGCGCCCTCTCAAAATCGGTCATGTATTTCTTGATGTACTTGTAGGCGTCGGAATTCACGTCGATATCGTCGGTATCCGGATACTTGAAGGTGTACTTCATCACGAAGTTCTCGCACGACGGAGTGGTGAAGTGCAGCGGCTCGTTCCACCAGTAGGCGTCGTATTCGATGATGAAACCGTCGTCTTCAACCGGGCAGCGCCACCTGGTGTCCCCTTTTCCTGTTCCCTGCTTGACGCATTCCGAAAGCACGTAAAGCCCCCGGAAGTCGCCGTTGACGTACAGGGAAACGTAGGTGTAATCCGGCGACCACGGCGTGCCCACAAGGTCCGCTATCGCGTCACCCGCGACGCGGTAAATGTCCGTTCCGTAATTGAGAAGGAGCCATTCCTTGTCGGCGTAGGACTTTCCGTCCGCCGGGCGGTCTATAAAAGGTGCCAGGAGGTCGCATTTCTTGCTCAGCTTGATTTTATACGGTTTTTTGATGCCGTAGGCGCTGGTATTGCCGCGGATCTTCATCTTTGCGCCCTGGTACGGCTCCTCCTCGGAACTGTTCAGCGAGGAGTCGTAAACGACGCTGTTGGAGGCATCGTAAATCTTCACGATGCTGTTTTCCCAGGTCGCATTGGTGATGCCCGCGCCGATATTCCCGTCCGGCGGGAGAACGTATTCGCAAGTCGGCCAGACGTAGTCTTCGGTCGTGATCTCCACGCGCGGGAAGGCAACGCTTCTCGCGCCGGGTACGTAGCAGGTGTTCATGGTGACTGAACTGCCGATTTGGGTATAGCCGTAGCCTCTCATCCAGATTGTGTACGAAGTGTTCTGCGAGAGTTTTGCGACATCGCATTCGCCAAGCTCGCCGTCGTATGTGTTGGTGACAGGGCGCACTCCGTCGTAAACGATGACCTCCACGTAACGCAGCGGCACTCCCTCCGCCTCTGTCCAGGTAACTTTCAGCCGGCCGTTGTCCGAAATGCCGTAACCGTATGACCCCAGAAGAGTGTCGTTTGACGCCTCCTCCATTACCCCGGACGACGCAGTCAGCGTAAGGTTGCTTTTCACGCCCCGGATAATGTAAATGTCCCGTCCCGCGTTCTCGATTTGCGTGTATGAACCCGCGACGTTCACCGATGAGATCAAGAATCCCTTTTCGGGTTTCAGGCAAAGCCAAATAGTTCCGTCCTGGCGGGTCGGGTCTCCGCCCGGCGAATCGGATGTATAGAAGACGCCCGACAGGTAGTCAGGAAGCGCCTTCCCCGCGGTATAAAGAGACGGGGCGATGTGCGAGTCGGTGTTGACCGTGCAAATATAGGCGTATTTTTCGTAATACTCACGGGTGCCCGGTTCGGGCTCCTTCGTAGGCGCCGGGGTTGGAGTGGGCGTCGGGGCGGGCGTCGGAGTCGGAGTCGCGGTGGGAGCAGGTGTTTCGGTAGGAGCCGGAGCCTCGGTTGGGGTCGGGACTTCAGCGGAAGTCGGGCCCTCTGTAGTAGTCCGGACTTCGGTTGGTGCAGGTGTTTCGGTGGGAGCCGAAACGCCTGTAGGCGTCGGAACTTCGGTGGGAACCTGGACATCTGTAGGAGGCGGAACTTCGGTGGGTTTTGGAACTTCGGTGGGCGATGCGGGTTCTTCGGTGAAAGAAGGCGCTTCGCTGAATGCCGGTTCCGCGCTCGTGGTGGGTTCTTCGCCGGCTATATCAACAAAATCCGTCGACTCAGGAGAAGGAGATGAAGATATTTCATTTTTCGGTGCGCAGGCAACAAGAGTCATCAGGGTCATCCAAATTGCCAACCCCAAACAGAGACGTCTCTTCAATTTCGATTGTGTTCGAAGGGTCCTCATAGCCCGTTTCTCCCCGCAAAAGTGAGTTATCATATGTTTATTATATTTGAAAAAGACGGAAAAATCAATTCTGTTAGAGCAGTTTTGAACTTGCCTTAGTGCCCTGTTACAGTGTTTTTTGCCGGCGCCTCAATGTACAGATCCATGGCCGGGCGAATGCCGCGGACCGCGTTCCGGTCTATGTTGGAAAATCTTCCCGGTTCGATAGATATGCCTTTGATGTCGTAGATGGACTTGTCGCGGCTCATCGATTTTGCCAGGGTAGTTTCCGCAAAAGGTTGGGAGAGATCCTCCAGCACCTCCAGCTGGCTGCGTTCCGGGAGATAAATATATGTGGGAGCGCTTCTCCGGAGGTCCTTGTAGTCGTGAGCGACGATGTGTTCTTTCTCGTCGTTCGTGAAAACGTTTTCGATGAAATCCGTGTTCAGCCATTCGATGAGGCCATTGTAGCACATCTTGAGGATAACCTTGGCGGTGACTGCAAAAAACGTGCCGTCGTCATTAATCTCCAGAACCTTCCACTCCATTGGCTCGTTGGCGAGCGTTCCGCAGAAGAAGGTGTCGCCCGGCTTCGGCTCCTTCGGGATGGATCCTGAATTCATCGAAGGCTTAACAACAGTGTTTTTCCAGTTTTCCTTCCAGCGGGAAACGAATACAGCGTCCATATTTCCGGATCTCTTCTCCACCGGGGCCGACTCTGCCAGCCGCTCCATCCGCCCTTCCACTTCGCGAACTTTCTCATAGTCGTGTAAACGGTACCGGTAGATATCCCGCAGAAAGCTAAGCGTGTCGTAATCAGGCAAACGCGCTAAACAAACGTCAGCGCAGATTTCCAGTTTCTCGGTCTGGATTTCGTTAAGTTCTTTATAGTAAACATACTTGTCACGGTTGTAAACGTTTATATCGCCGTACCCTGTCAGCACGTCCATGACGTAATCGACTTGAGCAGGCAGCAGCCCATCATCCCGCATGTCCTGGATGACCGGGATTGTCGGTTCTCCGGCGCTTTCGGCCGCCATTTCAAAGTACTCAAGCGCCTTCTTGGGGTTGGCCTTGACGCCAAGGCCCTTCAGGTAGATCATTCCCAGCTCGTACTGGTTCTCGCCGACGGCAATGAAAGGATCTATGGACTGACGTCCGTCATAATCGATGGAAGCGCCAAGGGAGAAGAACTCTCTTGCCTTGCGGTAATTGTTTTTCGACAGGTAGTATCTCCCGATGTTCCATGTAATGGAGGGGTGCACCGCCTGCCAGTCGGGGCCAATCATTTCCTTGATTGATTGGAAGAATGACTCAAAAGCATCGTACAGACCGACCAGGTCATATACCTCCCAATAGTATCCTAAATCCCCCGGGGTGTCCCCTTCCTCATAGTCTTCTTCCGACAGGTCTCCCATATACGAGAGGCGGCACAGGAACAGGAAACAGGCTATCTTCGCCTTCTCCGTCTCATTGATGCTTGCGTAGTACCGGGAACACAAAGCGAGGACGTAACTGTTAAAAACATGAAAACACCGGTACCCGCTGCCGAAGCCGCTGTGCCTGTATTCCCAGTACTCATACCATTCCAAAGCAACGTCATAATAGCGTTCCAGATACGCAAGCAGGGCTTCCCGGCCTGCCTTATACGCCAACACAAAAGGCATTGGATTACGCAGAAAATCATCCGGGTCGGTATCTTCGCCCTCCATCCATTCCTTCAGCACGCCTTCCGGATTATCAGTGTTATAATCAGGATCAACCAGACTCTGATCTACAAAACACCTGAAACTTCTGATTTGCAACAGGTCTTTCGCGAAATCGTCAAACAAGTACGTGTTCATGTCTTTCCTCCATACCATCCTTATGAGTTCACAACTGCGTCATATTATATTTCATTGTTCGTTTATAAGCAATCTCGCTCCGGAAATGAAATCTGAAATCCGGACTTACACCATGCTCCCCAGTTCCGGCAGTCGCAACAAAAACGCGGCTGCCATTGACCCGGAACTGTCACATTATCCAAAAAGATCGTAGAACGGTTTGAACTTGCCCTCACGCCCGGTTACAGTATTTTTACGTTGCGGCTTTCCTTCGTAGATCGCAAACACAAGCTTGCGGAACCGGTTTTTAAACTCGGGTTCATCGAGAATTTCTTTGAACAGCGGAGCCACATCTTCAGGGAAAAGGCGATACGCGCCGCACCCGAAAGCGCCGAGCACAATGCTGTCATGGTCGTTGTCGAGGGCAATTCTGAAGATGGTGCGTATTTTGTTGGCCTCTATTTCGCGCCCTTCCGGTATAAAATGCCCGTCGCTGTCGAAAAATGCCCGCTCCGGATTTTCGCGGTTTTGCTTCACGCGGTTGGAAAGGGACGCCACCGTGATCACCGGGCAATCGAACATGGTTTCCCGCAGACTGAAGTATTGTTTTTTATTGTTCCGGAAGAACGTCACGCAGGGGGAATAAATGCCGCCAAAGTTGATATCCATGGGATAGACACCGGGAATGTTCACAGTGCCCGACGCCTTTATATGCTTGCGTTCCGGGTCGCCAAACTGGTAAAGGGACTGGGACAGGGTCGACATCTGGCACAGGGATTCTTCCTGCGCGTTTCCGCCCTTGTGATACGCCCCGCCCGGGGATGTGCGGGATGCGAGGTTCAGGATTGCCGGGTTTAAGCCTTCGTCTATGAGCCGCTTCGCCACGTCCACGCAGTCTTCGTTGACACAGTCGAACACGGTTGGCACGGTAAGCGGCCCGCCGGCTGGCGCCCGGAACTCTTTACTGTAAGCCTTTGCCGCTCTATGGGCGTCCCTGTCGCCAAGAAAAGGCACGGCCCATGACTGAAACAGCTCATTGTTGGCCTTATATACACTCGTGCAGGCAGTGTGGCCGCCAAACCTTCCGCCGCAAGTGATCTGAGTTTTGATGACGTCTTCCGCGGTGGGGGCGTGATAGTCCTTCGGGTCAAGTGTTTGCATGTAACGGTAAGGGCCGTCATTCATGAGGTCGCGGTAATCCTCGCCGGCGAGAAAGCGGCGGCGGACCTCGGTGGAGCTTATGTCCTCAACGTCGTCATCCGCCACAGTCAAAAGGTGGATCTTTTCGCGGCGGCTTCTGAGGTTTTCGTTGTCTTCGATGACCGTGTCTATGTCAAACTTGCTGCGCGAGTATACGAGAAACTCGCAGATTTCAAAAAATTCATCCAAATGATGCCAGCCGGGCATGTTTTTCATCTTGTCCGCGCCCAGCAGGAAGAAAAGTTGGATTTCCTCGCCGCGGTACTGTTTTTGCTTCTCTGCCAGGAGCTTTTTGACAGTCTTAAACGTCTGGGCGTAGACGCCGCCAAGTTCGACGCCCCAGTAGCTGAGTTTTGGGTTTTCTTTCGAGAGAGAACGGAGCATTTCGCTCCTCTGCGCCTCGGAAAGCACGAACCCGGAGGGATTTCTATGTTTTAAGAATGTTTTTTTGGCAAGATACTTGTCGTTCGTCGCCACAAAGATACCCTCGTCAGCGCCGGTTTTTTTAACGGCATCAGAGAGTACCGCATAGTGAGCCTTCGTCACCGGATTAAACGATCCGGTCAATACCACGATTTTTTTCATAACAGCCTCCTAAAACGGTAGATATTTGGGCCGGCACGATTTGTTCCGGCAATGTCTGTATCCTCAGATTCCCACAAAAAAGAGGATTTCCGAACAGAAATCCTCGATGCGTGTGGTGCACCTTCAGGGACTCGAACCCTGGGCCCACTGATTAAGAGTCAGTTGCTCTACCAACTGAGCTAAAGGTGCGTGCATCGAACGTGTTTAAATCACGATCGCCTCACACGCGGAAACTATTATAATTCCGTTTTGGCGCGTTGTCAAGCGTTTTTTTGAAATTTGCGGAAATTCACGAAAAAAATGTGCAAACTGTGCGGAAACGGGTGCCGGGCCAAAGTCAGTCTTCAATCACAATGCAGTTCGTGACGCCGCTGAGAACGGTGCACGCGTCGATTGCGATGAGGCCGTCGCCGTAGAACGGGCGGAAGTGCGATTCTTCCACGTTCCCTTTACTGCCGGCGCTGCGGGTCACCTTGCCTTTCCCGGTAGGAACGGGTTTTTCGAACTCGTCGTGGCCGTAGGAAGCGCTGCGGTGGCCGCAGATGACGGTCTTTTCCGGCTTCGGGAGACCACGTTTCAGCACTTCAACGTAGTCCATCCAGCGCGCGCATTCCCAGTCGAGGCGGCTGGCTTTGCGCCATTCACGGAAGGTTGGGACCGGTTCGTCAAGCATCTCGTTGGCCTCGCGGCAGGGAATCCAGCCGTGGACGAAAATGTAGTTCTCTGTCTCGAACCAGTCGCGTGCGGCCGGAATTATCGTGCGGATGTACTCGGTTTTTCGCATTTTCGCGACGATTTCGGCAGGTCGTTCGCAGATGTCGCGGTTGGATGCGCCGGTGAAGCGCTGCAGGGTGCGTACGGTGCCGTTGTGGGCGTAGTGGGAATGAAGAATGACGGACGTACCTTCGAAAACTTCGGCGTCTTCGAGAAGGGAGAGCATCAGGTCTTCGTGGTTGCCGCGGACAATTATGACCTCGTCGCGTTCGAGAAGGCGGCAGATGAACTGTTCGGTTTCGAGCGGCTCGCTGCCTCGGTCGAAAATGTCGCCGCATACCACGAGTTTGTGCGGTTCGGGGTCGCTGAAGTAGCCGGCCTCCTTGAGCGCCGCGCGGAGGGGCGTCAGGAACGAATGGATGTCGGAGACGACGTAATATTTCATGTCAGGCGCCCTCCTTTCGTGAGTTTTGCGTGCGGGGTCAGTTGAAGTTTCCGCCGTTGTTCCGGAAGTGTTTTTAGCGCTTTACGGCCGTGAATTTCCCTCGCCGGGCAAGGCTCGTTTTTCGCTCGTCGTAGGGAAATTTGAAATATTGTACCACATCCGCGGACAGAAGTCAACCGAAACGCCGCGCCAGAGAACCCCCGGCAATCCGGAGAATTCGGCAAGGCGCGGCGCAAAGGCAAAGCCCGGTTATTTATTTAACCGTGGCATAGGCATTAATACACAACGTACTCGTGGAGGCCTAGTCCCTTGGGCGACCAGTCGGAACCGGGTGCCGCGGATTGGTTGGTGTAGCCTTCGGGGTCGTTCATGATGACGATGAACATACCGAAGTAGAGGTTCTCGGAGCCGAGCTTGAACTCGTCGGCCTTCTCGACGTCGGTGACCTTGAAGAACTCGGTGGGAAGCTTGGCTTCGCCTGCGTAGCCCTCTTCGGTCGTAATGATCTTCACCTCAACGAGGGAAGTGATGTCGGTTCCCGCGGTGTCGATTTCGTCTTTCAGCTGCGTCTTGTGGTTGTGCTGGAGGACCTTCGCGTCTTCACCAATCACGAACGACACGAAAAGGCCGCCCGCGGACGAATCGTCGAGCCTGGCGCCGGGGTTGAAGTCGAGCTGCACGTAGTCGCCTTCGACAAAACCGACAGTTTCAAATCCGACGTACACGGCGTCGCTTGCGAGCCGCAGATAGTACTTCACGGACGTGTCGCCGATTTCGGTGTTGGTCCAGGTCTTCGCGTTCGAGGAGTCGAGAATGTAAGAGGTGTTGTACTCGCCGGCGTTGATCTTGCCGTCAATCACGTTCTCGGCAGCGTCGGGGCCGTTGTAGTAGAGCATAAACGCGGACCCTTCGGGGTTGATGTAGTAGCAGGCGCCGCTCTCAAGCTTCGCAAAAACTCTGAGCTCATGGTCTTTTCCGTAGAGTCCTTCAACGGGAATGTTGACGCGGAAACGCTGCGCGAAATCACCGCCGGCGGCCTTAACTTCGGGCTGCGTCGTTTCGAAGGCGCCCTCAACCAGAACGGGCTCTCTGTTGTCGATCTGATAGCCCATTGCGACCATGTCTTCCTCCAGGAATCCGGCCCAGCCTCTCATGCCGACCACTTTGATCTTGCCGTTGGTTCCGTCGATTGTCTCGTCGTTGTCGTTTTTCCAACCCATAACTCCGCCGTCGGTAATCGTCTTCTTGTCAAAGAAGATCGTGTCGAACGACATTGCTCTCACGTCGGCGTCGTCCCAGTCCTGAATCGTGACCGCGTAAGGATCGATGAAGGGTTCTGGCGTCGGCTCGGGTGTCGGAGCCTCTGTCGGCGCTTCGGTAGGAGCTTCGGTGGGCTGCTCGGCAGGAGCTTCCGTCGCTTCCTGAGGAGCCTCGGTGGGCACGGGCGTGTCCGGGTTCTTCGCGCATGCAGCGAAAAGCGCTATGACAAGGCACAGCGATATCATAATTGCAAAAAATCTTTTCATGAAAGCAAACCTCCTCATGTTGGTTTATTATTCTAAAATGTATTATACCAGACGGCGGTCGTGAATTCAATCGCGGCCCGATTCTTATGATTTTAAACAGTCTTTTACGTCCTCAATTTGTTTGGAGGGCCGTTTTCAGACACGAGCATTAAATTTATCCTATAAATAGCCAAAAACGCAATTGTTCCACGTGGAACAATTATGCGGAGTTTCAGACGGGAGCAAAACCGGCCACAGACCGCCGCATACATTCCCTTATTCGACCACTTCGAGCCGTCCCTCGACGTGCGCGTCGAGTCCGTCGTGCGTCATGAAAAACTCCTCGACAATGTTGTTCAGCGAGGTCGCGACAACGCGCGGGCGCATGTTCTTTTTGACCTCTTCGAGCGGAACACCCAGGAATTCGTCAAAATTCCGGTAGTGGTAGTTCTGGATCGCAATCTTGAGCTCCATGTCGTCCGTAATGTCCTCGCCGTTGAACTTGAGCTCCTCGATGACCTTGGTTGTCTTGTTGTATTTTATGCGCACGCCTGTCGAGAACTGATAAAACTCGGTCTCGCCCTTCCATGCGTCGTCGCGAAGAATGTGCTTGATCATGCGCCGCCACTGCGCGCCTGTCACTTTCAGCATCCAGACGCAGTCGTCGAACGGGGTGTTCTCAATCATGTCCTGGTACTCGATAATCGGGCCGAGCTCCTTTTTGCGGATGCTTCCCGATCCCATCAGCATGATGTCGAAGCTGCTCTCGAACTGCATCGCGTCGGCGTAAAGGTTGCCCATTTCAGTTTCCTGCTCGCGACTCGGGTGGGTAAGCTTCCTGGCCCAGCGCGTGACGACTCTCTTGTACTTGCCGTCCGTTACGGTCCGGTAACTGTTCAATAGTTCCTCCATAAGCGGGTCTTTCGGCGCGGTTTTTTCGTTGACCGGCTCGCACTTCCACTTGAAATCGACGATCTCGCGGCTGTCGCGGTCGTACTGGAGGTCGATTTTCCCGATGATTCCGGTGCCCGTTCCCGCCTGCACGATCGGAACGCCGTTCACGTACTCCGCCTCTTCCATAAAGGTGTGGGAATGACCGCCGATAATCATATTCACGCCCCACTCCGGGTCGAGGTGGTTCGCCAGCTCCACGTCCTTCTCGTAGCCGATGTGCGTGAGCAGAACGGTCATGTCGGTGTTGACGGTGCGGTAGTTGTCACAGATGATGCCGACTTCCTTGGCCGCCGCCTTGACGTCGATGAACGTGCCGATGATCTTCTCGCCCTTGGTTGACGCGAGCACCTCGTCGGTCAGAATGCCTATCACGAGAATTCTGAGTCCGTCGATTTCGAGGTTGACGTAGGGCGTGAAAAGACGCGCGTTGTTCATCGTGACGAAAAGGTTCGCGTTGACGATCGGGAAGCGAGCGCACTTCTCGAGGAAAAGAAGGTGGGCAATTCCGTAGTCTACCTCGTGGTTTCCGATGGTCGCGGCGTTAGGCCTGAGGTTGTTCACAAGGTCGATTGTGGACAGGCCCTGGTACTCGGAGTCGATGACCGAGCCCCTGAACATATCGCCCGCAACCAGGTAGAGAACGTTCTTGCGCTCTTCGCGGATCTTGTTTATGTAGCCGGACAGCCTGACGAGGCCGCCTGTCTCGACGCCGTCTTTGACAGTGGGCAGGAAGTCGCCGTGCATGTCATTGGAATGAAGAATTGTCAGTTTCGTTACGTTGTTCATGTGGTTTCTCCGTTTTTATTGAATTGCCTCGGGGGTCCCCGTTTTTACCATAAAAATCATACAATGCGGGGCACGATTTGTCAAGGAACGAAACATGAATGAGACACCGCCCGGCGCAGCGCGCCGTTATTGACTATTATCCCTTGGAGGGTTACAATCTATCCACAAGACCCGTTTTATTGCGGCGAGCGGAGGTAACGTTATGTTTTCACCCGAAAACCCCTGGATAAGAGAGCGCGAAGCGGCGCTTTGTACGTGGAAATTTGACATGAACAGAGGCTACGTCGGCAACACGTCCGTGTCGCTTCTTAACGATTTTATGTGCCTTTCCGACCGGCAGCTCCGGGATTACGCGCGAATGATCAAAGCGTGCGGTTTTACCGGCATTCAGGTCATGGACATCTGCGCGGCGTGGCGGGCGAGCGGTTCGCCCGAAAACGTTCACGACAGGTTCAAAATTCTCGCGAACGCCTGTCACGAAATCGGACTCAATTTCACGGTCTGGTGCTGGGCCGCGGAATTCTCAGGCCACGGGTGGACCGAACCTGACGCCGTGTACACAAACACGGATCCTTCCCGGCCCGCCTGCGAAGACTCGCGGGTGCTTGCGCTCTTCAACAAGTATTACGACATTTACGCCGAACTCGCGCCTTACGCGGACCGCGTTATCGCGCATTTTTTCGATCCCGGAAACCTTTCCGACACAGGAAGCGTGGTTTTCTTTTTGAAGCTGCTCGCGGAGCAGTTCCGCGCGGGAAACCCGGACGTGAAGATTGCGGTCGACTCCTGGGGCTGCCCCGGGAACTACCCGCAAGCGCTGATCGACGCAGGCCTTCACGACGTCATGCTGATGGAGCTGCCGTTCCTGCCCGTCTGGAACGCACCCGGCAAACGCGCCGCGTTCCGGGAAGGCGTCAAAAAGCTCGGCTGCGAGCTCGGAGTCTGGGGCTGGTACACCGCCGACATGGAGATCGACCAGCTTGCGTTCATGACCGTCAACAACCGCGTGCTTAAGAACGTTTTCAACACGGTTCGCGCGCAGGGGGACGGCGTTCTGGTGCCCGCCTACTGGAGCGAGACCGACTCATACCATGTTCTGAACTTCTTCTCGCTCTACGCCGCAGGTCACCTCCTGATTGATCCCGAAGACGACCCGGACCGCCTGCTCCGCGAGAGCGCCGCTTTAATCACCGGCGGCGACCCGGACGACATAGGAATCCTCACGCAGATTCTCGAACTGATCCGCGACGCACGAAGTGGCGACTCCTGGGACAGCTACTGGTGGACGTCGCCCGGTTACGTTCTCGGGGACAACGACTTTTCGGGCAGTCTGAAACGCGCCCAAAACCTGATCGAAGCGCTCACAAAACTCGCCGGAAAACCCGAGCCTTCCGGACCTGACGCGATACCGTTCCCGCTCACCCGCCGCCAGCTCTACAAGCTCATTCTGCCTCAGCTTCACCAGATAAAACTGTATGCCGCTTTTTGCCTCGATTTAGTAGAAATTAATCGTATCAAAAACGCCGGGGCGACCCGAGAAGAACTGCAGCAGAAAGTCGATCTTCTAGACCCGGAAATCCCCGAATTTAACTGCGTGACCGGTCTCTGGGGCCAGCCCGAAGCGCGAGCGGCCTATGAAAAATTATCGGCTTTCTGCCGCGAAAACAATCTGCGGGCACCGGAGCGGAGCCCTTCGGTGAGGTTTAAATTCAAGAGACGAATCGTCGACCGCCTGACCGTCAGCCAGCGCGGGTCAAGCGCGCCTGTATTGGTTCCAGCGACATTTTACGAAGGCGGGCTGATTGGCGAGGAATTCGCAAGATCTTTGATGGACGAACTCGCCTTGGAAGGGGTTCTCGTCAAAAATGCTGAAGGACTTTATTTTCTGGCGGATTACGCGGATTACAGGTTCGACTTTTCGATGTAGTCTGCGGTTTTCTTTGACACGCGGGCGGTTTTGAAGTATAATACCCTCAGCAAACAAACGCTCTCCGCGGGCCTTTGGCGGCGCGAAGAGTTGTGAAAGGAGCAATCGATATGTTGTGGAAAATTCTTGTTGCCGTTGTGCTCGGCGCGCTCGCGGGCTGGATTGCAAGCAAAATCATGAAGAGTGACGGAAGTCTTCTTCGCAATATCATTCTCGGAATTCTCGGCGGCGCGCTTGGCGGCTGGCTCGGAAGCCTTATCGGTCTCGGCGGCGGCTGGGTGATGAGCGTCATTCTGGCGATTGCCGGTTCGTGCCTGATCATCTTCCTCTGGAGACTGATTTTTGGAAAGAAAAAAAGCAAGAAATAAAACGCGCGACCGATTCCCGAAAGGAACGGCAAAGACTCAAAAACCTGCCCGGGCACTGCGCCGCGGCGGGTTTTTCGTAAATCAAGGGGGATTCTCGCGGGATGCTCTCGCGCTTGACTAATGCGCGCGTGTGTAGTAATATATAAAGAGCGTTTGCAATCGGGCTCCGTTCCGTAGCCTGCCGGAAAGCGTTTTTCGACTGTTCCGGAGCGTAAAACGCGGCAAATTCCTTTTGAAAAGCGGGAATGCGTTCCCCGCTGACAACGGAGGCAAAATGTCTGACAACAACGAAGCGAAGAAAACATACTACATAAGCACGCCGATTTACTACCCGAGCGACAAGCTCCACATCGGCCATTCATATACGACCGTTGCCGCCGACTGCATGGCGCGGTACAAGAGACTCAAGGGCTATGACGTGATGTTCCTGACCGGAACGGACGAGCACGGCCTGAAAATCGAGAAGCGCGCGGCGGCAAAAGGCGTGACCCCGCAGCAATACGTCGACGAGATCGTGGCGGGAATCAAGGACCTCTGGTCGATCATGGACATTTCCTACGACAAGTTCATCAGGACCACCGACGACTACCACGTGCGCGGCGTTCAGAAGATCTTCAAGGAACTCTACGACAGGGGCGAGATCTACAAGGGCGCGTACGAGGGCTACTACTGCACGCCCTGCGAGTCGTTCTGGACGAAAACGCAGCTGAAAGAGGGCGGAAGGTGCCCGGATTGCGGCGGCGAGACGCAGCTGGCGAAGGAGGAGTGCTACTTCTTCAGGCTTTCGAAGTACAGCCAGCGCCTGATCGACTACTACAACGAGCACCCGGAGTTTATCAACCCGCCCGCGCGCAAGAACGAGATGATCGCGAACTTCCTCGAGAAGGGGCTTGACGATCTGTGCGTGTCGCGTTCGACGTTCACGTGGGGCATTCCCGTGACGTTCGACGAGAAGCACGTTGTATACGTGTGGGTCGACGCGCTCTCCAACTACATTACAGCGCTTGGCTACGGCAGCGACGACACGTCTCTTTACGACAAGTTCTGGCCATGCGACCTGCACCTCGTCGGCAAGGAGATTGTCCGCTTCCACACGATAATCTGGCCCGCGATGCTGATGGCGCTCGATTTGCCGCTTCCGAAAAGGGTCTACGGCCACGGCTGGCTGCTTCTTAACGGCGACAAAATGTCCAAATCGAAGGGCAACGTCGTCGACCCGGTGGTGCTGGTGGACAGGTACTCCTCGGACGCGATCAGGTACTTCCTGCTCCGCGAGGTTCCGTTCGGATCCGACGGCAGCTTCACGCCCGAATCGCTTCTCAACAGGATCAACTCCGACCTTGCCAACGACCTCGGCAACCTGGTCTCGCGGACGGTTTCGATGCAGCTGAAATATTTCGGCGGCTCGCTTCCCGAAGCGCAGAACCGGCTCGCCGCTCCTCTTGACGACGAAATCATCGACCTGTTCAAGGGGCTCAAAGCGCGCGTGGAGGAGCAGTTTGACGAGCTGCAGTTCCCGCTGGCGCTGGCCGAGATCTGGAAGTGCGTGTCGCGCCTCAACAAATACATCGACGAGACCGCTCCGTGGGCCCTCGCAAAGACCGAAGAAGGGATTCCGCGGCTTGCGCAGGTGCTCTACGTTCTGGCGGAGGGAATCCGCATCATCGGCATTCTTCTGGAGCCGTTCATGCCGAACACTCCGGGAAGGATCTTCGCCCAGCTGGGAATCGCCGGCAACGACGCGATCATTTCCTGGCAGTCGGCCGAAAACTGGGGGCTCTACCCCTCCTCAGCGGTGTGCGTGAAGGGCGACCCGCTGTTCCCGAGGCTCGATATCGAGAAGGAACTTGAGGCTCTTGAGGCGATCAAGAACGCGGCGGCGCCGAAACCGGCGGAACCCGTCAAAGATAATAAGCAGGAAGGCGCAAAAAAAGACGAACTTCCCGAGGGCGTCATCACGATCGACGACTTCGCGAAAGTCAGCCTGAAGGTCGCCGAAGTGCTCACCTGCGAGCGCGTTGAAGGTTCCGACAAGCTGCTCCGCCTCACCGTGACGAACGGCGAAAAGGAAAAGCAGATCGTCTCCGGCATCGCGAAGTTCTACGCGCCGGAAGACCTCCCCGGCAAGAAGGTCATTCTCGTCGACAATTTGAAGCCGGCCAAGCTGAAGGGCATCGTTTCGGAAGGAATGCTGCTCGCGGCCACCTGCGAAGGAAACCTCAAGCTTCTCACCGTCGACGGCGACATTCCCGCGGGAAGCAGTATCTCTTAAACAACGGGGGCGCCCACCCGTCCCCTGTTAAACGACATATTTTACTAAAGATAGGTTAAATTTGCTATGGAAAATCCATTCCCGGAATCATTCATCTCTGAGGAGACAAGCAACATCGCCGCGAAGGACCTCGGGCTGCTCAAGGGCATTCACTACGCTCAGGAACAGCTTCTGATCGAAGTCGACCGCGTCTGCCGGAAGAACAACATAACGTATTTTCTCTGGGCCGGAACGCTTCTCGGCGCAGTCAGGCATAACGATTTCATTCCCTGGGACGACGACGTCGACATCGTAATGAAGCGCGCGGACTACGACAGGTTCCTCGAGATCGCCAACGGCGAGCTGCGCGAGGGCTTCAGGCTGGTCCTTCCCGGCGAGGACGGCAAGTTCTTCGACATGATCCCGAAGGTCAACTACAACGCCAGCCGGCTTCACAAGGAGGACATCGAGGAAGGCTTCTACAATGAGAAGCACAACAAGGTCTCGCTTGACGTCTTCTGCCTCGACACCCCGAAAAAGGGCCTCGCCTTCAGGTTCCAGCTGCTTTCCCTCCACAAATGGTACGGCTACGCGATGGGCCACCGCAGGAAGCTCGACTACTCGAAATACCCGCCGCTCAAGGTCCCGTTCATCTGGCTTTTGTCGCGGATCGGCAGCCGCAAACCGATGGATAAAATCATAGAGGGCCAGAAAAAGGCCTCCGTCGCGAAAAAGAACCTCGACACGGAGCATCTCAACGTTTTCAACGAGCGGATCTTCTTCATCCATCCGCGCTTCAAAGCGGAGTGGTTCGACGAGACGGCCGAGTATACCGTTCGCGGCCACAGCTTCACGTCAA
Source organism: Mageeibacillus sp. UBA1212 (assembly GCA_002309655.1). Classification (GTDB taxonomy): domain Bacteria; phylum Bacillota; class Clostridia; order UBA1212; family UBA1212; genus UBA1212. The sequence goes on from DBXM01000003.1 coordinate 117,991, forward strand.
TCAAAAATTTCAACGCGTACCTCAATTTCGTCTACAACGACTTCATGAAGCTGCCGCCCGAGGAGCTGCGCCGGCCGACCCACGCGGACTACCTGCCCGAGGTCACGGTTTACGACCTGGACGGGAATCTGATCGTCTGCGACAAGGGCGCGGAAGACTGACAGGCTGCGCGCGGAAATTTCAAGGCGTCAAATCCGCTTAACAATCTACCAAAGAGAAACGGAGCAACTGTTTTGAAAAGAATTCACGACGGGAAAACGCATACGCAGGCGGCAATCGCCGGCGCAAAGGAGAAAAAGCCCCATTTCAAGGTCTTTTTCTACAGTGTTTTTGCGGTTTTTCTCGCGTTTTTCCTCATTTCCATCTACACGACTCACGGGGCGAGCCTTCGCGGCGCGCTTTTTTCCGACACGTCCGACACGTTCATGGACCACTACAACAGCGTCGTCTACAACCAGGTCGACGACCCGTACGAGATTCTCGTGGTCTACCCGCCCCTCGCGTCGCTTCTTTACAAACTCTGCAACATGATAATTCCGGCCGACGACTACGTCACGGTAGTTACCGACCCGGCCGAGCTCGCCCAGGAACGCTTTATCCGCATCGGGCAGTCGTTCACGTTCCAGTTCATTCTCTATGCGGTCATCGCGCTGCTCATTTTCCTGGCGGCGCTGGCGCTTCTCAAAAAGGGCGGCACTGCCGAAAAGCTTCTGTTCGCGACTGCGGCGATCCTTTCGGCGCCCTTTATTTATATGGCGGACCGCGGCAACAACGTTCTGCTTCCGGTCGCGTTCACCGTCTTTTTCCTGGTCTTTTACAAACACGAAAACAAAATCCTGCGCGAAGTAGCGCTGATATCCCTCGCAATCGCCATCGCGCTTAAAATTTATCCGGTGGTATTTCTCGTGCTGCTCATCGCCGACCGGAAATACAAGGAATTCCTGCGCGAGTGCATTTACATTTTCGTGCTGCTGATTCTGCCGTTCTTCATTTTCTACAACGGCGTCGACAGCATCAAACTGATGCTCCGCAACCTGCGCGGTTTTGACGAAAAGAGGACCACGGAGGACAACATCGCGGGCAACCTCGACTTCAAGCGCACGTTCTTCTTCCTCTACGGCGGCCTCAGGCGCTACACCGGCATCTCGATCACCGAGAGCAGGCGCGAGCTTTACGCGACAATTTTCCGCTACGGACTGTCGATCATCTGCGGTCTGGGCGGCCTCTTCGCGAAAAGGCAGTGGAAGCGTGTCGCGCTCCTCTCCGCAGTTTTGTACGGCTTCCCGGGGTCCGCGTCGACCTACATTCTTCTGTTCATGATCATTCCGACCGCGATGTTCCTCGACGACGAAAAGGAACGGAACGTCCGGAATTACGCGTATCTGTTCTGTTTGGTGCTGACGCTCGTGCCAATGATCATCAAGCACGGCAGCGAGTACGACCGCTACTGGCCTTCGAAGGTGGCGAGTCTCGCAGTGGCGGGAATGGTCTTCATCGCCTTCCTCGAGATGATCTTCGCTTTCGCGGCGTGGAACGAGGCGAGGCGGCGCGACAAGAAGCGGTTCTTCGCGACGGCGTTCGCGACTGTTGGCGACTATCTGAAATACATGCTCTTCCTTGACAGGAAGGACGACCAGCCGACGCTTTTCGACGGCGCGGCGGAAAAGAAGTTCTCGCTGAAGAACATTTTCAGGAAGAAGGAGCGTGCAGCGGCGGAAAAAGTCGAAACGGAGCCGGAAACCGCCGATATATCGCCGGAGAATGCCGTGGCGGAAGCGGAAACAGCCGAAAATACGCCGGAAAACACCGAAACCCAGCCGGAAACCGCCGCCGTTCAGGTTCAGGAAGTTGCGCAAACTCCGGGAGAGGAGGCGGAAAACGATGACTGACGTGAGACAGGACAAAAAACTCTACTACAAGTTCATTTTCTACTTCATCACCGGCGTGTTCTCCGTCGCGTTCTTCACCCTTCTGCTGCTCACGAACGGCTACTCCATGCGCGGTCTGCTCTACGCCCAGCGCGACCAGACGTTCATGGACTTCTTCAACAGCATGCTTTCGACGATCGACGACCCGTACGAACACTACTCGTTCTACCCGCCGTTCGCGATGATGTTCTACCGGCTGCTGCTGATGCTCGTCCCGCAGGCGACGCTCGACAAGGTGGTCACAAGCTCCTCCGCGACGTCCTTCAGCGCCGACGTGAAGCTCTACCAGCAGCTCTACTTCCCGTTCATCATCTACGCTCTTCTCTCGCTCACGATGCTCTTCTTCGCGATCAAGGCGGCGAAAAAAGGCACGATTGGCGAGGTTGCCGCGTTCATATTCCTGACGATGCTGTCGGCGCCGATGCTCTTCATGTACGAGCGCGCGAACAACCTGATCATTCCGCTGGCGTTCCTTCTTTTCTTCATCGCCAACAAGGACTCCGAAAAGCGGTGGCAGCGTGAGCTCGCGATCGTCGCGCTAGCCCTCGCGGCAGCGTTCAAGATATATCCGGCGGTTTTCGCGCTGATGCTGATTCATGAAAAGCGGTTCAAGGACGTTCTCAAGATGGTTCTCTACACCGCCTTGCTGACGGTTCCGCCCCTGTTCATCTTCTTCGGTGGCTTCACGGACCTGAAAATGATCGTCGAAAACCTCCTTCTTTACGACGGAAAGCACAGTCTGGAGATAGGCTCACAGCTGAACTTCGCAAAAATGATCATCTTCCCGCTCACGAACAGCCGTCTCTCCAACGACACGCTGCTTGCGGCAGGCGGCTTCTTCAAAGTGGTTTTGACCGTTTTTGCGGCAATCGGCGCCGTTTTCGCGAAAAAGGAATGGCAGCGCGCCGCTCTCTGCTGTGCGATCATCTACGGCTACCAGGCGACGTGTACGACGTACCTTCTCGCGCTTTTCATCATCCCGATCATTCTCCTGCTTGACGGCGAGCACGAACAGACGCCGGTCGGAACGGCTTCGATAGTTCTGATGACCCTCACGCAGGCGCTGCTCATTTCGATAAACCCGCTCACGCGTGAATTCTCGCGCGACCTCATCACGAAGATCACGAGCTACGCGGCCCTGCTGCTTACGGTGATCCTGACCGTAAGGGGCTGCCTCGACTGCGTTTCGACGCTTTCGGAAGCGCTCAAGCTGAAAAAAGGCTTCATTTTCGGCGCGCTCGCGGCGATTTTCGCGGGAACGTGCTTCATCACGCTCTTCATCGGCGACGACAGCCTGCTGCGGCTCATCGATCCCGGTGTTTTCCCGGACGGCACGGTCAAAAACCTCGCGTTCGTCGGGATTCTTATGATGGTGTAAAATTTTGACGGAGAT
>DBXM01000035.1 GCA_002309655.1 Mageeibacillus sp. UBA1212
ATGTGTATCTGGGCTTGTTTTACCGCTTTCTATCGGACTGGAGAGATAACAGTTTCTCCGCTTTCTGCCGTACTGATGGCTGTGTTCTTTGCCCTCTTGGGTATAACAATGGGCGTATATACCGGGTCGTTTACTATGGGGAAAAGGAAACTGCTCTCGCTGGCACTTCCAACAGCAATCGCTGCTATAGTGACAATTGCCATGTATATCGGCGAGATGATCTTGCTCAGCGGAAATCTGTACAGATTTGGAAGTGGGTTTTTGTTTGAGGGATTAGGGAAGCTGGTATTGGCGCCTATAGATATTCTTGTCATTCTCGCTTCAGGTGGAATCTCGCTGTTAATTTGCCGCCTCTTAAACAAAGATGGCAAGATACAAAACTATACCGCGGATTAACTCGGAGACAATAGAGATAAGAATCCCGGACTGCTGCAGAGATACAACAGTCCGGGATTCTGTTTTTGCCAACCTTGTCAGACAGATGCCCGGATTTTTTTAATCAAAACTTTCTTATGAGCATCCGCCAAACGGCCCCTCTTTTTATTTTTCCGATTGAAGAGAACGGTTACTCGGATTTGAGTTTGTAAAGCAGAATTCTGCTCTCGCGGCGGTTCGGGATCGTGACCTCCAGTCCTTCTTCCGCGAGCGTCTTTCCCGCGACTTCACGCGTTTCGTTCGTGTCGAGGTCCGTGACGGTGTACACGGCCGCTGCCCGGAGCCCTTCGAGAATGTACTTCGACGCCGTGCAGGAAGAGCCTTTTCTGCGGAAAGCGATCACAATTCCGTCGTTCTCTTCGGGACGGTCGTACCGGAACGCCGCCCAGCCGCCGTGTTCATGCGACCAGCCGCAGTTTTCCAGCGGGTAGAAATCGCACGAAAAATAGGGGCGCAGCGAGCGGTATTCCTCGCACATTTTCGCCATCCACGCGAATTGTTCCTCAGTGGGCTCCGGACGGTCTGTCCACCACCAGCTGCCGACGTAGGCGGGCGCGTATGAACTTCTCGTCGCGTAGGTGTCGCCCGCCCTCTTGCACACTCCTCCCGCGCAGGGAATGAAGCGGTTGAAGCCGAAATTCTGGGTCTGGATCGCGTCCGGGTCGCAGTTCGGCTCGCAGAAGGCGTCCGTGCGCCAGACGGGAACCGCGCGTTTCAGAGTTTCGACGTCAATCCGGCGGCCGCCCGAGGCGCAGTTGTCGATAACGAGGTCCGGGTATTTCGCGCGCAGGTCGTCCCAGAGGCGGTAGAGGTTCATGACGTATTTGATCTCGTTCATGCCGCCGCGGTACATTTCGTCCGTGATCCGCCACGACTGCAACGGCTCCATGTTGAAGTCCTGGCGCAGGCACTTGATGCCCAGACGGTCGATAAAGCCGCAGATCATGTCGAAAAGGTACTCCCGCACCTCGTCCCGGTCAAGCCGCAGCAGGAGGTAGAAGCCGTCAAGCGGGTACAGCCAGTCCGGGTGGGCGACAGCGAGGTCCGTTCCCGGGTAGGCGCGCTCCGGCTCCATCCAAAGAAGGAGTTCCATTCCCGATTTGTGAATTGCTTTCACCACGTCTCGAAGGCCGTCCGGGTGCTCGTCCGGCCGCACCTGCCAGTTCCCGACCTGCTTGTACCAGTCGCCCGCGCCGGGAGTGCCGCCCTTGCCGTACCAGCCCGCGTCGATCCAGTAGTAGTCCGCCCTAACGCCGTGTTTCGCGAACTTCGCGATGTGGTCAAGGTGCTTCGCGGTCGGCATGCCCATTCCCTCCAGCGCGAACGGATACCGCTCCGGCGCGTAGGGACAGAGCTCGTTTTTCACGAACCGGCGGAAAAGGTTGCTGCCGTGCGACCGAGGCCCGCGGTACTCCAGAAGCAGAACGGAGGACGTGCGGATGCGCTCGCCCGCGCGAAGCTTGAAGGAAGTGTACTCAAGCCCCGAACAAATTCTGACGGCCTGCCCGTCCTGATGCGTGAACGTCGCCTTCCACTGCCCCGACCAGCCGATTGCGACGATCAGACCGTGCCCCGGCAGATAGATGTCGAAAAAAGGCATCACGCCGCTGCTGGAACGCCCGCCCCACGGATGGTAGCTCCGCGACGCCCCGCGTGCAAGAACGCGTTTTTTGACCTCGCACTCGAGGGCGGTCATGTCGGCGTGAAGGTAGGTCTCGTAGCCGAGATTTCCCGCGGTTTCGTAAATTTCGGGGGCGGTTGCACTGGTTTCGCCTGTTCCGCCCGCAAAGCACCACGTCGCGTCGCAGTCCAGAATGTCGCTGATAAGGCCGCTTTCGTGCGCGCCTTTGTTCTCGAACCAGAGCGTCCACGTGACCGCGTTGTAGGCCGGGAATTCTTCCCTGTGAAGCTCTATTTGCAATCCGTCCGCAAGTTTGTAGAGGAATCCGTACTCCTCAGGGGTCACTTTCGCGTCCGCCAGGTCAAACGGTTTTCCGTTGTAATTAAAAGAAAAACGCGGGGTAATGTTCATGCCGGTCTCCCTTCCCGATGTTTTGATGTGTCTGTATTATATTTCCCGGTGGGCTGCAAATCAAGCCCGTTCCTTATGCGGGAATTATAAAGAATGAGCCGCGCGCCGGTAAAAGCAAACCCCTGGCGCGCGGCCCTTCCCTAAGCCAATCCTTGTAAAGCCTTATTTCTTTTTCTTCCCGATCAAAATGCCCAGAAGCACGCACACCGCGCACAGAAGAATTCCCACGACGACCGCTACCGCAATCGCCGCAACCTTTATCAAGCTCTTTCCCGATTCGGGGCCGTCCGGACCCGCGGTGGGCTTTTCGGTTTTTCCGGAATTCTGGGTGGCGTCCGAAGTAGCTTCAGGCGTGGCGTCCGTCTCCGGCGCGGCGGTATTCCCGGCTTCTGCAGTGTCGAAGTCCACCATTACCACAAGAGTGCCGTTCGGGTTTTTCAAGGCGTATCCGCTCACCTTTTGGCCGTGGACGTCCTTCACTTCGACCGTGACGCTGTCCGCGAATTCGTACCCCTGTTTCGGCTCAAGAATGGTCTTCAGCCTGTACATTCTGCCCGCCTCGAAGTACGGCGCATCCGCCTCGTTCTCCCAGTTCGTGGGCAGTTCGAGGTCCTCTTCCTGGCCTATCGCCAGCCTGTACCATATCGAACCCGCGCCGGGCATAATTCTGTCGCAGCACTTCGCGGTGTCCTCCGCAAGCTTCCAGTCGTATCTCGGCTCGCCGCCTACGAACGGGAACAGTACGTTCTCAATAGTTATATTCGTGATCTCTTTGGCGGGGGTCGCAGACTTAGGCTCTCCAAAGGTGTAGCTTGCGTCGCAGGCTCCATACCCGTCAATACCCCTCACGTTAATCTCAGCCGGTTTTCCGTTGACAGTCGCAGTTGTCCCCTCACAAAAATAGTAACCGTTTTTCGTACCCGCGTACACCGTAACCTTATAGACGTTGCCTGCCTTGAAAGGTCTGTAACCGGGTTCCGAATCTTCCGGCATTAGACTGAATGTCTTGCCACCGTCGGTTGATTCGCTCCAGGACATTGAAGGCGGTAAAAAGGCATTGGTATTGCATTTGTCCGACGGCTCAACGTTCCAATTGAAATCCGGATACTGCCCTGCAACCGGTTCGGTAACGCCTGTAACCGCAAACTCTTTAACTACATTGGACGCATCGAGCGGTCCGAAATCCGCAAACACGCTGAGCGTTCCGTCACCGTTTTTCTTGGCATGACCGTTCACTGTCACGAGGTTTGAACACGTAATTTCGAAAGACACCGCATCGGCGAAAACATAACCCGGATCGGCCTTAAGAAGCGTCTCGAACCGGTACATTCTTCCCTCTTCGAAAAGCGGCATATCCTCATCGTTCTGCCAATTTGCGGGAAGCTTTTCATCAAGTTCCGATCCGATTCCGAGCTTGTACCAGACTGCGCCGGCACCGGGCATCGCACGGCTGACTCCCTCCAAATCATCCTTGAGGAAATAGTAATACGTATCTTTCGAGAGAACCCATTCGTAATCAGGAGTCGTTCCTACAACCGGGAAGAACAGCCTGATAATGTGAACATACGAAATCTCGGTTGCGGCGGCGGAAGTAACCGCGGTCGGAAACGCCGCAAAAGCCGCCAGGACCGCCAGAACCGCGACCGCGACAGTTATTATCAGCGCTTTGTACAGTTTCATGGTCGCCTCCTTTTAATGAGAACCGGACGGTTCACGTTACTTCTGTTTCTTTCCGATCAGCACGCCGACCAGAACAAGGGCCGCGCACAGAAGCAGACCAATTACAACCGCGAAAACGATTATCAGCGCCTTAAGGAGCGAACTAATTTGATTCTCGCCCGTCTGTTTGCCGTTGTTCGGTTTGCCGTCATCCGGCTTTGTTGTTGACTCGGCAGGGTCGGTCTCCGTAGGTCCGTCCGTCGCGTTTCCGGCAGGCTCACCTGTGGAAGGCTCATCAGTCGCGGGCTCACCGGTAACCGGTGCGTCAGTCGCGGGCTCCTCGGTAGGTTCCTCCGTCGCAGGCGCCTCGGTTGGCTGCTCTTTAGCAGGCGGGAACGTGTAGCTGATCGTCGCATAGTAGTAAGACGTCCCCTGAACCCTCATCACCACGCACTCCGCAGTGTTTCCGTTGACGGTCGCCTTCAGGCTCTCGCTCATCAGAAAATCATCTTCGGCGGTGACGTCTGTCTCGAATTTGTAGATATTCCCGGCCTTGAAGGGCTTGACGCCTTCGCCGTTGGTGTCCATTTTTACGAACGTTTTGCCGCCGTCTGTCGACTCGTACCACGTTGCGCCGGCGCCGGGACGCGACTTTTCGCAGTGCGAGCCGGAAGCGATTGTGAACGTGTACATCTGATTCTCGCCGTCGACCGGCTCCTTCACGTTGATAATGTCGCACTTGACCGCGGTGCTCGAGAGCGGCGCAACCTCGAGGTCGACCTCAATCAAAAGCGCTCCGTAGTCGGTATTGTACGCGCGTCCGTTGACAGTGACGCCCTTGTCGCTCGTTATGTCGACGATGATCCCGTCGGCGTCCGGGAACGCGTAGCCCGGCTTCGGCGAGACCTCTGTCTTGAACCTGTAAATTCTGCTCTCTTCGAAAAGCGGCGCGTCCGCGTCGTCCTCCCAGTTTGTCGGCATCTTCCAGTCGGACTCGGAACCGATCGCGAGCCTGTACCAGATCGCTCCTGCGCCGGGCATCGACAGCTCGCAGTTCTTCGTTCCGGACGCGAGGTCAAAATCGTATCGCGGCGTGTTGCCGATGACCGGGAACGCGACGTTCTCAAGGTGGACGTATGTGATTTTCGACTCGCTTGCGGTCGGCAGACGGTCGAACGTATAACTGACCGTCGCGTACTTGTTGGCATCCGGTCCCGAATCTTTAACGTAACACTCGGCGACCTCTCCGTTCAGCGTTGCTCTGCACTTCGAACTAAAATAATAACTGCCTGTCGCGGTCACGTACGTCTCTACCTTGTAGACGTTGTTCGGCGCGAACTGCCTGTAGCCCGGCTCCCACGGTTTGGGCATCACCGTAAAGGTATTGCCGCCGTCGTTCGATTCGAGCCATTCCATTGCCGGGTTCTGCACGCCTGTCGTGTTGCACTTGTCTGCGGGTCCGACGGTCCAATCGAATTTCGGGTAATTGCCCGCGATGGGCTCCTCGACGTTGAAGACGTTGCAGTATTTGATTGCTTTCTCCGAGGTGACCGGGCCGAAAACGCAGTCAATGTGCAAACCAAATATGTTCATGTAACCATAATCAATACTGTAACTCTCCAGCGTCGGTATCGCGGTCTCGCCTTCGGTACTCTTGAGGTAGACTTTGCTTGTGTCTTCTCCTATGTAGGTTGTTCCGTAGGAACCACGGATGTCCGTGTGGAATCTGTAAGTTTTGCCCTCTTCAAAAACAGGCTTGTCCGCCTCGCTCGACCATGTCGAAGGCAGCTCGACGTCCGGCTCGGACCCGTTGCCGACCAGGTACCACGTCACCTTTTTTTCCGGGTCGGCGAAAACGAGACTCGATCCGGAAGACTTCTCTTCGATTTCGCACTCAAACGACGGGGTGCGCCCTGCGGCGGGAAATGTGACGCCGGTGATCCAAATCTCCTTCGCAGTAGCAATCGGTACAACGTGTGCCAGGTTGATAATTCCCCTCGCAAGAGCGGTGACCGCGGGTGCGGCTATAACGAAGGCCAGCGTCAGCGCGAGAAATATGCAAAAACTCTTTCGCAGATTCATTTTTGTCCCCTTTCAGTCAATCATACTTTCGAAAATCACGCGAGCCTTCAGGCAGCCGACCTCCGGTCTGTCATTAGCCCGTCATTTGCCCGTCTATCAAAAAGGGCGAACCTTGACGGTTCGCCCGGGTTTTGCGGCTTTTACTACCGGACTCTGCCGCAGCCGCAATCAGTTTGTAATAACATTTTCGGTGTCCTTGTCGAAAATGTGGACTCTCTCAGGGTTGATCGCGAACTTCATCGTGTCGCCGACGTAGACGTTGTGGCGCGGCTTGACTCTGGAGACGAAGTTCGTGTCCTCGATCGTGAAGTAGAGCAGCGACTCGGAGCCGAGGAGCTCGACAACGTCGATCGTCGATTCGATTATGCAGTCGCTGAACTGCTCGAGGTAAACCGGCTCGTCGTGAACGTGCTCCGGTCTGATGCCCATGACGACTTCCTTGTCGATGTAGCCGAAGTGCTCGAGGATCTGCGCCTTCCTCTCGGGAAGCTTCACGGTCCATCTGCCGAGTCTCAGCAACACGTCCGCGCCCGCCTTCTCGACTCTCACGATTGCGAAGTTCATCTGCGGGCTTCCGATAAATCCGGCGACGAACATGTTGACCGGTTTCTCGTAAAGCACCTGAGGCGACTCGACCTGCTGGATGTAGCCGTCCTTCATAACAACGATTCTCGAACCCATCGTCATAGCTTCGGTCTGGTCGTGCGTAACGTAAATGACCGTCGTCTGAAGTCTCTGGTGGAGTTTGATGATCTCGGTCCTCATCAAGGCGCGCAGCTTAGCGTCGAGGTTGGAGAGCGGTTCGTCCATAAGGAAGACCTTAGGTTCGCGGACGATAGCACGTCCAAGCGCGACTCTCTGTCTCTGACCGCCGGACAACGCCTTGATCGAACGGTCGAGCAAGTGCTCAATTTCAAGAATTCTCGCCGCTTCCTGAACTCTCTTCTTGATCTCGCCCTTAGGAGTCTTCCTGAGTTTGAGACCGAAGGCCATGTTCTCGAAAACCGTCATGTGCGGGTACAGAGCGTAGTTCTGGAAAACCATCGCGATGTCTCTGTCCTTCGGTGCGATGTCGTTAACGAGTTTGCCGTCGATGAGCAGTTCGCCGGAGGTGATTTCCTCGAGACCCGCTATCATTCTGAGAGTCGTGGACTTACCGCATCCGGAAGGTCCGACGAGAACGACAAATTCCTTGTCCTGAATATCCAGGTTAAAGTCGTTGACAGCGGTAACGCCGCCGGGATACTTCTTGTAGATGTTCTTTAGCTTAACACTTGCCATTTATATATCCTCCAAAGTTACTGAAGTCACATTTCCATGCGCTTTGTTCTATTATAGCACTTTCGCCAAATAATTAAAGTAGAATTTTCGCCCCGCGGCCGCCTTTTTTTTGGTCATTTTGCACAAGGAAGAGAAAAATGAAGGGAAAACGGGAACGGTTAAGGAACGTGAAACACGGAAACGCGGGTTTCAACCGGCATCCCGTATTTCGAATTCCTCATTCTATCCTATGATTCTTACCAGCTCTTCCTCGTCGATCACCCTTATTCCCAGCGCCTGCGCCTTCGTCAGCTTCGACCCGGCCGCCTCGCCCGCAACCACAAGACTCGTCTTTTTCGACACGCTGTCGGACGTCTTTCCGCCGGCCGCCTCGATAAGCGCCTTCGCCTCGTCGCGGGTCATGGTCGGGAGAGTTCCCGTAAGCACCACGGTCATTCCCGCCAGCGGTCCGGCCGCGTCGGAAGCCTTTTTCTGCTCGGTAACGGTCATGTTCACGCCCCGCTCCGCCAGCAGTCTCAGCGTGTGCTCGGTCTGTCCGTCCGCGAAGAACGACACGACGCTCTCCGCCATTACAGCCCCAAAGTCGTCAAGCGCCACCAGTTCGTCAAACGTCGCCTTCGCCACCGCCTCCACCGAACCAAACTCGGCCGCCAGCTGCTTCGACGCCTTCACGCCGATATTCCTGATGCCGAGGCCGAAAATGAGCCGGTAAAAGTCGTTCTTCTTCGAGTTTTCGATGGCTTCCAGAAGGTTCGCGGCCGACTTTTCGCCGATGCGCTCAAGCGCGACCAGTTCGTCCTTTTTGGATGCGAGCGCGTAGATGTCGGGAATGTTCTTGATGAGGCCCGCGTCCAGCAGCGCCGCCACCAGCTGCGTCCCGAAGCCGTCGATGTTCATCGCGTCCTTGCTGACGAAGTGTTCAAGGCTTCTGGCAAGCTTCGCGGGGCACTCGATTCCGACGCACCTGTAGGCCGCCTCGCCCTCTTCGCGAACCACCGGTCCGCCGCAAACCGGGCACCTGTCAGGCATCGCGAACTTCCTTCTCTGAACGCCGTCGTCCCTCGCGTCGCTGTCGGCGGCAATTATCGCGGGAATCACGTCGCCGGCCTTGATGAGCGTCACCACGTCGCCGACCATGATGTCTTTTTCCTCGATGTAGTCCGCGTTGTGGAGCGTCGCCTTCGAAACAGTGCTGCCCGCGATGAACACAGGCTCAAGCACCGCCAGCGGCGTCAGCACGCCGGTTCTTCCCACCTGCACCGCGATGTCCAGAAGTCTCGTCTTCTTCCTCTCGGCCGGGAATTTGTACGCGGCGGCCCACCTCGGGGCGTGCGTCGTGGCACCCAGCATCTCGCGAAGCGCCAGATCGTCCACCTTTATCACCGCGCCGTCAATATCGTACTCGAGGGAGCCGCGCTTCTCGCCGATCTCGCAGATCGCGCGCCAGACCTCTTCCTTGGTTTTGCATTTTTTGTAGTCGGGGCTGATCTTGAAGCCCAGGCTCCGCATCAGTTCGAGGGACTCCGAGTGCTTCGTGACGCTCACCCCTTCGATTTCCTGAAGGTTGAACACAAAAATGTCGAGCCCGCGCTGCGCCGTCACCGACGAGTCAAGCTGCCTCAAAGAACCGGCCGCCGCGTTCCTGGGGTTCGCGAACGTATTCTGGCCGTTTTTCTCGCACTGCGCGTTCACCTTCTCGAAGGCGCTTCTGGGCATGAACACCTCGCCCCTCACCACGATCCGGCCAATCCGCGGGTCGCTGAACGAAAGTGGAAGCGAGCGCACCGTCTTCAGGTTTTCGGTTATCTTTTCGCCGGTAACGCCGTCGCCTCTCGTGGCTCCGACAGTCAGAATACCGTTCTCGTACGTCGCCGCGACGCTGAGTCCGTCGATTTTCTGCTCGACCACGAATTCCGGCATGAAGCCGCAGGCCGCCGCCACTCTGTCGCAGAAAGCGTCAACCTCTTCCCTGCTGAAAATGTCGTCGAGGCTCATCAGCGGCACGTTGTGCGTGAACTTCTCGAACCTGTCCAGCACCTTTCCGCCGACCCGCCGCGAAGGCGAATCCTCCGTGACAAGTTCCGGGAACTCCGCCTCGATCTCCGTGAGCTCGCGGTACAGTTCGTCATATTCGTAGTCGGTCGCGGTGGGGGCGTCGAGAACGTAATACTCGTACGACCACCTGCTGAGCGTCCGCCTCATCGCCTCAAGCTTCTTTCCGGCTTCTTCGCGTGTCATTGTTTTTCCCTCTTTTTAGCCAAAAATGAATATTTCAAGAATTATATGAATACGTATTTTTCGAGCCGCTCAAACGCCTCTTTGATTCGTTTTGAAGGCGACGCCAGGTTGATTCTCACCGAAGCTTCACCGTGGAAAGGCCTGCCGTCCTGAATCGCGGTTCCGACTGCCCACGCCCGCCTCAGCACCTCGTCAAGCGTAACGCCGGCGGTCTTCAGATACTCCCCGCAGTCCGCGAAAAGCATATACGTACCCTCCGGTTCTGCCGCCGAAACGCCGTGCAGCCTTTTCAGCGCCTCGCGCGCGATCTCCGCGTTGCCGGTGAGAACGTTCTTGAGCTCTTCAAGCCACTCCGCCCCTTCCCGGCTGTACGCACCGGTCAGCGCGTGCATCGAAAGAACGTTCATCGAGTTGTAGTGGCTCTTCGCCGCCTCCCTCGCCACTGCCTTCCCGAGCTCGCTGCCGTAAATAATCGAGTAGCTGCCCACGAGCCCCGCCAGGTTGAACGTCTTCGTCGGCGCGTAAAGTGCCACCGTGTTCTCCCTCGCGTAGTCGGAAACGGTCTGCGTGGGCGTGTGCCGCCTCCCGCCGAGAAGGATATCCGACCAGATCTCGTCCGAAACGATCTTCACGCCGTACTTTTCGAAAACGCGCACCGCCTTCGTAAGCTCCTCGCGCGTCCAGACTCTGCCGCAGGGGTTGTGGGGGCTGCAGATCACGGCCGCCTTGATTCCGTTCATGTAAATCCGGCGCTCCATGTCGGCGAAATCGATCTCCCACCTGCCGTTGTTCAACCTTAAGGGACTCAGTTCGGCCTTGAAACCCGCGTCCTCCATCGCGTGCGTGAACCCGATATACGTCGGGCTGTTGAGAAGCACCGGCGCGTCCTTGTCCGTCATCGCGGAAAGCGCCGACACGAACCCGCCCAGAACTCCGTTCTCGTAGTGAATGTGCTCCGGCTTCAGACCTTGGGCGCCGTTCCTGTCCGTCTGCCAGCGGATGATTGCGTCGTAGTACTCCTCCGGCGGTATGAAGTAGCCGAAAAGCGGGTGTTCGAGCCTCTTCGCGACGGCCTCCGTAACAGAAGGCGCGGTCTTGAAATTCATGTCGGCCACCCACATGGGAATGGCGTCGAACCCGGGCTGCGGCGCGTCCGGTGAAAAGCCTTTCAGCTTGCCAAGAGCGTCCACCGCCAGCGCGTCCTTCCCGTGCCTGTCGGGACAAGTTTCAAAATCGTATTTCATAAGTTGCATTCTCCGTTAGTTTTGCCGGTTGAAGAATCCTATCAGCTCCGCGCAGTCCTCTTCCTTCGTCGCGAACGACGTGACGATGCGCACCACCGCCGAATCTTCGTCTTCGCTCCACAGCTCGCACCCGAACTTTTCAATCAGTTCAAAAGCCTCTTTTTTGCCTAATTTTACGAAAATTTGATTTGTCGTCGAATTCCCGTAAAACTCCGCTTTTCCTGTAATCGACTTCCTGATATGGTCCGCGGTTCTGTTCGCCTGCTCCGCCATCTCAAAGTACAAATCATCCTTAAAAGCCCTCTCGAACATGATTCCCGCAACGAATCCCTTCGCGGCCATGGCGCCCCGGTTCTTCACGTGGTGGCGGAAATACTCCGCCTGCGCCGCGTTCCCGAAGACCACCGCCTCGCCGAAAAGCATTCCGTTTTTGGTGCCGCCGACGTAGAAAACGTCGCATATTTCGCCAATCAGCTCGGGCGTGACGTCGTTCCCTTCGGAAGTGAGCGCCGCGCCGATTCTGGCGCCGTCCATAAAGAGGAACAGTCCGTGTTCGTCGCAGGCGCTTCTTATGGCTCCCAGCTCTTCCGCGGTGTAGACCGTTCCCGTCTCCGTGGCGTTGGAGATGTAGACCGCCCTGATCTTGACCATGTGCTCGTCGCGGTTGTAGGCCACCGCCCTGTGAACGTCCTCCGCCGACAGCTTCCCGTCCGCACCCGGACACGTGAACACCTTGTGGCCCGTTCCCTCCACCGCTCCGGTCTCGTGAACGTTAATATGCCCCGTGCCGCACGCCAGCACCGCTTCGTAAGGCTTGAGCAGGAACGACAAGACCGTCGCGTTGGTCTGGGTCCCGCCCTGCAGGAAGAACACCTTCCCGCCCGGAATCCCGAATCGCTCCAGAATAAGCTTCTCCGCGTGTTCCGAGTGAACGTCCAGACCGTAGCCCGTGTTCTGCTCGCCCGCAGCGTCCGCAATCGCCTTCAAGATCCCGGGATGGGCCGTTTCGCTGTAATCGTTGGTAAACCGGTGGTTCATAAAATCTCCCGTTTATTCGCCAAAATCATAATCAAGAAAACGCACGTCTCCGCACGCTCTTATTGTACCACTTTCCGCCCTTTTTCGAAAGCGGATTCACGCGTTTTTTATTTCCGGGAAATATTATTTTCGAGTTCGCGCCGGCGGCGGTACTTTACAAAAACCCGCGCCCGTGGTATAATAATATCGGCTTCGGGGATGTTCCGGTTTCGACGGGGTCGTCAGGAGTCAGACTGCAGGTAGAGGGCCCCGTTGGCCTCTTTAAAAAACGGGAAATCTAAATTTAAACGCAAACGAAGATTTTGCACTTCAGGCTGCCTGAGCGCAGCTTGCGCCGCCCCGCGGGTCACTCAGTCCTTCGGCAAGCGGTGTCAGTAATCTGAGCCCTGCGGGTTAAGGGTCAACTCCGCCTCCTTTCGCGGCGACGCTTTTAAGCCGTGAAGGTAAACAAAAGCTACCGTGGTTCCGGGTCTGTCGCGGGACGCTCACCACGGGAATTCTAATCCGCGGCTAAACCTGTAGACGTTTGGGTCGGGGCGGTTTCGGACAGGAGTTCGATTCTCCTCATCTCCACCAAAGCAACCGCACCCTGATATCTAAGGGTGCGGTTATTTTTAAAAAAATCAGTTTTACGGTGCGGCAATGAAAATTCTTCTGACCTATTTCAAACCCTTCGGCAATATCGGCACGAACTCCTCCGAGTGTGTCGCAAACCGCCTAAATATAGACAAAATCGGCCTGGACGTGTCCTATGAAAACGACTTCGTAAGAGTAAAGGAGGCGTTTGACCGGGGCGGTTACGACTTCATCATAATGCTGGGCCAGGCCGCGGGTCGCGAGAAGATTTCCGTTGAAAAAAGAGCGAGGAATTACGCAAATCCCGCGCTCAAGGACAATCTCGGGGTCTTGCCGGCCGAAGTTATCGAAAACGGAAACGACGAGTTTCTGTACACTTCTTTCGACACTAAAAAGCTTCTCTCCGGAGACGCCAAAGAATCCGACAACGCCGGAAGCTATTTGTGCAACTACCTTTATTATAAGGTTCTGTCAAATCTGACAAAGAACGCGCTTTTCGTTCACCTGCCCCTCTTCACAGGTCAGGTCGAAGGCGGCGACAAGCCATCCATGGATCTCGACGTTATGGTCCGTGAAACAGAAAGAATAATTAAAACAATAGAAAAAGGCTGAGAACTGCTGCGCAGCGAAGCATTTCCGCATTTGTAAGTATTCCCGGCTTTCCGGTTTTCCCCCGGATTGCCGGTTTTTTTGTTGACATCTGCGTTTAAAAGGTATAGAATATAGGAAAAGTAAGAAAAGCAGGAGGCTTGAGACTGTGAAAAAAGTAAGTGAAGACAGATTCATAGTGAGCGTCAAGGTCGGGCCGAAGGGCCAGATCACGATTCCCGTGCAGGCGCGAAAGATGTTCGATATTAAGGAAGGGGACACGCTGATGGTCCTCGGCGACATCGAACGCGGGCTGGCGCTCGTAAAGGACGACGCGTTCTATTCATTGATGGGAGGTGCGTTTGCGGATGGCTCCGGTTCAAGCAATTAAGATTGAAAATCTTACAAAGAAATACAGGGACACCGTTGCCGTCGACAACCTGAACCTTGAGATTTACGAGGGCGAGCTGTTCTCGCTGCTGGGGGTCAACGGCGCGGGCAAGACCACGACGATCAAAATGCTCTCCACGCTCACGAAACCCACTTCGGGAGACGCGTACGTGCTGGGTAATTCCGTGACGTCGCAAGGCGCCGCGGTCAGGCCGCTTATCGACATTTCGATGCAGGAGACCGCCGTCGCGAGGAAGCTGACCGTCGAAGAGAACATCGACTTTTGTGCGCGGCTCGCGGGGCTTGACAAGGAAAAGGCCGAAGCCGTGAAAAAGTCGGTTTTCGAGTCGTTCGAGCTCGGTAAGGTGGCCGGCAAACAGGCATCCAAACTCTCGGGAGGCTGGCAGCGGAAGCTTTCCATTGCTCTCGCGCTGGTTTCCGGGCCGAAGGTGCTCTTCCTGGACGAGCCCACTCTGGGGCTTGACGTTCTCGCCCGCCGCGAGCTTTGGCGCACAATCGAAGCGCTGAAAGGCAGGATGACGATCATACTGACCACCCATTATATGGAGGAGGCGGAGGCGCTTTCCGACCGGATCGGCATCATGAAGGACGGCCGGCTGCTTTTCGTCGGTACGAAGGATAATCTTTTCGCTTTGACCGGCAAGGGCAGCGTGGAAGACGCGTTCATCGAAATCGTATCGGGAGGTGACGGAAATGCGTAAATCGTTCTCGCGCATCCGCGTGCTCTGCGGGCGCAACCTAAAAGAAATATTGAGGGACCCGCTGACGCTCATTCTGATGATCGCCCTGCCCCTCGCTATGGAAATACTGTTCTATCTGATTTTCCACGGCCTCACGTCGCAGTTCGAGATGAAGTACCTCGCGCCGGGAATCGTCGTGTTCGCGCAGAGTTTCCTGTCGCTGTTCGTGGGGCTGCTGCTCGCCCTCGACAGAGCGACCTCGTTCCTGACAAGGCTGTTCGTGTCCGAGGCAAGGCCGTTCGAGTTCATCTCCGGCTATGCGGCTTCGGTGCTCCCGATTGTGCTGGCGCAGTCGGTGCTCTTCTTCCTGGTCGGCGGTCTGTTCGACAGAACGATATTCTGCGCGGGAACCGTGCCGGCGATACTTATCAGCCTGGTAACCGCCCTGTTCTTCATCTCGGCCGGCCTGCTACTCGGCTCCCTGTGCAACGAAAAATCCATCGGCGGCGTCTCGTCGATTCTGATCGCGGCCCAGTCGGTGCTGTCGGGAATGTGGTTCCCCGTCGAAGGCCTCAAAGACGGCATGGTAAAGCTCATGAACGTCCTCCCGTTCCGCAACGCGACGAAGCTCGTCCAGAACACCCTCACCGGCGTCACAGACACGTGGGGCGACTTCCTGCTCCCGCTGCTGATTGTCCTCGGCTACACAGTTGTGACCTTTGCGGCGGCTGTGTTCGTGTTCAGGAAGAGAATGCGGGCGTAATAATTTTTTGCATATGAATAGAAGGGCTCCCGGCCCGCGCCTTTTAAAGCATTGGCGCGGGGCGGGAGCCCCCTTTTTATTTCCCATTAAAACTATTTGTTTTCGATCAGGAAAAAGTACGGTGCCGCCGGCGAGTTGACGATTTTAATTTTCGTCACGCACACCTCGAACCGCGAGAGACCGGCGAAATACTCTTCCAGCGCTTTGCCCTCGGCGTCGCCTTCCTCGTGTCCCGGGTAGACCGCGACCGTTATGACCGCGTTCCTATCCATCAGGTCGATTGCCTCCGCCACCGCCTTTAGAGTCGTTTCGCGAAGGGTGTAGACGCTCCTGTCGCTGCCCGGAAGCCACCCCAGGTTGAACATTCCCGCCTTGATCTTTTCGTGAACATACTCCTTCACGCGGTGGTGCGAGTCGTGAATCAGCGTGTAATTCGCGGGGCAGCCGCTCTCCTCGAGCCTTTCCCGCGTCACCTCAAGCGCCCGCTCCTGGATGTCGAACGCGTAAACGCGCCCTTTTTCGCCGACCGTCTTTGACAGGAAAACGGTGTCGAAGCCGTTCCCCATCGTGAAGTCGCAGCAAACGTCGCCCTCGCGAAGGTGCTCTTTTATAAACGTTTTGTGAAGACTGAGAAGATCGATCATATTATTTCCCCAAAAAAGCCGCAACGGGAGTGTTTTTTTACCTAAAATAAGGGAAACGCCGCCGATCCCAGCCGTCAGGAGTGTCCGCAAAATTTCTGCGGTCACCCGTTCCGGCTTTCTTCCCGGTACCGGGGCGTTCCCCTTTTTCTCTTAAGCTCATTCAAACAAACTTGTTATAAGTCAGAAATGAGTTTTGCGGGATTGCTCAGTTTTGAGCTATTTTCGCGTGCGCGGCTCCGAAGCTGCCGCACTTTGCATCGCGTCCCTCACTTGACTGGGCAAAGCCCAGAATCGTTCATGCCGCCGATGCAAAGCTGCGGCTTCATACACAAGGTTGCAATTTGTTTCCAAACGAGTCGCGTATATCTCGCGCGAAGACGACTTTTAGCAACAGCTAAACCGGAGGCTGAGCGGAGATATACGCGGCTCTACCGCGAGCGGGCCGTTCGCGCGAAGCAGTCTGCGAGCAATTCGCCGCAGGCACCATATTGTTAATCGCACTCCGTTAGAGAAGCACTTTTGTACCGGAAACGTACTACATTCTGAAGCTCATTCACGCGGACTGCGTAAAGAGCCAAAAATGTGCAATCCCGTTTACACGTCCTTCATGGAGAGGTCAATGCGGCCCATCTTGTCGTAGCCGATAAACTTGACCTTCACGATGTCGCCCTCGGAGACCACGTCCTCGACGCGCTCAACGCGGAACTTCGCCATCTTGGAGATGTGGACGAGACCTTCCTGGCCGGGCAGGAACTCGACAAACGCGCCGAACTGCATGAGCCTCGTGACTCTTCCCTCGAACACCTCGCCGACCGTAAGGTTGCCGGTGATGCCGTCGATGATCTTCATTGCCTTCTGAGCGGCTTCCTCGTCGGGAGTGGAGATGTAGATCTTGCCTGTCTCTTCGATGTCGATCTTGACGCCGGTAACTTCGATGATCTTGTTGATCGTCTTGCCGCCGCTGCCGATGACGTCGCGGATCTTGTCGGTCGGGATCTGCATCGAGAACACCTTCGGCGCGTACTTGGACAGTTCCTTTCTGGGCTCGGGGATGCAGGGCAGAATGACTTCGTTGAGGATCTTCATGCGGCCCTTGCGTGTGAGCTCGAACGCCTGCCTGATGACCTCGTAGGAGAGACCCTGAACCTTGATGTCGACCTGGATGGCCGTGATACCCTTTTCGGTGCCCGCGACCTTGAAGTCCATGTCGCCGAAGAAGTCTTCGATGCCCTGGATGTCCATGAAGGTGATGAAGTCGTTTTCGTCGTCAGGGTTGGTGACGAGACCGCAGGAGATGCCCGCGACCGGAGCCTTGATCGGAACGCCCGCCGCCATGAGCGCGAGTGTCGAACCGCAGACGCTGCCCTGGGAGGTCGAACCGTTGGACATGAGAACCTCGGAAACGAGTCTCAGCGTGTAGGGGAACTCTTCCTCGGAGGGAATGACCGGAACGAGTGCGCGCTCCGCGAGTGCGCCGTGGCCGATCTCTCTTCTGCCGGGTGACTTGATCGATTTAGCTTCGCCGACGCTGTAGCCGGGGAAGTTGTACTGGTGAATGTAACGCTTTCTGTCCTCTTCGTCGATACCGTCGAGTATCTGGTACTCTGAAAGCTGACCGAGCGTGCAGATCGTGAGGACCTGCGTCTGGCCTCTCGTGAACAGGCCGGAACCGTGAACTCTCGGAAGCACGTCAATTTCCGCGCTGAGAGGTCTGATCTCGTCAAGCGCTCTGCCGTCGACTCTCTTGTGCTCCTTGAGGAGGTAGTTCCTGACAACGCTCTTTTCGAGCTTGTAGATTGCCTCGTTGATGAGGGCCTTAGAATCCGGATACTTTTCGGCGAGCCTGGCCTGAACGTCGGCGGTGAGAGCGTCGATCGCGTTGTCGCGAACGGTCTTGTCAACCGCGAGAACGGCCTGCTTCATGGTCTCGAGGCCGATCGCCTCAACGTCCTCGTAAAGGTCGTGCGGCACCGCGCATGAAGTGTAGGTGAACTTCGGCTTGCCGACTTCGGCAACGATGGACTCGATGAATTCGCAGATCTTTTTGATGACGCCGTGACCCTTGATGATGGCGTTCAGCATCACGTTTTCGGGAACCTCGTTCGCGCCCGCCTCGACCATCGTGACCTTTTCCTTCGTGCCGGCGAGGGTTACGTACATGTCGCTCTTCTCGCGCTGCTTCGCGTCCGGGTTGATGACGACTTCGCCGTTGACGAGTCCGAGCACCACGCCGCCGATAGGTCCGTTGAACGGAATGTCGGAAATGGAAATGGCCGCGGAAGTACCGATCATGGCCGCGATCTCAGGCGAATTGTCCTGGTCAACGGAGAGAACCGTGTTGATGACCGCGACGTCGTTTCTGAGGTCCTTCGGGAACAGAGGCCTGATAGGTCTGTCGATAACGCGGGACGTGAGAATCGCCTTCTCGGAGGGCTTGCCCTCTCTCTTGAGGAATCCGCCGGGGATCTTGCCTACGGAGTACAGTTTTTCCTCGTAGTCTACGCTGAGCGGGAAAAAGTCGACTCCGTCTCTGGGCGTCTTGGACGCTGTCGCGGTCGAAATGACCACCGTGTCGCCGTAACGAACCAGGACTGCGCCGTTGGCCAGCTGGGCCATCTTGCCGGTTTCAATCGTGAGCGTTCTGCCCGCTAATTCTGTTGTAAACGTCTTAAACATGCTTTTCTTTGCTTACCCGGTCTTCCGGAAGGTTCTTTTCCCGCCTCAGTATTTTGGCAGGGAACGGAAGCCGTCACGGCCCACCACCGAATAAGCTCCTCCAATCTTCTAATATTACAGCAATCGCTGCTTACAACCTTAACCGAAGCGTTTATTTAAGGCTCTTTACGCAATTCACTCTTATGTGTCGTAATGCAAGAGAATTATGTAACAATGTGTCTTGCGACAGATTGTTGAGTGAATTGCTTTGCGCGAGCTTCCCTCTCGCAGTACCTTTGTACAGCTTCGGGGTCGCGCACGCAAAAATAGCTCTTAACTAAACGCTTTGGAGCAATTTAAGGCTTTTTACGCACAATTTTACATCGCCTTTTCGCCTTAAATAGTCCGCAAAAGCGGGTGCAATCAAAATACAATCACACCCGCCACCGCTTTGAAATTACTTTCTGAGACCGAGTTTCTCAACGAGAGCACGATACCTGTTTACGTCAACTTTTGTGAGATAGTTGAGCAGGCCGCGTCTCTGACCGACCATAAGAAGAAGGCCTCTTCTGGAATGATGGTCGTTCTTGTGCGTCTTGAGATGCTCGTTGAGGTCGTTGATTCTCTCGGTGAGAATAGCGACCTGGACTTCAGGGGAACCGGTGTCGCCCTCTTTGAGTCCGTACTCTTTGATAATTTCCTGTTTTCTTTCCTTTGTCATGATAATTTCTCCTTTTTATCGGTAATCGCCGGTGTCTTTGCGAGGGTCAAAGGAGTCTCCCGTTGCAAAGGCACGGTTAAAGTGGATTATAACATCTCCGCGCATGTTTGTAAAGCGTTTTTTTACGCCTCCCGGCCGTTTTTTTCGCCGTTTTTTCGAAAATACCACAGACCGCCCGCTTTCACTTTTTCTTTATTTTAAGGCAAAAACAGCGCCCGCGCGGCACGTCCCTGCAATATATGCGAAAACCGGAAGGAAAACGTCCGAAGTACGGTGCGTTTCTTTCCGGTTTCCGGTTATGCGTCAGCCTGCATTCACAGCCGGCCGGCAGTATTTTAAAAGGTTAATCAGAAAACTCTCTTGCGGAAAACAACTACCGCAGCGAGGGAGATAACCGCAACGATCGAGATGAGAGCAACGGTCGCGTCACCGGTTACCGGCGTAGGCGGATTCTGATCTTCGACCAGCTGTGCTCTGTAGTTGACGTAAGCGTCTCTGTCCTTTTCGCCCTCGAATCTGTTCAGCTTGACGATGTCGCCGTTGTCCATCTTGGCAACTGCCTGGATCTTGTGATCCTTGCCGTCCTTGAGTCCGGTAACGTCGATGGTGATCGTAAATCTGCTCTCGCCGCCAGCGTTGTTAACCTCAGGCTCGCAAGCAACGGCAAAGTCTCCGTAAACAGGCTCGCCGCCGTCGATGATGTAGCCGTAGGAAACGATCTTAGAGTTGTCGTTGCCGTACCAGCCGTGCATGGCAACAGTGGTGATCGATCCGTCGGAGCCGTCGATAAGGGCTTTCTTCGCGATAACGGCGTCGTTGCCGTTGGCGACTTCAGCGCCGTTGACGAGGATCTGGTCGTAGGACATGTGGTCGCCCTTGTCAGCCGCGAAATCGCGGAGACCGCCTTCGGTGGAAGGCTGCTCGGGCTTAACGCCGGTGCCAACCTTGAGGTTGATCTCAGCGAGCTGCTCCTCAGAGCCGTCGGTGAACTTCGCGAAAACTTCCATAAGGTAGGTGCCGTCGCCGAGCTGATCAAGTCCGGTGAACGCGAAAGCGTTGTCGTCCTGACCTACACCTGCGTGAGTTCCGCGTGCAACGTCGAGTTTGAACGCGTCTGCAACGTCGCTTCTGTCTCTGTAGTTGTCGGCACATGTCTTGGCGGCGCCGTCAATCTTGTAATACACTTCGGTCATGTTCTCTTCGCCTACAGCGTCAACGACCCAGCCGAGCATGTAGAGCATGTCTCCGGGCTGCATTTCAACGTCGTAGTAAACAATGCCTGTTTCCTCGTCGACCTGCGTCGCGGCAATGCCCGCGCCTGCGGCGAGAGTGTTCTCGTTCAGATAAAGTCTGTCAAAAGAATGCTTCGCGCTTGCGCTGATGCAGAGAGCGATGGTGAGAATCGCGACTACTGTTAAAGCAATAAATTTTTTCATAAAAAACCTCCGGTTTTAATGTTAACGGCAAATAACGCCTTCATCTTCGAACATTATACCACCTGTTGCCGCGTGTTACAAGCGTTTTAAAACGTTTCGCGCGCGAAAACAGCCTTCTTTCTTATTATTCTATTCCGCTTTATACCGCTTGTTCCGAGGCGGGTCTTCAGGCACGCTCTTTACGCCTTCATCCACTCCTCGAAGTAGATTCGCGCGCCTTCGTCCGGGTCGAGGTCGGAACCGCTGTTTTCGATCATATAGCCGATCATCTGCACCGGAACGGTCGGATTTTTCTGCTTCATTTCCCTTTTCTGCGACCTGGCCATCTCCGCTATCACCTTTCTCAGGTCGGAGCCGCCGTACGCCGCCTTGTAGAGTTCGGAATCCTTTTTGCGCCTGTAGAGACAGCAGGCGTTGTGCCCGAGCCTCAGAAGGAGGACTATTCCCGTCGCGGAAATCAAGATCACCGGCAGCGACACCCAGAACGGAACCCGCGTCACGAAGCCGTAAAAGTCGTTCCAGCCGCCGTGCTCCTCGCCGATAAAAACGACCATGATGACGTACACTATTCCGTAGAGCAGCACCGGCACCAGACCGAGCGCCGCCTCCCTGAAACGCACAAGGTGGCTGTTGATGAAGCAGCAGAACGTCACAATCGAGAGCACGGGACACACGCCGTGCAGGAAGAAGCGCGAACCGGAAAAGATCAGGTAAAAGCCCTTGACCGGCGCCAGAATGCAGAGCGACACCAGAAACGTCAGAGCGACGGCTGAAACGGTGACGTGCATCATGATGACCACCCAGTCGGGAAGGTGGTAGTTCCCGGTGCGCAGGCCGTCGATCGTGTACGGCAGGCAGAGCATCATGGACAGGCCGGCGAGAATGTTGGAGTTGACCGTGAACATACAGAACGTTCTGATTCCCATGTGGTCGAAATTCTCGTCGTAGATCGTCACGAGGTTCATCGTCACGCCGATTATGACGCAGACAGCAACGATGCTCGCGCCGATAAGCGCGAAAAGGCACTGTATGCGGTTGCTGCGAATCGCGGGGTCCTTCATAACTTTTTTCCCTTCCTTTAAAGGTTTTTCGTTTTTACGGCGGTACTGTGGTTTATAAAGCGATTTTTACCTATTTATAGTGCTTTTTAAAGCGCCTTTTTCGGGCAGTTTTTCACGCACTCCATGCACAAAATGCACTCGGTCCCGTTTTTGCGCTTTCTCGAATTGTCGGTCACGTCCACGTCCATCGGGCAGACCTTTTTGCACTTTCCGCAGTTCACGCACTTGTCCTTGTCGCACTTGATCCTGAAAAGCGAAAAGTAGCTCGCCGGCTTCAGAAAAACGGTGACCGGGCAGACGTACTTGCAAAAAGCCCTGTTGTCCTTAAACGCGAACGCCAGTCCGATGCCGGCCCCGTAATAGATGACGTTCCCGGCGATGAACGATATGAACATGATCCGTTCCATGTTTTCGACGCCGGCGAGGAAAAGCGCGGACACGAAAACGAGCGATGCCGCGAACGTCACGTACCTTATCCACCCTATGTTTTTCCGCGGGCGGAGCGGAGTCTTGTACGGCAGAAAATCGAGAACCATCGCGGTCCAGCACGCGTAGCCGCACCAGCCCCTGCCGAACAGCAGCGGCCCGAAAATTTTCGCCACCGCGTAGTGGATCGTCGCCGCCTCGAAAACCCCGTTAAACAAATAGTACCAGAAGCCCTCGATCTGCATGTTCTCGCGCGAGATCAGGCCGAGGTAGACGAGCATGTAAAGCCCGATCAGAAGCTGCACGACCCTCCGCGCGTGCTTGTATTTCCTCTCGAAAAGGAAGATTCCAAGCGCGAGCGAAATTCCGATGTAGCTGAAATTGAACAGATAGAATATATTGTGTTTTGTCAGCCACAGCGTCACCGCTATCGCCTCGAAAACGGCAAGAATGATGACCGGCACAAGATGCAGCTTCTTTTTTTCCAATTTACTTTCCGCCTCCGCGTTGCGCCGCTTTTTGTATGCCGGCGCTCGCATGCGTATAATGTAGCACAGTCAAGGGCTTTTTTCAACCTTCGCGCGCGACCTCACCGGCGACCCCGGACGGGAACTCTTCCGCAAACTCGAATGCGATCCTCTTTTTCGTGCCGCCGATCATAACGGTCCCGCGCTCCGAAAAGCCTGTTTTTGTGAGGAGCGCGCGCATCGGCCTGTTGGCGGGGTGAGTGTCTATCTTGAGATGCCCGTTCGATTGAGCTATCGCCCACCTGAGGCAGAATTCCCCGGTGCCTTTCCCCGGCGGGTCAGCGGCTATCCTGTGAACCACCCCGTAAGGCGCGTCCAAAAGCCACTCTCCTCCCGAAAGCTCTTTGTAGGCGGATTCGGGCTCATCGCCGAAGTCAAAATAAAACGTTCCGCACACGGTTCCGTCATCATCTACCGCAACGTAGCTTTTTCCGTTCAGGACGTCGTCGCGGATGACGCTCCCGGGCGGCCATCCGTCAGGTCCCCACTGGTCCGGGTTCCCCTGCTCCGCCATGAACGCTCTCGCCTTCGCGAAAATCACGTTCTGCCGCAGGATATCGTTTTCGGTAGCTTTTCGAATGTACATTCCAGACCCTTCCTTCGCGCTTCGGCTTCCCTGTTTACAGCTTGCCGTTTCCGGATTCCTGCGCCAGCCTTCTCTCGCCGCGCCGCTTAAGTTCAAAAAACTGCCTGACGCAACAGGACAGCCTTAAGACCATCGCGAGCCGCGCCGGGCAGTTATTAATTTCCGCCTACTTTCAGGCAAATTTCAATTTACGCTCTCTTGCTGAGAACCTCTTTTTCGTACTTCTCGATCTCCTCAAACCACGAAGCGTCGTCGGCGATGCCGCTGCGTCTGAGGTACTCGGCCCAGACCTCGCCGAAAGGCAGCGTCTTGATTTCTTCCTGCATAACCATGAGCTTCGTGAACTCAGCGTTGTCCTGGAGTCCCTTCAGGTACTCGTTGGGCGTGCAGAGCGCGGAGAGAAGCGCCTTCTGCCAGCTGCGGAAGCCAACCGTCCACGCCGAAATTCTGTTAATGCTCGCGTCGAAGTAGTCGAGAGCCATGAAAACTCTGTCAAGCGCGTTGCAGCGGACGATCTCCTTGGCCATCTCTTTGGTCTCGTCGTCGAAGAGCAGAACGTGGTCGGAGTCCCAGCGCACGCCGCGGGTGATGTGGAGCGCGATCTCGGGGTAGAAGCAGAGGAGCGCCGGGATCTTGTCGGAGACGACCTCTGTCGGGTGGTAGTGTCCGTTGTCCATAAGCGGGAGCACGCCGTCGTGGGAAGCCGCGAACGAAAGTGTGAACTCAGCCGAACCTGTCGTGTAGGACTCCACACCGATTCCGAAAACCTTCGACTCAACGGTGACCTTTACGAGGTTCTTGTCGAAAGGCTGCTTGAGGATCTCTTCGATCGACTCTTTGTAGCGCATTCTGGGGCCCATTCTGTCGGCGGGAATGTCCTTGAAGCCGTCGCCGGTCCAGATGTTCATGACGCAGGGAACGCCTGTCTCCTTCGCGAAGTACTCGGAAATCCTGATGCAGGCCTTGCCGTGCTCGATCCAGAACTTCCTCGTCTCGGGATCCGGGCTGGAAAGTGTGAGGCCGTTCTTGACCTTCGGGTGCGAGAAGTACGTCGGGTTGAAGTCGATGCCGATATTCCTCTCCTTCGCGAATTTGACCCACTTCTCGAAGTGCTTCGGCTCGAGCTTGTCTCTGTCAACGAACTCGCCGGGTTCGAAAATCGCATAGCACGCGTGAAGGTTGAGCTTAACCTTGCCTGGAACCAGCGACATGACCTTGTCGATGTCCGCCATGAGCTCTTCGGGGGTGCGCGCCTTACCGGGGTAGTTGCCGGTGGTCTGAATGCCGCCGGTGAGCGGACCGTCGTGGTCGAATCCCGTTACGTCGTCGCCCTGCCAGCAGTGAAGCGAGACCGGAATCGTCTTAAGCTGTTCGATCGCGGCATCGGTGTCGACGCCGAACGAAGCATACTTTTTCTTTGCCAATTCATACATTGTACTCATGTCATATCTCCTTTAAAATGCGATACGATTTTTCACCGGGAACCCGCATGTCAGCGCGTCCGTATGCACCCCGGGGAATGCCCCCGCCGCAACACAAAATAACGCAAACCGGCCGGCGAACCATCTTTTTAAACCATAAGTTATTTTACCACATCGCCGCCGCAAATAAAAGACCCTTCTTTCACATTTTAGATTTCTCCCGCTTCCGCGGCGCCTTGTAGTAATCGAGTAGGGGCTAACGAGTAGCCCCTCTCACACCACCGTACGTGCCGTTCGGCATACGGCGGTTCAACTCAAGTAATAATCCAAACAGCTTAGAAGTCCTCGTTTTGCGAGGATTTCTTTGTTGATGAGGTGCAATCCCGTTGTTTTGGCTACCGCTTGATAGTGGTCTCCAAATCCTGCCGATTGCCTTGCCATCCACTCCGGTGCCCCGAGCTTTCGCAATCCCCAATATCGATTCTCTCCCGTTTTCCATTGTTTCCATATGACTATTCTCATACGCGTTCGTAGCCGTTCGTCTATCACTTTGAGCTTCTGTTTCATACCTCCGATTTTGAAGTAGTTAATCCACCCTCGGATGACTTCATTTAGTTTCTGTATTCTCAAATCCATCGGAATAGGCCAACTTCTTTTGGTCAGTTCTTTAAGTTTCCTCTTGAATTTTGAGACTGAATCCTGATGCGGCCTTGCCTTCCATTTGCCGTCCTTACTGTCCTTCCAGAACCCAAATCCGAGATATTTCAGTCCGCTCGGCCTTGTGACTTTCGTCTTGGTCATGTTGACCTTTAGCCCAAGTTTCCTTTCAATCCAGTCCGTTATGGTATGCATCACCCTGTTTGCGGCTGCACTACTGCCCACCGTTATTACACAGTCATCCGCATATCTCACGAAACGGAGTTTTCTCGCTTCCAGTTCCTTGTCCAGTTCGTTCAGCATAATGTTAGACAACAGCGGGGAAAGGTTTCCGCCTTGCGGCGTTCCTTTCTCTGTTTTCTCATACTGTCCGCCAACCATTACACCCGCTTTCAGGTATTTACTGATAAGCGACTCTGTGTCTGGGTCATGTATGAGTTTCCCCACAAGCGTCATTAGCTTGTCCTGTGGAACATTGTCGAAAAACTTTTCAAGGTCGATGTCCACAATGTACTCGTATCCGTCGTTCAGGTATTCAAGCAGTTTAATGACTGCTTGTTGAGCCCTTCGTCCCGGTCTGAACCCGTAGCTGTTTTCGCTGAAATGCGGTTCTGCAATCGGCGTCAGTACTTGTGCTATTGCTTGCTCGATTATACGGTCTATGACGGTCGGTATTCCAAGGTTTCTGACTCCGCCGTTGGGCTTCGGTATCTCCACCCTTCTGACAGGTTGCGGTTGGTATTTCCGTTTCCGTATCTTGTCCCGTATCTCTACCCAGTTGATTTTGAGATATTCATCGATTTGGTCGGTTGTTATCCCGTCTATTCCGCTTGCGCCTTTATTGGCTTTTACCCTTTGGTACGCAAGCATCATATTGTCTCTGCTGAGTATTTCCTCTAAGAGTTGCGACATTTGGTGTCTCCTTTCCGTCCTCTGCTTTCGCTTCCTTTAGCCTATCTCCTTATGAATCGTCCGCTCCGTTACGTCTTCACTCGCGATTCTCGTCGGTTTTGAAAGTTCACATACAGATTTCTATTTGACTGCTTGAGTTGTTCGGCCCTTCGCTCCGTTCCTGTTACGGAACTTCTTCGCTACTACGGCCTTGGCTGACTTCTCACGATTCGTTGTTACTACGGACTCCTCCGCTCGTGAGACCTCACGGGATAAGTCATCGGTCTTTCCTCGTCTACCTTCCCAATTTACGCATACGGGTTACGGTTGCCTTTTGGACTTCGTGACTCAAAGCCCACTTATCCGCCGTATACGCCTTAGTATTGGGTTTCTGTTCGTAAGGCTAC
>DBXM01000014.1:0-11602 GCA_002309655.1 Mageeibacillus sp. UBA1212
TTTGCCATATTGTCCTCCAAACAATAAATTAATGAAATTGTGTTTATGTAAAATCTACGCCTTTTTTGTTAAGCGCGAATATAACGTCGCCTATCGAGGTCAGCTTTGCGTTTATCGTGCCGGCCTCTACGTTTTTCTTGTCGTACACGTGATATACGTCGTCTTTCAGTTCTATTCTGCCAATATCTTCTATCTTTATCGCCTTTTTCTTGAACAGATAAGACATGTAAAGCACGCCGCCGTCGATATACGCCCGATCCGTCAGAAGCGCGAACAGAACCGCCGCCGCTGCCGCCGTCACGACAGTGAAGAGGATGCCCGCAAAGACCGCGAAACCGTTCCCTCGCCCGAGCACGAAAATCAGCACTGTTATGGTCAGCCCGGCTATAAGCGCGGACAGCGTGAATATGAACGGCCCTTTGTCGACTTCTGTGCTTACCTGCCCTTTTCTGAACATATCAGCCAGCCTTTTTCAAAACGACGGATTCATTGTTCTGAAGCGTTATCTCGTCCGCGACATCTCCGTATTCAGCGCGAACGTTTGAATAAACGATCGCGTATTTTCCGTCCAGATCGAATTTTCCGCCGTTCACGGAATGGATCACACGAAGATCGCCGACAGTGAATCTGACGTTGCCGCCGTCGAAGCCGACGCCGTTCACGCTTCCCTTTATCTCGTCCCTTGAGGACAGGCGCAGCGCCGCCTCGGATTTTCTCAGGCCGATAAGCTCTTTGATCTTGTTGAACGTGTCGAGGTGCTTGATTTTAAGAGAATAATCCATCGCGTTGACGTAGTCGCCCGAGATATAGGAGTTGCCGTCGTATTTGCCGGTTGAGGCGTTGTATTTGCTTCTCATGAAGTCCTCGCCCTCCTGGATGAACGGCACGCCCTCAGAGAGGAACACGATCGAATCCGCCTGTGTGTACGCCGCGGGTAGCTTATCCTCGCTCATTGTCTGAATAAGCTGATCGTATAACGTATAATTGTCGTGGCAGGATGCGTAGTTTATGACCAGATCCGGATCTATCGCTTCCGTTTTTATCGTTCCCTTTGAGAATCTGCCTTCAAGGCACATGGCGATGATCGAAGCGTTCGTCGTGTCGCCCTGAACGTAGCCTCTGCTCGGATTGTTTTCACCGCGGATCGCGTTCCTGATAACGTCGTTGAACGCGCCGACGAGAACGCCGGAGCCGGAGAAATAATCCTGCGCGAGCGATTCCTGAACGGTCATCTGCTCTTTGAGCTTGTTTTCGCTCGTCCCGGATCGCAGCTCCGTCGATCCGCCCGCCCACGGCTCGCCGTAGATCATCACGCTCGGATATATAGCGGAGCAGTCTTTATATATATCTATCATCGTCTGGTTGTCGATAAGCCCCATAAGGTCGAATCTAAAGCCGGAGAGGTGATATTCTTCGACCCAGAACCTGCACGAATCTCTAAAGAACTTGTTGACCATGAATCGCTCGGACGCGAGCTCGTTGCCGCAGCCGGAGCCGTTGTAGAACGTTCCGTTCGCTTTGGTGCGGTAATAGTAATACGGCACAAGCAGATTGAAGTTGGAATTCTCAGACGGGCCTGTGTGGTTGTAAACGACGTCCATGTTTATCGAAATGCCGGCGTTGTGCATCGCCATCACCATCGTCTTGAATTCTTTTATCCTGTTGTAACCGTCGTACGGGTCGGTGGAGTAGCTGCCCTCGAGCACGTTGTAGTTCAACGGATCGTAGCCCCAGTTATAATTGTCCTCCGACATCGCGGTCGTCGTCTTCATCTCGTCGACCGATACGAAATCGTAGAACGGCTGTATCTGTACGTGAGTTATTCCGAGCTCTTTCAGATGATCGAGACCGGTGGACACCGTCACGCCGTTTTCGGTGTACGTTGTGCCCGTCTCGGCAAGACCTAAGAATTTACCTCTGTTCCGCTCCAACACGCCGCTCGTCGGGCTTATCGTCATATCGCGCACGTGTATCTCGTAGATGCAGGCGTCGACGTTGTTTCCATCGAACGGCTGTTTATCCGCCGCCCAGCCATCAAGCCCGGAATTGAGCTTCGTGAAGTTGACGACCATGCCGCGTCTGCCGTTTATGCCCGCGCTTTTTGCGTACGGGTCGACGACCTCGTTCGTGCCCTTGCTGTTCGTCACGGTGTAAGTATAATACTTGCCGTCAAGGTCTTCATCTACGGTGTACGAGAACACGCCCTTGTCGCCCTTGCTCATATCGTACGTTGCATAGGGGGTCTTCTCCACAGTGTAATCGCCTGTGTTATAGAGATTGAGCACCATTTTCGTGCTTGTCGGCGCCCAGACCTTGAAAGTGGTTTTTGAAACGTTTGCTTCATTGTCGAACGTCGCGCCGAGATCGTCGCCTTCGTAGGCGTATTTCTGTTCGAATTCTTCTGTGTCGTAGTAGTTAGTGAACATAAGCTCAACTTCGTTTATCCAGGTGGGATCGAAACGGTAGCTGACCGTCACAACGTCGGAAATGTCGATATCGTCCGACAATATAAGCTCGGTCTTTTTAAGTGAGGAGTCGTATTCTCCCATTGAGAATTTCGTGTATTCTTTGCCGTTCACAGTCATTGAAAATCTGGCTTTATACGATTTGAAATCGTTTGATAACGGCTTGAAATACACGTTTATCGCGTTCGAGTTTTTAAGCATCGCGTAGCTGACGATCGATTTGCAGGCGTTGTCCCGGTTGTCGAACACCGTGGACTCCGCGGTGCGGACGAATACCTCCTGAAGACCGCCGGGCGAAGTCTCTTTAATGTCGATCGAGCGGTCGCCGTCCGGGTCCTTTGACCACGTGTCCGTGCGCACGATGAAACCGAGCTTGTCTATCGGCTTCCCGTCGGCTATGACTTTCAGGTCAAGATCGGCGTATACTCCGTAATCGTCGTAGCCCGTGAACTCGTATGCGGCGCCGTTGCCGCCGTTCGTCATATCCCACGCCCAGACGTTCCATGCCTGGTAGCAGGCTCTGTCGTTGTTCGTGTCGTCGTTCCTTCTATAATGGAGCCTGATTATCTTCGTCGCCTCGGCGGGAAGAGAAGCGTAATCCGTGTCATCCTTTGTGTATTTGCTTATCACGTCGCCCGCGGGAATAAGTTTAATCGGTACGTCATCCGGTCCTTCGCCCAAGCCTTTGCATCCGCCAAGAAGAGCCGTCAGGACGAGCAGGCAGCACAGTAAAACAATTGTCGTTTTTTTAGCTTTCATTTTCTTTTTCCTTATTAAAATCCTGACATATCGACAAAGCCCTCTTTCAGAGTATCACCCTTGATGTCGGTGCTTTGTTTCAAAACGTTCGAATCCCAGTTGTTCACGTCTATTATGACGTATCCCGGCTCGAACACACCGAGCAGGAAGCCCGCCATGTCGGTCGTATCGACGAGCAACACGCCGTCCTCAATCGTATAGTCCTTGCTCCAGCGCCCCGGCGACCAACTCCAGATATAAAGTTCATAACTTCCGTCAAGATATTTGCCGTCAAGGTTTATCACGTTGAATTTGTCGCCGGTAAGCTCTACCTGTTTATAAGTAAACGTGCGGTCGTAAACGTTGTTTCCGTTTTTCAGATGCAGGCGCAGGACGCACACGCCGTCCGCGACGTGGTCTTTCAGCGATATGACCGCCTGATCGCCGATCGGTGCGGTCACGTCTTCGTCGCCGAATCCGTAATACGCCTCCGTCGCGTTTTTCACGCTGACGGTGACGGTTTTGTCGCCGGCGAAAGAACAGTCGCGGTCGGATATTTCAAGCTGAGGATGAAGGTCCTTCGACCGGGTGAGGATCGCCAGACCGTTCGCGCCGAGCTTTATATGCGCCTTGTGATCGGATACGACGGCTTTGTTCCCGGTCAGAGAGTCATAGTAATTGCCGTCTTCAAGATGCGGGACGGCGACGGTCACGGTCTTTTCGGTGTCGACCGTACCGAGGAACAGCAGAAGAGCTCCCTGATCGCCTTCCTTGATTTTTTCGTTAACGTAGCAGCTGCCGTCCGCCGACTCGTAAGTTTCGGCGTCGTAAAATCTGTTGTGAAAACGGTTGCTTACGGCGACGCTCTCGCTCTCGAAGGCGTAGGAGCCTATCACACCAACGGTCAGCTCGTCCGAAGGTCTTGCGAGGTACAGCCCGCCGAGATCTTTCTTCACGGCGATAAGCGACCACAGCTTCGCCACTCTGCCGTCGGTGAAGTGAGTCTTGCTCGTGACGTATTCGTCGTGGCTTTCGACCCATGCGATGAGATCGCCGGGAACGGACGATTTCAGCGTCGCGTTGAGCACGTATTCCGGATCTTTGCGGACGAGCGCATTGTTCAGCTGGTCGCCGAAACCGTCATCCGTAATCCTCATGTATCCTGTATAGTATGAAAGATCTCTTGCCGTGGGGGCGTTCAATATCTCCCCGTAAACGTAAAGATCTTTTCCGGTTTTCTCTTTGTAGTATTTTTTCGCTTCAGACAGCGTGTTCTCCCAGAAATCACTGGGGTAATCGGGGTCTTTCGACGTTTCTATATGCTTCGCGGCGTCGAACCGGAAGCCGTCTATGCCGACGTCGACGCACTCCTTCAAAAGGCTCAGTACCCTTTGCTGTACGTATTTGTTGGATGTGTTCAGGTCGGGCAGGTTGCCGTACGCGTAATACTGCGTATCGGATCCCGATCCCGACGCGTTTTTATTGTGGTGGAACGTGATACCGTTGCCGTCGGTGTCGCTGTTCCTGTTGTTGTAAAGCACCGGCTCGTACGCTCCGACCTGGGGTGATACCGTCGGCGTGCCGTCCTGCTCCTTCCCCTCGTCGTCAGTTGTCGCCATGTGGTTCGCCACTATGTCGGCAAGGACGCAGATGCCGAGCTCTTCTGCCTTGTCGCAAAGCTCTTTCAGCTCCTGTTTCGTACCGAGACAAGAGCTGTCGCCGATCGACATGCTGAGCGGCTGATAGAAAGCCCACCAGGACGCGCCGCCGCTCTTCGGCTGCTGGACCGGCATTGTCAGAACGTTTTTGAAGCCCGCGTTTTTTATACTCTGCAGATTCGACGTTATCTGCGCGTAAGTCCAGTTGAAGCAGTGCAGCGTCAGACCGTCCTCCGCGCGCTCCGGAAGAGCGTCCGTATATTCGTCCTGAAAATCCTCGAATACGGGCAGCTTTGCTTTACACGAAAACAAAGCTGTAATCATCACCGCGCAAAGGACCGCGCAGAGCATTTTTTTCAGTTTCATATGGACGTCCCCTCTGATTATAGTAAAACAAGGAGGCTTTTTAACATAAAGCCCCCTTGCTGATACAATAGATTCTTACTTAAGTGCGAAAGTGACGGTGCCGGTTCCGTCCGAGGCGATAGTGAGCGTCACGACGTACGTGCCGTCCGCTTCAGCCTTGAAGTTGCCGCCTTCCGCGGGACCGTAATTGACTGCCCAGTCGTTGTCGACTCTGACTTTGAACTCTTCGCCAGCTTTGAGCTCGACTTCACCGACCCAGGTGTTTTCACCGGAAGCGGTCATCTGGACATCGGCGCCCGCGTTGCCCCAGTCGCTGGAGGCGAAACTGCCGACTATGCCGTAGGTATGATCTTTCGGCACTACAGTATATTCGATGCCTTCTTTTGCTTCCTTGAGGACAAGACCTACGCCGTAGCCGGGTTGACCCGCTGCGGAAACGGTCGTGTACTGAGCTATAACGAGAGTGTAAAGACCTGCGCCGCCGATGACGACGGGGTTGGAAGCCCAGCTGAAGCCGTTCTCATCCGCCGCTTCCTGCCATACGGGGTAGAACACGGTTTTCGGAGTCAGAGACTCGACGTTAGCGGTCTTCGGGTCGGAGATCCACTGTTCTTCGGCGTATACCTTCGTATCGCCGTCGACTTCGGAGTTGCACTGCGCTATCTTGAACGCATAGGAGCCGTTCGCCTTGTAAACGACGCCGTCCTTGATGCAGTTGGTGTTCCAGCCCGCATCGTTGGTACCGAATATCAGGTCGATCGTGTAAAGGTATTTTACACTCTTTGCGGAAAGGGTGTTGTACAGCTCTTCGCTGATGTCCTTTACGTCTTTCAGAGAGATGGCTTTCAGAGCGGACGCTTCATAAA
The DNA here is from genome assembly GCA_002309655.1 of Mageeibacillus sp. UBA1212. Taxonomy (GTDB): domain Bacteria; phylum Bacillota; class Clostridia; order UBA1212; family UBA1212; genus UBA1212. The sequence continues at coordinate 6,094 of DBXM01000014.1, forward strand.
GCGACGAGTCTTTGCCGTCCCAGCTGTTCTGCGTGCCGTCGGCGAGCAGATACTGACCGTGTGCTACCCACAGCTCGTGAGTATCGTCTTTAAGCGGTGCAGACGGTGCGCAGGCCGCCAGCGACAATACGAGTACGGCAGCAAGTAGCATTACTATAACTTTTTTCATGGTGTTTCCTCCTTTATCTCCTGCTATACTTTCGGAGATTTTGATTTTGTTGTTTTTGGTACGCGGCTTGTTTTTCAACAGCCTTATACCGTAATAACTGTATTATTTATTATATGATACCTGATTGGGCTTTGTCAAGATAAAAAACATAAAACTAATAAATAGTGAAGTGGAAGTTAACTTTTCACTTCACACGATATAATTTCAAAAATGAAAAAGGTAGCGAAAATTTTGAAAGTAGAGTACAATGGTAAAGTATATAATACGAATATTCGCGTTTCGCAACCGGCAAAAGAAGATCTTAAGCGATTTTATGTGATCAAAAATCTAAGTTTGAAATTGCTTTAAATAGAATGGAAAAATGATCCGATTTTTAAGGCCGTATGTACCGATCTTTTAGGGTCGTGCAGTACTATCGGAAAAGCAGAAAAAACGCTGAAAGCCCGGCTTTTATCCCAAGCCGATCTAAAACGACCGCACACCACATTCAAGGGGCTGGAATCTGCCGTTCCGGCATCTTTTTTATTCATTTTGCGAGTTCATTTTGTCAAGAATGTCATACAGTTTCAGCTTGCGATCCTTTTCGTTTACAGGCCCGACATTCTCGCCAAGTTCCATAAGAGTTACGTTGTTGGTGTTCGGCTCGAACGCCGGCAGCCCTTCCCCGTTCGGATCGCCTGTCTTGACGAAATTAAGAAGATAGCCGCTGAAGACGTTCATCAGACTTCGGTCGTCCGCGTCGTAGAGCTTCGATTTCGCGGGGATGTTTCCGTAAAGGTAGACCTCTTCCCCGCTGTGCCAGCAGCCGAGGCGGCCGTTGTCCTTGGTGAAGTAATACTCGTACGACGGGATGCCGTTCTTGACCGCGAGGCGGTTGTATACATAGTGCGGGTAGTCGAAAAACACCGCGCCGTAGATCTCCGCCCAGTACTCTGAAGCTTCTGCGTCATTCGAGGCCGGATAGGCTTCGAGCACCTCATCTGCGTATTCCTTGAAAAACGCGCGTACCTTCTGCTCATAGTTTTTCAGTGTCGTTTTCGTGAACATTATGAACGCGGCGCTTTCTTCTTTGTTGAAGCCGTGCAGCGCGGCCTCTTCGTTGAAAATTCCGTTGTTATAGGAAATATACGGGTCTTCGAGAAGGACATGGCCGTCGACAGTGATGTGGTGCTCTGTGTTCGCGAAGTCCACAAGCCTGTCCGCGGGAATCGAGCGGAGTTCTTCGAGCGTGGAGGCGCCGGCGCGTTCTTTGACTGTTAGACCTGAGTTCAGCGCGTCCTCCAAAGAACGGTAGGAATGCGGCGGTTCTTCGGAGGCGACGGTGGAACTTTCCATGACCACTCTTCTGAAAAGACCTTTGGCCAGAGGCGAGGTGCAGAGCGCGCTGACGCATGCGGATCCGGCCGATTCACCGGCGAGCGTTACGTTCCCCGGGTCGCCGCCGAACGCTTCGATATTGTCGCGGACCCATTCCAGCGCCTTGATCTGGTCGAGAAGGCCGTAGTTCCCGGTGGTGCCGGACGGCGATTCGGCAGCGAGTTCGTCAAGCGCCAGGAAACCGAAAACGCCAAGTCTGTAGCCCATGTTGACGACGATCACGCCTTCGCGGGCGAGGTTCATGCCGCTGTAGTCTTCGTACCAGGGCTGGCCGGTCTGAAGTGAGCCGCCGTGAATATAAACGAGCACCGGAAGCGGCTCTTCCGCCTTCCCTGCAGGCTTCCAGACATTCACGTAGAGGGCGTCCTCGCTGACCTCTGGCCGGTAGTTGTCGGAGAAATCGAACCATCTGTAGTCGTGGTAGCCGATGATCTGCGCCAGCGAATAGTAGACCGGAACGTTGCGGGGCTGCATCGCCATCGGCGCGAAGGTGTCCGCCTTGAGAATGCATTCCCAGGGCTCCGGGTCCTGCGGTTCCTTCCAGCGAAGGTCTCCAACAGGCGGCGCGGCGTACGGAATTCCGGCGTAGAGCTCGACTCCGATCGATTCGTCGAGAATGCCTGTGACGTCGCCGTCGCGAAGCTTCACCACTTCGGTTTCGACGGTTTTTCCCGAAAGATAGGCGGGAACTCTCTTTACCGGCGGATAGGTCAGAAACAGGATTCCGACGAAAACCACCAGATAACCAAACCACGCCGCGACCTTCAAAAGCGGCTTCCCGTCAAGAATTCGCGTCTCGAAAAGCGCGAAAAAGCCGGCGGTTGAAAGCGCCAGAAGCACGAACCCCCACACGGTGTTGGAGTTCAGTTCGAGAATTAGAATGAATATTAAGAATAAAACGATTGTGATGATTCTGCGCGCGATCATAATGAAGAAACCGCCTGTTTGATAGTTGGAAATTTATGCGTTGGCTGCCCTTTCGGCGCGGAAAAACTCCTTGAGTGCCGGATAGAGCTTTTTATAAGATTCATACCCTTTATTGTATAAAGCCGCCGCCGTCGGGTCGTGTTTTACCGCGAGCCGTTTCCTGACTGTTGCGCCGGCGGCCTCTTCCACGGAAGCGTATTCCCCGCATCCTGTCATTGCCAGCAGCGCCGCACCGAAAGAAGGCCCCTGCTCCGTCTCGGTCACGTAAATGTCGGCGCCGAGAACGTTCGCGACAACGGTCTGCCACAGCGGGCTTTTCGCCGCGCCGCCCGAAAGTGTCGCTTCGGTGATCTTAACGCCGGCCGCCTCGACGCAGTCCCTGAGAGCGTACGCCACGCCCTCGCAGAGCGCCAGGCACATGTCTTCACGGGTGGTGGAAGGCGTGAGACCGATGAAGGCCCCGCGTGCGTTCACGTCGTTGTGGGGGCAGCGTTCGCCCATAAGGTAAGGCAGAAAATACACGCCGGTCCTTCCCGCCCGCTCGGTCGTGAACATGTCGAACCCGGTGTCGAGGATCCTTTTCGTCCACCACTCGTCGCAGCTTGAGGCGGAGAGAATGCAGCCCATCATGTGGAACCGGCCGTTCGCGTGGCAGAAGTTGTGAAGCGCGGTGCCCGAAGAGGCCGGGAATGCGTCGCAGGGCAGGAATACCGTTCCGCTGGTTCCGAGGGAGATGCTGCAGTCGCCTTCGTGAAGCGTGTCCGTTCCGACCGCCGCGCCCGCGTTGTCCCCTGCGCCGGCGCAGAGATACGCTTTGGGAAGCCCGAACTCTTTCTTAAGCTTGCCGGTTATCTCGTAGCTCTCGTAAAGATCAGGCAGCATTCCTTTATCGATGCCGCAGATGGCGCACATCTCCTCCGACCAGCGTTTGTCCTTCGTGTCGAGGAGAAGCATTCCCGCAGCGTCGGAATAATCGGTCGAAAACACTCCGGTCAGCTTGTATGCGACGTAGTCTTTCGGCAGGCAGATTTTCCTTGTTTTAGCGAAATTTTCAGGCTCGTGCGCTTTCACCCAGAGGATCTTCGGAGCGGTAAAACCGGCAAACGCCACGTTGCCGGTGAGGTCCGCGAGGTTTTCGAGAGAGTTCAGATAAGCGGTCTCTTTTTCGCTTCTGCCGTCGTTCCAGAGAATCGCGGGACGGATGACCTTGTCGTTTTCGTCGAGCATCACAAGACCGTGCATCTGACCCGCTACAGCGACGCCCGCAACGTCCTCCGCCCTGCCCTTAGTCAGGACTTTAAGAATTTCGACGGCGGCACGCAGCCAGTCCTCCGGGTCCTGCTCGGAATATCCGGGCGCGGGATACGAGACGCCGTACTTTACCGTGTGCGACGCGTATATCTTTCCGTTTCTGTCTGCGATTATTCCCTTGCAGGAGCTTGTCCCCAGGTCGATTCCGATGTAGTACTTCATTATTCCTCTCCCGAAAACAGAATGTCGTTGACGACGGCTTCAAGGTATTCCTGCCGGCCGCTCGGGACTTCGACGTTCCTGAGGCTTGCGGCGTACTCCGCGAGAGATTCCAGCGTCTCTTCACCGCTTACGATGCGCCTGCCGATGCCCTTTTCGTAGGACGAGTAGCGTTCCTTAATAAACGCGTCGACCCGGCCGTCTTCGATGATCCGGTGGGCCTTGATAAGACCGAGCGCGAAGGCGTCCATTCCCGCGATGTAGGAGAGAAGCGTGTCGTCCAGAGTGTTTGACTGGCGCCTGGCCTTCGCGTCGAAGTTGAGTCCGCCGTTCGTGAAGCCGCCCGCCTTGATGACCTCGTACATGCAGAAAGTTGTGTCGTAGACGTTTGTCGGGAACTGGTCGGTGTCCCAGCCGAGAAGCGTGTCGCCCTGGTTCGCGTCGATGCTGCCGAAGAGGCCGTTCACCGCCGCCATCCTGAGTTCGTGCTGGAACGTGTGACCCGCGAGCGTCGCGTGGTTTGCCTCTATGTTCAGTTTGAAATCCTTTTCGAGGCCGTTGGCGCGCAGGAAGTTTGCGCAGGTGGCGGCGTCGAAGTCGTACTGGTGCTTCGTGGGCTCCTTGGGCTTGGGCTCGATGTAGAAGTCGCCGTCAAATCCGTGGGAGCGGCCGTAGTCGCGCGCCATCTTCATGAAGCGGCCCAGATTGTCCAGCTCGAGGGCGACGTCGGTGTTGAGGAGCGTGTCGTAACCTTCGCGGCCGCCCCAGAAAACGTAGCCCTTTGCGCCGAGTTTGACCGCCGCGTCGATGCCTGCCTTGACCTTGCCGGCTGCGATCGCGAAAACGTCGGCGTCGGGACTCGTCGCGGCGCCGGCCATGAACTTTTTCGCGCCGAACATGTTCGCGGTGACCCAGAGCGGCCTGATTCCGGTCTGCTTCTGCTTTTCGAGAAGGTAGTCCGTCATAATTTCAAGGTTTTTCACGCTTTCCGCCAGCGTTTCGCCTTCGGGAGCCACGTCCACGTCGTGGAAGCAGTAGAAGTCGATTCCCAGCTTCTGCATGAAGTCGAACGCGAAATCCGCCTTCGCTTTGTACATGTCGAGCCCGCTGAGACCGAAGGTCTTGTCCATCGTGTCGCCGCCGAACATGTCCGTTCCCGAAGCGTTCACGGTGTGCCACCAGCTCATCGCGAACCGGAGCTGCTCGCCCATGGTCTTCCCGCCGACGACCCTGTTTTTGTCGTAATGTCTGAAAGAAAACGCGTCCTTGCTTTCAGGGCCCTTGTATTCGATTTTATTCATTGTTTATCCCCCTTCTCTTTCGTTGAAGCACTGATTTAATGCTCTTTACGCAAGCGGCGTCAGGCTTTCAGCATCCATATTACTTAGTTCGTTGATTTCAACTTTACTTCAAGCGAATAATGTGTCTAACGACAGATTAACTGCCGCTTGCTTTGCGCGAGCTCCCCTCTCGCAGTAGAGCCGCGTATGTCTCCGCTCAGTCTCCAGTTTAGCTGACGCAAACCGCTTCCTTACTTCAAAACGCCGCAGCTTTACATTGGCGGCG
>DBXM01000014.1:11637-11825 GCA_002309655.1 Mageeibacillus sp. UBA1212
CGCAATGTAAAGTGCGGCCGCTAAAAGTCGTCTTCGCGCGAGACATACGCGACTCGGCTAACTTGCGTGAGCAACCTTGTGTAGGACGCCGCAGCTTTGCATCGGCGTCGCGAGCGATAAAGCCTGTGTGTTTCCACTCAGTCTCCAGTTTTGCTTCGCAAAAAGTCGCCTTCGTGCGAAACACACAG
>DBXM01000007.1 GCA_002309655.1 Mageeibacillus sp. UBA1212
TCGCGAAAATATGTCATTGCCGGATTTTTATTCCTCCTTAGCTCAGTCGGTAGAGCGACGGACTGTTAATCCGTGTGTCGTTGGTTCAAGTCCAACAGGGGGAGCCAGAAAGAGACGCAAGACTCGTAAAGAGCCGGGCGTCTTTCTTTATTCTTCGACGGCGCGGGAGCGTTTTCGGGAATATTCACGGCGGGCGGGAACGTTCACGAATATACTTTCCTGAATTGCAGCGGTCGAGAATCCCGGCGGGTTGTTGATGAAAAGCGAAAATGAGGGTATACTGTTCTTGACGCGTGGGGCGGGCGACCGGCCGGCGTGGAACATTTCGGGAAAAGGGTTTTGCCAGGTGAAGCTTGCGAATTTCTGCACAGTAAAAAAGTTCAAAATAAAGGCGGGCGGGCACAAGATTCCGGTGCTCGTTCTGAGGCCGCTTGAGCCGGTGAAGGACGTTCCAGGTGTGATGTGGATCCACGGGGGCGGGTACATGACCGGCATGAAGGAGATGGTTCTCGTTTCGAGGGCCGCGGATCTCGTGAGGCGGTTCGGCGCGGTGGTCGTTTCGCCGGGGTACACCAGGTCGGTGCACAAGCCCTATCCGGCGGCGGTGAACGACTGCTACGAGGTGCTCAGGTGGATGAAGTCGCAGAGCGGCGAGTTAGGGTTCCGGGACGACCAGATCATGGTTGGAGGCGAGAGCGCGGGCGGAGGCCTTTGCGCGGCGGTTTGCATGATGGCGCGGGACCGTGAAGAGGTGCGCGTCGCGTTTCAGATGCCGCTTTACCCGATGCTCGACAGCAACGACACGGAGTCTTCACGCGACAACCACGGCAAGGTTTGGGATACGAAACGCAATCATTTCGGTTGGAGATTGTATCTTCGCGACAATCCGGACGGTGAAGTGGGGCCGTATGCGTCGCCTTCGCGCCAGACCGACTACCACGGACTGCCTCCCTGCTACACGTTCGTCGGGAATGGCGAGCCGTTTTATTCAGAGACGGTTCTCTATGTGGAAAAACTGAAAGCTGCCGGCGTGGAGGCTTCGGTAGACGTATTTCCGTCTGACGTTCATGCGTTCGACGTGTGGATGCCGGGGTCCGAGATTGCGAAGCAGACGGTGGAGAGTTTCTGCGGGAAGTTCGCGTACGCGAAGGAGCACTATTTTGCGCCGCAGGAGAACGTTCGTGAACGGGGACACTTGAACGACCCGGAACGGACCGGGAACGGCAGCTCGATTCTTGACTGAAACGCGTTTTCGGGTTATAATGTACAAAAATAAAGCGCTGATCCGCGCATAAAGCGGAGGTAATTTCAATGAAAATGACATTTCGATGGTACGGCGGGAACGACAGAGTTACGCTCGATCAGATCAGGCAGATTCCGGGCATGACGGGAATTGTTTCGGCCGTGTACGACGTCGCGCCGGGTGAAGTTTGGAGCAACGGGAGCATTCTTGCCATCAAGAACGCCGCGAATTCCCACGGGCTGGCGTTCAACGTCGTGGAGAGCGTGCCGGTTCACGAGGAAATCAAGCTCTGGGGGCCGGACGCGGAGCGGTTGACGGACGTGTACTGCGAAAACGTGAGGCGGCTCGGGAAGGCCGGCGTGGACTGCATTTGCTACAATTTTATGCCGGTTTTCGACTGGTTCAGGACAAATCTCAAGAACGAGCTGCCGGACGGCTCGAATTCGCTTGCGTACGACGAACAGGTGCTGCGCGGGATCGACCCGCTGGGAAGCGATTTCAGCCTGCCCGGGTGGGACGAGAGCTATACGAAAAGCGAGCTGAAGAAACTTCTGGAGCGCTACGGCGACCTGAACGAGGAGGGGCTCTGGCGGAACATCGGGCGTTTCCTCAAGAAAGTCATTCCCGTCGCGAAAAAAGCCGGCGTCAAGATGGCGATCCATCCGGACGACCCGCCGTGGAGCATTTTCGGGCTTCCGCGCATCATTACAAACGAGGATAATCTCGAACGGTTCCTGAAAACGGTCGACGAGCCGGAAAACGGACTCACTTTCTGCACCGGGTCGCTTGGCGCTTCGCCGGAAAACGACCTGCCGCGGATGGCCCGTAAATTCGCGAAGAGAATTCATTTTGCGCACCTCAGGAACATTGCGATCACCGGCGAAGGGGAGTTTCACGAGGTCGCGCACCCGACAGAATGCGGTTCGCTTGACATGTACGCGATCGTGAAAGCGCTTGTTGAGGGCGGATTTGACGGCTATGTGCGGCCGGATCACGGCAGAATGATTTGGGGCGAGACCGGCAAAGGCGGATACGGGCTTTACGACAGGGCACTCGGGGCGACGTATCTTTATGGGCTGTTTGAAGGCGTGCAGAAAACAAATTAACTAATACGAATCCGGAGGATTATCGAATTATGGCTAAAACGATTGTAATAACCGGCGCGGGCGGCGTGCTCTGCTCGTGCTTCGCAAAAGAACTCGCGAAAGACGGAAGCAAAATCGCGCTGCTGGACATCAACGAGGAGGCGGCAAAACTCGTCGCGGAGCAGATAAACGCGGCGGGGGGATGCGCGGAGGCGTTCAAGGCGGACGTTCTTGACCGGGAAATGCTGGAAAATGTCAGGCTGGCGGTGAACGAGCGCTTCGGACGCTGCGACGTTCTGATCAATGGTGCGGGCGGGAACAACCCCCGCTGCACGACGCTTCACGAGACTTTCGAGCCCGGGGACGAGGAAGAAGAGTCCTTTAAAACGTTTTTCAACCTTAATAAAAAGGACTTCAATTTCGTTTTCGACCTGAACATCGTCGGCGTCATGATTCCGACCCAGGTCTTCGCGAAGGACATGATCGGGCGCGGCGGCGTCGTTCTGAACATCTCATCGATGAACGCTTACAGGCCGCTCACGAAAATTCCGGCCTATTCCAGCGCGAAAGCGGGCGTTTCGAACCTGACGCAGTGGCTCGCGGTGCACTTCGCGGGCGCGGGAATCAGGGTCAACGCGATTGCTCCGGGCTTCTTTGTGACCAACCAGAACCGTTCGCTTTTGTTCGACGCGGACGGGAATCCGACTGCGCGGACGGAAAAGATCCTGAACGCGACGCCGATGAAGCGTTTCGGGGAGCCGGAGGAGCTGCTCGGGGCGGTAAAGTTCCTGCTTGACGACGAAGCGTCGAGGTTCGTTACCGGCGTGGTACTGCCGATCGACGGCGGCTTTTCGGCTTATTCGGGAGTTTGATCCGGAGGTTTTATGAGCGTTTACAGACTTGCGGCGTTTGCCGACGAAGCGGATCCGTCGATTGACGGACAGATTGCGGCGCTTTTGAGGAACAGTGTCGATTTTCTGGAAATAAGGGGCGTCGACGGGCAGAACATCGCGGATATTTCGAACGAAAAGGCGCGCGAAGTCAGGGCGAAACTTGACGCCGCGGGGCTTTCGGTGTGGTCACTCGGTTCTCCTTTCGGGAAGATCGGAATCCACGACGATTTCGCTCCCCACCTTGAAAAGTTCAGACGTGCGCTTGAGAATTGCGCGGTTTTGGGGTGCACCCGGATGCGCGTGTTCAGCTTCTACGTCGACAGGAAAATAATCGAGTCGCCGCCTGTTTCAAAAGGCTTTGCGGGAAATCCGTTTTTTGCCGAAAAGAAGGCAATTTTTGAAGAGGTAAAGGAACGGCTTTCGGCGTTCTTGGAAGAGGCCGGACGCGCCGGAATTACTCTCTGCCACGAAAACGAAAAAGGTATTTACGGAGAGAGAGCGGCGGACTGTCTCGACCTTCACGAGGCGCTTCCGGGACTGAAAGCGGTTTTCGATCCGGCGAATTACATTCAGGCGGGAGAGGACACGGTCAGGGCGGCGGCGCTGCTCAAGCCGTACATCGAGTACATGCACATCAAGGACGCGCTTTCGGTGAGCGGCGAGATCGTTCCTGCGGGGCGCGGCGACGCGCATATTGAAGAGATTTTGAAGTGCTACAGGAAGGGTGTTCTGACGGTCGAACCGCATCTTCGCGTGTTCAAGGGGCTCGAGCAAATCGAGCGCGGAACGGACAGAAGGAGCGAGATCGGGAATGCTTTTGCGACCGCCAACGAGGCTTTCGACGCCGCCTGCGGGGCGCTGAAAAAACTGATTTGAAGAGAGAGTAATTCCGGGAAATGGCGTGAAATATTCTTGAATAGGGATATTTCCGGGAAATGTTGGGAAATATTCCCGGCGCGGGATATTTCCCGGAAATGCCGGAAAATAAATATGAAATGACGCTTTCACTGTGAAGCGGGGAGGATTTTATGAGAACAGGAGCGCAGCTTTATACCGTTCGCGAATTCTGCAGAGACACGGAGTCGTTCGCCGAGACGCTGAAAAAAGTTGCCGACATCGGTTACGAGTTCGTGCAGGTGAGCGGAACGTGCGCGTATGAGGCGGAGTGGCTTCGCGACGAACTCGCAAAAAACGGGCTCAAGTGCGCCATTACGCACACCGCCGCCGGAGCAATCAAAAACGACACGGACACCGTAATCAAGAACCATAAAACGTTCGGATGCGGTCTTATCGGGCTTGGCTCGATGCCTCCCGCCGCTGACGGAAGCCTCGATTACGACGGTTTTGCGGCCGGATTCAGGCCGGCGGCGCAGGCAATTGCGGCGGCAGGGTGCTATTTTATGTACCACAACCACCATTTTGAGTTTGAACGCGACGAAAAAGGCGTCAGAGGGCTGGAAAAACTTGCCGAGGCCTTTGCGCCGTCGGAAATGGGCTTCACGCTCGATACCTACTGGGTGCAGTACGCCGGCGGAGATCCCGCGCAGTGGATCCGGATGCTGAGGGGAAGGGTTCCCGCGATTCATCTGAAAGACATGGCCTGCGTGGAAAGAACCCAGCGGATGGCCGTCGTCGGCGAGGGAAATATCAATTTCGGGCGCGTTCTTTATGAGGCGGAAAATGCGGGAACGGAATTCCTGCTTGTCGAGCAGGACAACTGCAACGGCGAAGATCCTTTCGAGTGCCTGAAGAGAAGCTACAGGCAGCTCGCCGCGTGGGGACTTTACTGATTTTTGCAAGCGCAGGAAATACGCTTTAGTGCGGGAAATATTTCCGGAAAATAAACGTGTTTTCCGGGAAATATGCGGAATTTCCGGAAAATGCCGGAGAATATAGTGAATCACATTGTTTTTCCAACAGGAGGGAAATATGGAATTTGTCAGAATGGGAATAATCGGAGTCGGAAATATGGGCAGCGGCCACCTTTCCAACATTGTGGGCGGAAAATGCCCGGAAATAAAAGTGACGGCGGTTTGCGACATCAATCCCGACAGACTTGCGTGGGCCCGCGAAAAAGCCGGACCGGACATTGCGTGCTTCGAAAACGCGATCGAAATGCTTGATTCGGGGCTGATTGACGCCTGCATTATAGCGGTGCCGCACTATTCCCACCCGATGTACGTTATCGAATGCCTGAAGCGCGACATTCACGTTATGTGCGAGAAGCCGGCAGGCGTCTACACGAAGGCTGTCAGGGCAATGAACGAAGCGGCGGCGCACAGCAAAGCGAAGTTCGGAATGATGTTCAACCAGAGGACCGACTGTATTTACCGGAAAATGCGGGAAATCGTGCAGAGCGGCAAAATGGGCAGGATACGCAGGACGAACTGGATCATCACGAACTGGTACAGACCGCAGGCTTACTATGATTCCGGCGCCTGGAGAGCGACCTGGAGCGGCGAGGGCGGCGGCGTCCTTCTCAACCAGTGCCCGCACAACCTTGACCTGTGGCAGTGGATCTGCGGCATGCCCAAAACGGTGACCGCGCACCTCTACTACGGGAAGTGGCACGATATCGAGGTCGAGGACGACGTCACCGCTTTTGTCGAGTACGAGAACGGCGCTACAGGCTGCTTTATTACCACGACCGGCGACGCCCCGGGAACGAACCGCTTTGAGATCACGCTTGACGGCGGAAAACTTCTCGCGGAAAACGGGAAGCTCTATATGACCGAGCTTGAGATGTTCGAGCCCGAGTTCAGCAGAACAAATAAGATTTCGTTTGCGGGACCGCGCGGCAACACTTTTGAGGTTGAAACGGACGGCCAGTCGCCTCAGCACGTGGGCGTTCTAAACAGGTTCGCGGCGGCGATTCTTCGCGACGAGCCGCTGGTGGCGCGCGGTGAAGAGGGCATTTTCGGGCTTACGATCTCGAACGCGATGCACCTCTCGAGCTGGCTTGGAAAAACCGTGGAAATACCGTTTGACGAGGATCTTTTCTACGATGAACTCATGAAGAGGGTTGCGACTTCGAGAAGAAAAGAGCCGGTTGCGGGAACGGTGGCGGATCTTTCGGGAACGTACAACACCGGGAAATAATCCGGTTTTTCGGGAAATATGGCGGTTTTTCCGCGGAAAAAAGCGGGTATTTCCGGGAAATAGAGCGGAAAATGATGTGCATTTCCGGGAAATAACGGACATTTCCGGAGAATAACATTCATTTCCGGGAAATATTTCCCGCGGCATTTACGCAAAGCTTAACGCATGGCAGGGAGCGTATTCATGAAAACACTTCGGGTCGGAATAATCGGAGTCGGAAACATCGGCACCGCCCATTGCGGCTGTATCGCAAACGGGAGAATAAAAGGCATGACGCTTGCCGCGCTCTGCGACATAGACCCTGAAAAGCGGCGGATTCTTGCCGGAAAATATCCGGTGCCGTTTTTTGAGGACGGCGACGAACTCATAAAAAGCGGACTTGTCGACGCTATAATAGTCGCGACGCCGCACCGTTTTCACCCACACTACTGCGAAACGGCGCTCAAGAACGGGATTCACGCACTCAGCGAAAAACCCGCCGGCGTAAACGTTTCAGAGGTAAAGCTTCTCAACAAAGTCGCGGAGGCTTCGGGCGCGAAGTTCGGAATTATGTTCAACCAGCGCACGGACGGGCTTTTCCGCAAGGCCAAAGAGATTATCGAGGCGGGCGGAATCGGCGAGCCAAAGCGGCTTGTCTGGATCGTCACGAACTGGTACAGAACACAGAGCTACTACAATTCCGGAAGCTGGCGCGCGACCTGGAACGGCGAAGGCGGCGGCGTGCTTCTGAATCAGGCGCCCCATAATATTGATCTGTGGCAATGGCTTTTCGGAATTCCTTCGCGGATCAGGGCGTTCTGCGGCGAGGGCAAATACCACCGGATCGCGGTCGAGGACGAAGCTACAATTTACGCGGAATACGCAAACGGCGCGACGGCGGTCTTCATCACGACCACGGGGGAGGCGCCGGGAACGAACCGGCTTGAGATCTCAGGCGACCGGGGGAAGATCGTTCTTGAAAAGAGCACGCTTACGTATACGAGTCTGATGACGCCCGAGCGTGAATTCTGCTTTACGTGCGAAAAAGGCGCGGCGCTGCCGCCGATGACGGAGACGTCGTATATAATTCCTCAGGGGCGGGACGGACATGAACTGATTCTTGAGAATTTTGCGGCAGCCGTGCTTGAAGACGCACCGCTGATTGCGCCGGGAACCGAAGGAATTCGCGAGCTTTCGATATCGAACGCGGCGTTCCTGTCGTCTTGGACGGACTCGTGGGTGAACCTGCCGCTGTCTGACGAAGACTGTGCCGGATTTGACCGGATTTTAGAGGAAAAACGGAAGGCGGAAAAGGCCGTTGAAGAGGCTGCCGGCGGCGAAAAAACAGCGGGAAATAAAGGTGAGGCCGGGAAGAGCACCGGTAAAGAAAGATATATTTCGCGCTGGAACGTAAAATGGTGAACCGGTAACGGACAAAAAAAGAGAATACAGGAAGCACAAAAAAGAATCCGGTTGACGGTCGCGCCAGCCGGATCTTTTTTACGGTGTTAACAAAAGTCGAAACTGTCAGAACCAGGTCAGAACGTAAAAACATTCACGCCCGGCGAAAGCTCGAATTCATTGCCGCCGAACACGAACAAGGCATGCTTTTCCGCGGGCAGAACTATTTCGCAGCGCGTGCGCCCGTCTGTCTTTTCGTACGATACCGAGACCTTGCCGCAGGGAAGTTCGCGCGAACCGGAAAGCTTCGAGAGGGAGGACGGAATGAAAGGCTTTATGACAAGCTTCCTGTAGCCTGCCGAATCCGCCGCCTGCGTAATCCCCAGCAGCCTCTCAAAGAAGTACGCGATAACCGAACCGAACATGGGATGACTGTGAGACCTGTCGCACGTGGAATTGATCCAGTACTCGCTGAAAGTCGTGAACCCGGCCTTCATCCAGGTCGCAAAAGCGCCGTCGGAAACCATCAGCGAGACCGCGAGATCGCCTTCCCCTATATCAAAGAGGACCTTGGTCAGAACGTCGGTGCCGCAGATTCCCGTATCATATCGCCCGAGCGCGCGGTAGTATTCTACAAGGTGGCGGGCGGTGATTTCGTTGCCGAGCCCGATGTCAAGCGCGAAGGCGTTGGCGCCCTGTATGTTCGCGAGGAAGTTGCAGTCCCAGGTATTATAATAGGCGCCGCCGGTGGCTTTCAGACGGATGTCCGCGAGGTTTTCGAGCTCGGGAATGTCCTGTTCACGGCCGAGAAGGCGGGCGAGTTCGATAACGCGGCGGAGAGACTTAATAAAATAATAGTTGTTCACGAATCCGGCGGGAAGGGCGGTCGGGGTAAGGGTGCACCAGTCTCCGAGGCACCACTCGCCTTTTTTGTCGCTGACCACTATATTATTCAGAGAGTGATCTTTGAGATAGCGGAAATATTCCAGCATCTGCGAGTAGAGGCGCGCCGCGGGTTCGAGATCGCCGTACTCTTTATAGAACCTGTAGGGAACCTCGACGATCGCGCAGCCCCAGGCGCCCGGACCTCCGCCGCTGTGAAGATAAGGCGCGGTATACTGAACGTGCCCTGTTTTTATGTCCTGGCAGTCGGAAATGTCGTTGATCCACTTGCGGTAGAATTCTTTCGCGCCGAGAGCGGACATTGCGGCGTGGCAGGTGAGCTGGCCGTCGCCGGTGTAGCCGCGGCGTTCTATGTGGGGGCAGTCGGAGGGGATGCCGGCGTGCATGTTGCTGAGCTGGGTGTTTATATACGCGCGGTAGATCCAGTTCAGAACGTCGCTGTCGGAATCGAAGGTCGACGTAACAGGAACGTCGGCGTGAACCTTGCTTATAAGCACTTTTTCGGTCTCGCCCTCAACAATAAAATATCTGAAAGCGAACCAGGTGAACGCGGGGCTGACGGTGCGTTTTTTGGAGGTTATATTGCCGCCGGGATTCTTGCCTGAATTCCCGCCACCAAGAACTGCCGTGAAGCACTGCCGGTGGTTGAAACGCATGTCGGGCATCAGTTCGGGCGCTATTTCCTCAGAAAAATATACTTTAATCCCGCCTTTGTCTGATCCGGGAATAGTAATAAAGGGAATCGCCGAGATGTTGGCGCCGGCGTCGTAAACCGCGAACGGAATTTCCCGCCCCGAGTCGTCTTTCTTAGTGCCTTTGTTTATTAAAAGGGGCTCGAACGGCTCCGACGCACTGTCGCCCGGACAGTCCGAAAAAACGTACTCCGTCTCCATCGGCTTCGCAGGAACCGCGTTCGGCAGAAGCGCCTCGTCCTCCGGGGGCATGTCCCCTAAAAATCTGTCGTCGAACCCGTCAAAGTTCTGGTTTTCGAACTGTGTCAGATGGTATGTCTTGACAAAACCGGGCGCGATTCTGTCTTTTTCTGACGAAAAGAAACGTTCCGTGCAGCCGTCCTTTTCTACGTCTATACAATAAATGGCCTTCGGGTCGCCGAACCTGCCGCCCTCATAGGTGTACCAGCCGCCTCCGAAGTAAAGCGCCAGCACGTTGTCTCCTTCGCGCACGCACCTTGTTATATCTATCTCGGGAACGATAAGCCTGTGGCCGTGAAGCTCCTCGCCGGTTGGATAATCGGCGCGCGCCTCATAGTCGGTGCTGAGAGGCAGAAAGCGCGCGCCCGTCACTTCGACTCCGTTCACGTACGCGTGGAAAAAGCCGAGGCCTACCGCCCTCAAGATTACGCGGTCCGGGTTATTGACGTTGAAATGTGCCCTTAAAATAGGAAAAAGCGGCGTGCCTGAAGGATCTTCGTTCGCATTGGTCGCCGCGGAATACGGACCGGCGGCAAGCCACAGCGCGCCGCCGAACATCTCTTTTTGTGTCATTCGGTTGTTCCTCCCGTGAGTTTTTTGATTGCTTTAATATATGAATCAGGGTCGCGTGCGTCGTCGACCACTATGCCGTTGATGACGGTTTCCGGAGAGCCGCAGGTGTTGGACGAAACAACTGGTGTGCCGCAGGCCTGCGCTTCAAGAGGAACCATCGGGTAGTTGTCTTCAAGCGAAGGGTTCACCAGCACGTCGGCGAGAGAGTAGAGGGAAGCGAGGCCGGCGGCGGAAGACGTCCGGCCGAGCGGAATGAAGTTGTCCGGAACGGCGCCTTTGTCTTTTTTCCGGGAATACATGCGAAGTTGCTTCTTATTCAGCCCCACCGCGACCACAGTGTAGCCGGGAAGCCTCCGCGCGATCTCAACAACAAGAGGAAGCTGTTTCCGTTCGTCCCAGACCATCGCCACGGACATTACGACCGGTTTTCCGCCGGGAATTCCGTAAAGTTCCGCAGCCTCTTTGATCTCGTTCTCGCTCCGCCTGTAAAATACAGAAGTGTCGGGCGTGTTCTTCCTGACGGTGCAGCGGTATTTGGCCAGGAACGACTGGGAAATTTCGCTTTTCAGCCACTCCGACGGCGATACGAGCACTGTACGCTCAACCGGAAGCGCCGTGAAAATTTCCTTTTTATAGGCAAATTCACGCGCCGCAGTATCGAACAGTGAACGCGGGTACTTCCTGTGTCCATAAGGGCACGACGAACACCTTTCCGACTTGGCGGCGGTTTCGGGGTCCTTCCACTGTTCACAGTTGACCGCGCTGAAATACGCACACCTTCCCGTAAACGCCCATGCGTCGTGCATAAACCAGTAAATCTCTGTCTTTTCGGTTTTCGCCAGCGCGTCAAAAAGTGTCTTTAAATGAATGTAGTACCCGTGAACGTTGTGCAAAATTACAACGTCAGGGGCGATTTCTTCCAGCTCGCGGCACAGCTTCTTCGTAGCAAAATAGCTGCCGTGGCCGTTCAGCCCGATTCTAGCCAGAAAAACGTGGAACAGCGTAGAAATAATATTCCCAACCCGCTTTTCATCGGGAACTTTCCCGCTCACGCGCCCGAAAAAACAGTGCACGGAAGAACCCTCCGCAAGCGCACTGTCACGAATCTGCCTGACAATTGCCCCGGTGCTCCCGAAGTCGGACACATTGATCTGGACAACTGTCATTAAAACACCTCCGAAAAACGTACTGTCGCCGTGATGCCTTTATTATATTATTGCGACCGCGTTTTTTCAACGGCTTTTTGCTTTTAAGTTGCTTTTAAGGTTTTGGCTGATTTGAAGCAGAGTGCGGGAAAGCGACGGAGCGTGACAGAAAGTGTCTGAACGTGGCGAAGCGCGGCAGAAAGTGGCTGAAAGTTGCGGGGTGTGGCAGCAAGTGGAGAATAGTTACGAAGCGTGGCAGAACGCGGTAGAACGTGACAACGCAGACCGGGAGCCGTCGAATTTTGACGAAATCCGTCGAAATGTGTCGAAAACTGTCGAATTACGACGAAAAGTGACGAAATATGTCGAAAAGTGTCGAAATTTGTCGCACAGTGCAGACTTTCGGAACGCGAAAAAGTGTGGTATCATCACACTGCGGGACACCGCGGGAGGGAGATGAACGCCATGCAAAACCAGTTTTACGTTGACTACGTCGAGAAATCGCTTGCAAAGAAGCTTGCGCCGGGAGTCGTGTATTCCGACAGGGAATTTGAGGAACTCGTCGAAGGGTGCGTTGCCGAACTGGCGGAAAAAATCACAATCGACGAAAACATCGCGAAAAAGCTGACGAACGAGATTTTCTGCGCGCACCGGAAGCTCGGGATTCTGCAGCCGCTTCTTGACGATCCGGATGTGAACGAGATCATGATCAACGGGACGGATTCTATTTTTCTTGAGAGAGGGGGAAGGATGGAACGGTACAGCGAGCGTTTTTCGGATGCGGGTATGCTTTTTAACGTTATTCAGTCGATGGTCTCGTGGGTCAACCGGACGGTGAACGAGAGTTCCCCGATAGTCGACGCCAGGTTGTCCGACGGTTCGCGGGTTAACGTGGTTCTGAAGCCGGTGGCGCTTAACGGGCCAATCGTGACGGTGAGAAAGTTTCCGGACAAGGTTTTTACCATGCGGGAACTGGAGGAGGGCGGGTCAATTAGCGAGGAAGAGGCGCTATTCTTGAAGCAGTGCGTTGAGGCGAGGGTGAACATTTTCGTCTCGGGAGGAACCGCGAGCGGGAAAACGACATTCCTGAACGTCCTGTGCGGGTTCGTGCCTGAAGAAGAGCGGATCGTGACGGTGGAGGACTCCGCGGAGCTGAGGCTGTCACCGCCGAATATCGTCAGGCTGGAGACCAGGGCTGCGGGACCTGGCGGGAACGGAGAGATAAGTATGAGAACGCTCATAAAAACGTCGCTGAGAATGAGGCCGGACAGAATAATCGTAGGCGAGGTCAGGGATATGGCGGCGCTCGATATGCTTCAGGCGATGTGCACAGGCCACGACGGTAGTATGTCAACCGCGCACGCAAACTCGGCCGCCGACGCGGTGACGAGAATCGAGACGATGTCGCTCTGGGAGGGAAACATCAACAGCGAGGCTGTCCGAAAGCAGATTGCGTCGGGTCTGGATCTGATCGTTCATATGGCAAGGGACAGTTCTCTTAAAAGGTCTGTCGAAGAAATCTGCGCCACGTGCGGAATGGAGAACGGAAACGTAAAACTGTGCACAGTTTTTAAAAACGGAGTGAAGACAAATCCGGTTACGAAGGAGATGCGCATTTATGAAAAACTCAAAAAACTCGGGTATACCGAAACTTTTGACGCGGAAGAGGCAAGCTGAAAAAGGGGGAAAAAGCACCGGAAACGCGAAACCGAGGGACATGTATGAACCGACATATTTTGCCTATATTTCGGTCGTATTGATCGTAGCGGCTGCTGCGGTGGCAGGAGGGCTGATTCTGTCGGGCAGGCTAATCGTTTCAATCGTTCTCGCGTGCGCGATACTGCCGTATTCGATAAAGGAATTCCGCGAAACGTACCGTTCCAACCGGAAGCGGAAGGTTGAAAAAGAGTTTTTGGAGGCGATGCAGCTGGTTCTGTCAGACGTTTCTGCCGGGAATACCGTTGAGCAGGCGTTCGTCAACCTGTACGAACAGTACGAGAACGGAGACAGTGTTAAAATCGATCTGATTGCGGCCGATATCTTAAAAATCAACCGGAACGCCAAGATGAACTATTCGTTTTACGACGAGCTGCAGATTTTTGCGCTGAAGACGAAAAGCGAGGACATTCTCAGTTGCGCGAAGGCGGTTTCAATTGCCGGATGCAAAGGCGGGGACATGGTGTACGTTATCAGGAACGCGCTTGCGAATATGAGAATCAAGCAAGAGACGGATGACGAGGTTCAGAGAACGCTGGCGATGCCGAAATATAATCTGAGAATTATTACGGTCATGCCTTTTGCGCTGGTTCTTTTGATGAGAGCCGTTTCAAAGGACTACATCGAGACTCTTTACCGGAGCAAAGTCGGGAGTATAGTTGTCGCAGCCGCAGCCGCGGTAATATTTCTTGCCTGGATACTCGGCAACAAGATTTCATCTGTAAAATTGTGACCGGAGGCGATGCAACTTGAACGTGTCAGATTTAAAGAAGAGGAAGGGCGGGTTGTTTCAAAACTATAACAGAGGCGTACTCGCGAAGATGCGGTTCCTGTACGGAAACCGTTTCGAGAAAAAGCGGGCGGAGAGGAAAAGGCTGTTCCTGATTATGGGACCGGTGGCGATGTGCGTTGCTGCCGTGGCGTTTTTCGCGGGGCTTAAGGCGGCTGAGATCGCGGTACTTGCCGTTGGAATTCCGCTTGGAATTATCGGATTTTCGGAGTATTCCGTTTTTGACAAAGCGAAGAAAAAACAGAGGAAACTGAGGCTCGGGTTGGCGGATCTTGCCGAGAGGCTGGCGGTGCTTCTGGACGCGGGGGTGAACGTCTGGAGCGCGCTTGTAGACGTCAGTTCGATGATGAAGGAGCAGGACGGCGCGCTGGGAGACGAGCTCAGGATGGCTGTTAACGATTATTGCGGCGCGAACGGCTATTATTACTCGCCGGAGGAGGCTTTGGAAAATATGGCCGCAAGATGCGGCGACGCCTCGGTCAGCACATTCGTTTCGCTTGTGCTTCAAAACTCGAGAAAAGGTTCTTCGGAGCTCGCGTCGCTTTTGAGGCTGCAGGCGGTAAACCAGCGTTCGGAGCGAAAGGCGCTTGCCAAGCAGATGGCGGATGAGGCGTCGACTCTCATGTTGATCCCGTCGGCAATGATTCTCGCGGCGATACTCGTGCTAACCGCTGCGCCTGCGGTCATCGGGTTTATGTCGTGACTGATTTAACGAAAGATTCTTTAGAATAAAGGGGAGGTTATTATGGACAAAATAAGGGTTGGAATTACAAAGGCTAAATCGAAGTGCTTTGCGATGGCGGCAACGGTCAGGGGCAGGCTGGACGATTTTAAAAGAAATGTGAATGGCATGGGTACTATAGAGGTAGTACTGATTGTGGCAGTTCTGGTGGCGCTGGCGCTGCTGTTTAAAACGTTCATAACGCGCTACGCTAATACTATTTTTGACTCGATCGAATCAAAAACAGAGAACGCACTCGGAGACTGGTAAAACTTAATTATGCAGACTGGAAAAGAGGGGATGACCTGGATGGAATATGAGAAGAGAACAGATCCTGAAAAGGATGAACCCGAAGAAGACGACGGCGTCGGGCTCGCGGCGGAGCGCGACATTCATTACGGGGAAAAGGAAGCGGAAACTGACAGCGGAGACGATTCGGACGAGCCGCCGTGGAGGGATACGGAGCTGTCATACGGCTCCGGGGGAAACGTTTTGTATAGGAAGGTTATCAGGGAGAGCGTTGACAAACAGACGGCCGGCGTTGTGGCAGAGTCCGGTGAAGACCGAACGAAGCAGGACATTACCGGGCAGGACGCGAGAATCCAGATCAGCTACGACAGGTCGAACGTGGTGCTCCGGCTGTTCCTGAAAGACGGGTTCGAGTTGTACAAACAGGCCAAAAAGGAGTTTGCCTCCGGTATTCCGGGGGACTGCCTGGAACTGCCGCAGGGTTCCGTTTCACCGGGGGGATACACGTGCGTGATTCGCGGAAAGATGTCTTTGAAATCGCTGGTGTGCGGTGAGGAGACCGTGACGCTTAAGAACTTCGATGCGTTTCTGAATTGCGTATGTCTTCTGCTTGAGAGCGGCATCAGGAAAGAAATCGAGATCAGGGACGTGGTATTTGACTACAACGCGATTTTCGTCAGGAATCCGGACTCGGACTACAGATTCATGTACATGCCGGGGCTGCGGTATGCCGGGAACAGAACGTCGGTTGCAGAACTGGTGAAGGTGATTTTTCTGAACCTTAACTCGGATCTTTTGACGGCAACGGACTATAACACGATTTGCGCGCTCATAAAAACGTTCAGGCAGGAGACGGAGGCGGAAGAAATCAAGGAAACTGTCGAGCGCATAAGAGGCCAGATTGAGAGCTATCTTGTATCGGTTCCGCTTAGGCTTAAACTGAAAAACGTTCTCAAGTTTCCGGACAAAAAGGTCAAGGCCGCGCCGGTTCAAAAAGAGAAGAAAGCGGTCGCGGTATTCTCCGGAACAGACGCCCTTGAAGGATTGTATTCGGAGATTGAGATTTACAGGAATTCGCCGGCGGTATTCCGGATAGGCAGAGACGACGACTGGTCTGACGCGAAAGTTTTTGACCTTTTCGCAAGCCGCAGACACGCGGAGGTGACGCTTGACTTTGACGGGAAAATGCGCGTGACCAACTATTCCGTGAACGGGACCGTTGTCAACGGGGAACGCCTGAGCGGCGAAGAGGAGCTTGTGCTTGGTGACGAGGAGGCCAAACTGTATGTGACGCGAAGTTGCGGTTTTTCGGTAAGACTGAAAAGACCGGCGGCGTGATTGAATACGGAAACCTGTGCGGGTTAGATATAAAGGGGGGATCGACCTTGAGATGATTAACTATATTTCATAATTGAATAACAAACTATCTTCCGAAAATCTGAAATCTGACGCTAAAGTGGTTGACAGCGATATCCGTTTGTGCTACAATGCCCTTCGTGTCCGAAGGTGACACGGAAAGATGGTCGAGCTGGTTTAAGGCACCGGTCTTGAAAACCGGCGATGGTTTTTGCCATCCGTGGGTTCGAATCCCACTCTTTCCGCCACCCGGCCACACTGAACACGCGCCCATAGCTCAATTGGATAGAGCGTCTGGCTACGGACCAGAAGGTTGTGGATTCGATCTCTGCTGGGCGCGCCAAGGGGAAGATAGTACCGGTGATGGTATGTCTTCCTCTTTTTTGTTAGATTCGGCCGTTTTTAAAGCCTTTCGTGTGAGCGTGGGTCAGAGTGTTTGAAATCGGTGTTGTACCGGGGTGACAGAATTGGAGAAGCACGAGTTTTCGACGTTGCATCCGTTGCTGAAGGTGATATGCTTTGCGTTTATTCTCGGAGTGGCCATGTTCGTGGACAATATGGCTCTCAGGGGGATATCGCTTGCTCTGGCCCTCATAGCGCTCGCAGCTAACGGTCATCCGTTCGGAAAGGTCGTTAAGCTCTTTTTGGGGTCGCTGATATCGTGCGTTGCTTTCGCAATTCTTAACTGTCTGATCTCGCACAACGGCGCGACTGTGTTATTCTCGATCAACAGGACGAGGTTCACGCTGGAAGCGGCTGTTTTCGGTCTGTCGATCGGGTTGATGCTGGCAGGCACTGCGTTCTGGTGTCTGTTTATTACCGACGAGAGTTCAAGCGACGACCTTGTTTATCTGACGGGAAGGACGATGCCTAAGTTCTCGGTTCTGATTACGGTTACGCTAAGATACATTCCGGAAATCATCAGAACGTTCAGGGAGACGCTTTCCGCGCAGAAAATGCTCGGAGTGTATGACGGAAGGAAGTTCTATACGCGGGCGGCAGTGGCGTCAAAAACGTTTATGACCGTGGTGGAACGTTCGCTCGAGGATGCGCTTGAGACGTCGATTGCAATGCAGGCGAAGGGCTTCGGGACGCGCGGGAGGACATTCGCGAGACGGCAGAAATGGACTGTAAGAGATACGGTCGTATGCGCGGTTATGGCCGTTGCGGGGATTTTTTCCGTTGCCGGTACGGCTTTGGAATGGGTGACTTTCGAGTATTACCCCAATGTAATACTGTATTACGAACGGATACTCGGCGTGTTAACGATCGTTATGTACTGCGTGTTGTTTGCGATTCCTGCCGCTGTGACAATTGAGGGGAGATTGAGATGGAAAAGCTGCTTGTCGATAACTTGAGTTTCAGATATGCGCTCGGAGACAGAGAGGTTCTGAAGAACGCGTCGTTCAGCATGGAAAAGGGCGGGATGGCAGTCGTCTGCGGAGCTTCCGGATCGGGAAAAACCACGCTTCTAAAGCTGCTCTGCCCCGCCATTGCGCCGAAAGGCGAGAGAACCGGAAGCGTCACCGTTGACGGAAGGGATATTTATGCCATCCCGGCTCACGAGGCGGCGTCGATGGTTGCATATGTTGCCCAGAATCCCGAGGCGCAGATAGTGACCGACACGGCCTACGGAGAGCTTGCATTCGGGCCCGAAAATCTCGGGATCAAACCCGAAGAGATCAGGAGAAGGATTGCATGGACGGCCTCGTATTTCGGCATAGAGGAATGGCTCGACAAAAAAACGCAGGAACTTTCGGGCGGACAGAAACAGATACTCAACCTTGCTTCCGCGATAATGATGAAGCCGGAGATTATTCTTCTTGACGAGCCGACGACGTATCTTGACCCGGTGATGACTTCACGGTTCATCTCGATGCTTCAGTCGGTCAACAGGGAACTCGGAACGACGGTTATTGTGGCAGAACACAGGCCGGAGCTGTTTGCGGGAAAAGCGGACAGATACCTGACGGTTGAAGACGGCGAGGTGCGTGAATCGGCGGAGGAAATTGTTCCGCCGGAGCCCGACATGTTCTACGAGAGGCTTTTTGCGGTCAACGAACCGGAACGGAGAACAGGGAAAACAGACCGTGCGCTGAAATGCACGGACGTACGGTTCAGATTCCGCGGCGGCGACAGGGATGTACTCAAAGGGCTTAACGTTGATATTCCTAAAAGCAGCGTGTATGCGCTGCTCGGCTCAAATGGCGCCGGGAAAACGACGTTCTTGAAGTGCGTGACAGGCGAGCTCAAACCGTACCGGGGAAAGATAGAACTGACAGGAAAAGCTGCTGCGCTGCCGCAAAATCCGATATCGATGTTCATAGAGGAAACTCCGCGAAAGGATTTCAGAAACTACCTGGTTTTGACAGGGTGTCCGATTAAGGATATAAGCTCGAGGATCGAAGCGGTGGCGGAAAAGACAGGAACCGCGGCGCTGCTGGACAGGAATTTCCTGGACCTCAGCGGCGGCGAGACGGAGATGTGCGCGGTGGCAAAACTGATGCTCACCGGCGCGGAGATAATGCTTCTTGACGAACCAACAAAGGGGCTCGACACCGTGTCGAAAAAGAGACTTGCGGAGTTTTTCGATGATCTTTCGAAGCAGAGCATGACAGTAATCTTCGTGACGCATGACGCGGAATTCGCGAGAGAGGCGGCGACCGGAGCGGGCGTTTTGTCCGGCGGGGTTGTTTTGGAGTAAGGAGAACGGCTTTCGGGCGGGGTTGCGATGGAAAAAGCGGCGCTTATAAGAAAAATAATATCATATACGCTCGTGCTGACCGCCGCTCCGGCGATGGTTATTCTGTTTGCGACGGTTATGCCTCGAAGACTGTTTCTGCTTGTCGCGATTGCGATGGCGGCCGTGGCTGTAGGCGCGTTCTGCCTCAATTTTGAAAAAGAAAAGGACAACGGGGCAAGGACTGTTTTGACGGCGGTTTTTGCGGCGCTTTCGACGGCGAGCCGGGTTGTGTTCGCGGCGTTTCCGGGGTTCAAACCGATAATGAGCGTGACTATGTTCGCGGGGATGTACCTTGGCGGAGACGCGGGGTTCCTTGTCGGAGCGCTGACCGCGCTACTCTCGAATTTCGTTTTCGGGCAGGGGGGATGGACGCCTTTCCAAATGCTTCTGTGGGGGCTGATCGGAGTTGCCGGAGGACTTTTTGCACCGATTCTTAAGAGGAGCAAAATCGCGCTTTGCATAGGAGGCGCGCTGTCGGGAATACTGTTTTCGCTGCTTATCGACGTGTGGTCGACTGTCTGGATGAAGGGGACGTTTTCGCTGCCGTTCTATCTGGGAGTGATCACGGAGAGCCTGCCGTTTACGATAACTTACGCGGTTTCGAATGTGATTTTTATGCTGATACTGGCAGAGCCGATGAGGAAAACTATGGAGCGGGCCGTTGTGAAGTTCGGAATTGAGGAGTTCAGGCCGGTCGCGGCGAAGAAAAGAAGCAGGAAGACTGAAGCGGAAAACGGGGAGGCCGGTCAAGGGTGAAAATTGCGATAGTTATAGGCGCGTCATCGGGAATCGGCGCGGAGATTGCGAAGCAGCTTCAGGACAAGCGGGCGGTCGCTTTAGGAGGCACCCGGGAATTGTGGCTGATTGCCAGGCGGGCTGAATTGCTTGCGCTAAGGGCTGCGGAAATGCAGGGCCCGCTTGAGACAAGAGTTTTTCCCGGGGACGTTATAGATACGATGTTTTTGAAAGAGATTGCGGGTGAACTGGAATCCGGACAACATGAGATTTCATGGCTTGTGCTGTCCGCGGGGACAGGCAGGTACGGGGATTTTGAGGAGACCGGCACCGGCGAAGCGCTCGGGTGTATTGACGTCAACTGCCGTTCACTGACTGCGGCCACTGCCGTGTTAGCGCCGTTCTTCTCGAAAGACGCCAGGGTCGTTATTCTGGCCAGCGGAGCGTCGTTTTTCCCACAGCCGGGGTTTGCGGTTTACGCAGCCACAAAGGCTTATGCGCTCAGCTTTGCCAGAGCTTTAGGTAAGGAGCTGTGTCCGAAAGGCGTTTCTGTTACCGCGGTGTGTCCCGGACCGTGCAACACGGAATTTATACGGAACGCCTCAGACGGGAAACCGGTGCCGAAGGTGAAACAGCTGTTTATGACGACTCCGGACAAAGTGGCGCGGAGGGCCGTTAACGCCGCAATCAAACGAAGAAAAGTGTGTTGCCCGACGTTCGGCATGAAGGCTGCGCGCGCCGGAAGGCATGTTCTTCCGGATGCGGTCGCAATCGAGTTCTTCGCAGCGGGAAGCAAAAACGGGGAGAAATAGGTGAAGGGATCCGGACTTTTGACACTCTTTGGGAGCTTTCTGAATAAGAACTGTTTATTATAGTGGAAACAGCAGACTCGCGATGCGCTGCTGCTGAGAGAATTTACCTAAAAATAGGAATATTATTAGATGAGACCGCGCCTGCGGGCACGGGAATACCGTATTGACTTCTTGAGATAAATGATGTAAAATAAAACAACAAACCTGAGGAGGTTAGCACTACTATGGATGAAAAGAAAATGATGGATAAGAAGGCCGCTCTCGACGCGGCGATAGCGAGCATAGAAAAACAGTACGGTCAGGGAGCGGTTATGAAACTCGGAGAGAACCGCCACATGGAAGTCGACGCGATCTCCACCGGATGCATCGGACTTGACGCGGCGCTCGGAGTCGGCGGACTCCCCCGCGGAAGAATCGTTGAAATATACGGGCCGGAGTCGTCAGGTAAGACGACGGTTGCGCTTCACGTGATTGCTGAGGCGCAGAAGCTGGGCGGCGCTGCGGCGTTTATTGACGTTGAACACGCGCTGGATCCTATTTACGCGCACAATCTGGGCGTGGATATCGACAATCTGCTTGTTTCGCAGCCGGACACGGGCGAGCAGGCACTTGAAATTACGGAAGAACTTGTACGAAGCAGCGCGATTGACGTTATCGTTATCGACTCTGTTGCGGCGCTGGTTCCGAAGGCTGAGATCAACGGAGAGATGGGCGAGTCCTTCATGGGACTTCAGGCGCGTCTTATGTCGCAGGCACTCCGCAAACTCTCCGGCGTTATCAACAAATCAAGCACGGTTGCGATCTTTATCAACCAGCTCAGAGAGAAAATCGGCGTTATGTTCGGCAACCCCGAGACCACTCCCGGCGGCCGCGCGCTCAAGTTCTATTCTTCGGTCAGAATCGACGTCAGAAAAGTCGACGTTATCAAAGAGGGCGGAGAAATCGTCGGAAGCAGAACGAAGGCCAAAATCGTTAAAAACAAGGTTGCGCCTCCGCTCAAGAACGTTGAGTTCGATATCATTTACGGCAAGGGCATTTCCAAGTCCGGATCGCTGCTCGACCTCGCTGTTCTTAACGATATCATCGTGAAGAGCGGCTCGTGGTTCTCGTACGAGGGCAAGAGGATCGGCCAGGGCAGAGAAAACGCGAAGGCGTTCCTGGAAGACAACCCCGAAGTGTACGATGAGATTGACCGCAAGCTTCGCACCATTCTCGGAAGCTCTAAAGCGACCGTGCCGATGTCGATTGAAGAGGCCGGCGGAGGAGACGAAGACTGACGGGAAAATGTCGCGGGTTCGCGATTTTCGATTGAGTAAAAGCCGCTGAATTGCGGCTTTTGCCGTCAAATTAATGATGTTTTGCAGGCAAAATCCTGTGTGTACGCGTACTGCGTTCGCATCTGAGCATGTGTGTGTGCGGATTTCCGGAGTTGATTTAAAATGATCAGAGAACCCATTAAAGCGGATATCGGAAAATCCGGCGAGAAGTATCTTGTTTCAGAATACAAAAAGAACGAGAACCGGGAGTACGAGGTCGTATTTAAAAACGGGTTTTCGGCGGTGTTTTCGGCGGAGGAGTTTCTGAAATACGACCTTTTCGACAAAGAAGAGTGTAACAGAAGAAGCTACGCCGAGCTGGTTCGTGAAGTTAATTACGGACGGTGCAGGGCGGTGGCGCTTAAACAGGCGAGGTCGTCGCCGAAGACCGTGGCGATGATTGCGGCAAAACTCAAAAGCATCGGGTTTGACGCGGAAACGGTAGAAAGAGTTACAGGAAGTTTGCTTGAAGAGGGCGAGCTGGATGACGCACTGTTTGCGGACCGGTTCGCGAGAGAGAAGGCCGAAGCCGGAAAGATGTCCGCGGACAGAATCGTCAGGGAACTTGAAATGAAGGGTGTTCCCGGGGATATCGCGGCTGCGGCGGTTGAAAAATACTGTGCACCCGACTTCGAGACAGCGAAGAATCTTGCCGAAAAAAAGGCGAAAACAGGGGCTTCGCGCGAAAAAACCATGAGGTATCTTCTCGGTAGGGGGTTCCGGATGTCTGTTGTAATCCGGGCGGTTGACGGGGTTTTCGGCGAAAGCGGCACCGGATTGTCTGAATGGGACAGCTGAGCAGTTTATTATCTGAGAGGGCGGCTGAATTAAAGTTGATTGACGAAAAGAAAAAGATAAAAATCGGAATGGTTTCTCTCGGATGCGCCAAAAACCGTGTCGACGCGGAGATTATGCTCGGTTCGATATCCGAGGCGGGCTACGAAATCACTCCTTTTGAAGACCGGGCGGACGTGATAATTGTCAACACCTGCGGGTTTATAGACAGCGCGAAGGAAGAGGCAATCGACGCGATTCTTGAAGCGGCCGAAATGAAGGAAAAAGGCAGCGCGAAGGCGGTCATTGTTTCAGGATGCCTTGCGCAACGCTACGGAAGAGAGATTCTTAAAAGCCTTCCGGAGGTTGACGCGGTCGTCGGCGCATACGGGTATTCGCACATTCTCGACGCAATCGAGAGTGTTCTTAACCGCGACAGAAAAGTCAGAACAGACAAAGAAGACGCGCGAGAGATTCTAAAAAAAGGAAATGTGTGCTACTTTGACGACGCGGCGGATTTCTCGCTTGGATACCTTGACGGCAGACGGATCCTTACGACTCCTGCGAGCTATGCGTACTTGAAAATCGCGGAGGGCTGCAGCAACAGGTGCACTTACTGCGCGATTCCCGGGATAAGGGGACCGTACAGGAGCCGGCCGGCGGACAAGCTGCTGGAAGAGGCCAGAGGCATTGCGGCGCAGGGCGTATCGGAGATCGTTGTTATTGCGCAGGACACGACTATGTACGGCAAGGATCTCGGGAACGGCGACGGGCTTCCCGGACTTCTCGAAGGGCTCGACAGAATCGACGGAATCGAGAGGGTGCGGATTCTCTACTTGTACCCGGACGAGATTACAGACGACATTTTGAAAGCAGTCAAAAACTGCCGCAAGACGGTTCCGTATTTCGACATTCCGCTGCAGCACATAAGCGACGGCGTGCTGAAAAGAATGAACAGACGCGGCAACGGGGCGCTTTACAGAAAGGTTATAGAGGATTTCCGCAAAGCCTTTCCCGAATGCGTCATAAGGACTTCGCTGATTACAGGCTTCCCGGGGGAGACCGAGGAGGAACACCGCGAACTGAAGGAGTTCCTGAAGGAGTATAAACTGGACAGGGTCGGCGTTTTCGAATACTCGCGTGAAGAGGGCACACCCGCGGCTCGAATGAAAGACCAGGTTCATCCCGCAACGAAGAAACGCAGACGCCGCGAATTGATGGAGATTCAAAACGCGATTTCTCTGGAGAAAAATCAAAGCCGGATCGGGAATATTTACGACGTTACGGTTGACGGCGTTTCAGACGACGGAATGTTCTACAAAGGGCGGTCATATATGGAGGCGCCGGAGGAGGACGGGTTTATTTATTTCGCCGCAAAGGAGGAACTGAAAACCGGTCAAACGGTGCGCGTGAAGATCGTTGTCGCGGAGGATTACGACCTTGTGGGCGAGCAAATACGCGATGAGGATTGACACGGGAGCCGATTTGGAGTATATTTATTTATTGCGGGAGCGAAAATTCCCGCTGAAAACCGCGGTTTTTGAGCCGGGGAGGCTTGCGCAGGCAGTTGAAAGGGAGGCGATCGAAACGAATCTTTCCAACAAAATAACGTTGTTCAGGATATTTGTTATTCCGCTTTTCCTGATATTTGCTTTCCCTCTTCCCGGTGTGCTCGGAACTCTTATTCCGTACGCCGTGAGATGCATTTGCGCGCTTGTGATTTTTGTCGTCGCGGAGATTTCGGACGTGGCGGACGGAAAGATTGCGCGGAAATACAACCAGGTGACCACTTTCGGGAAGTTCATGGATCCGATTGCGGACAAGCTTCTGGTGACGGCGGCCCTGCTGGCAATCTGCGCGGAGAGAGCTTTTTACGTGTGGGCGACGGCGGTTATTCTGATGCGCGAGTTTGTTGTGACGGGGCTGAGAGTGATCGCGGCCTCCAAGGGAATCGTCATTGCCGCAGGAAAACTCGGGAAGTTGAAGACCGTTTTCCAGACCACCGGCATAACTATTCTACTCTCCGCAAAAGTGCTCGGTCTGATTTATTCTCCGATCGAGTATTATCTTGTGATTCTCGGCGATATCGTGATGGCAATTGCAGTTGTGCTGACGGTCGTCTCGGGCGTTGAGTACTGTGTGAAGAATTCGAACGTGCTCAAGGAAGACGCGTGATTGGGGTTTCTTATGGTTATAGCTGTTGACGCTATGGGCGGAGACAACGCTCCGGACGAAATAGTGAAGGGCGCTATTCTGGCCGTAAAAGAAATGACCGGATTTGAAGTTCTCCTGATCGGGGACTGCGAAAAAATCTGGGAAATAATGGCGCGCGAGGGCTTTTCAGGCGACAGAATTAAAATCAGGCACACATCGGAAGTCATTACGAACGACGAGAGCCCGACCAGGGCGCTGAGACAGAAAAAAGACTCGTCGCTTACTGTCGGATTCAATCTGGTCAAAAGCGGACAGGCGGACTGCCTTGTTTCGGCCGGTAGCAGCGGCGCACTGCTTGCCGGGTCGGTGCTGATTCTGCAAAAGATCAAAGGCGTGGACAGGCCCGCGGTGGCGACAGCCGTTCCCACGGTGAGCGGAAACATTCTGCTGATCGACTCAGGATTCAACACGAACGTCAAACCGGTGAATTATGTTCAATTTGGTTACCTCGGCAGTGCGTATATGAGGGCGTCGTTCGGGTGCGGCAATCCGAGAGTCGGACTGGTCAACATCGGCATCGAGGATGAAAAGGGGAGTCCGGAAATCAAAGAGGCGAACAGGCTTCTTCGCGAATCCGGGTTGAACTTTATCGGAAATATGGAGAGCCGCGACTTTTTCAAGAATGTTGCGGACGTAGCGGTGACTGACGGCTTTACGGGGAACGTTATGCTGAAGCTTGTTGAAGGCACGACGGATTTTATGTTCGGCGAGCTAAAGAAAGTCTTCATGACGAACGCGAGAACGAAAATGGGCGCCGCGATGGTAATGAAAGAACTGAAGGAACTTAAGCACAGCGTCGACACGGACGTGCTCGGCGGCGCGCCGGTTCTCGGAGTGGACGGACTGGTTATTAAGAGCCATGGAACGTCGACAGCGCGCACAATCAAATTTGTGATCGCAAAGGCCCAAACGCTTATCGAAACGGATTTCATCGGGGAGATCAAGCGGGAATTCGCTGAGATATACCCGGCCGAACCTGGCAAAGCGGAGCCTTCCGGAGCGTGACATTGAGGGTTTTACCGGATGCGGCGCACCGCAATAATGAAATTGAATTAAAACGGCTGATTCTGCGGTATCACGACGCCGGGAACAGACCGTACGGAAGGCACAGAAAGGTGCCGGTAATGTGTTAGATATTTATGGGGCGAGCCGCGAACCCGTATTTGACCGCTTCGGCGGCGGTGCGAAAGCGGCTAGCCGGAAGTTTTTGACGGAGGTATTTAGTAATGCTCGAAAAAATCAAATCTATTGTTTCTGAACAACTTAACATCAGCCCTGACAAGATCACTCTCGAGTCTTCCATCATCGACGATCTCGGAGCGGATTCTCTCGACGTCGTCGAACTCGTTATGGCGCTTGAGGAGAATTTCGGCGTTGAGATTCCCGACGAAGAGGCGGAGAAAATTTCGACGATCGGCGACATTGTTAATTATATAGAAAGCCACAAGAACGCATAACTGCCGGACCGTAGACTGCGGGGTGCGGGATGCTGATTGACGAACTTCAACAAAAACTCGGATACACATTTAAGGACGAAGGGCTTCTCCGCAACGCGCTGAGGCACACGTCGTATGTGTACGAAAAATACGGCAAAAACGCACATTTTCGCAGCAATGAGAGGCTCGAGTTTGTAGGCGACGCGGTTGTGGATCTCATAGTCGGGGCGTATCTCTATGAGGCGTTCCCGGAGATGACCGAGGGCAACATGTCGAAAATCAGGGCGTCGGTCGTTTGCGAAGAGTCGCTTGCAAGGCTTGCCGTGAACCTCGGCGTACCGGCATGCCTGAAACTCGGCGTGGGTGAACTGAGAACCGGCGGAAGAACAAAGCCGTCGATTCTTGCCGACGCCATGGAGAGTATTGTGGCGGCGGTTTTCCTGGACAGCGACTATGAAACTGTCCGGTCGGTGATGCTCCCGTTTTTCAAGAAGATGCTTGCGTCCGAGAGCCCGAGTGTTATTACGCACGACTATAAGTCGAGGCTTCAGGAGCGGCTTGCCGAAATGGGCGAGAAGGCGACTTACCGGATCACGGGTGAGTCAGGCCCGGATCACATGAGGCTTTTCGAGGCTGAAGTCAGCATATCGGGCGTAAGAGAAGCAGAACTTGACGGAGACAGCGGCGGCTTGGCGCAGGGCGTTCCGTACACGGTTTCCGCGCGCGGAACGGGTTCGTCGAAGAAAGAGGCCGAACAGGCGGCTGCCGGAAAAATGCTTGAACTTCTCAGCGCAGATGTTTAATTGTTTAAAATACTAAAACGATTCAGTGACCGCAAGATTTCACGGCGCATATATGGGCCGGAAAGTCTTGCGGTTATTTGGATTTGGTAAGGCTAAGCTAAGCGGCTAGGCGTGGCGGTGGTTGTGACTGCGCCTGCCGGTGCTCACGCGGAGACGTGAGAAAGACGCTTGAAAGGAGCTGGTCGGCGTGCTGGTGATTCCGGTTTTTGTGCCGCATGCGGGGTGCCCCAATAATTGCTGCTTCTGCAACCAGAAGGTGATCAGCGGCAATTTGAGGGAGCCGGACATGGGCGAAGTGGCGGCGGAAATCGAAAAGTACAGGAAGGCCGCGGAACGGTATCAGCACGTGCAGATTGCCTTTTTCGGCGGCAGTTTTACTGCGATTCCCGCGGAGAGGCAGGAGATGTATCTGGAGACCGCTTCGGGGTTCCTGCGCAGGAACGGCGGGTTCGTCGACGAATTCAGGCTTTCCACGAGACCGGACGCAATCGACGGTGAGGTCATAAAGCGGCTCAAAAAATACGGGGCGTCATTCGTGGAGCTCGGCGCGCAGTCGATGGATGACCGCGTTCTTGAAAAATCAGGGCGCG
The DNA here is from genome assembly GCA_002309655.1 of Mageeibacillus sp. UBA1212. Taxonomy (GTDB): domain Bacteria; phylum Bacillota; class Clostridia; order UBA1212; family UBA1212; genus UBA1212. The sequence goes on from DBXM01000007.1 coordinate 27,509, forward strand.
GGCACAGAGCGGAGGCGACGGAAGAGGCTTCGCGGCTGCTGAAAGAGGCGGGGTTCGTGCTCGGGCTGCAGACCATGACGGGGCTTCCCGGGGCGGATGACGAAAGCGATCTGGCCACGGCGCGCAGGATTGCCGCGATTGGGCCTGATTTTGTGAGGATTTATCCCACGGTGGTCGTCAGGCAGACGCAGCTGTTCCGGGATTACGAGGAGGGGCGGTACGTTCCCGCGACCACCGAAGAGGCTGTCAGGCTGTGCTCGAAACTGTGCGAGATCTACGCCGCGGCAGGAATACGCGTAGTCAGGATGGGACTTCAGGCCACCGGGACGATAACCAGGAACGGAGAGGGCAGCGAGATTGCCGCAGGACCGTACCACGAGGCGTTCGGGCAGCTTGTAAGGTCGTACGACGCCCTTGAAACCGTGTCGGACAGACTGCGTGAAATTGCCGAAAACAAGGGAAATATCCGGCTTGGCTACCTGACGCTGGAGGTTCCCCCGGGACACGTTTCGGATATGATCGGGCAGAGGAGAACCAACATCGAGGCGCTGCAGGAAGGGTTCGGATTCTCGAAGGTCAGGATCGTCACAGGCGGAAGCGGAAGCGCAGAGGCGGAAAGTCCTAAGGAGGCTTTAAACGGAGCGTTCGAAAACAGACTTGCGCGGGCGGTGAAAGAGAATACGTGCGAGCGTACTCTTTACCGAAAACCCGGCGGCAGTCCGGACGAGATTAAGGTCCTGAACGTCACGATAGGCGTTGAGTTTAGAGACGAACCGGAAGATTAAACCCCGACACGGAACCCTCCTGCAGAAAATGCAGGGAGTCACCCGACAGTGATAAAGTTCTTGATCTCGTTATATCGCGCCGTTTTGATTCCGTTGACTTTCATAATGTCGGAGGTCGACGAAAAAGGCCCGTTTTCGATTCTGTAATTGATTATCTTAAGAGCGGTGCTTTCGCCGATACCGGGCAGGGTGCACAGGTCGTTGACCGAAGCGGTGTTAATGTTTATAAGCGGAGAGCCCTGGAGCCCGGCCGAAACCGCGGAAGCGGAGCCGCTGCCGGTGAGCCCTTTGTCGAGAAGCCAATTCGTGTCGCCGCTGCCGGTCTCAGGTATTTTGATCATCATTCCGCTGTTCAAAGTGAACGCCAGGTTGACGGCTTCCTTGTCGGCGTGCTCCGTGAATCCACCTGCGGTTTTGACAAGATCGTTGAGAATGCTGCCCTCGGGAAGCTCGTACACGTCGGGGTTGAGAACCGCGCCTACTATATAAACCGTGACGGTTTTAACATCGGGCACGGGAGTTCCGTCTTCCGGCGTCGCAGACTCATAGGGCGGGAGCGACGACTCGGGAGAGCCGGTCTGTTCCGGTCCGATCCTGTCCGCGGCCTTGCTGACAGGAGAGTTTATCTCGAGAGAACCGCTTTTGCGCTGCCTGTCGATTAGAAACCCGGAAAGAATGAAAACCGCCGCGACGATCGCAAAAAACGCGTATTTTACCCAAAGCGGCACAGAAATAATACGTCCGAAAATCTTAATGCGCATCTTAAATCACCTCCTTGCGGTTATGAATACCGTTCCGAAGAACAAGTTGTAAAAGCGAACCGGGTGTGAATAAGATGCGAATCGGGAATGATCAAAAACAGCTGTGAATATACCGTGAAAAGAGTTTTACCGTGGCCGGGAATGTCCGCGAATGCCGCGCAGTGAAACGTTCACGCTTCACCGGGAAGCCTTCCTGCCCCGCGTTTCCGCCCCGTTCGTATTCAACAACATTTTCCAATTCCCGTCAAGTGCGGGAAATATTTTTTTTGCGCTTTTCGCAAAAAACGTTCGCAGACCGGAGCGCGTTCACGATCGGGCATTCACGTGCGTTCACGAACGTTTACGAGTATTCGCGGAAAAAACGGAAATATCCGGAACCCCCCGAAAACTCTTGAAAGCGCCGCAAGCCGGTGGTATAATTAACTCAGGTTCGAAAGGAACTCTTTTTAAAGTGTTGCAAGGAGAAAGGCTGATGAAAAGTATTTTTTCGCATTTAAAGAAAATCGCATTTTTGTGCCTCGCGGTGTGCCTGCTGTTCGCGGCGACCGCCTGCAAACCCAAGGAGTATAATTCAGGTGAACTTCCGGAGGGATACATCCCCGAGGTGGGCGGCAAATTGAAGGTCTCGTGCAGAGCCGACGTTTATCCGAGCGAATCGTCGAGAAAGAGCGTCCGCAACTGGATCAACGCTTTCAGAGCGAAGTACCCGAACGTGACTATTGAAACCGACTTCTCGATTCCGGACTACGCACCGTTGATTTCTTCGAAAACGATCGGAGACGTGTTCTGGCTGAGCGACGCGGACGTTTACAACTATGCGGTAACGATGCAGGCGCTTATGGCGCTTGACTCCTATGTTGAAGCGATGAACGTCGACCTGGCGGATATCTACTCCGGTATTCTGAACCTCTGCGAAGCGAGAGGAAAGCTTTATTTCGCGGGAATGTCCTGCGGAAACGTCGTTTTCACGTACAACGTTGACGCGCTGGTCGAGGCGGGTATTCTCCAGCCCGGCGAGAGAGTTGCCAACGACTGGACGTGGGAGGATTTCAAATCCTACGCGCAGCAGCTTAAGAAGTACGACGAAGACGGCATCACGCTTACGCAGGTCGGCGCGGGATTCCCGCTTTACTGGCCGAATACGTTCACGCCGTTCCTTTACGCGTACGGCGGCGAGTGGGTCGACAAGACCGAGAACAAAGTAATGCTCTCCAACGAAAAGGTCAGGCAGGGCATCCAGGAAGTTATCGACGCGATCGACAACAGATGGATCTACCCCGAAGGCAGTGCGATGAGTGCTCAGATGGCGACCGAGTACGGCAAGGTCTCGACGAGAAACGGCTGCGTTTTTGCCTACAACCAGGCATATACGGTTCTTACAACCAACGCGGATATTTACAACACCAGAGGCATCAACTGGGACGTTGCGCCGTGGCCGCTTTTCCCTGAGAAGGCTTCCCCCTGCGGAACGCTCGGATTCGGCGTGTTCAGTTACACCAGGAACAGAGACACCGCGGCCGCGCTGGTGCTTTCGCTCTTCAGTGAGGAAGGCCAGCTGGCGTTCCACGGACAGGAAGGCGGCGACGTGCCGGTTCTCAAGAAACTGGGCGATCAGGACTTCTGGCACCTTACCAAGGAAGGCTACGAGGGCAAGAACTACGCGGCGTTCACAGCGAACTACGACCGCTACGTGCCCGGACAGGTCAACGCCTGCGTGCCGCCCGAGGTTTCGACCATTATTGAGAACGGTATCAAGAACCTGTTCGACAACTACTGCAGAAACGCGGCTGACTGGGTCGACTCGCTTGCCAAGATCGAGGAACAGTGCAACCAACTGTGGGCGCAGTTGGAATAATGAGGTTACCGTCACAAAGCTGTTGACAAAACGGCGGGAATGACGAGGGAAAGCCTGCCGGCTCGGCGGGCTTTTTCCTGATTTTAGGGGAAAACGAACGGCGCGCGCTGATATAACGAACGGCGCGAAGGTATAACGAACGGCGTGCGCGGGTATCATAAATTACGCGAAGTAAAAACGAAAGGCGTGAATGGGAACGCGATTGAGCGTTGAAAAGGGGTGCATTCTTTGAAAAAGAAGATATTGAGGATAGTGCTGCTGGCAGTCGCGACGGCATTGTTCGCGGGGGCGGCAGCGTGCGGACCGGCAAGGGAGCCGCAGACCGGAAGCCTTCCGGAGAATTACGTTCCCGAGGTCGGGGGCAGAATAAAGCTGACCTGCAGGCAGGACGTATATCCGAACGACACGACGAGGGCGGCGGTCAGGAACTGGGTGAACTGGTTCGTGTCGCAGAACCCGACCGTTTCGGTGGAGACGGATTTCAACGTGCCGGACTATTCGCCGCTGATCGCGTCGAAAACGCTGGGAGACGTTTTCTGGCTGGCGGACGACCAGGTCTACAAATTCGCGGTGAGCGACGAGGCGCTGATGCCTCTTGACTACTATGTCGAGGCGTTTGGAATAGACCTCACGAACGTTTACGCCGGCATTCACGAACTGGCGGTGGTGAACGGCAGACTCTGCTTTGCGGCGGCCTGCACCAGTATTATCAATTTTGTGTACAACGTTGACCTTCTTACGGAGGCGGGCGTGCTGCAGACCGGCGAGAGGATCCCGAACGACTGGACCTGGGACGACTTCAAGCACTACTGCGAGGCGCTCAAACGCTATGACAACGACGGCGTGACCCTTACGCAGACCGGGGCGATGTTCCCGTTCAACTGGTCGCCGACGCTTGTTCCGAACCTGTACGGTTTCGGCGGGCAGTGGGTCGACAAGGAGAACCACAGGGTGAACTTCACGGACGACAAGGTCAAGAAGGGCGTCGAGGAGATGATTTACCTGCTCGAAAACAGGCTCGTGTACCCCGCGTTTATTACGATGGGTAGCGAGATGCGGAAGGAGTACGGGAAACTGACCGAGAACACGCTTGAAAATTACGGATTCGTGTACTGCACGTGCTACACGACGCTTCCTCAGCGGGCGGAGGTGTACAACAAGGCGGGAATCGAATGGGATTCCATCGCCTGGCCGACGTACGAGTATAAAGGGTCGCCCACTGGCGCGCTCGGGTTCGGGGTGTTCAGCTACACAAGGAACCGCGACACGGCGGCTGCAATGGTGCTCTCGCTCTACACCGAAGAAGGGCAGCGGGCGCTTCACAGCCAGGTCGGCGGGGACGTTCCCGTGCTGCAGAATCTCGCCGAGAACGAGGACTTCTGGCATCTTGACATGCGCTCCGACGGCTACGACGGAAAGAACTACGACGCGTTCACGTCAAACTACGACAGGTTCGTGCCCTGTCAGATTGCCGCGGTGGTGCCGCCCGAACTGGTTTCGGTTATCACGGACGGGTTGACGAATCTTTACACCGCATATTGCAAGAACCAGACAAGCTGGGCCGACAAGCTCGCCGAACTCGAGACGCAGTGCAACGACCTCTGGGCGACGCTTGAATGATATTCTGCAAACCGAATGAAAGACCCGGCCCGGCACGCCGGGTTTTTCTGGTTTAATTACATTAATTGCCGGTTGCTTGTATGCGGGCGGCGGTGCGGAACATTTTTTAAGAGCGCGGAAGGCTCTGAAAGCGCGAATTTCGTTTAAAAATCAGCGGAAAAATGATATAATCCGCTTGAAGGGGTCGGCGGGAAATGTGGATTTTCGCGGAGAATGTGGATTTTCGGGAAATATGTATTTCCGGAAAATAACGTTTTCCCGATGAAAATAATTATTTCCGGAAAATTCCCGCGCCGGCAGACGGTTTGAATGCATCGGGGGACTCGTTTATGACGGATTTCAAAGAAGAATTGAAAAAAGTGCCGGAACGCCCGGGCGTCTACCTGATGCACGACGAGGCGGACAGAATCATTTACGTGGGCAAGGCGGTCGTTCTTCGAAACAGGCTTAGGTCGTATTTCAGCAACACGCCCCACAATGAACGCATCACGCGGATGATCGAGAAAATCGCCAGATTCGAGTTCATTGTGACCGACTCCGAGTACGAGGCGCTGCTTCTCGAGTGCAACCTGATCAAAAAACACAAGCCGAAGTACAACGTTCTTCTCAAGGACGACAAAAACTACCCGTATATAAAAGTGACCACCGGCGAGGAGTTCCCGCGCGTGTTCTCGGTCCGCAAAAAGCAGAACGACGGGTCGACCTATTTCGGCCCCTACTATCTGAACTACACCGTCAAGTCGACGCTCGACACCCTGGCGAAAACGTTCCCGATGAGGCTCTGCCGCAGGAACATCAACCCCGGGAAGCCGCAGCGCGTCTGCCTGAACTACCACATCGGGCTCTGTCCGGGACCTTGCGCTGGCTATATCGACGCGGCGGAATACCGGAAAAACGTGCAGGCCGTCTGCGATTTTCTATCCGGAAAAAGCGACGAACTGATTGCGGAAATGCGCGGAAAAATGCTTGAGGCGTCGGAAAATACCGATTTTGAGAGTGCTGCGGAGTACCGCGACAGGATCAAGGCGCTTGAGACCGTCAGCGAAAAGCAGAAAATCATGTTCGGCAACAAGGAAACTCTCGACGTTCTGGCGGTCGCCGGCAACGAAACCGACGCCGTCGTGCAGGTTTTTCACGCCGTCGAGGGGCAGATCGCGGGGCGCGACTACTATGTGCTCGAGGGCGCGGGCAGCACGGAATTTCCCGAACTGTATCTCTCTTTTATTCCTCAATACTACGACGCGGCCGGCGCGGTGCCTTCCCGGATCCTGACCGCCGACGAAATTCCCGACGCGGACGCGGCCCTTGTCGCGGAGATGCTTTCGGAACTGGCGGGAAGGAAGGTCACGATTTCCAACCCCAAGCGCGGCGACAAGCGGCAGCTTTGCGAGATGGCGCGCGAAAATGCGGGAATTACGCTGGAAAACTACGAGCTGACGAAGCGCAACGAACACGGCGGAAACCTTCGCGTTCTGGAAAAACTCAGGGACGTGTGCGGGCTGGATTCGCTTCCTCTCAGGGTCGAGGCGTTCGACATTTCGAACCTCGGCGACTCGGAAATCGACGGCAGTATGGTGGTTTTCGCGAACGGGAAGCCGCTGAAAAGCGACTACAGGCACTTCAAAATCAAGACGCTTGAGTCCAGAAGCGACGTCGGCGCCATGCGGGAAATGCTCTCTCGCAGGTACACCCGGCTCGTGAACGGCGACAGCGGCTTCGACCGCCAGCCCGACCTGATTCTGATGGACGGCAGCCTTGCGCAGATCGGCGAGGCGCTGGAAATTCTCGACGGCCTCGGCCTCGACATTCCGGTTTTCGGTATGGTGAAGGACGACAGGCACAGAAGCCGCGGCCTGATGAGTCCCGAAGGGCGTGAATTCAGACTCGAAGACGACACGGACATCTGGCGCTTCGTGACCGACGTCCAGAACGAGACCCACCGCTTCGCGATCGAGTACAACCGCAAACTGACCGAAAAAAGGTACAAAAAGTCGCCTCTCGACGACATTAAAGGCATCGGCGACAAGCGGAAAGTGGCTCTTCTCAGGCGTTTCGGGTCGGTTAAGGGCATAAGAGAGGCTTCGGTTGATGATATTGCGGGCGTGTCGGGAATCGGAACCGCGCTGGCAGAAGAGATTAAAAACAGCCTGGTTGAGGCGGAAAACAGGCGAAAGAGCGGGAAATAAATATTTTCCGGGCGTGGAAAATCCACCGGATTTCCGGAAAATATATATTTTCTAGACGCGGAAAATCCACCGGATTTCCGGAAAATATCCGCTATTTAAACTGACAGGGAGTTGAACCTTTTAAAGTGGCAAATCTTTTTGTTTTGGGCGATCTGCATTTCGCGCAGGGCGTCGACAAACCAATGGATATATTCGGACCGCAGTGGCGCGGGCACACCGAAAAAATAGCCGAAAACTGGCGGGAGACCGTTTCCGGGGACGACGTTGTCGTGGTGAACGGGGACATTTCCTGGGGTTTGAAGCTTGAAGAGGCGGTGCCCGACCTGATTCTGCTCGATTCGCTTCCCGGCAGGAAAATCATTCTGAAAGGGAACCACGAGCTCTGGTGGGGAACCTGCGCGAAGCTGGAAGCGGTTTTCGCCAAGTACGGGCTGAAGACTATGCGGCCGCTTTACAACAACGCCTATTACTGGCCTGAGAAGAACGTTCTTCTGTGCGGCACGCGCGGCTGGAAGGTTCCCGAGAATGCCGACTTCGGCGCCGACGACCCAAAGATCATGAACCGTGAACTGATGCGGTTCTCGGCGTCGGTCAGCTACGGCCGGAAGCTTGTCGAGAAATACAGAACTATCGTCGAGAGCCGCCGCGTGAACGAAGCCGGCGAGGTTCAGCCTGAAGACGAGAACAAGCGGAAAAATGCGAAAAAGCAGCCTGTTTTCGATCCGCGGGAAATAATAGAGGAACTGCCGGAGAAAATGGATTTTCCGGAAAATGAGCCGGAAATAATCGCTTTTCTCCACTACCCGCCGGTTGACTTCGCGAAACGGACAAACACCGAATGGATCGAAAGAATTACCGAAACGGGTGCCTCGAGGTGCTTTTTCGGCCATATTCACGGTGCCGGGAAGGCTTCGAGGGACGAATCCGGGAACCCGCTTCCCGCGTTTTCAAGGAACGGCGTGAACTACTATCTGACCGCTTCGGACTATCTGTCGTTCATGCCGCAGAGAATCGATTTTCCGGAAATATGAAAGGCTGAAACTTTTTTCAAGGTTTCCGGTGTATATTATTTTCCGATGCGGGAAAACGGAAAATCCACATTTCCGCGGGAAATAAAAACGGCGGATTGGAGAATCCACATTTCCCCGGGAAATAAAAACGGCGGATTGGGGAATCCACATTTCCCCGGAGAATAAAAACGGCGGATTGGAAAATCCACATTTCCCCGGAGAATAAAAACAACAACCCGGAAAATCCACTGTTTTTCCGGAAATAAACCCAAAGACGGCAGGAAGGTAAAAGCAATTGAATCTTGAAACTCTTGTCACAGGTATCGCCCGCGGCAATACGGACGACCTGAAAGAATATTACGGACGGACTTCGCGCGGAGTTTACGTTTTCGCGCTGGCGTGCCTTAAGGATCGGTTCCTGGCGAGGGACGCCGCCGTTGAGAGCTACAGACGCGTCATAAAAGAGGCGTATCTTTTCGACAGTTCGATGTCGGCGGAGCTCTGGCACCTCGAATTCGTGAAGAACCTGTGCACGAACGGACTTTGCGACGGCGGCATTGCGGCGGTTTCCGCCAAACAGAGGCGGGACAATATTTCGGGGCTGCTTGAAAAGGCATTGTTCGGCACCTATGAGGACCGCGGAAAAATCATTGCGCTGAGGTGCGGAACGGGACTCGGAAACAACCAGATTGCGGGACTGCTCAGGTACAACGCTGCGTCGTGCGCGGGCGAGTTCAGGCGCGGGATTGTCCAGGCGGCCAAGGAGGCGGGGCTCGAAGAAAAAGACCGGTCCGCGATCCGGAACCGGCTGGAGGAAGACATCGCGGCGGCATGCCCGGACTACTATGAACTTATCGGGAATGGCGGCGAAAACGCTTTTTCCAACATAAACTGCACCGACCTCTGGATCCGCGAGGACGAGGCAGCCGAACCCGGTGAAACCCAGGAAAAACGCCTGGCGCGGGTCGAGGGAAAACGCGCGCAAAAGCGGAAGAAGGCCATTCTGGCGGTGATTATCTGCGCCGCGGCCGTCGTCTTGCTGCTCGGTGCGGCCGCGGCTGTTCATTTTGCCAAATCGGGGAGGACCCTGATAAAGGACCCCGACGAAGAGACCCAGGAGATTGTGGAGCCTCAGTACAGGACAGACGACCCGGCGGTTGCCGTCGGCGACAAACTGTACTTCGCCAACTACGCCGACGGCGGCAAGCTGTGGGCCTTCGACCTGAAGGACGGCACGAAAAAGGCGGTTGCCGACGTGATTCCGAAGGATTTTTCCGAACCTTCGGCCGAAGGAACGGTTTATTTCCGCGACTCTGCCAAGGGTGAGATCTGTAAGTTGAGCGCCGACGGGACCGTCACTTCCACGGGAATTAAGGGAGCGCTTCCTGTCGTTACCGGCGATGGGGTGTTCTTCTCGTCGAAAACCGGCGTTTCGCTGCTGACCGTGGACGGGGAGGTCGTTGATATTTTCCAGGACACCGCGGGAACTGCGTACCGGTTCGACATGCACGCAGCGCCGGATTCGATAATATTTTCCGCTGCTCCTTCCGAGGGTCTGTACCGCCTCACCAAAACCGACGCGGATTCGTACTACTGCGACAACGCGATGACCGGCTACGTCATCTATGCGTTCGAGCTTTACGGCGACTATATCGTTTTTGATGACGGGAACGGCAACCTTTACTGCGTGAATATGCAAAAAGGAACAGATGCGGTGGCGACGGTCAAGGGAAAACTGAAAACCGGTGCGTTTTGCGTGAACGATGGCGTGATTTATTATTACGGAACCGCGGAAAATGACGACACTGACGCCGTGAGGGCGGTTACGGTCGAGAACGCGGCGGCAGGAAAGGTTCCGGAAAAGCTTTTCGTTCCCGAGGTTAAAAAGTCGGATTTGGCCGATATTTACGTGAAAAACGGCAACGTTTTCTGCTACTTCTCGAACGGCGACAAGAACAAGCCGTTGAACGAACTTCGCGTCTACAAAGGGGCCGCCGAGCCGGGAACGGACGCGACCGCGCAGGTAATCTATTCACGAAAGAAGAAGTAGATATTTCCGGGAAATGTCGGAAAATATCCGGGCGGGAAATATTTCCGGAAAATGCCGGGAAATAAACCGCAGAATGATATTTCCGGGAAAAATGTATTTCCGGGAAATAACGGAAAATATCCGTTGAGTCTTGCTTTTCGGTGCGTTTCAAGTATAATAAAAGTGACAGAACGGGAAGAGAGGTGCAGCCGTGAAAGGGTTATACATTGTAAATCCCAATTCGGGAATGAGAATACTGCAGGTTAACGCGCACACGATGGCGCGGAATATGCTGAGAAACGGGAAGTTGACCGAATGCAGGTTCGTTTACACGCAAAAAGGCGGGGACGGATTTGACGCAGCGGCGGCGCTTAAACCCGGTGAGTACGACTTCGTGCTGGCGGCCGGCGGCGACGGAACTGTGAGCGAAGTTGTGAACGGGCTTATGACTTCGGGCTGCGGCATTCCGCTTCTGATTCTCGGAGCCGGAACGACGAACGACTTTTCAACGGTGCTGGACCTCGGAACGGGGCCGCTTGCGCTGGAACGGCTGGCGACGGATTATTACGTTCGCGAGGTGGACGTCGGCATTTGCAACGGAAGGTATTTTACGAACGTGACCGCGGGAGGAATGCTGACGGAAATCGCGCACAGCACGTCGCCCGAGCTGAAGTCCGTTTACGGGAAAATGGCTTATTACGCGGAGGGAATGCGCGAACTCGGTTCGTTCAAGCTGACGTCGACGCGGCTGCGGTACATTTCCGACAAGGAAACGATCGAGGAGGACACGTTCCTGTTCGCGGTGGCGAATTCAACGCAGTCTGGCGGGTTCAGCCGGATTGCGCCGCTCGCAAAACTTGACGACGGGAAAATCGACGTGTGCATACTTAAACCGTTTGCGCCGGCGGAAATGATTCCGCTCTTCAACAAAATTCAGACGGGAATGCACCCGACCGACCGGAACGTTAAATATTTCCAGACAAAAAAACTCAGAATCGAGCTGTGCAACGAAGAGGATTCCGTCGCGGTGGACTGCGACGGAGAAAACGCGGGAAGCATGCCGCTGGAAATAAGCGTGGCGCCGGAAAAACTGAAACTGATCGTGCCGAGGCATTCCACAAAAGCGAAAAAACTGTTCACGGAGTGGCCCTAAAGGCGGGGTTATTTCCGGAAAATAGCGGAAAATAAATAAGCAGGGAAATAAATAAGCCGGGAAATATTTCCGGAAAATAACGGGAAATAAACACACAGAAAACATTTCCGGGAAATGCCGGAAAATATGCAAACAGATAGATATTTCCGGGAAATGCCGGAAAATACCGCGAGAGCATTCTCGAGAAGGGGGAAAATATGAAAAAACTGATGGTTGCGATACTGGCTGTGGCGGTTCTGGCCGCGGCGGTCCTTCCGTTTGCGGTGTTCGCGAGCGGAGACGTAGGAGTTGCGAAGGCGAAAAAAGATACCGGCGTTGAGATCACGCGGAATCCTGTGGAGAGGACGTTCCCGAGGGGGAGCGACTTGGTCTACAGCGTCGAGACGAAGTACGATGTCAAATACGAGTGGCACCTGCTTTACAACGAAGAGGATTTAGACCTGACGACACAGCACGGAATTGAGAAAGCGAAGGCGCTTGCCAAGAATCCGTCGGGAGATGTGGCGCAGGAGATTATCGGCGCCGACACGGGAACGCTCAGACTGAAGGGGTTCTGGATTGCGAAGGAAGCCAAGGCGCAAGTGTACTGCATGCTGACCGGAAAAAACAACTCCGGAGAGGTTGCGGGGCCGGTTTCAATCCGCCTTTTCGACGCGGTCGACGACACGCTGCAGCCGCCTGAGATCAAGATGACCGCGAACGTTTACGCGAGGGAGAACACGGTGATCAAGCTGGCCTGTAACGTTGAGGACCCCGAGGGGTTCGAGTATGACGCCTATGCCTTCACCTGGTACGTGCTCGAAAACGGCGCGGCGAAGGAGATTCCCGACGAGGACGGCATGATTCTGATAGTCGACCAGGGGCTGGGGCGCAGGGAATACAAGTGCCGCGTGACCGCGATTGTGAGCGGAACGCAGATCGACCATGAGACGATGTGGACGCCGGTTGAGATTTACGTTCCAAGCGTGGAGGTTTCGTATTCGACGCGCAACGTGACGCTGAAGGCCGGCAAGACTGCAACGGTCGAGGCGGAGTACGAGATCATCAGACCCGATGACGAGGGCAAGGTTTCGTTCCAGTGGTACAAGTCCGACAAGGCCGACGGCGTTTACAAGCCGGTCGAAGGCGCGACGAAGGCGGAGCTCGAGCTGACGGGAACCGGAGAGGCAGGCGAGGAATACTATTTCTGCGTCGTTGTCAACGAGCCGTGGTACCAGAACAGGGAAGGCGACCTCGAAGGCACGCGCTACGAGAGCGAATTCAGCAGCACGAACGTGGTCAAGGTCGTGTACAAAGACGGAACATCGAGCGGCGGCGTGAATATGGCGATGATCATTATTGTGGCTCTCGGAGTTTTTGTGATACTTCTACTGGTGGCACTGATTGTTCTGCTGGTGGTGCTTATTAAGAAGAAGAAATAAACTGTTACAGTCTAATTAAAGTAACATCTTTGGATTAAAGTCCCGCGCGGCCGGTTAACTCAGGCCGCGCGGCTTTTTTGTATGCACGTATAAAAAAACCCGGAAACGGCGGGCGTTTCCGGGACTTTCCTGAACAAACTCGGTAATCCGAGTAGATTCCGAAAAGATCATCTCTTCGAGAACTGAGGCGCTCTTCTCGCTTTCTTCAAACCGTACTTCTTTCTTTCCTTCATCCTCGGGTCTCTTGTGAGGAATCCGGCCGCCTTGAGGTCGGCTTTGTAAGCTTCTTCGTCAGCTACGGTGAGGGCTCTCGCGACGCCGTGTCTGATGGCGCCTGCCTGGCCGGTGAATCCGCCGCCCACAACTTTAACGCTCACGTCGAACTTCTTGTCCGCTCCGGTGAGCTCCATCGGCTGACGGCAGATGTATCTCAACGTTTCGAGTCCGAAATATTCGTCGAGGGACTTGCCGTTTACCGTGAAATTGCCGTTACCCGGTACGAGAACGACCTGAGCAATGGCTTTCTTTCTTCTGCCTGTTGCGCTAAATCTGTCTGCCATGTTTGTATCCTCCTGTCATTAGAACTCGTACTTCTCAGGCTTCTGAGCTTCGTGGTTGTGCTCCGGACCTGCGAAAACTTTCAGCTTCTTGAACATCGCTCTGCCGAGGGCGTTCTTGGGAAGCATTCCCTTGACGGCGTACTCAACCGCGTAGGTGGGGTGCTTCGCCATGAGGGTCTTGAAGTTGACTTCCTTGAGACCGCCGGCATAACCGGTGTGATGTCTGTAAACCTTGTCGGTGTATTTTTTGCCGGAAACGACGACTTTCGAAGCGTTCACGACGATAACGTAATCACCGGTGTCGAGGAAAGGTGTGTATTCGGGCTTCTTCTTGCCCATGAGGAGCATCGCGACCTCAGTGGAGAGGCGGCCGAGGGTCTTGCCTTCAGCGTCGATAACGTACCATTTCTTCTCGATTTCGCCGGCTTTTGCAACATATGTTTTCATGCTAAAAAACCTCCTGAAAAATCTCTTGCGTAGAATTGAAAACCGCGTAAAACGGCTTTATTGAATTCATACAAACAGGCCCTTCCGGACCGTGCGGGTGAAATGATACCATATAAAAAAAGGTTTGTCAAGCGACGTTGGACGATTGCAGAGTGTTTTCGGGAACGTTTCGGGAAGGTTTGAAAGTTACAGATGCATAATGGCGAATTTCGAAGTTTTTTGCGTGAATTCTGCGTTTTTCGCGGTTTTTTGATTTGCGGGAATAAAAAAGCCCGCGCGGGGCGGGTGAAAAGAAGGAGACGGGGAGGGAAACCGATGAAGTGTGTGGGACGGGAATGATTCTCTGTGAAGGTTATGCGAAAATCACGGCGTCGCAGCGTTCGTCGTGAGGCTCGAACGGCACGGTGTCGAAAAACTGGCACTCAAAGCAGACGCCCGCGACGGTGCCGAAAGCGTTCCTGCGGGCCGACAGAAACCGGTCGTAGTACCCCGCGCCCCTTCCAAGGCGTGAACCGTCTTTCCCGAACGCGAGCCCGGGGCAGAGAATCAAAGCCTTCTGCGGTTCGCTGTAATTAAACTGCGCCTCCGGGAAGGCTTCCCCGGGCTCGGTGATCCCGAAGGGTCCCTTAACAAAGCCGTACGCCTCCGCAACTGAATCCTCTGTGCTTTCGAGAACGGCGGCCGCCNNTACAAACGTTCCACCGGCGGCCGCCTCCGTTACATCCCTGAAAAGGATGCTTCCGGTTTGGGGCACAACGGCAGGCAGGAACACCTTCTTGCCGGCCTCTGCGGCGTAGACTATGACGCGGGTGAGGTCAGGCTCGCCGGCGAGGTGCGAAAAGGCAAATACCGAGCCGGCGGCGCGGTAGGTGTCAAGCGCGAGGATCTTATCGCATATTGCATCCGAGGCGGAGGCCTTTTCGGAGGGGGAAAGCGCGGCCGTTAAAGCTTTGGCGGCCGCGCGCAGTTCCTGTTTAGTCATAACTTAATACTTGCAACCGGAAAAAGAAGCGGCAGTCCCGCCGCCCGCGCCTAAGCAATCTCACAATCTGAAATCCCGGCGCGGGCGGCCCTGCCGCCATAATCAAAAAATCAATTCTTAACAACCGAAATCGTGGCGTTCTCGCCGTTGATATCCCAGTCGCGAGTGAGGCGCAGACCGGCCGCGTCGCCTTCAGGAGTAACCGAGGAGGCGAAGGCGAGGCTGTCGGCCAGGACGTCGTGGGCGATGTCGGAGGCGCGCGCTGCCACGGTCTCGCGGATCTTTTCAGTGCCCGCGACGGTCACAGAGATGTGGTCGGTGACGTCGAAGCCGGCGTCCNNGTCACCTCAAAGCCGGCGTCCTTGCGCATCGTCTGGATCTTGCTGATGAGCTCGCGCGCGAAGCCTTCCTCGATGAGCTCGGGTGTGAGGTTCGTGTCAATCGCGACAGCGTAGCCGTCCTCGGAAACCGAGGCGTAGCCGGGAACCTTGCCGACGTCGATCAGGAGGTCGGAGACTTCCAGCTCAATCGTGGCGGAGGTAAGGGCGAGAACCAGCTTGCCCGTTTCGTCGAGTTCGCGCTTTGCGGCGTTGCCGTCGATGTTCGCGAGCGCGGGACGGATTTCGCCGAGCAGCTTGCCGAACTTCGGGCCGACGGTTTTCAGCTGGGGCTTGAACGTGTAGGTCGAGAAGCGGGACATGTCGGCGACGAATTCGACGTTCTTGATGTTGAGCTCGTCCTCGATCACCGCCTTGTACTCGTCAGTGAGCTCGTTCGGAGCCGAGACGTACATGACGGAGAGCGGCTGGCGGTTCTTGATTGCGGCATCGTTGCGGCAGGCGCGGCCCATGACGACAATCTTGAGCACTTCCTCCATGGAGGATTCGAGCCCGGAGTCGATCATGGTCGGGTCGCTGACCGGGAAGTCGCAGAGGTGAACGCTCTCGGGGGCGCCGGGGTCGACGGAGATCACGAGGTTTTGGTAGATCTCCTCGGCCATGAACGGAATCATCGGCGCGGCGAGCTTGGAAACGGTCACCAGAGCCGTGTAGAGCGTCATATAGGCGTTGATCTTGTCCTGCGTGAGTTCTTTTGCCCAGAAGCGCTCGCGGTTGCGGCGGACGTACCAGTTGCTCATCTCGTCAACGTAGTCCTGAAGGCTTCTCGCCGCCTCGGGAATGCGGTAGTTTTCGAGATTGGAGTCGACGTCGGCGATGAGGGTGTTGAGCCTCGAGAGCAGCCAGCGGTCCATTCCCGAAAGGGAAGCCCTGTCGAGCGTGTATTTGGTCGGGTCGAAGTTGTCGATGTTCGCGTAGAGAACGTAGAACGCGTAGGTGTTCCAGAGCGTGCCGAGGAACTTGCGCTGGCCTTCGTTGACCGCGTCAAAATAGAACTTGTTCGGCAGCCAGGGGGCGCTGTTTTCGTAAAAATACCAGCGGATCGCGTCGGCGCCGTGGTCCTCGAGCGCCTTGAACGGGTCGACTGCGTTGCCCTTGGACTTGCTCATCTTCTGGCCGAATTCGTCTAAAACAAGGCCAAGAACCACAACGTTCTTATAGGGCGCCTTGTCGAAAAGGAGCGTCGAGATCGCGAGCAGCGAGTAGAACCAGCCGCGCGTCTGGTCGACGGCCTCGGAAATAAAATCGGCGGGGAAGTTCTCCTCGAAGATTTCCTTGTTTTCGAAGGGGTAGTGCCACTGCGCGAAGGGCATCGCTCCCGAGTCGAACCAGCAGTCGATGACCTCGGGGGTCCTGTGCATCACGCCGCCGCAGTCCGGGCACTTCACCGTCACGTTGTCGATGTAGGGGCGGTGAAGCTCGATGTCGTCCGGGCAGTTGTCGGACATCGCCTTGAGCTCCGCAATGGAGCCGATCGAGACGCGCTTGCCGCAGGAACACTCCCAGATGTTGAGAGGCGTACCCCAGTAGCGGTTGCGGCTGACGCCCCAGTCCTGAACGTTCTCGAGCCAGCTGCCGAAGCGGCCCTTGCCGATGCCTTCGGGAATCCAGTTCACGGTGTTGTTGTTGGCGATGAGCCTGTCGCGGACGGCGGTCATCTTGATGAACCAGGAGTCGCGGGCGTAGTAGATGAGCGGCGTGTCGCAGCGCCAGCAGAACGGGTAGCTGTGCTCGAACTTGAGCTTTTTGAAAAGAAGCCCGCGCTCGCGGAGGTCGTCCATGATCATCGGGTCGGCCTTCTTGCAGAAAACGCCCGCCCAGGGAGTCTCCTCGGTCATCTCGCCTTTAGTATTCACGAGCTGCACGAAGGGCAGGCCGTACTTCTTGCCGACGTTGCTGTCGTCCTCGCCGAACGCGGGGGCGATGTGGACCACGCCGGTACCGTCGGTCAGCGTAACGTAGGAGTCGCAGACCACGTAGAAGGCCTTCTCGTTCACCTTCGCAAACGGGAACAGCGGCTCGTATTCCTTAAATTCCAGATCTTTTCCGGCGTACCTCTCGAGGATCTCCGCGTCGTCACCGAGAACGGTCTTCACGAGCGCCTCGGCCATGTAGTACGTGTAATCGCCCGATTTTACCTTAACGTAGGTCTCAACGGGGTTCACGCAGAGTGCGACGTTCGAGGGAAGCGTCCACGGGGTGGTCGTCCACGCGAGAATGTACGCGTCCTCGCCCTTCACCTTGAAGCGCACGATAACGCTGGTCTCCTTCACGTCCTTGTAGCCCTGTGCGACCTCGTGAGAAGACAGAGGCGTGCCGCAGCGCGGGCAGTAGGGAACGATCTTGTAGCCTTTGTAGAGCAGGCCCTTGTCCCAGATCTGCTTGAGCGCCCACCACTCGGACTCTATGAAGCTGTTGTGGTACGTGACGTAGGGGTTGTCCATGTCGGCCCAAAAACCGACCGTCGCGGAAAAGTCCTCCCACATGCCCTTGTACTTCCAGACGCTCTCCTTGCACTTGTCGATGAACGGCTCGAGACCGTACTGCTCGATCTGCTCCTTGCCGTCAAGTCCGAGCTGCTTTTCGACCTCGAGCTCGACAGGCAGACCGTGCGTGTCCCAGCCGGCCTTGCGCAGCACCTTGTAGCCCTTCATGGTCTTGTAGCGCGGGATCATGTCCTTAATGACGCGCGTCAGAACGTGGCCGATGTGGGGCTTGCCGTTGGCGGTCGGCGGGCCGTCGTAAAACGTGAACACCGGGTGTCCTTCGCGGCACTCGATGCTCTTCTCGAAGATCCTGTTGTCCCGCCAGAATTTCTCGATCGCCTTTTCGCGGTCGACGAAACTGAGGTCGGATGAAACCTTCTTGTACATAAGAAATCACCTCGTTTGAAGATTTGCCTTGCGGCGTCGGGAATGAACTCTTTCGCAATACTCTCGCAAAGCTTTCGCAAAACTTACGCAATACCTTCGCAAAGCTTTCGCAAAATAAAAGCGCCCGGTCCCTGCCGCTCCTTTAGTCGTGAGCGTAGAATGGGACAGAGCGCCTGTTTCCGGCGTAATCCGCGTATCCGTTTTTGTCCCATACAGAATCATATGTGTCCGCGTTAACGGTCGGAAACCGGCTCCGCTAATGACGCGAAAACTTGTCGCGCGTTCACTTCGCTGCTCGGGAGGGATCTTCGGCAGGCATCTACTCTCGCAGGACCTTTCACCAAACGCCTGCTCGCTTCTCGGATTTCAACGCCTCTTACTGTCTCCGTCGTCGCATTTTGTGCTCAAACACCGGTTTCTTGAACGGAACCGGCGTTCCGGATACGGGAGTTAGGATATCACTATTTTAAAACCGTGTCAAGCCGTTTCGCGCGCGATTGAATGGCGATTGAATGGCGGCGTTACGTGCTTAACTAATGCGATGAGAAAGAACTACGGCCGCTCGAACGTCAGCACCGTTTCGCCTTCCTTGTCGAGCTGGACGAGTTTCTTGCCGTACATCTTAAAGTAGAGCAGGTCGCCCTTCGTGGTCACCGCGTTCAGCATGCCTTCCGAATCCTTCACGAACGCGCCGTAGCAGTTCCTGTCGGCAGAACCCATAATGTTCTCGGGAAGCACCGCCTCGACCGCGCGGTCGATAATGTCGGAAAGGTCGACGTCTTTGATGAAGAACCCCACGACGGTGCCGGCCGACTCCGCGATCTTCTCTTTGAGCGCGTCGGTGTTCGTCTCGTACGAGAACGTTCCGATCGCGTCGATTTCGAGGTTCACCTCAAACGCCACGTTGCCGGCGACAAGCGCCAGAAGCGCCCGCTGCCAGAACGGAACCGACTTGATGCTGCTGAGCATGACCGCCGCGTGCCAGCTCCCTTCCTCGGGAAGCAACTCGACCTCTTCCTGACCGTCACCGGAACTCTGGCTTCCGTCGATTCCGAGATCCTCGAAAAGCGAGTTCCAGTCAACGCCGCAGCCGGAAAAAACCGCCGCGGAGCAGAATACAAGCAGGGCGAGAACCGCCGCTAAAATTCTTTTTTTGACCATTTATACGCCTCCTTGTCAGATGACAGAGCCGTTTTCGCCTTCGTCCGGAACGTTTTCGACAGTTTCTTCCGGTTCCGCGGCCGGCTCCTCCGCGATTCTTTCCGGCTCTTCAACAGGCTCGATGGCGGGCTCTTCAAAAACCTCGCCCTCCGCCGCCTCTCTCAGGGGAACGTACTTCTTCGCGAAGCCGAAGACCATGAAAATGATCGCCCCGACCAGCGGAATGAAGAACGAAAGAACGAAGCAAACGCCCGCTTTTTTAGGCGAAAACGCGTAAAAAATCTTGTAGGTCATCAGGTAGTCGAGCACCTTTGTCGCCGCGAAAAGCAGAGCCCCCGCGATCATGACCGCCAGGGACAGAAAAACGACCGTTCTCGCGCCCGACAGGAATTCATTCTCGGTCTGCGCGAAAATGAACGTCATCAGGTTGCGCGCGAAGCGGTTCTGCTTGAAGAACAGCGTGCAGATGAAAACGAGCAGCGCGCTCAAAGAGACGGACCCGAACAGAACTCCGAACACCCTCACAACGAGATTCAGAATGCCCCACTTCGGCGTCTTCTTTGCCGACCGCCTGCATTCCTTGTCGCTGAACTCCGCCATCCTTCCGCTGAGCCACGCGCTCAAAAACGGAATGAACGCCATCCAGCCGGACCTGAGCCTCATTTTATACGCACATCCGCACTTGCCGACCGCCCGCAGAATGACGCACACGAGCGCAATCACGGCCGGGATGAGAAAAACCAAAAACCAAAGCAGTTCAGTTGCCATAAGTCTCAAATACCTCCTTTTGTAAACCGTTCGAAAGCCGCAAGCGGCTTTATTGACTAAAATACCGATATTATTGTACTACCGGAACGGGGGAATGTCAAATAAGTGAGCGGAACGCGGGGTGAGGAATAAAAGGTATGTAATTGGGAATGAAATGTAAAAATGTGACGGGAAGCCCTGAAAAAGCCGGAAAAATGTGATGAGACGCCCCAAAAACGCCGGAAAAATGTGACGGAGAGGTCTAAATACGCACAAATCTTTTTTGAAACTGAAGAGGTTGAACAAGCACAGTTTTGCAAAAGGTGCAATTAATGCCTGATTTTTCGCTGCAAAAGGTGCAATTAATGCCCTCAAAACATTGACAAAAGGTGCAATTAATGATATGATACTCTTGTTTGAAGAGAGGAGAGCGCGTTATGTACAGGAATGCAATCAAGAGTTTGGAAAAATGGAATAGCAATGTAAAACGTAAACCGATGATTGTTTGGGGTGCCAGACAGGTTGGAAAAACCTATCTTATAAGGGATATTTTTGCCGAAACATACTACAAGGATCACTATTTGTATATTGATTTCCGTCTTGAAGCCGATATACGCGATTATTGCGAAAAACACGTTTCTGCGAAAGAAATCGTGGAGTTCATTGCAGCCGTCAAGAATAAAAGAATTGGCCCAAATACCCTTTTAATTTTTGATGAGATACAGGAATGCCCCGGAATTATCACGGCACTGAAGTACTTTTGCCAGGATATGCGCGAGGTACCGGTGATTGCTACCGGATCAATGGTCAGAATCAGACTCCAGAGACTTGCCAGAAAACGTGGCGCAAATAAAGCGGAACCGTTTCTTTTCCCAGTCGGGAAGATTAACCAGCTCACGGTTTATCCAATGACTTTTGACGAGTATCTTATCAACGCTAATAGAATCCTTTTTGACGAGATCTGCATAGCGTATTCGCAAAAGAGACCTCTTTCGGACGCCTTTCACAAGCTGGCGCTCGACGAGGTGCATAAGTATCTTCTTATCGGCGGTATGCCCGACGCAGTTCAGACTTTTCTTGATACCGGAAGCTACCTGGAATCGCGCGAAGTGCTGACAGACCTTTATGACAACTACCTTTCCGATATGGAACTGTATCAGGCAAGCCCTGAAGCGATTATCAGGTCAAGAAAGATATTTCGCGGTATCTATGCGGAACTGAATAAAGAATCAAAAAACTTTAAACCCGGAATGCTTGAACCCGGAAGCAAGACGCGGGATATGAAAACGCCTATAGATTGGCTGACGATGGCACATGTTGTTCATCAGTCTTTCCGGCTTGACGAACACGTTACAATGCCGTTAACGGACAGAAATGAATCCGATTTCCGCCTGTATCTTTGCGATATCGGAATGTTCATTTATCAAAGCGGTATTAATTCGGCGTCTTTTATTTCCGGTAATTCAAACAACACGTTATCCGGTATTTTCTTTGAAAACTTTATAGCGAATGAACTCACGGCGCGGGGAATCGGATTGTATTATTGGTGCGGCAAGAGAAGCTCCGAACTTGAATTCATCGTTGAGTCTAACAACAAGCTTTACCCGATAGATGTCAAGAAAAACAAGGGCTCGTTCAATTCTCTTGAGACTTTTGGCAATCATAACAGATTTGAAGCGGCAATCAAGGTATCTTCAAATAATTACGGTTACAACGACGAAAAGAAAATGCTGACTGTTCCGTTCTATATGTTTTTCCTCGTGGCAGACGGTTTATCAAAGGGCACATTGACCGTTAAATAATCCGGCTTGGCGAACACGGCGTACTTGAAAACCGGCGCCCGGTGTGGCATAATATAGGGGCGAAAACAGTTCGTGACGGAGGCTGCGGCAGGCAGCGATATTTTTCACCGACGGAGGCTATTTTTGATGAAAACAGTTGATCTTTTTCCGGGCGAGGGTTCGTTCTACAAGGCGAATCTTCACTGCCACTCGACTTATTCGGACGGCCGGCTGACCGTTGAACAGCTGAAAGACGCGTACAAGGCGCACGGGTACGGCATTCTGGCCTACAGCGACCACAACACGCTCACGCCCCACAACGAACTGACCGACGACGGATTCCTGGCGCTCAACGCGATCGAAATCGACTACAACATGCCGTCGGAGGCGAGTCCCAGAGGCTGGGCGGGCGTTCCTGTCTACCACCTCAACTTCTTCTCGGAGGACAAGAACAGGACGGAGTTCATTCCGTTCGAGCGCGTTTACGACATCGAGAAGGTGCAGAAAACGATCGACGACGCGAACGCGGCCGGATTCCTGGCGATGTACAACCACCCGCGCTGGTCGTTCCAGGGCACCGGGGATTTTGCGGGTCTGAAAGGACTTTTCGGGTTCGAGGTCTTCAACACGGGCTGCGAGGTAGACATGGCGGACGGCTGGGGCGACTACGAGTACGAATACTACTGCCGCGCGGGAGGAGACGCCGCCGCGACCGCGACCGACGACAACCATATGGGGTGCAGGGATTTCAACTCGCCTCACATGGACTGCTTCGGCGGATTCTCGATGATCAAGGCGAAGTCGCTCTCGTATGAGGACGTTTTCGACGCGATGAGGCGCAAGAATCTGTACGCGTCGACCGGACCGCTGTTCACGGAGGCGACCTGCGAGCGGCTCGAGAACGGGGCAATTCTCGTGAAGGGCGGATGCTCGCCGTGCCGCAGCGTGTTCTGCCTGACCGACTCGAGGGCGAGCGCCAACAAGAGGTCGTGGGAGAAGGACATCACTTCGTTCGAGTTCACGATCCCGGGCGACACCATCTGGTTCAGGCTCGAGGCGCACGACGGCGAAGGGCACAAGGCAATGACGAAGGCGTACAGAACAAGCGGGCTGGTCTGAAATTGTCAACGGACCGGTCTGAAACGGAGGGCTTATTAAAATCCCAAAAGGCGGATTTTGACGGATCAACATGGAAATATTTCTGAAAATTCTAAAAATAACGGGGCTCGTGCTCGCGGGGGCGGCCGGATACGTGGTTCTGAGCGTAATTATCGGCTTCCTGAGCGGGCTGTTCACCGGGCATAAAAAAGAGTACAAGAAGGACAGCAAGTTCTACAGGTTCGTGCTGTACAGCATGACCGGGCTGGTTCTGTTTCTGGGGCGGATCAAGGTCGTGAAAAAAGGCGTCGACCTGCCGGAGGGGAGGTTCCTGATCGTCGGGAACCACCGTTCGAACTTCGACCCGATCGTGACCTGGTACAAGTTCCGCAAGAAGAACATCGCGTATATCTCGAAGCCCCAGAACCTGAAGGTTCCGTTTTACGGCGCGATCGTGCGGCGCTGCTGCTTCCTGCCGATTGACAGGCAGAGTGCGAGGAACGCTGTCACAACGATAGAAAAAGCCGCGGAACTCCTCAAAAATGACGCGGTGAGCATTGGGGTCTATCCCGAGGGCACGCGCAGCAAGACCTGCAGGCTACTCAAATTCCACAACGGGGTGTTCAAAATCGCGCAGAAGGCGGAGGTCCCGATCGTGGTCGTTTCCGTGTCGGGAACCGAAAAGGTAACCAAAAACTTCCCCTGGAGGCGGACCGTGGTGACGCTCGACGTTGCCGAGGTGATACCGCCGGAGGTGCATATGACGATGACGACAAGCGAGATCGGGGAGCACGTGAGAGGGCTTCTTGAAGAGAGACTTGAAGAAGAGTACAGGAGCTGAAAATGAGCGTTTTGATTGATGTTCTGACTGTTGCCCTGTTCCTGGCGGTAATCGGGGCGAGCATTGCGCTGGCGGTGCGCAGGGGACTTTTTGCGACACTTTTGCACATCTTGGGGCTTCTCGTGGCGGCGGTTGCGGCGGTATTTCTGACGCCCACCGTGATGGGCTGGTTCGCGGGGCCGCTCGCGAAGGCGGGCGAGAATGCTCTCGGTTCGGCAGGCGGTTTTCTCGCGCAGAACACCGTTATAGAGACGGCGGTGAAGGGCATTCCCGCGGCTGTGCTGAGGCCCTTCGTTTTCGTGATCATATTCTTCGTCGTGAAGATCGTTCTCGACATCATCGTGTTCTTCGCGTGCAACAACGGACGCGGCGACGTGATCGACTTTAAGGGGCAGAAGGCCGTTGCGGCGCTGCTCGGCGTCGTGATCGCGTGCGTGTGCCTCTGGATGGCTGAAATGCCGGTCATGGGTACGATCAGGACCGGTGCGCAGATTGTCAAGTGGGGCGCGGGCAACACGGAGAAAATTCAGGCGGTGAGCGGAGTCGGACTTCCGAAGGACATTCTCGATTTCGCGTCGGACGCCGGCGACAGCAGAATGCTCAAACTGACGGACGGCACTCTCAAGGGCGGCGCTTTATACGATAAGCTGGCGACGGTCGAGGCGGGCGGCAAGAAGGCGTCGCTTCCCGAGGAGCTGCCGGTACTTTTGAGGATCGCGGACGACCTGCTGGCGGTTGCCGGAAATGACGGTCAAGAGACGGATCCGCACGGAGAGGACGCCGGAAAGAAGAAGGGAGACGCGATTCGCGACATTGCGGACGCTTTGGGCGAGTCGGTGATAGGCAGCGAGGCAGTCAAAGAGGAGCTCGGAAAAGCGGTCGAGCAGTGGCGGAAAGGCGACGAATACCTTGGTTTTTCGATCAATCCGGACGACGACGCGACGAAGGAGCTCGCGGAGGCCTTTGTGGACTGCGTGGACGAGGTTCCGTCCGACAAGATAAGCGACGTGCTCGGATTTATTGCGGACGTGGCTGACGTGGCGGAGGCCGGAGGCAGTTCGGGCGGCACAAAAGACGCGATAAAAGAGCTGTTTTCGACGATGGACCCCGAAAAGATAGCCGGAATTCTCGACACGGCGTACCACAATGAGGCGATGAAGCCTTTTTCCGACGCGATGGTGAAGTGGTTCCTGAAGCGGGCCGCGGACGCTCTCGAAGTCAACGCGGACGACGAGATCGCTAAGGTCAGCCTGACCGGGGCCACCGAAGAGGAGTTTGAGGACCTCAAGACGAAACTGATCGACGCGTTCACGACCGCACAGGGGTTCAGCGACAAGCTCTACTCGGGCGAGGAACTGACCGAGGAGGAAGAGGACAGGCTCAACGAGGCGATCTCGAAGCTCGAGTCGAACAAAATCGTCGGCGCGGCGGTCAAGAAGATCGTCACGGAGGCGGACAAAAAATACGGCGGAGAATAAGGAAAACGGAACAGGGAATGAGTTACGGCTCGTTTTTCGTTTTGCAAATTGTTCCGCAAGGACGGTAAATCGGTGAATTTTTAAATGACTATTCTCCCGCGGAGGACGGTATGAAACTTGCATTTTCGACACTCGGATGTCCGAACTGGACGTTCAACGAAATATTCGCGACCGCGAAGGACCTCGGCTTTGACGGAGTTGAGATAAGAGGCATCGGCAAGGAGATTTTTGCCCCGGATATAGCGGAATTCTCGGATTCGAGAATCGACGCGGCACTCGCGAAAATCAAGCGCCTCGGCATTGAGATTCCGTGCGTCACGTCGGGAATCTGCGTCAAAGACTACGGGCTGGACGCCGCCGCCGACAGGAAAGCGGTGGAAGACGCGGAAAAATACGCGGCGCTGGCGGCGAAGCTCGGGGCGCATTACGTGAGGATTCTCGGCGATTCGGACGTCATGCCCAGGGGAGAGGTCTCGGACGAACGGGTAGCGGCCGCGCTTAAAGACATGCTTGCCGCGGCCGCGGGAACCGGCGTCAAACTTCTTATCGAGACTAACGGCGCCTACGCGGACTCCGCGAGGCTGGCGGCGCTTGTGGAAAAGATCGCCGACCCGGGGCTGGGCGTTCTTTGGGACGTTCACCACCCGTACAGATTCTTCCGCGAAGAGATCGGAAAAACGTGGGAGAACATCGGGAAATACGCGGAATACCTTCACGTGAAGGACTCGGTCATGCTGCCCTCGGGCGTTGTCCGCTACAAAATGATGGGCACGGGCGACCTTCCGCTGCAGGAGCTCATCCGCCTGCTCAAAGAGAACGGTTACGGCGGGTTCATCTCGCTCGAGTGGGTGAAGCGCTGGTGCCAGGAGCTTGAGGCGCCGGGAATCGTTTTCGTCCACTACATCAACTACATGAAGAAAGCGCTCGCCTGAACCGGGGCGGCGCCGCAATCCTGCAAAACTCAAAATGCCTTTAGCCGAAAAGTTCAAAAAGCTCAGCATTAATAAAAGAAGCCTGGTCTGGGCCGCGGTGTGGGCGCTGGTTCACACCGCTGTTTCGATTTGGTTCGTGATCCGCGGCGAGGCTCCGGAGAACCTTGACACGCCGATTTCGGTGGCGCTCAGAATCTGCGGAATTGCGGCGGTGGCCGTCTGGATCGTGCTGCTCGTTGTTGCGAGAATCGTGAACGCCCGCGCATTCCTGAGGGGGCTCTTTTTCTACGGCCTTGCGGGAATTCTGTTCTTTGCGGTGGCGCTCGCGATGAAGCTGGCGTCGGGGCAGACGGCGGGCGGCGTGTTTCTGGCGGTTTTCGACTGGTTCACGGTGATGATCAAACCGGTGGCGTACCTTCTCGCCCCGCTGATCGGAATGTCGGAATTCTACAGGAAGGCCATCGTTTTCGGTCTGCTCACGGCGGCGGCCGGCGCTCTTGAGAGAAGCGTCTCGCGGCAGCGCGCATTCGAGAAGGAGATGGCGGAGCGGCGGAAAATGCAGGAGGAGAGCGAGCGGAGGCACGCGCAGGAAAGCGGACCAAACCCGGGACAAACCGGAAGCGAAAACGGGGTCGAAAACGGCGGCGGCAACGGCTCCGACGGCTGAAATCCGCCAAAAACCGCTCTAAAAAACTTAAAAAACCCTTTTCGGCGCAAAAAAACGCTTGCAATGCCGGGAAAATGTGGTAAAATACTACGGCTGATTAACCGGAGGTGTCAGAAAAATGCTTGTACTAAAAATAATTTTGGGCGTTCTTTACATACTGATCTGCGTGGCTCTCGTCATCATCACCCTTCTTCAGGAATCGAAAGAGGGTGGCGTTTCCGCGCTCGGCGGCCAGGAGACCTCGATCTTCAACAAGAGCAACGACTCTAAAGAGGCTTTTCTCGCGAGAGGAACGGTTGCCCTCGGCAGCATGTTCGCGGTCATCGCGATCGTTCTCACGATCATCATTTCCCTTGTAAAATGAACGCACCGTCCGTGCGTATTTAAGACACGGACACAATTTCCGGCCTGCCCGCGAAAAAGCGGACGTCGGCGATAAAACCGGACCACACGGCACTGCGGGAACAACTTCCCGTGGTGCTTTTTGTGCATTGGAAAGCTTGAACGAAGCTTGAAACGCGGGCGGAAAAAACGGAAATGCGGGCGGAAAAAACGGAAATGCGGCCTGGTGGTTTTAATCGCGGCGGGAATGGTGTATAATGAAGCGGCCGGAAACATTTGAGATGTGCCGGACGCGGGAATAAAAGGAAAGGCGGTGCGGACAGAACTTGGCGACCGGAAACGGAAAAAACGAATCGAACAAAAAGCGGAAACCGGTCTGGATGAGGCTGGACAACGCCGCGCTCATATTCCCTGCCGCGCTAAGGAAGGGCTGGAGCAACGCATACAGAATTTCGTTCTCGTTCAGGGATTTCGTCGACCCGGCGGTTCTTGACAGGGCGCTTGCGGCCGTTGCCCCGCGCTTTCCGTCCGTGATCGTGAGACTGCGGCGCAGCCTGTTCTGGTATTATCTTGAAGAACTTCCGGAGCCGCCTGCGGTGCGCGAAGACAGCTATATGCCGCTTGTCGGAATGACCAGGAAAGAAATCGGAAAATGTGCGATAAGAGTTCTTTATTACCGGAACAGGATGGCGGTCGAATATTTTCACTCGGTGACCGACGGAACCGGAGCGCTCGTGTTCGCGAAGAACCTCGCGGCCGAATATGTCAGACAGAGATACGGGGCGGAAGTGCCGTGCGAATATGACGTCAAGGACATTTCGGAGAAGCCGGGGCCGTCGGAACTCGAGGACTGCTTCGCCAAAAACTCGGGGGAGGTCGGCAGCCCGCGGGACACCAGGAACGTTTTTCGCCTGAAAGGGGAGCGCGAACCGGACGGCTTTCTGCACGTGACGTGCGGCATGCTGGACAGCGAATTGCTCTATAACAAGGCAAAAGCGGAGGGTGTGACCGTGACGGCGTACGTGACCGCCGTGCTTGTCGAGTCGCTGTTGGAGATACAGGCCCGGAGGGTTCCGAAGAGAAGCAGAAGAAAGCACGTAAAAGTACAGATTCCGGTCAATCTTCGCAAACTGTACGGCGGCGACACCATGAGAAACTTTGTGGCGGTGGCCAACGTCGGCGTCGACGCGCGCATGGGCGAGTACGACTTCGACGAACTGGTGAAGCTCATTCACCACCAGCTGCGAATCGCCGTCACGCCCAAAAACATGGCGTCCGTTTTCTACAGGAACGTCGCGGACGAACGGAACCCGCTGATGAAGGCGGTGCCGCTGTTCCTGAAAAACATTGTGATGCGGATGGTCTTCGACGCCGTCGGCGAGAACGTGTCGTGCCTTTCGCTTTCAAATCTCGGCCGCGTGGAGGTGCCGGAGGCGATGCGGGAGTACGTGACCGCGGTGGAGTTCGTTCTGGGTTCGCAGGCGCAGGCTCCGTACAACGCGAGCATGACTTCCTACGGCGGCGTGACGTATATAAACATTGTCAGAAACACGGTGGAGCCCGAGCTCGAGAAGGAGTTTTTCAGACGGCTCGTGAAGCTCGGTTTTAACGTGAAAATCGATTCAAACAGCCGGTAAAGGGCTGCGCGGAGGTATGGTATGTACTGCGTGAAATGCGGAGTTGAACTGAAAAAGGGGGCGCAGATGTGCCCGTTGTGCGGGACGGTGATCCTCGTGCAGGGAGAGGACGGGAAGATCAGGTTCGGCGACCTTGTCGAGAACCCGGAGCCGTCACAGTACCCGAAATACACCGGAGAGCCGGAGAAGGTGAACCCTCACGGAATCATGTTCGCGCTGACGGGACTTTTCGCTGTCGCCCTTATTATCTGCGTGCTGACCGACGTTCTGATGACCAAAAAGATCACGTGGAGCGGCTTCGCGGCGGCCGGGCTCGCGTCGGGTTATGTGACCTGGGTGCTGCCCTGGTGGTTCAAGAAGCCCAACCCGGTGATATTCTTCCCGGCGGCGATGGCCTCGGTGCTGCTGGCGGCGCTCTACGTCTGCCTGAAAACCGGCGGGAACTGGTTCCTGCCCTTCGCGCTGCCGGTGGGGGCCGCGTTCACGGCGATAATCGAGACGGTCATCGTTCTTGTGCGGTACACGGTCAAAAAGGTGCGCCACAGGCTGCTGCTCATTTTCGGCGGCGCGCTGATCGCTCTCGGCGGGCTGTGCATGCTTATCGAGTTTCTGATTCACGTGACGTTCGGAACGCCGATGGTCTGGTGGTCCGTGATCCCGCTCGTCTCGCTGTTCGTGCTGGGAATGATACTCATCGTGTCGGGAATCAGCCCGAAACTCAGGTTGTTTATCTATAAGAGGTCGTTCATCTAATTGTTGACAACCGCGTGCGCGAAAGAGTAAAATAAAAATAAGTAGAGCGCTCCGGCGCTATATTTTAGATCAACAACAAATTTTATTTGGAGGAGAATATGAAAAAGTTATTTGCAGTCATCATCGCAGTCGCAATGATCGCTTCGCTGTTCGCTTTCAACGCGAGCGCGGCGGAAATCATCGACGCCGATGATCTGGACATTGTCGGTGCGAACATCGACGATTTCGTATGGACCTGCCAGTCCGGCAACACCCTGTCTGCGGCAGCCTCGGCAGTTACCGACTTCCCCGGCTGGCTCAACAACTTCAGAAACGGCAACGCTCTTGGCGTGAACGGATATCAGATGCTTACGAGCTTCGAGTCCGTTATGTTCAGAGGCTGGATCGGATTCGATCAGGAAATCGAGACCTTCGGTTACCTGATTGAGGGTGAGGAGCCCGTTCTCGACCAGTACCAGGCGACTTACTGCCCCGCTACCGAAGATGGCGTTAAAGAGGCCGGAAACGGCGGTCAGTACGGCAGACGCTACGCGGTGACCATTCCGATCACCAAGGCGGGCCTTTACGATGTGTTTGTCGTGGCGAAACTTGCGGACGGCAGAATCGTCAAGCTGAACAGCGAAGCGGTTCCCACCGCCGACTGCCACATCACCGTCAACGCGATCACTCCGGACACTTCCAAGACCCCCACGTCGATAGTTTCCCGTGAAGGCGCAGGCGACAACTGGGCAGGAATGTCCTTCGACAAGATTCTCTGGAACTACGTCAACATCACTGAGAGCGGCAAGACCGCAAGAGAGAGCATCGACCAGTATGCGGCTGCGGACGGTTCCTTCGACCTCGTGGGCTACAGCGGAATCTCTGTTTGCTACATCGGCTGGTTCGCCGCAACGCAGCCTATCGCCGCATTCGGCTACGTGATCAACGACCAGGCGGTTATCGGACCTGAGTTCGCTTCTCCGAACGAGGACGGACTGGTCGACACCATCCAGAGCTGGGGCGGCGCGTTCGCGAACAGCTACATTCAGCGTTTCTGCATCTACGTTCCGATTCACGACCTTAAGGGCACCAACACGGTCTGCGCGGCGGTTCAGCTTCAGGACGGCACCGTTGTCAAGATGGACGACGCCGGCAAAGCGAACACCGTTCTTGTTCTCAAGGGGCCTGAAGAGGAGCAGCAGGGCGGCGAAGACCCGGTTCACGAAGGCGGACTCCGCGACTTCGACAAGAA
>DBXM01000030.1:0-14059 GCA_002309655.1 Mageeibacillus sp. UBA1212
CCCAACAAATATTTTACACGAACGGACAAAGCTCTGGCATCTCCCTTGATTAAAGAGAATATTGCAAACCCCTCAAAATGTGCTATAATTAAGCGAAAACCGTCAGTTACGGTCTTTTGGACTTTACATAAACGCTTTCGAATTTCATTCAAAAATAAGGAGGTTAAACACCATGAAAAATATCGCAAAAATCGCCTCTATAATGCTCGCGGCGGTCCTTCTCGTCGTTCTTTCCTGCGGCTGCGCTCCCAAAAAGGTCATTGAAACCGGAACGTGCGGCGACGACGCTGAGTGGGTTCTTGACGACGGCACGCTTACGATAACAGGTACCGGCGCGATCGACGAACCTATCGAAGCCAAGGGTTTAATAACGAAAATAGTGGTCAACGACGGCATCGACTCCCTCGGAACCGGCGCGTTCAAGAATCTTTCGACAGTTGAGGAAATCACGCTTCCCGACACTCTCGAGTACATCGGCGCGTTCGCGTTCGACGGCTGCACCGGCATCGAGGAGATCGAAATTCCCGACTCCGTGAAGGACATCGCCCGCTCCGCGTTCGAGAACTGGGAAGAGACCCAGAAGATCATCGCGCAGTGGTACGAAGGCGCCGCCGACAAGTGGTACGCCTGGTTCGAGCTCTGGAAGGAGTACTTCGACAAGCTGAAGGACTACTTCGCGGACGAGGAATTCCAGGGCAAGGTCCAGTCGTTCTTCAACGAGTGGGGAACGTACGCGCTCGACAACATCGACGAGATCCGCGGTCCTGTCGAGGAGTTCGCGGAGGGCAGCAAGGCGGATTTCCAGGAAATACTCTCCGGTCTCAGCGAGCTCAGCTCCGACTTTATTGCCGACGTTTTTGCGCTCATTCCTGACATCCAGGACGCGATTGACGGCGCCAAAGAGAGCGCCGGGGAAGCCGCCACGTGCGACGAGTGGCTTGAGTTCTGGAACGGCGTAAACGAGGACGTCAAGGCGGAGATCGAAAAGTTTTACGAGAATTGATTTGAGTTTATGAGCCGCGCGCCGCATTGTTATATTTGGCGCGCGGTATTTTTTTACTTTCCTGTATAAAACGGAGGAATTTATGAAAAAGTTGCTTTTAATTTTATTGGCGGCCGCGCTTGTTTTCGGCGCGACGACGGTTTTCTCTTTTGCAGACGAGTACGGCGAGCCGGTTGACATCGACGAGGTCGACAACTACGCGACGTGGATCGACTCGTTCTACTGGAACGGCGAAAGACTTCAAGGCGAAGGCAGAGCCGTAATTGACGCGTACATGGACGACAAGACCCTTTACGACGTCGAGAGCCGCGAATCCTGCGGTTTCTTGGGCTGGGTCTGCTTCACAGAAAAGGTCAAGGTTTTCGGGTATTACCTGACGTT
This sequence comes from Mageeibacillus sp. UBA1212, assembly GCA_002309655.1. Classification (GTDB taxonomy): domain Bacteria; phylum Bacillota; class Clostridia; order UBA1212; family UBA1212; genus UBA1212. The sequence continues at coordinate 1,385 of DBXM01000030.1, forward strand.
TGCCAACGGGAACACGAGCCTTGTCACCGACGAGTCGTTCTTTTATAACAACGAGCCCGACCTTATAACGACCGTTGAGGGCTGGTGGCCGGGAAGCGGCGAGTTTATCCAGCGTTACCTTATCACCGTGCCTATCGCGGAGCTTAAGGGAAGGTGCGAGATCACCGCGGTCGCGGTTCTCGAATCCGGCGAAGTCGTGCTTATGAACAGCTACAACCACCCCGAGAGAAGTACGTGGGTAGAGTTTGAGTTCAGCGGCGGCGAGGAGGAAAATCCGACCGAAGCTCCTGTAGAAAATCCTACCGAAGCACCTGTCGAAAATCCTACCGAAGCACCCGAAGAGCCCACGCAGGAGCCGGTTGAAGAGCCCACGCAGGAGCCCGAGGTCGAGCCCACGCAGGAACCCGAGGTCGAACCCACTCAGGAGCCCGCAGCCGAACCCACTGACGAACCCGCCGGAAATCCGACCGAGGTGCCTACAGGCGCGATCGACCCGGGCAAAAAGAAGGGCTGCGGAAGCGCGATCACCGCACTTTCGGCGCCGCTTATGCTCGCGGCCGCGGCGTTTGTTCTCAGGAAGAAAAAGAACTGAAACGCATAATCCCGAATAAAAACGAAAAGGTCTCCGCAGCGGAGGCCTTTTTGTTTAGTATTTTTTGTTGCGCGTTATTGCGCGATTTCGGAGCAAAAATCCTCTGCCCTGCCGGCGCCTGAATCATACACGCAATATACTCAATAAGGATTCGCAAAACAGTAGAGTTCGTACCGGAATTCCGTCCACTGGCAGTACTCCTCGGTAAGCGCTCCGTCGCCCGAGCTGTTGCCGCCCATCGCATACGTGGCGTAAAACATATCATACGTGTCCCATACAGTGTTCAGCAGCTCGACCTTTTTCGCGTAGTACTCCTCAAGCGGCTTTACGTGATACTCGTAAAAGTCTTCTTCCGTCATTGACGAATAAAACTCGGCGCCGTGCATTGCTCTCAGACTCTCGATCGCGCTTTTATAAAGCTCTTCGCACTCAGCCTTGACCGCCTGAATTTCATTCCAGACCATCTCGTTCCGCTGCGCGTGCCCGTAGGCGTAATACTCCGAAAATCTTTCTCCGGCTTCTCTTACCGAAACCGGCAGGTATTTGTAATAGTCCGGGACCGCCGTCGGTTCGGGAGTTGCCGTTGGTTCGGGAACGGGCGTTGCGGCGGGCTGCGTAGTAATGACGGGCTGCGCCACCGGTCTGCCCGGATATGCGTTGTTTTGTTTGTCGCACGCGGTGAAAAACGCGGCGCACGCAGCCAGAACAAGCACAGCCGACACGAAAGCCGCGAGTTTTCCGTTTTTTCTCTTTAGTACTGTCATGGTGTCTCCTTAAAGAGTGTCTCAAGCGGACTCTCAAAGGCCGGATACGGGCCGGCCTTTTAAAAGCCTGTTTACTTTACTTCTGGATCGAGCCGGAAACAGTCGCGACGAACGAAGAGAGCGGCATGCTCTGGAGAACGACCTTGCCGGGTCCTCTGAGAACGGTGTTGAAAAGTCCCTCGCCGCCGAAAAGAACGTTCTTGACGCCCTTCACGGTCTCGATGTCGATCGAAACGGAAGCGTCCGCGTAAGCGAGGTTGCCTGTCGAAACGATCAGCTTCTGGCCCTGGTAGAGGTCGTACTCGACTGCCGCGCCGTCGATCTCAACGAACGCGATGCCTCTGCCGGAGATCTTCTGCATGATAAAGCCTTCGCCGCCGAAGAAGCCCGCGCCGATCTTTTTCTGGAAATAAACGGACAGCTCGACGCCCTCGGTCGCCGCCAGGAAAGCGGATTTCTGCGCGATGATCGGTCTCTCGGGAGTGATCTCGATCGCCCTTACCGCACCCGGGAAGCTGGATCCGAACGCGATCATGCCGGGGCCGTTCTGCGCTGTGTAGATGTTCTGGAACATCGCCTCGCCGGAGAACATTCTGCCGAACGCTTTTCCGAAGCCGCCTGCCGAAGTTTCCATTTTCATGTTCTCCGACATCCAGACCATTGAGCCTCTTTCGGTGATGAGCTTCTCGCCCTGCTCGGGGTAGCAGATGACTACCGGAAGTGAATCGCCTTTGATTTCATATTTCATAACATACCTCCAAAATAATGTTTTTTCCTATATTTAGCCGGAATCACGCTTAACTGCGAAGCCGCGCGCCGGCACCTGTGACGTATTAAACAAACTCTTCGAAAACCTCGTTCGCGAAGTCGAGCCCCTTTTCGGTAAGAGCGTACGGTCTTCCGCCGCTTGCGCGTTTTTCGATGAGCCCGCGCTTTTCCAGTTTTTCAAGCCTGTCTGCGAAAAACTCCTCCGGCCGCCTGCCGAATTTTTCCGCGAACCGGTCAAAATCGGGGCCATCCGTGAGCCTGAAGCCGAGCATCATGAACTCGTCGCGAAGCGCCGCCTGAGTCATTGTCTCGTCGCTGTCCGGGTCGGTCTCGAAAATGCCGGAAACGTACCGTTCGACGTCCGCGGAGTTCGCGAACCTCCTCCCGCCGTAAAAAGATGATGCCCCCGGCCCGAAGCCGAGATATTCGCGCTGGTGCCAATAGCGGAGGTTGTGGCGCGACTCCCTGCCCGGAAGCGCGAAATTCGATATCTCGTAGTGGACGTAGCCGGCCTCTTTAAGACGCTTCACCGCCTGCCTGTAGTCTTTCCTGTCGCGAACGTCGTCCGGCTCAGGAAGCATTCCCGACCGCACGTTTTCGGCGAGCGGCGTACCCTCCTCCACGATGAGACTGTAGCACGACACGTGCTCGGGTTTTAAAGCCAGAACACCCTCGAGCGTCGCCGCGAACTCGCCCTCCGGCTCGCCCGGAAAGCCGAAAATCAAATCGACGTTCACGTTGTCGAAACCCGCTTTTCGGGCCGCCGCAAACGCCTCGAGCGCCTTTTTCGAGTCGTGGATCCGGCCTATGGCGCTGAGCCTTCTGTCCGAGAGCGACTGGAAGCCGATGCTGAGCCTGTTAAAGCCCGCCTCTCTCAGTTTCGACAGCTTTTCGAGCGTCGCCGATTCGGGGTTCGCCTCGACCGTTATCTCGGCTCCCGGGATCACGTCGAACGTCTTTTCGACAGTCCCGAGAATTTCCGCGAGATACTCCGCGGGCAGCACGGTAGGCGTTCCTCCGCCGATAAAAACCGTGTCTACCGGAGCTTTTCCGCCCTCTTCCTTGCCGTGAAGCTTTCCGCGGTTTTTAATCTCGCCGCAAAGCGCCTTCACGTAGCCCTTGAAGCAGTTTTCCATCCCCGGGAACGACAGGAAGTCGCAGTATCCGCACTTTTTCACGCAAAACGGTACGTGAACGTAAATTCCAAGCATGATTTCATCAAAAACCGCAATAAACGCATCCGCCTGCGCGTCAGCCGAGCTTCAGCACGCTCAGGAACGCCTCCTGCGGCACCTCGACGCTGCCGAACTGGCGCATTCTCTTCTTGCCTTCCTTCTGCTTTTCGAGCAGTTTCTTCTTTCTGGTGATGTCGCCGCCGTAGCACTTCGCGAGAACGTCCTTGCGGTACGCCCTGATCGTCTCGCGCGCGATGACCTTCCCGCCGATCATGGCCTGGATCGGGACCTCGAACTGCTGCCTCGGAATCGTCTCCTTGAGCTTTTCGGCGATTTTCCTGCCCCGGGCGTACGCCTTGTCCGCGTGAACGATAAACGACAGCGCGTCGACGATCTCGCCGTTCAGGTAGATGTCGAGCTTCACGAGGTTCGATTTCGCGTAGCCGCAGAGTTCGTAGTCGAGCGAGGCGTAGCCCCTCGTGCGCGACTTGAGAGCGTCAAAGTAGTCGTAAATGACCTCGTTTAGGGGAATTTCGTACGTGAGAACAGCGCGCGTCGCCTCCATGTAGTCCATGTTGATGAACGTGCCGCGCCGCTCGGTGGTGAGTTCCATGATGTTGCCGACGTACTCGGTGGGAGTCATGATCGACGCGCGCACCATCGGCTCCTCCATGAAGTCGATCTCCGCGGGGTTGGGCATGTTGGTCGGGTTGTCGAGCACCACGACGTCGCCGTTCATCTTGTGGATGCGGTAGATAACGCTCGGAGTCGTCGCGATGAGGTCGAGCTCGTACTCGCGCGAGAGGCGTTCCTGAACGATCTCAAAGTGGAGAAGACCGAGGAAGCCGCACCTGAAGCCGAAACCGAGCGCCTGCGACGTCTCAGGTTCGTAAATGAGAGCCGCGTCGTTGAGCTGGAGCTTCGCCAGCGCATCGCGAAGCGCCTCGTAGTCCGCGCCGTCCACGGGGTACATTCCGCAGAAGACCATCGGCTGGACTTCCTTGTAGCCGGGCAGCGGCTCGGGGGCGGGGCGCGCGGCGGTGGTTACCGTGTCGCCGACGCGCGCGTCCTGAATATTCTTGATACTGGCCGCAATGTAGCCCACCTCGCCGGCGTACAGCGCGTCGTTCGGAACCGTGAATCCGGGCTTCAGGTAGCCGAGCTCGGTGATCTGGTACTCCGCGCCGGTCGACATGAGCTTGATCGTCTCCCCGCGCCTGACCGATCCGTCCTTCACGCGCACGTAAATGACGACGCCCTTGTATGCGTCGTAGTACGAGTCGAAAATGAGCGCCTTGAGCGGGCCCTCCGCGTCCCCCGAAGGAGCGGGAATCTTTTTCGCGACAGCCTCGAGTACCTCTTCTATGCCGATGCCGACCTTCGCGGAAACGCGCGGGGCGTCCTGCGCGGGAATGCCTATAACGTTTTCGATCTCCTCGATGACCTCGTCCGGTCTCGCCGACGGCAGGTCGATCTTGTTGATGACAGGCACCACCTCAAGGTCGTGGTCGATCGCCTGGTACACGTTCGCGAGCGTCTGCGCCTCCACTCCCTGCGAAGCGTCGACAACGAGCACCGCCCCTTCGCACGCCGCCAGCGACCGTGAGACCTCGTAGTTGAAGTCCACGTGTCCGGGCGTGTCGATCAGGTTGAACACGTACTCCTGTCCGTCCTCCGCCTTGTAGTTGAGCCGCACCGACTGCGCTTTTATAGTAATGCCGCGCTCGCGCTCGATATCCATGTTGTCGAGCACCTGGTCCTCCATTTCGCGCGCGGTCAGAACTCCCGTCTTCTCGAGAATTCTGTCGGCGAGGGTGGATTTGCCGTGGTCAATGTGGGCGATTATGCAAAAATTCCTGATGTTCTTCTGTTTGTCCATTTATTTCTCCGGTGTGGTGTTTTGTCTCCGGCCGGCCGCCGGCGCACCGTTCGTGAATTTCCGCTATTTTTAGGTAATTTAAAGTCGGGCTTCAGCTGACCGAAATGCAAATTGTCAGCCGAAAACCTCCGCCAGAACTGTGCCGAGCAGCGCCGCCGTCCGGTCCGCCTCCGGCGCGAGATTCCCCTCGAAGCCTATTTCAGCCAGAAGGCCGAACTGCGTCACGGTCGTGTTGTATTTCGAGTCCTTCCTCAGCGAGATGCCCAGCGTGACGCCCGGGACCTTTTCGTTCAGCTTTTCAATCAGGTACATCGCGAGCCGCACGTTGTCCTTCCAGTTCGGGTTGGCGTCGTTCTGCGTGATCACGAAAACAATCTTCGCGTACTCCTCGCCGTCCTTCCTCGCGACCGGGCCGTAGCGCATTCCGTCCGGATACTCGAACGAATTCACGTGAAGGTCGAGCGCCAGCCTCACCGACGGACTCTTCGGCGCCTCACGGGCAACCAGCGCGGCGGAGGAAGCGTACGAATTCTCGTAGACCGTGTCGTTCACGTCGCGAAGGTTCACAACACCCGTTCCCAGCGCCTCCGCAGTCGACTCGAGAAGGTTCCCGCGGCCGACAATGTTGCGGTCGGTCTCGTAGCCCGCGCAGGTTTCAAAGTTTTTGAGCACTTTTTCCTCCGGATCGAGGCAGTACCCCTCGGAGGTGTGCGTGTAGTAAATCAAAACGGAAGGCTCTTTGAGCGACCCGCTCTTGTCAATAATCAGCGGCTTGTCGAGAATGTCCCGCAGCGAGAATCCCGCGCAGTTGTACGGGTTCTGGATCCGCAGCACGCCGTAGTCGAGGTCTTTTCCGTTGGGCCCCACAATGAGGTCGCCGGCCTCGTCAGTGCCGATTCCCGACGTGTAGAGCGCGCCCGCCGCCAGTTTTTCGGTCGAAAATCCGTCTCCGCGCAGGTTGAACACTATATAGTCCTCCTCGGTTGCGGGAACGATCTTCAGATTCTCGCCGCCCGGAGTCTCCGTGGCTTCGCCGCCGTCCGTTTCCGAAGGCGTGGCGTCCGTTCCGGGGCCGTCCGTGTTCGCGGTTTCGCCCGGATCATAGAATTCCGTCTGTGAAGGCGTCGGCTGTTCACCGTTTTCCGGCGTGGCAGTCTGTCCGTAGGTATTGTCGGGAACGTCGGTTTCTCCGGCCGCGCCTTTGTATTTAACGTTCGTGTTGTGGCCGAAAAAGTCCCTGTAACCCGAAAGAATCCCGTAAAGTGTGCTGCCGTCGCCGTCGGTCTTGATTTTGGGAAGCGTCTTCTCAGCCCTCATCGACTCCGAGTCGGGAACGTTCCTTGTACTCGCCGAGACCGCGCCGAAAACGAGCAGAATCACCGCCACAACAAGCGCCGCCCCCGCAAAATACACGGAAGGACTCTGCAGCCATCTGTCCCAGACGACCGCGCTGGCGTTCTTCTTTTCGGTTTTTTCCGCCTTGTTTTTGGTCTTGCTGCGCTGCCGCTGCTTGCGGAGCTTCGCGGCCTTTTTCTTGCGTCTCGCGGTCTCCTCGCGCCAGTCGTCGTCCTCCGCGTCAGAGAAAAAGTCCCCGTTCTGCGGCACGCCTGCGTTCTCTCTTTTTATTCTTTCGGCAAGTCTCTTCGAATTCTCGGCGGCACCGGCAGCGCGGAAAGGTCCGGCGAAGGAACGTACCGGCCGCTGTTCCGAAGTTACTCCGTCGTCATCCGCTTCAACGTTCTCCGGTCGCTCAGCCGTCCGGTTTTTCACCGGTTTGCGGCCGCCGTCCGTCTTCTTCACGCCGTCCGTCTTTTTGACATTGCCCGTTTCTGCCGCGGGTTCATCGTTGTTGCCTGTTTCTTCTTTCTTCTCCGGTTCCGCGTCGAAATCATCGAAAAAGCCGGAAAAATCGATCGTAACGTGTTCGTCAAGATCGTAACTTCCCATTACCGAACGGTTCCCGGAGGCGCCGTCCTTGCGTTCATTATTTGGATCCATAATCTGCGCCTCCTTCCGTCAGATTATCTGCGATGCAGTTTGCGCTTCAGCGCCTTTCCCCAGTAGCCGAAAGTGTAAATCAACCTTCTCTTCGGGTGTTCGAGAATTTCCGGAAAATCCGCCGCGAGCCTCGCCTCGGACGGGAATATTCTCCTAATTATAGGCGCTTTCGAGCCGCTCTTCGCTGGCGTGACTCCGCACTCCTCGGGCGTGAAAATGTGCCTTTTCGCGGGGTCGCTCCACCTGTCGGCGACGTATTTCAGAACCTCCGGGTCGTCCGCGCTTTTGTACGAGCCGTCCGCCGCAACATAGAAGCCCTTCATCACGCCCAGAACGTCGCCGTCCTCAACGCGGTCGTACATGACGCTGTTGTCGCCGCAGAAAAGGTAGTACCCTTCGCGCACCGCCAGCACCCTGTGGAGCACAAGCTCGCCGTTCTTCCTCACGAACAGCGCCGCGTCGTACTTCTTGAGCCGCCCGCCGGTCTTTTCAACGCGCACAAGAGTCTCCCCCTCGCGGAGGAGCGGGTACATACTTATCCCTTTTGTAGGGCAGATCACGAACCCTTCCGCGTCGATCGTCTGCCGGATGCTCTTTCTGTCTGTCTCCATTTTCGGGCTTGTTACGCCAGCAGTTTCACCGACTCGAGCGTTTTGATCACGCGCTCCGCGTTCTCCTTCGCGGTCTCTTTGTCAACCTCGTACTTCTCGCATATCTTCTCGGCGAGCTCGTCCGTGCTCTCCGCGCCTTCGCGAAGCAGTCCCACGATGAACCCCGCCGTCTCGTTCAGTTTGAGCATGCCGTTAAAGCGCTCGCCCGAAATTCCCGCGTCGACAGCCACGAAGCCGCCGTCCGCCTCAGTCAGAATAATTCCGTCCTTTAATTTCATCATACCCTCCGGTTGATATTATAAATTGAACGTTCCGGCAGCGAAAACCGGAGACGCCCTGTATGAATTGTTTTCAGTGCTTCGAAAGCTCCGCGTACGCAACCTCCGCCGCCTCCGGGTCCATGTTGCACGTCAACGTGAACACCGGCACATTCTGCGCCAGCGCCACCACCATTCTCACGACCTCCGTGAGCGCATCCGGGTCCTTCGGCCTGTACGTCTGCGACAGGAACACCGGCAGCGGATCCGTGCACCGCTCGATCGAGTTGTGCTCGCCGCGCTTGATAACGCAGATTCCCGCTATCTTCATTTCCGTGTTGGTGCTGAGTCTGTGCTTGCCGTCCCACGGAGTTCCGCAGGCGAAAACGCCGTCTTCTTCGAACCTTAAAAGCGGCTTGTCGTCGTTGATCATTACCACCCTGTCGCCGAAGACTTTCTTCCAGAGTGCCGCGTGGGTCGACTTGCCGGTGCCCGAAGGCGCCGTGAACAGATACGCCCTGCCGTCCATGCCGATTGCCGACGCGTGGAACAGAACGACGTTCCTGAGGGCCGCCGCGTTGCAGAACTGCCTGTAGACCGCCAGCGTCTCGAGATACCCGCGCTTGTACTTGACCGGCTTCCTGCCCTCCGCGATGTCCGTAGCGAACGAGCTCATCTCCTCGCGGTCGATGTCCTTCTCGGTGATTCTGATCGTGAAGTCGGGCTCCGCCTCTTCGTCGATGTAGTCCGTGCACATAACGCGCGTCACCGGGTAGGTCGTCTCCACCTCCGCGCAGATTCCCGCCATCTTCAGCCTGAACCGGCAACCTTCGCCGGCCGCGTTCATATCCGGTTGTACGGAAAGTTTTTCGTCCATGTCGTGAATTTCCTTCTTCAAAAAGCGACGCTTTCAAGAGCATTGCCGGCGCGCACCGTTCGTGAACGCTTGTTTGCGGACCGTTCCGGGCGGCGCTGGCATGAAGACGCGCTTCACCGTCTTTCAACCTTTAATTATACATAATTTTTCGCACGACTGCAAACTTTTCTTCCGCCGGAGGTTGAATTCCCCCGCGCAGCCGCTGTTTTCGACTTTCGGAAATTTTTTATTGTTTTTCGATAAAAACATATTGACAAACGATTTTTGCCGTGTTATGATATCCCCGTGAACAAAACATCACGGAGGCTGCTATGCTAAAAATCAACAGAAAACTCTCGGTAACCATTTCGATCGTACTCACCGCGCTGATGCTTCTCGGCACCTTCGCGCTGGCGTTCTTCCTGCCCTCATTCATCGAATACCTGCTCAAACTTCCCGACATGAACGGCGCCCTTCTCAATCTGACGGCCGCACAGCGGACCATCGTCTACGTCGCCGCCTACACCGAGCTGTTCCTGATGGCCTCGGGGTTGGGAATGCTCTTCGCGCTCCTGCTCCTCGTGAAGCGGGGCAGCGTATTCACGAAGGCCGCGGTGGAACTCATCCGCTACATCTCCTGGTGCCTGATCTTCATGGGCTTCATCATGATGTCAATGGCCTTCCTGACGCTGCTTGCCGTCGTCGCCGGCGCCGCGGTGCTCTTCGTGGGACTTGCCATCCGCGTGGTCAAGAACGTCATCGAGGAAGCGGTCTACATTAAAGAAGAAAACGACCTGACGGTCTGAAAGGAGCGCCCTATGATAGTCATCAATCTCGACGTGATGATGGCGAAGCGCAAGATGTCCCTCGGGGAACTCTCCGACAAGGTGGGTATCACCCTCGCCAACCTCTCGATTCTCAAGAACAACAAAGCGAAAGCCGTCCGGTTCTCGACCCTCGACGCAATCTGCGAGGCGCTGGACTGCGACGTCAGCGACATTATTGAATACAAGAAAGGAAACTGAAAGGTGGATCAAAAATGAACGAACATCCTTTTACCAACAATCCGTCCGGGAACGCAACCGGGCAGAATCCGTCCTGCAACAATCCGGGGCAGAATCCCCCGCCCGCAAACAATCCCGCCTACGTGCCGGTGAACGGTCCCGCTTACAGACCCGCAACCGCGCCTTCAAACGGCCCCGCTCCCGCAACGCCGGTGCGCCGGAAGCCAAAAAAAGAATTCACTAAAAAAGAAAAAGTCATGGCTTGGCTCTCCGTACTTGCCGGCTACCTTTTCTGCCGCACGTTCTTCGTGTGGGACAAGCCGCTTCTGGCCCTGATCTTCACCGTCCTTCTCTTCGTCTTCGCGTTCGTGTTCTTCGGGACTAAGAAGCGCAAGGCGAGAAGCTGGTTCTACCCGGTCAGCGCCATCCTGATCACCTCAGGCCTCTTTTTCGCCGCCAGCCCGGTGCTTCACCTTTTCGTGTTCACGTACGCGCTGGTCGCGTTCTTCCTGTTCTGCCAGACCGGCTCGGAGACGGCGCTTGAAAACCGCGCGGGCCGGCTCTACGTTTTTGAGACCGTGAAGGCGCTCTTCGTCTCCCCCTTCAAGAACATCGGCGCCGCGGCAATGTCCGTGGGCTCCAACAAGGGCGGGAAGAAAGTGGGCAAGACGCTTCTTTTCATTCTCATCGGCATAGGAGTGGCCGTCGTTCCGACGTTCGTGGTGCTCAAACTGCTCTCCTTCGACGCAAACTTCACGAATATTCTCGAAAAAATCTGCAAGAACCTCTCCGACCAGGTCGTGAGCCGCGTCTGCGCGCTTCTGTTCGGCGTCCCGCTGGGAATGTTCTTCTACGGAGCGCTCTACACCGGCGCCCACCCGGTTCCGGACCGCTACAACGCCGAAAACTGCGTGAACATCGAGAACAAAATGAAATTCGCGCCCGCCATCGTCGGCGCCGTCGCGCTGGTCCCCCTGCTCTTCCTTTATGTGGTGTTCATCGTCGCGCACATCGAATACTACAAGGCGGTATTCACGGGCGTCCTCCCCGAGGCCTACACCTACGCCGAATTTGCGCGGGACGGCTTCTTCCGCCTCTGCGTGGTCGCTGCCATCAACGCAATCGCGCTCATTCTCATCCGCGTTTTTACCGGAAAGACCTCCAAGGGCAAGATCTCGCCGGTCGTGAAGATCTGCACGGTGGTCCTCTCGCTGGTCACCATCGTCATCTCGGGAACGGCCATCTCCCAGATGCTCATGTACGTCTCCGCCTACGGCCTCACCCGCCTCAGACTCTATACGCTGTGGTTCATGGCTCTGATAATTCTGCTCTTCCTGCTGGCGATTTTTAAGCAGTTCATCGAAAAGCTGCCCTTCGCGGCAACGGCGCTGGTGATATTCGCGCTCTGCTTCGGGCTGCTCGCGGTTCCGGACACCGACGCGTTCATCGCCGAGCATAACTACAAATGCTACGTTTCCGGCAGCTCGGAGGAGATCGACGTCGACTATCTCGAGGAGCTCGGGCCGTCCGCCGTGCCGACGCTCTGCAAGCTGGCAAAGGACAAGGACGAGAAGAACGAAGTTAGAATGAAAGCCGCCGGCGCGCTGATCAGGTATGAAAAGAAGCGCAGAGAAAACTCGGTCTACATTCTGAGCCTTCCCGTAATCCGGGCGGATCGAGCATATGAAGAATATAAAAAGAGTTAGACTAGAACGCAATATATCCAACTTCCGGCTGTCGCCGCTCTCGGTGACAGCCGGTTTTTTATTCCCGCAACGGCGTCCGAAAATCGATAATTTTGTTGAAATACTCCGCCGTTGTGATATAATGAAAATGTATGTGCCAAAACGCGAAACCGCGTCCGAAGCGCGTACAAACCCGGCCGAAAAGCCGCGGGAAACAGTCAAAAAGCATGTAAGGAGTGATTTTACAATGATTGAAATAGATGTATTTTCGGGATTTCTGGGCGCCGGCAAAACGACTCTCATCAAGAAGCTCATTAAAGAAGCTTACGCGGGCGAGAAGATCGTTCTAATCGAGAACGAATTCGGCGAGATCGGCATCGACGGCGGCTTCATGAAGGACGCAGGAATCGAGATCACCGAGATGAACTCCGGTTGCATCTGCTGCAGTCTCGTGGGCGACTTCGGCGAGGCCCTCAACAAGGTCATCAACGAGCTCGAGCCCCAGCGCATTCTCATCGAGCCCTCCGGCGTCGGCAAACTGAGCGACGTCATCGGCGCCATCACCCGCCTCGGCAACGAAAAGGCCAAGGTCGGCGGCGCGGTAACCGTTGTGGACGCCAACAAGTTCAAAGTCTACTCCAAGAACTTCGGCGAGTTCTTCTTCAACCAGATCGAACACGCCGCGACTGTCATTCTGAGCCACACCGACAACATTTCCCAGGAAAAACTGAACGACTGCGTCGCGAAAATTCGTGAAAAGAATCCGGACGCCACCATCGTGACCACCCCCTGGACGGAAATCAGCGGCGCGCAGATTCTTGCGGCAATCAGACAGAGCAACTCCCTCGAGGCGCAGCTCGCGGAGCTTGAAAAAGAGGCGCGCGAGAATGCCCATCATCACCACCATCACCATCACCACCACCACGATGAAGACGGCGAAGAATGCTGCTGCGGACATCATCACGACGACGATGACGACGATGAGGATGAAGACGAGTGCTGCCACGGCCACCATCACCACCACGATGAAGATGACGACGAAGAGCATGAGTGCTGCCATGGCCACCACCATCACCACGATGATGA
>DBXM01000030.1:14126-28042 GCA_002309655.1 Mageeibacillus sp. UBA1212
CACCACCATCACCACGATGACGATGACGACGACCACGAGCATGAGCACCATCACCACCATCACCACCACGATGACGATGACGACGACCACGACGCCGATGAAGTGTTCACGAGCTGGGGTGTAGAGACCACCCGCCGCTTCACGCCCGAAGAGATCTCCGACAAACTTGAGGCGCTCATGGACGAGGCCCTCTACGGAACCGTCCTCAGGGCAAAGGGAATCGTTCCCGCCGCCGACGGCCGCTGGATCCACTTTGATTACGTTCCCGGCGAACCCGACGTCCGCTTCGGTACCGCCGAAGTCACCGGCCGCCTGTGCGTAATCGGTTCCGGCATCAACAAAAAAGCCCTCGCAGAGCTTTTCGCCTGAGTTTGCAGCGTGTAATTCACGAATAACCGCGCGCGAAAGGAGCGCCGACACATGACAGAAATACCCGTTTACGTTTTTACCGGATTCCTCGGAGCCGGCAAGACCACGTTCATTCAAAGAACGCTTGAAGACCCGCGCTTCAACGACGGCACCAGCACTCTCGTTCTGCAGTGCGAGGACGGCGAAGAAGAGCTTGACGAGTCCCGCTTCGCGAACAAAAAAGCCGTACATTTAGAGAAAATCGACGATCAGGAGGCGCTCACCCAGTACTTCCTCGCCGACCTTCTCCGCAAGTACCGCGCGAAAAAAGTTCTTGTCGAGTACAACGGAATGTGGCTCTTCCAGAAGTTCCTCGAGGCGATGCCCGACGGCTGGATGATCTACCAGGAAGCCACCTTCGCCGACTGCTCGGACTACCTCGTCTACAACGCGAACATGCGCAACCTCGTCGGCGACAAGCTGAAAAACGCCGACATGATCATTTTCAACAACTTCAAAGAGGGAATGGACCGCATGCCTTTCCACAAGGTCGTCAGAAGCGTCTCGAAGCGCTGCAACATCATCTACAACTACGGCGACCGCATGGAGCCCGACGACATTGAGGACCCGCTCCCGTTCGACGTCAACGCGCCGGTGATCGACATCGCTGACACCGACTACGGCGTCTGGTACGCGGACCTCAACGGCAAGGAAAAAGAGTACGAGGGCAAGACCGTCCACTTCAAAGGGCTCGTTGCCAAGGCCGGCAAGCTCCCTCCGAACATGTTCGTGATCGGCCGCCACATAATGACCTGCTGCGCTGCCGACATCGTCTACGGAGGCCTCGCGTGCCGCTGGGCCGGCGTGAACGCCCTCAAGCACCTCGATTGGGTCGAGATCACCGCGAAAATGTCCCTCGAACGCACCCGCATCTACAACAACGACGTGGGCCCGATCCTGAACATCATCAGCTGCCAGAAGTGCGAAAAGCCCGATCCCGAAGTTGTGTCGCTGGGAGGCTAAGAAGCGTTCATAAGAAATGTGAAACAGTCATTTTTAACAGACTCCCGCAATGTCACCTAAACAAAGAAAACGGGAACGCGTCAGAAATTAATCTGTCCGCGTTCCCGTTTTTTTATAATGCTTTTTAATGCGAGTCGTGAGGAGTTTCGGAAATTAAATCAGAAACTCTTTTAACCCGAATTCATCATTCCACATTCCTGTCATCTGATCACGCAGCGAGCCAGGTCGAAAACGTCGTTCCAGTCGATCGAGTTAATCGCGGCGCTGCCGCCGGAAGCGAGCATTCCGATGATAGCAATAATATAAATAGTCCAGAAGACAGTCATGATGATGGAGAAGATGAGACCGATCGTCGCAATGATCTTCGCCGCCTTGTTCGCGCCGGTCAGGGGCTGAGGAAGCTTCTTGACCTTGCCGAGGGCGATGCTGCAGAGGATGATGCCAATGAGACCGAGTTCGGAGAGAACTGCGCCGATGATGGCGAGAACGAGCGTTCCCGAGCCGCCCTGTGCCGGAGCCGCCTGCTGGGGCCCGGTGTAAACGGGAGCCTCATAGGTGTACTGGGGCTGATACTGCTGCTGAACAGGCTGCGGAGCGGGCTGTTCGACCGGTGTACCGCAACTCTCACAGAATCTGGCGCCGTCCTGAAGCTGAGCGCCGCAAACTTTACAAAATGCCATAATGATACCTCCAAAAATTCTAGCGTTAAATGTTAACCGCAAACTTCCCCGGCGCCTGCTCCTTTACAGATACGCACGGCCTCACGGGGTTCCTTTTGTCTTAAACAGTCATCAGTGAATCAGATTCGCGACAGCCTGAAACACGGCCTGAACCGAATGTCCCATCTCTCTCGCCGCGCCGCCGGCAGCCAAAATCGCAAACAGCACGCACCAGAACACGACCCACGCAATCACGAACGCGCGGATGACCATGTTCACGATCGAAACCGGAATACCGACTGTGGAAAGGATGTCGGCAATCTTGTTCTTGCCTTTCAGGGGCTGTCCGTCGGCGTTCGCTTTCGCCTTCTTCTTTCCCATGATGCTCATAATAAGACCCGCAATCGGAACTACAATCGCAAGCGCGAGGCCCACTATCGAGAATACCAGGTCGTTGCGCTGGGGCTCGCCGGCAGGAACAGCTTCCTTCTCAACGGAAGGCTCGTCGACTACCGTGTATTCCTCCTCGGTCTCTTCCAATACAACCTTCTGTCCGCAGTACTTGCAGAACACACTGTTGTCAAAAATCTCTCTTCCGCAATGAGGGCAAAATGTCATGTCAGTTACCTCCTTCTTTAAAAACAGGCGCAAAACTCGCGCGAATCAATCTCCGTAGATTGCCTTCAGCGCCTCCGCGGCGACCTTTCTCTCGTCAAACTCAACGGTCCGGTCTTTGAAAATCTGAGTCGTTTCATGACCTTTTCCCGCGAGAATGATCACGTCGCCCGGTTTTGCGTTACGTATAGCATACCATATTGCCTCGCGTCTGTCAACAATGCACACATAGTCGCGCCCCGTTTTTTTCGCCCCGACCTCGATGTCGGCAACGATCTTCGCGGGGTCTTCGGTGCGCGGGTTGTCGGATGTTATAATCGTGAAGTCGGCGTGGGTCGCGGCTGTCTCTCCCATCAAAGCGCGGGGTCTGTTCCTGTCGCCGCCCGCCCCGAAAAGGAAAACGACTCTCTTCGCGAACGGTCTGACCGCGTCGATTATATTGATGAAGCTGTCCGGGTTGTGTGCGTAGTCGATCATCACAGTGAAGTCCCGCCCCGTGGGAACGGTCTCCGCCTTGCCCTTTACGACGACGCCTTTCAGTCCTTCCGCAGCCGTCTCCGGCGCAACGCCCTCAAGAATGCACGCGGCGGCCGCGGCCATTGAATTGTATACGCTGAATTTTCCGGGAACCGAAACGCTTATATGGGTCTCGGGGCACATTCCGTACAGGTCATACTCGACGCCGCCTCCCGAATATTTAATGTTTTTGGCCATGAAATCGGCCTCTTTTTCGACTGAATAAGTAAAAATCCGGCACGTTGCGTCTCTTTTGATCCGCTCGAACCACGGGCTGTCCGCGTTAAAAAGCCCCTTTCCGCACATTTGGAATAGCTTCGCCTTGCTGGCCGCGTAGTCTTCCATGTCGGGATGTTCCGTCGCGCCTATGTGGTCCGGCGTCAGGTTCGTGAACACTCCGAGCGTGTACTCGCAGCGCCCCACGCGGTCGAGCTTCAACCCCTGCGAGGAGACCTCCATAACGCACTTCTCGCACCCTTCGCGCACCATGCGCCTCAGGAGCGGCTGAAGAACGTTCGCCTCAGGCGTGGTTCTGTCGGTCGGAACAATCTCGTCGCCGACCATGTTGTACATCGTGCCGACAAGACCCGACTTGTGGCCCGCGTGCTCCAGAATGTTCTTGATCATAAGAGACGTGGTCGTTTTGCCCTTGGTGCCCGTGACACCGATCAGACCGAGCTCGCCCGAGGGATGGCCCCAGAACGCGTCCGACAAAACAGCGGCCGCGGTGCGCGTCGAATGCGTCAGAACGAGCGTCAGATTTCCGTTGGCGATCTTCCGCCTGTGCGCCTTTTCTAGCGCGTCAAAAAACGTCCCGTCCTGCATCACGACGCAGACGGCGCCTTTCGACACGGCCTCCTCCGCGAAAATGTGACCGTCCGTTTTGAACCCTTTTATGCAAATAAAACAGCTGCCGCGCCTCACGGACGCGGTAGACATTTCGACGCCGGTGACCGCCGAGGATGCGCTCCCGGATATTTTTTCACATTGAAGATTTTTGATCAGTTCGCGGATCGTCATTTCACAAAACCTCTCGTTCGCATCCCGCCGTGCCTTATACTCTATCAGCGGGAGTTTTTACCTAAATACAGGCGTTTTTGCGTCTCGCAAAAACGCCTTTCATCAGAGGGTCTAGCCGCCCTTTTTCCTTTAACTGTGCCACTCCGGTGCGGGCGTCGGATCGCCCTCCTCGAATCCTCTCGACCGCATCACGACGACCGTTCCCTTCTCGATCATCTCGCCGGGCTCAACACTCTGCCATGTGATAATATTCCCGCTGCGGCAGTCCATGTTGATTTCCAGCGACGACATCAGGTTCTGGGCGTCGCAGAGCGTCATTCCCACGCAGTCGGGCATCTTCACGTAGCCGGGTGTGGCGTTCTCGTCGTCGGTGAAGTAGAGAACCAGCGTCGCCTCCCTGCACGTGTAGACATTCGCCTCGGGCACCTGTTTTTTGACGATTGGGTTCTGCTCGGGGTCGCCGACGATAATTACGTTGTAGAGACGCGTGCTCGTTTTGACCCAGTTCATCGCGTCGAGGAACGTCTCGCCGACCAAGTTGTCAGCGAAGTAGACGTTTCTGATGCGCGCGTAGTCATCCTCGGTGTAGATCTTTTTGACCTGCTTGTACTCGAGAACGCGCTTGATGATCTTGCCCGCGGCCCACGCGCCCATTCTCGAACCGGAAATGTCTCCGATCGTCGGGTGGTCGAACATCACGAGCACGACGATCTCAGGCCTATCAGCCGGCGCGACCGCGCAGAACGAAACGATGTAGCGGTTGTTTCTCTCGGTGTCGACCGTCTCGGAGGTACCGGTTTTGCCTGCGACCTTGTAGCCCGAAACCAGCGCTCTAACGCCGGTGCCTTGGTAGACAACGCCTTCCAGCAGTTCCAGAACGGTCTTCGACGTCTTCTCGGAAATGACCTTGCGCACCTCTTTGGGCGGGTATTCAACCACCGTGGCGCCGTTCTCGTCGGTGAGTTTTTCGACAACTCTGGGTTCGTAAAGCGTGCCGCCGTTCGCGATCGCGCAGTAGGCCGTCGCCAGCTGGATCGGGGTGATCGTGAAGCGCTGGCCGAAAGCGGTGACCGCCAGGTCGATTTCTGTGGGGCTCGTGTGCATCAGACCGAGCATCTCGCCCGAGAGCAGAATGTTCGTCTTATTCATGAATCCGAACGCGCGCACGTAGCTGTAGAACGTGCTCACGCCCGCCCTTAAAGCGACTCTCGCCATGACCGGGTTGCAGGAATTCGCGACGGCCATGCGGAACGTCTCCTGCCCGTGTCCGTTCGTCGCCTTTCCGGTGGAGCAGTGAATGGTCCAGCCCGCGAGGTCCAGCGGATCGTCGCTAATAGCCTCCTCGACCTGCACCACGTTCTCTTCCAGCGCGACAGAGGCGGTTATCGCCTTGAAAGTCGAACCGGGTTCGTAGGCGCTTGCGAGCGCCCTGTTCTTCCAAATAAAACCGGCAAGGAAAGTCTCGTCCTCGTCGGCGGGCTCCCAGAGCATCCTCTCCTGAAGCCCCTCGGGAACCGTCATCGGCGAGTTCAGGTCGAACGCCGGGTTGGACGCCATCGCGAGAACGCTTCCCGTTGAAGGATCCATAACGATCGCCGCCCCGCCCTGGATTGCGCCGAAGTCGCGAACGCCCTCCGCCAGAATTTCCTCGACGATCTCCTGAATGTTCTTGTCGATCGTGAGATGCGCGTTGTAGCCGTTCTTGAGCTCCTGAACGACCTCTTTCGTCTCGTCCGTGATCGCGTTTCCGTTCTGCTCCACCGTCGCCAGCACGCGGCCGTCCGTTCCCGCCAGCTCGCTGTTCAGTGCGACTTCAACGCCGCACACGAGGCCGTAGTCGTCCGTTCCCGTGAACCCGATAACGTGCGAGGCGAGCGAGCCGTAGGGGTAGTACCGCGCCGTGTCCGCGTTGACCGTGACGCCCTTGATGTCCGCGTCTGCGATCCACGCCTTCACCTTGTCACCGAGGCTCTCGTCCACGTCGACCGCTACGTTCCAGTAGTTGCTGCCCTCCTTGGCAAGCCCCTCCAGCGTCGCTTCGTAATCGATGCCCAGAATGTCAGACAGCCCCTTCGCGACAAGCTTCCTGTAGTCGTCAACGTCGCCGTCCTTATATTTATTCTTGCCGTAATCCGTGATGTCGTTGCGTGAAACCGAAATCGTGGAAGTGTTCACGGTGACCGCGAGTGCGTTCCCGTTGGTATCGTAAATGTTACCGCGCGCCGCCTTTGTGACGAACGTGCGCGTCTGCCGCTCGAAGACCTCCTGCTTGAGCTTCGGGCCCTTCAGCAGCATCAGGTAGCCGTAATAAAGCACAAGGAAGGCCATTATCACGCAGACAATGACCCTGAAAACGCGAATTCTCCTGACCGTGTTGGGCGTGTTTTCGGCAGGCGCTTCGTTCTGAATAAAAAAGACCTTCCTGAGCGATTCCTTTACGAACGCCCAGAGTCTTTTCCAAAACGCTTTTATTCTCTCGCCGAGCGGCGCCTTCGTTTTCTTCTCTTTGTCTTTCATTTCAGCCCAACGGTAGGAAATCGGATTTTCCCCGATTAATCATTCTCATTCTTGAAAACGGAAGACTCCCGCAGCGCCGCCGCGAGAAATCCTCCGTCTCATTTTTTTCGGTATTATTGGTAGTCGACGCGTCCCAGGAATGCCATCAGGCTCTCGTAGAAGCCCTCTTCCGCCTCGCTGTCGGCTCTCTCTTCCGGCTCCAGGAACACCCGCGTCACGTCGCCGCCCGACAGCTCGATGCTCACCTTGCTGTCCTCGGAAGGTCTGACCATCCCGAGCCTCGCCGCAACGCTCTCCGCGCTGTTCTCAGCCTCGCCCTCCGCGCTGAACGTGTCGATAACCAGCTGGTTGCGCGCCTTCGTGTTCTCGCGGACGAGATTTCTGGTGTGGCGCGTCAAATCGAAAATGGACGCGTACCGGACGATGCAGAGCGCTCCGAGAACGATGCACCCGATCAGCAGCACGCAGCTCACCAGCATTGAACTCCTGACCTTCTTGACGTTTTGAAGCGTCTTGTACGTCTCGGTCTCTTCGACGGTTGTGAACGTTCTCTCCGGCTCCGGAGTGATGACCCTCGGGGCGCGAACCGGAACCTCCTCGCGTTTCGGCGCCGTGTTGCCGCGTGTGATCGTAAACTCGAACGGAACCTCGTCCGGCCGGTTGACGTACGGTCCCTCGAACCGCGGTCCTCTGCTCTCCCTGTTCCCGTAACCGGTGGGGAGGACCATGTCGAACTCCTGCAGGTCGGAGTCGTAATATTCATCTCTCTTCACTGCCGCGTAAGGCATTGCCGCACCCCCTTTCTCCGGGACTCACAGGAACGTATCCTTCTTAAGCGTCCGTTCCTCTTTTAAAAACGCGAAGCTTCGCGCTCTTCGCACGCGGGTTGCGCTCTATCTCCTCCTCAGTGGGAAGGATCGCGCTGCGCGTAATCATTTTTCCGAGCGGTTTCTTCCCGCAAACGCAAACCGGAAGGTCCGGCGGGCACGTGCATGGATTTTCCGCCTTCTTGAACAGTTTCTTGACGATGCCCTCTTCCAGGCTGTGGAACGTGATTATTTCCATCACGCCGCCCGGTTTCAGAAGCTCGATCGCCTCTCCGATGACGCCTGCCAGAACGTCCAGCTCGCCGTTGACCTCGATTCTGATGGCCTGGAACGTCTTCTTCGCCGGATGGCCGTCCTCCCGCGCCCCTTTGGGGATCGCCTTCTTGATAACGTCCACCAGCTGGAACGTCGTCTCTATCGGCGCCTTTTTGCGCTGCTCCACGATGAACGAAGCGATTCGCTTTGCCCAGCGCTCCTCTCCGTACCTGTAGATGATGTCGGAAAGCGCCCGCTCCGAGTAGGTGTTTACGACCTCGGCCGCGGTCAGGCGGTCTTCCCGGTTCATCCTCATGTCGAGCGGCGCGTCGAATCTGTACGAGAATCCTCTCTCCGCCGTGTCGAACTGATGTGAAGAAACGCCTAAATCAAGGAGAATTCCGTCAACTCTTTCCACGCCGAGCCCGCGGCAGATCGCCACCATGTCGACGTAGTTTCCGTGAACGAGCGTGAATTTCGCGCCGGAATCGTTCTCTTTTAAGACAGAATCAAGCCCGGATCTCGCTGCTTCAATTGCTTCGGCGTCTCTGTCGATGCCAATAAGAAAGCCGCCCAAACCGAGCTTTTTAAGGATCTCACCGGAGTGTCCCCCGCCGCCGACCGTTCCGTCGACGTAGGTGCCGTCCGGCTTTATTTGCAGATTTTCCATGCACTCGTCGAGCAGCACAGGAACGTGTTTAAAATCGGACATTTCGGAACCGCTGTCCTCTCATTTCCGGCGCCGGCCTCAGCAGAGGTTGCCGATGGCCAAAAGCGAATTGGAAACCTCGTCTTCCGTGAACGAATTCGTCCGTCTGTCGAACTCCTCCATCGACCAAATCTCAACATGGTCGATATTGCCTACCACGCAAGTCTCTTTCACGTCATCGCCGATAAACGCCCACCTTCTCATGTCGGAAGGCAACAGTATTCTTCCGTTTCCGTCAAACGAAATCTTGCGAGCCGGTCTTACGAAAAGCGCCTGAACGGGACGCGTGTCAACACCCTTCGCTCTCGCCTCTTCAATGCTCGCGTACAGATTTGCATACGCCTCGCAGGAATACAGTCTTACGCAGTGGTCAGGGCCGTATGTAATGTAAATCTGCCCTTCACCCGCGATCTGGCTTCTCAAGTCCTGCGGTACCACGACACGCGACTTGGAATCTATTGAATTTTCGTAAATGCCACTCAGCATGTCGTTCACCTGTTCGCGTTCCGCAGCCGGCGGAAACCGCTTCTTTAGTAATCCGTCCTTCGGAAAGGATTCATCTTTTGTGTTCCGGCCCTTGCGGGCTTTGTCTTTTGTACTTTCGCCCCGAAGGGCTTTTTCTTAAGTAGATATATAATTCGTGGCGGCGTCAACCGCCTTTTTTGCCTCGAATGAGGGCTTGCCTCGCGGCCGGCCCTCAAAAAAGAAAGGAGGTCATCATAAGTAACTTCGGTTCCGGTTTTGGCACCTAAACCCTTGTCTTTGGTAAATCGTCCCTTGTGGGCTTTGTCTTTTGTACGCCAGTCCCGATCCGGGACTTCGTAAGTAAAATGAATGGCGCCGTGAGGCGTTTTGTCGGTTGTTCCTTTTTTCCGAACCCTGAAGGGTCGCCAAAACGGGCTTCCCTTCCTCTCCGGGTTCAAGAAAGCTTATCATTCGTACTTGCACCGGTTTACCGGCTTTATCATTAGTAGGAGCAATTTTTCGAGCATTTCGGGGATGAGAACGCACCTTTTGGAGTGATTCCCCCACAAAATGGGTTGCTGAGAGTATGATAAAACATATGGAAGTGCTTGTCAAGCCTTTTTTTGTCAAATTGGGCGATTTTTCAAAAAAATTTTTCCAGACACGTCCTCAGGACACTTTTTCCTCTCTTGGGGCCCGGTTTTCGGGCAAAAAAAGGACGGATCACGCAAATCCGTCCTCTAAAAAACTAATTTAGTGAGCCGGCGGCCCGCTAATAGCAGTTATTCTAAAAACATCAGAAAACTCTCTTCTTCATCATGACCAGCGCCGCGCAAAGAGCGAGCACAACGACGATTGCGAAGATCGATACAGTCGCGTCGCCGGTAACAGGCGGTACCACGGTTCCGGGATCCTCACCGGGGTTTTCGCCCGGGTTCTCGCCGCCGGCCACGCCGACGTACGTGAAGCTGGTGTTGGCAGTCTTGCCCGCGCCGTTCTCGTGTTCCTGACCGTCGAGCTCGACCACAACGCCGTTCACGAGTTTGACCACCACCACGATGCGGTTCGTGCCGGTGAGAGCGGACGGATCGATCGAGACCTGCCACCTGGAGGCGTACTGTCCGCCCGCGTTGAGCACGTCCTGACCGGTTTGGGCTCTGTATTCGTCGCTGTAAGTGATCTGGTCGCCGATCTTGATTCCGAACTGTTCGATTTCCTTGTCGAAGCCAATCCAGCCGCGGACCAAAAGGCTCGTGACGCTGCCGTCGGAGCCGTCAACCGTACGGTTGTGGAGGTCGAGTTTCTTCGAAGCCTCGCCGTCGATCATTCCGTTCTCGCTCGGCTCGTTGAAGTTCATAACGTCGTTGACAATCAGTGTGTCAAAGGACGAACCCTTGACGGTGTAGTCGTATTCCTTGATTTCGGTCTGCTCGTGAGGAATCACGGAAGCGTTCTTCGTGAGCTCCTCTTCAGAGAGAACTCTGCTGTAGAAGCGGAGAGAAACGATGGTCGCGTCGTATGATTTGCTGGGATCGTTGTGGCCGATAAAGAACGGAGTGTTCGCGTTTGTGTCGACCTTGGCTTCCTGGGTGGCTACGACTTTACCGTCGATCGCAAGCTGGATCTTGTCGCCGGTCTTGTGCGTCACGGCGAGAGTGTGGCCGTTGACCAGTTCCACGCCATTCGGAGCCTTTGGACGCGCGTTGGAAGCGTTTTTGAACTCGACGTTTCCGTCGCTGTTGCGGATGAACAGAGCGAAGTTGTCGTTCGCGCTGTTGATGAACGTCGCGAAGCTGTTGCCGGTGACGGTCAGATCTTTAATGAAATACTCGACTGTGTATTCGCCGGTGTTGATGATGTCGGCAAGCTCCTCGGGAAGGAGTATCTTCGCCGCGCTGATCTTAAGTCCGTCCTCGACCCACTGGTACTTTTCAAGGTCGATGTCCTCGATGTCAAGACCGTGGCCGGAAAGATCCTCCCACGCGTCAGACTCGGGATTGTGACCCGCTCTTAGATTGCGTGTGCCCTCGTAGAGCGCCTCGAGACCGTCGGTGACGTACGGAATCGTATACTCGTCGGCAAACGCCGGAATTGCCGCCAGCATTGTGCAGAGCATCGCCAGGACAACAAAAAGTGATACTAACTTTTTCATACTTTCTTAACCTCCTGAAATAGCCGTAAATTGATTTCCTGCCGGCATCCGGCTTCGGAAATTGCAAAATTAGCTCTTGATATATTGTACACCCGCAAAGGCCCGCCGTCAACCGCAATTTGCGGCCCACAGGCATGAATTCGTGTAAATCCGCCCGGTTTTCAAAATTCCGAAGCCTTCGCAGCGCACGGACTCATTTTCTCTCAAACATCCCGAGCATGTTCAGCCACACGAGTACTATCGACGTGAAGCCGTGACTGCAGCTTGCCTGGACCGTGTCGAGTTCCCAGAGCGTTCCGGTCTTTTCAGCCATATAGTAGAAATAATCTTCTATGTTATCGATTATTTCCTTGTTGAAACCGTAGCGGATCAGCAGGTCGAGGCGCATCATCTGGCCGACAAGAACGTTCGAAAACGCGATCTGCGGGTACGGGTTGTGCTCTTTTCGCGCGGGTCCGAACTCGTGAAGAAGCGTATTCCAGAGTTCGGGGAACGTTTCGGGAGTCGCGACGCCGGTGAAGAAAGCGTAGTACTGGCACGTCTCGGTGCACTCCCCTGAGGGTCTGAGCTTTTCGCCGTCGCGTACAAGGTTGTCGCAGAAGAATTTGCCGTCGAACGACTGTTCGCGTATTTTCGCCGCCAGCGCATCCGCTTCGCCGATAAGCGACTCCTCTCCGTACAGCGCTCCGGCAACGCGTTTCATTTTCGCGTAAAACATATTCGTCGGGAAGTTGACGTTCTGCACAAGGTCGTTCGCGTGCGACCACTCCACGAAGATCCACGACTCGAGGTTTTCAAGCAGTCCGTCATCGTTTTCGAACTTGCGGAAGTACCCGATGAGATCCATAACGGGCTTTCTCGCGCGCTCGATCATCTCGGCGTCCCCGGTCCTGCGGTAGTACTCCTCAAGCTCGAGAACGAACCACATCGCCCAGTTCGGAATAAAAACTCCGTCGTAGTGGTCCGCGGGGTAGCACATCGGAAGCATGCCTTCAGGCAGGCACTTAAACGACTTCGGCAACAGGAAGTTTTCGATAAAATTGCGTTCAACACGGGACTCTCCCGTCAAAACGTACTCCGCACGCGACGTGAAGAAACTGTCGCAAAGCCAGCCGGCGCGCTCGCGCGAGGCGCAGTCGGTGAAAATATCGTAAGTATTCTGGCGGAAAGTCTCCACCGCCGCGTCAATGACCGCCCTCACCTTCGGGTTGTCCGTTTTGACGGCTATGCCGGGCATATAAAAACCTACGCGCCTGATGTGAACGTTCGAAACGCGCGCGCCGCCTCCCAGAACCGCGATCTTAATGTATTTAAAAAGATGCGGCTCGAAAGACATCAGCGAATGCCTCCCCGCGGGCAGCTTCCAGTAAACAAGCGCGGACGCTCCGAGCCTGAAGAAATTGACGGCGCCGTCCTCCCCGCAGAGTTCGTCCACCATTGCGAAAACCTCGCACCCTTCGTCTGTCTCTACGTCAAGCGCGATCACGCCGCACAAATTCCGCTCCATGGCCAACGTTACAAATCCGTCCGCAGGCACGTCCAAAACGTCCCCGCGCGCGATAGCTCTGTTTTCATTATTTACCGAATTATAGGTAATTTTGCACGCTTCCCACGCGGTGCAGATCTCGAGTTCCTCCGGCCTGAAGCCCTTAAGCAGCGGCCCAATCGATATGATTGCCCTGTCCATCGGCAGCGGAGCGTTCCCGTCCCGGCTGCACCTGCCAACCGCAACGACCTCCTTCGCGTCCTCTCGCTCGTTTCCGTAGACCTCGATGCCGCGCTCAATGAAGTTCAGCTCACCGTTCACCGCCCGGACCATCTCCGGACTCTCCTCGGCCGGCCGCCCGGTCAGGTCATACGCCTCCGCGAAGTTCCTCTGGAACGAATACCGCTGGCACTTCTGTATCCGCTCAGAATACATCCGCACCGCGAAGCCGCCCTTCCCGCGCCCGGTGTCCGTAAAGAACTCAATCCGCCCTTCCCTCTCGACCTCGGCGCACACAAACGGCGGCTCGTCAATGAACTGGAACGAGTTGTTGTTGTAACCCGCCACAATGATCTCAATCCGCTTGCAGTTCTCCGGCAGCGGCAGCTCGTCCACGCGGAAGAAACCGTGTCCCGCTCTCGCCGGTCCCATCTCAAAAAGGTCGCCGTCCGCGAAAATCTGATAGCAGCTGCTGGCAGCAATGCGCAGAATCCTCTTCCCCGCCGCCGCGAACTCCGCCTTCAGCACGATGCTTATATTCATCTCGTCGATATACTTTCCGGGCCAGACGGGAACCGCCGCCCTGAACTCAACTCTCTTACTCAGCATAAAACCTCCGAACCGCCGGACAGCTGCGTCCGCCCGCCTCCGGACATTCCCGAATCGGAATCCCCGGCCGCCCGCACGAAATCCGGCAACAATGAATGATACGCTAATTATATAACACGCGGCGCGCACGGTCAAAAAGAATTCTCTCAAAGACCGCGTTCAAAAACGGTCCGCCGCGACAATCCTTGTGCTCCGGACAGGTCCGGAAAAAGCCCCGGGAATGCCCCCGCAACACCTCCCGCAACACCCTTTGAACACCCTTTGAACGCCCTTTTGATCGTCCCTCAAAAAAAAACTTCGAAAAATCAAAAAAGGTGTTGACAAGCCCGTTTAATTGTTATATACTTGCAAAGCGCCGTTGAAAAGGACTCCTTTTGACGGAGCTAAGACGGGAGTTTAGCTCAGCTGGGAGAGCATCTGCCTTACAAGTAGAGGGTCACAGGTTCGAGCCCTGTAGTCCCCATAAGTCAGATGTGTGCTGAACTTCTGCACACTC
>DBXM01000028.1 GCA_002309655.1 Mageeibacillus sp. UBA1212
TGGAATATCTCTCCACTTCATATTCATGCTCCTTTACAAATCTTGCCGATTTGGCGACTTCCCAGTAAACTGCGATTTGGCAGTATCATTTTATTTCGATAAACTGGAATTTGCCTATGCGCGTAAAAAGCGCTGTTAGCTTAGAAATGAATTTATTTGCTTTGCCGCACTATACAATTAGGAATTGAGACATCTGCATATGATACGCCTTTTTCCTTGCATTTGAATTCTTCATAACCTATATACTCTTGTTGTTGAGAGTATAGTTCTCCGTCATAAACAATACCAGCATCGCAATAATTAACAGGATATGTACTTTTCGGGATGTAGTTTATATAGATAACTGAAACTTCTGTTACAGAGAGCCGATTGTACTCATAGTAACAGATTTGGGAATCATTTACTAAGTATTCGCTTCTTATAAAACCGTTACTAAGTTCTGAAACAATACGATACCCGTATTGTTTTTTGCCATATTTATCAAACGGAATCAAATATCTTTTGTTATTATGTGCAAAAGCGTGCCACGTAACGTCTTCTTTTCCGTTGACAAAAGACTCGACCTTTAGAATTTTACCGGAATGTCTATAGATTGCGAAATAATTCTTTGTACCTTTACGCAAGCGTTCATGTTCTTCAATTTTAGCTCTTTTTAATTGAGCCTTGATGATTTCGCCCTCCATATACCACCTTTCGACGTTTCGTCTGTATGATATGGTTATATTATCATAAAGATTACAATCCTCGAGCCTTGCTTGGTTATATACATCATTTGTTTCGTCAATCAAAGAGAGTAGCAATGCCTTATAATGGTGATTTAAATCAAAATCGCTCCGGTTATTATCCATTGTTGCGTCTCCTTTTCGTCTCTCTCAAATCCCGATTTGTCGAGCTCTTAGCCCAGTAGTATTATGCCATTTTTACCCCCATAATTCAACGAACCATATGTTAAATTTGGACGCTTTTTCTTTACGATTTCGAGACAACGACGTCGCCGTCAGAACAGTGAACGGTGATATCCGGCGTTGCCCCTGAATTCCAGTTTCGGCCCTTCACGACGCTTTCCCATTCAGCCATTGTTCCGGCAAACTGAATGTCTCTTAAGTCCGGGCATTCCGCGAACGCGTTCTCTCCGACAGTCTTTAATCCCGCAGGCAGCTCAACTTCGCGAAGCCACTTGCAATGCGTAAAGGCGTCAAAACCGATCTCGGTAACGCCGGCCGGAACAGGCGCCTTGTACATAAACCTGCAGTTGAAGCATGCATAGTTGCCTATTTTTGTCAGGCTGTCGAGGAATTTGAAAGTAGTCGACGAGTCTGATACCGGATAAGCGATTAGCTCGGTTTTTTCCTTGTTGTATATGATTCTCTGTTCATCCGAGCAGTAGTGCTTGTTGTTTTCGTCTACCGTCAGCCACTTAAGCCCTTTGCATCCCAAAAAGGCGTTCGGTGCAATCCTTTCAACGCCGGCGGGAATTACTATCTGCTCCAGGTTTTCGGTGGTAACAAACGCATAGCGGGCAATTCCCGTCACGCTTTCCGGAATTTCGTAATAGGTGTAAGGTTTTCCCGCCGGGTACCAGATCAGCGTTTTTCCGTCTTTCGAAAACAGAATGCCGTCGATGTCTTTAAAAGCTTTGTTGCCGCTGCCGACTTCGATTACCATCAGATAAGAGTCATACCAGAAAGCGCCGGCGTCAATGGATGTCACGCTGTCGGGAAGACAGAATTTACGCTCGCCTTTATATGCGCAGTTCGCGCCGGGATAGCAAATCAGCGTCTTGCCGTCCTTGCTGTAGAGCACTCCTTCAACGGATTTCAAATAAGGGTTTTCAGCGTCAACTTCAATTTGCGTAAGGCTTGTTGACGACAGCGCACAGTAAAAGGTTTTTTCGATGCTCGCAGGAAGAGTTACTTTTCTGACCGACTGAGAATTGTAAAGCGAGTAAGTCCAGATTCCCGTAACATTAAGGCCCTCAACCTCCGACGGGAAGACGACCTCGGACGCGGTTCCTTCATAGGAAACGACATAAGCCGTACCGTCCCCGTTGTCTGAAAAGATATAGTCGCCGCTGCGGAAAAGCCTTCCCGTGAGAGTCTGCTCGTCAGGTTTTCCGGAATCTGCAAAAAGATCGTTGTCCGGGGATGATGAAACGGAAGAGTTGCCGTTTCCGTTTCCGTTATTCGTATTTGACGTCCGAGTTCCGCATGACGCCGTCACAACAAGCATCAGCAGAGCAAGAATTAAAACCGCCGCTCGTTTACAGTTTCTCATTTTATAAATCTCCTTTTTTCTACAGGATTTCTTTCATTTTCGGGTCTGTTCCCACACGCAAAGCGTTTTCGTACCGTTCTTCTTTACGCAAAGCTTTATCAGATTGAACCAGCCGCGGCACTTGTCGAGAATAATGGAATCGGTGGTGATCACGTTGTCCCTGTCCCACAGCGTCGAATCGACGGCTTTGAGTACCTGGATATCAAGCCCGAACGGATATTCTTCGCCGATATCTGCAAGAAGCGTTTTCAGACGTCCGGAATTCGACACCGGCTCGTCGAGAAGAATATGCGCGGTTTTAATATTTTGCACCTTCAGCGTATCGAAAAGCGCGTGAACGGCTTTCTCCGTTTCGGGAATGATTCTGTACGTTCCTCTCAGGGCGGCGAGGTCCCGCACCGTTCCGTCCATACAGTCGAAAAGAACGGAATCCGAAAACATAACTTCAAGCGTTATGATTGTGTTGAAGCCGTCAACCCAGACTTCTGCGCCGTCAAGCGAGGCCTTCTCTTTTTCTTTTCTTATTCTCAACTGTTTGTCCGCCGCCACGCTGCGCGCGATCGCCAGCCGCTGACGCTCGGACAGAACGAAATGATTGCCGACAAAAGTCGACGCATGCTTTAAATCGTAGCCCTCGTTCAGCAAATAACAAATATGCCGCGAGGCGGTTTTCATTATTTGAATCGCAGCCGGCGAAAAGTTTCTTTCGTCCTCCGGCAGATATCCGCGCTTTGCGTTCATTTGTCTTCTCCCTGCGTTTTTCCCGGATAATCCGGTTTCACAGAATTGTCATGTTCCGCCACACCGGAATTCATCCGGATATCGTCAGGATTCCGGAGCAAAACGTCATTTTCTTGAAAACAAGGCCCGGAAAATCTGCTCTTAATTCATCGGCAACACAATATAACTCATCATCATCCCATTCGTCGCCGCTTTCTTCTCTGCATTTATCCAGCTCTTCCCGACTCTCAAATGCCACATCCCCAATAAGAATCTTACCGTTATCTCTAAGATGATCCGTCAATTCCCTCAGGAGTACAACCTTTTGGTCATCCGCTAAGTGGTGAATGGAGTAAGTTGCGACAATGAAATCGTAAGTCTCTTTTTTTAGGGCTTCGACTAATCCCCGTGAAAAATCCCCTTGATAAAGATGGGCATCAGGCATCTTTTCAGAAGCCAGTTCAATCATTCTTGCCGAAAAATCTTGTCCAAAAATAACGCATCCGTTTTCATACAGCTTTGTTGTTAGCGTGCCGGTTCCAAAGCCCATATCAAGTACCGCCGCATTCGGTTTTTCCATTACAATTCTATAGATGTCGGCAAGTATCTTTTTGTATCCCGCGAAAGGATAAGTATTATATTCATCTGAAAGTCCGACCGACTTGTCGTATCCGTCTGCCCACAAATCAAATCCTTTATCATCTAACATGTTTACCTCTGCAATTCCCGGGTAGCCGGGATTGTTATTATTCCGACAAACCGGAATTGGTTCTAATACTTTAAATATCTCTTTTCGCCGTCGATTTTCAAGTACAGAGGATGTCTGGGGTTTCCCGATTTCGTCAACCCGCCGAAATGGAATATTTTAATTTTCTCCGTTTTCAGTCGCGTCAAGAGTATTTCTTTTGACTTAATAAGATTGTCGTGAGGCGGATCGCCCCAGGCTCCCCACACTTCTTTTATATTATATTTATTGCAGAGCGCAACTATCTGTTCCGCGTTTTCTTCCGCCAGAAGCCGGTCGAATTCGTCCATGTTTTTAGCGTCAGTCGCCCGTTCGGGATACAGGTTGGTCATTATCCAGCCGTCATAACCCAGTTCACGCACTGTCTTGATCACTTTGTTGACGGTGCGGTCCGAGTATTCTTCACGCGCGGCTGAAGGATTCATTCCGATAATCAAGCATGAATGATTCCCGGGCCTGCCCAAAGCAAACCTGTAAGGCTGATAATCCGCGGGAATGACCATCGTGGGTTGTTGTCCCTCGGGGTATGTAACTATTATTTTTGTAACTTTTGACATTTTGTCCAAAACCTCCAAACTCAGGCTTCCTTGCCGTTTGTATGCCGGACAGGAATCCGGTTTTAAAGGGTTATCCAGTACCTTCTCAGCAGATGCTGCCCCTCCGCTTCGTTGCAGGCTTCAACGGTATCTTCCCAGACGCCGCCCATTGATTCGCACAAATGAATGGAGGCCTTGTTTTCGTCGTTGATCGTCAGCAACACTTTTTCCATGCCGTGACCCCTTGCGAGTTCCAGCCCGAGGCGGAGAATCTCCTTGCCGTACCCTTTTCCCTGCTCCGACGGCCTGACCGCGTAACCGATGCTTCCTATGTCCAGCATCACCTTTTCGGGAAAATCGGTCCGGAGCTGGAATTCTCCGATGAACTTTCCGCCGTCGACCGCCCAATAGTGAAAGCTGACGGGTTGACCTTCTGCCAGCCCTTGCTCTTTCCTGTCATACCACGGTTTTGTTCGGGAAAACCACCCGTCATCAATATAATCCGGATTCGTGGGTCTGAAATAGATAACGTTGTTATCGTACATTTCCCGGCAATATTCTTTGTACCCTTCCACATATTCGGGGCACCGTTTTATCAGTTCAAGCATGCGTTTCCCTCCGCGAATCCCAGTTTAATTATATTATTATATCACACCGCGAACGGCTTTTATACAGGAAAAGGGGCCGGAACAGAAGATTCCGACCCCGCAAATGAGCGTGACGGTCAATTTAGATGCATTTCTAAAAAACCCGGCTTTTTCGGGTATTTCGGGGAAAAGCAAACGTACATTTTAGATACAGTTCGCCACTTGCAAACGTGCAGAATAGATGCGTCTTTATTCCGACAAACCGGAATTTGTCAATAACGCAATTCGTTAAGTAATTCACCAATCCTGCTTTTATAGGAATATATCATGTTTTCCATTTTGTGCAAAGAGCGGTTTCAAATTGACTTTTTTAAAGAGCCCGATTTTGTAGGGTTGCCCCACAACAACCGAGTAATCATCTCTGTGTTCCAAACTTAAAAGAACAGCGTCTGATTTTTCTCCGTTTTCACGCAAAATGCTTGCATTCCAACAAATGCCGCTAGCCTTGATTTCACCTTGTTTCGCTTGCGCATTATGAAACTCAGTCAACCGGTTGATCATACCAGTCGAATCAGGGTGATCATCACCCGAATCAACTGCTGTGAGACTAATTTCGCCATCATTATTTAATACCGCCCCAAATGGATAGAATTCACCATGTTTTTTAAGCTGGTTGACTGCAAACGGTAACAATGCATTGAGTAACTCTTCGCATTCTTCTTTTGGTGTCATAAGATTACCTCCTGAACAGATGAGCTCATTTGAGAAATATGATTGTCATTACAATAAAAAGCAATGCCGCTTCTCTCCAAATCCCGGTTTGACGTGATCAATATAGCACAAAAATGCGTTTTTTTCAACCTCGCTCATTCTCTTTTGACGTGTTGATCGAGGAAATGAGCATCACGCGGATCGAGGCGCAGGCGGCATCGAGTGATTTATACGTCTGCTTGTCGATATAATCGGTTTTGAATAATAGTTCGAGCCAATAGCCGGTCTCGTTTGCTTCCTTGAGCGCGATTTGCAGTTTTGAAATGAAATCCTGCCTGCCGTGGGCGTAATGCGCTTCGCGTATATTCGCGCCGATTGAGGTGCCGGAGCAACCAATCTGGTTGGAAATGATCGTTTCGTGCTTCGATTTTAAGTCTTTGACGAGGTCGATGATTCGGACGGCGAAGTTCATTGATTGAATCGAAAGTTAATCATTACGCATTCTTACACCTCCGTTTGTATAATAGCATATTTGTGTGAATAAATCTAGGGAAACGGGAGAAATGAGAGAACGGGAGTTTAATGAAGACGGCTCAAAGCACCTAATGAAGTCACTCGCTCCGCTCGTTAATAAAGACGGCGGCGATGCCGCCTAATGAAGCGAAGTCGCCCCGCTCCTTAATTAGCGACCGCAGGGAGCGTCTTCATTTCTTCATTAGCGAAGCGTCTTCATTAGCCCTCGTAGAGGGCGACTTCATTGAAAAAGGAGCTGTTTAAGCCCCTGATTTTTGACCAGGTTTTTAAACAGCCCCTTTTTCTGGCTGGGATGGCAGGATTTGAACCTGCGAATACCAGAGTCAAAGTCTGGTGCCTTACCGCTTGGCGACATCCCAATAGACCGGAAAGCGGTGCGTCATTCCCGTTTTCCGAGTGAATATTATACAAACTGCCCCGGAAAATGTCAAGACTTTATCGCTTCCGGACCGCCGGTTCGTCACAGGTTTTACTTCGGCACGCTCAGTTCTGTCTCTCTGGCCACCGGCTCACCGAAGACGGGATACCCTTCACTGTCGAAGTCGATCTTCTGGATGTAGGCGTACCTGCCTTCGACGCCCGCGTCAGGCGTGGCCATTCCGTGATAGGCCATCCAGACCTCCGAACCGTCCGGCGACTCGAAGAATGAACAGTGTCCCACCCCGTAGACCTCGTTCGCCTGCGTAAACACCGGCGACTCCGACTTAATCCAGTTGTCGACGTTGATGAAATTCTCGAGCGAGGTGTCCGGGCCGACGTACTCAAGCATTCCCAGGCTGTACCACTCGGACCAGCAGCCGCTGGCGGAGTAGATCAGGAATATCCTTCCGCCGTGGGTCAGGAAAACGGGACCCTCGTTCACGCGGCCGTCGTCGGTTTCGGTCGAGCCCATCTTCTCCCACCGGTACTTGGGATACGTCAGCATCCTTACCGTGCTCTCGTCCACGCGCCAGGGGGATTCCATCCGCGCGATCATGACGGCCTGCCCCTTCGACGTGAAATTGCTGTAGGCCGTGTAAAGATTTCCCGACGCCTCGTCGTACCAGACCGTCTGGTCGATGGAAATGTTGTCGGGAACGGTCTTCCCCTTAAAATGGTAGTCGCCGAACGGGTCGCTGCCCTCGGATTCGATGCAGAACATCCTCATGGTCGCGAAGTCGAAGCCGTCCGTGCTCCCGCAGAAGTAGGCGTACCAGCGGCCGGTGGTCGGGAGGTAATGAAGTTCGGGCGCCCAGAGGTTCCAGCCGTAAGTCTCGCCGCCGTCGATCTTGTCGCCTGTCTTCGCGATTTCCTTCGACTCGCCTTCCGTGAACAGTTTCGCCACGTTTTTGCACCTGTAGAGGCGCACAACGGTCACCTCGGTCGCCAGGCCGTAATAGTAGCCGTCGTGGTAAACAATGAACGGATCCGGCATGGACTTGTCGGAAATCGGGTTGTAAAAAGTCTTCACGGAAACGTCTCCCTCCTGTTCCGGGTCGCCTGTGTTTCCTGCGGGAACGGCCGTGCTCTTACCCGTGCCGTTGCCTCCGTTCACGCCTCCGCAGCCGCCTGCTGCCAGCGCCACCGTCAAAATGCCTATAACAAGGATAATTAAACTCCGGACTCTCATTTCACATCTCACACTCAGATTTTTTCGTTTCGATTGCCTCAATTATCCACGCGATCATAAAGCCCGCGATAAACCCGCCGAAATGCGCGAAGTTGTTCACGTTCCCGCCCGCCGCGATTATCCCGTAAAATAGGTTAAAAACGACGATTCCCGCGAGAGAGGCGTAGTTTCCCGCCCTTCTGTAATACTGCCTGTTGCGGCTCAGCGTTATCAGGAATATCATCGCGCCGCCGAGGCCCATTATCGCGCCGGACGCTCCGAGCGACAGCGCGTTCCCGAGGAAGAAGAACGAGAGCAGATTGCCCGCGAAACCGCTGATGAAGTAGATCGCCAGGAACTCGAGCTTCGTGTAGTTTTTCGACACGACCCTGCCCAGGTAGAGCAGCGACATCATGTTCCCGAGAATGTGCGCAAAACCGCCGTGAAGGAACATCGGCGTAAAAAGCCGCCACCACTGCCCCTGCCTGATAAGCTCGTTGTCCTGGATGCCCCAGGTCTGCAGGAGGTAGTAGCCGTTCTTTATGAGGCTGTACTCGTCGTAAATGAACGCCGCGACGCAGAGGCCGATCAGGATGTACACTATAATCATGTTCGATGACCCGAAATCGCGAACGTTGAAAAACTTTTCGCTGCGGCCGCCGCCCGAATCCGCGTTTCCGGCGCCGGTTTCGTCGTAACCGGTCGTGTTTTCGCGTCTTATCTGAGGCTGGGTCAGATTCTGATACCGCGCCTGATCCGTTCCGGTCCCTTCGAAAGCGGCGGATTGAGCGGCTACCTTTTGCAGCGCGTTTATGACCTGCCTGTCTGCCGCTGAACCGCCACCGATGTTGGAGACCGTTCCCGTTCTTAAATCGACCGCCTCGAACTCGCAGACAACGCCCTGCTTGCGCAGATATATATAAAGGTCGTAGATCGTTCTTCTTGCGCCGCCGGCTGATGATTCGTCGGCAAAAGCCCCTTCGGCGTCGAGCAGCACGAACAAAAATCCGGCGTACCTCGCATAGGAGTTCGCGCCGAAGCCCTTGAACCGCTCCCGCGTTATCTGCGAATAGGACTCCGCGTTGGCCGCCGTGACAGCCGGAAACTGCACGTAAACGCCGGTGCCCCCTCTTCCGTTTCTGACAAAAGAACTGCCCTCTCCGGTGTATGTAAATCCCAGAGAAAGCAGTTCGTTACCGATTGCGTTAACGGCGTCGTTGCATGAAAACATCAAATCAGCCCTTCTTGTTGCCGGACCCTCCGCGTTTGTTTTCGGTCTGGTGCTTGACGTCCACCAGCCTCGCCTCGGAGTCCTTCATATACTTTTTGAGGCGCTCCTCAAAGGTGCCGTCAGGTTTGCGCTCCCTGAGCGGCTCGTCCGGCGGTCCGAGAATCAGCCTGCGTTCGGCCTCTTCGTTACGCTTCTTGATGGCCTCCCTTTCCTCTTCCCGCTTCTTCGCCTTCAGCGCTTTGTTATCGTTTTTGTTCTTTTCGGTGTCGGTCCTTTGAAGGCGCGGAAGAACGACGCCCGCCTGCCTGACCGAAAGCCGTTTTTTGTTCTGGTCGCGCTCCGAGAGGATCGCCACCGTGACTTCCATGCCGACAGCCAGATAATCCTGAACGTTATAAACGTAGTCGTCGGAAACCTCTGATATGTGAATAAGCCCGCGGCTTCCGTCATCAAACTTAACGATTGCGCCGAAAGAAATTATTTCGGTCACTTTTCCGTGTGCGATTTTAATATCGTTTTTGTCTTCCATAAAACACTCTACGGAATAAAGTCATAATACACATATTTCAAAAAAGATCCACTTGCCTTAAAAATCAAAATTGAATATTGATACAGAAGAATCGGCATAAGACATCAGCCGTAAATGAACACAATTTCTCCGTTATAGACGTACCCCGCACCTCTGGCCAGATCTTCATCGGAGGTGTATGTATTTCCGATAGCCTTCCCGTTCTCAAAATCTTCGCGCTCACCGGCAATCTCTTCGGACTCCGCAACGGCGGCCTTGTACTGCTCGACTTTGTCGTTCAGCGTGGACTGCTGCTTCACAATAACGACGACAAGGGCAATCATTATTACCAGGAATATGAGGTTTCGGAAATTAAAAATCTTCTTTAGCATGGCGGCACTTTCTCGTAAAAGAAATATGTGAAAGAATTGTAGCATATTTCTATCATCATGTAAAGCGGCAATTACTCATTTTCATCGCAATTTCCGCGCAAATACGCATGTAATACGCCTGAAAATGTCTAAAAACCGGGGCGAAAATGCAACGCGCAACATCCGCGGGCGTGAATGGGCCAAAACCGGGAATGATTTGCCGCCTTCAGCTTCCTTTGAGTGATAAAAAAAGAAGAAGCGGCCCGCGCAGTTTTGAGTTTCACGCGGGCCGCGACATCGTTGTGGAATCGTCCGGAGGAACGTCATTCCTCCGTTCTTCTTATTTTCCTTCCTTCGGCGGCTCGAGGTCGATTCCCCGCTCCTTGAGAAGCTCCGCGAACTCCTTCCCGGAAATGTTCTCCCTCTCAATAAGAACGGCCGCCAGCGAGTCGAGCACCTCTTTGTTCGACCGGAGAATCTCAACCGCCTTCCGGTAGCACTCCGACGTTATCGACCTGATTTCGGCGTCGATCTCACGCGCGGTCTCGTCCGAGCAGTCCGCGGTGCTTCCGTCGCCAAGGTAGAGCGACTGCCGCGAGTCAACGCTCACAAAGCCGAGAACGTCGCTCATTCCGTAGCGCGTAACCATCGCCCGCGCAAGCTGCGTGGCCTTCTCGATGTCGTTGGACGCGCCGGTCGTAATCTCGCCGAAGCTGATCTCCTCGGAAGCCCTTCCTCCTGCCAGAACGGTGATCTCGTCAAGCGCCTCCTGCTTCCCGAGAAGGTGCTTTTCCTCTTTCGGCGTCTGCATCGTGTACCCGAGCGCGCCGGAGGTTCTGGGAATGATCGTAATCTTGGAGACAGGCTCGGTGTGGGTGAGAAGCGCGGAAACAAGCGCGTGGCCGATCTCGTGGTACGCGACAACTCTGCGTTCACGCTCCGAAAGCACCGTGCTCTTCTTCTCTTCGCCGGCGATTACGACCTCGACCGCCTCGGAGAGTTCCTTCTGGGAGACACGTTCCTTTTTCGCCCTCACCGCGCGCAGAGCGGATTCGTTGATGATATTTTCCAGGTCCGCTCCCGAAGCGCCGGCGGTGGCAAGCGCGATTGCGTCAAAGTCAATGTCCTCGTCCATTTTGACGCCCCTCGCATGCACCTTGAGAATCGCTTTT
Organism: Mageeibacillus sp. UBA1212; assembly: GCA_002309655.1. Taxonomy (GTDB): domain Bacteria; phylum Bacillota; class Clostridia; order UBA1212; family UBA1212; genus UBA1212. The sequence continues at coordinate 10,978 of DBXM01000028.1, forward strand.
CTTCCCTCCAAATCGGGAAGATCAACGATTACGCGCCTGTCGAACCTTCCCGGCCTCAGAAGCGCCTTGTCGAGCACTTCGGGGCGGTTGGTGGCGGCGAGAATCACGACGCCTTTCGAGGAGTCGAATCCGTCCATTTCAGCGAGAAGCTGGTTCAGTGTCTGTTCGCGTTCGTCGTTGCCGCCCAGGACCGTGTCTCTCGTCTTGCCGATCGCGTCGATCTCGTCGATGAAAACGATGCACGGCGCGTGTTCGACCGCCTGCTTGAACAGGTCTCTCACTCTGGAAGCGCCCACGCCGACGAACATCTCGACAAACTCGGAGCCCGAGAGCGAGAAGAAAGGCACCTTTGCCTCGCCTGCAACCGCCTTCGCGAGCAGCGTCTTACCCGTTCCCGGAGGTCCGACGAGAAGCGCGCCCTTCGGCAGCCTCGCGCCGATCTGTGTGTATTTCCCGGGATTTTCGAGAAAATCGACGATCTCCGTAAGCTGCATTTTCGCCTCGTCCTGGCCAGCGACGTCGTCGAAGGTCTTGCCGGTGGACTTTTCGCCGTAAATTTTGCTCGTGCTCTTCCCGATTGACAGGACGCCGCTGTTCATGCGCTTGGAGATGATCCTGAAAACAATGAACAGAACGAGCCAGCTGCCGCCGAGCATCAGCACCAGATAGATAATGTCGGTCCAGATTCCGGTCTTGACTATCGGCGACCCGAAGTCGACGCCGTTCTCGATCAAAAGCTTGACTATGTTGTCGTCGTTCACCTGCAGCATTCCTGTGCGGTAGTAGACCGGCTTCTTGGCGTCAAGGTTCTTCGGTTCCACGGTTATGTACGCGTTCGAGATCTCGACCTTCGCGACCTCGCCGTTTTGGACCATCGTCAGGAACTCGCTGTAGGATATCTCCTTGTAGGTCGGGCGCGACGCGGAAGGTACCAGCCAGAACCAGAGCAGAAATACGACCGCCAGAATGATCACGTAGTAAACTATTACGGGCAGCTTGCCCTTCTTTTTGTCAGAAGATTTGTTGTCCATGAAGACTTCCCTCTTCAGTGCCTTTCGTTCGTTAATCAACGCGCGTTCTTTTGCTTTTACGAGCTTTTACGCGCGCCTGTATTATAACACATTTTGTTAAAAATTCCTAAACAAACCGCGCATTTCGCTTGCAGAAAGCGTAAAAAACCGCCTCGCGGGCGGTTTTCTGCATTTAAAAGGTATTCTTTCCGCGTTTTAACGGGTCCTGCAGTGTTACTGATTTTCCCTGCCCGCGGTGTCGTCGATGATCTCGAGCCCCGCGATAGACACTTCGTACGCGATGCGCTGCTCCTCGGTGCCGTCGGGAAGCCTCTTCGTGTAGTAGCGGCTCTGGATGCGCCCCGAGATCCGGACGTGCTCGCCGACTTCGCGCTTCCCGCAGAAACGGGCGTTGCGGCCCCAGCAGATGCAGGGAATGTAGTCGGACTTGTTGTACATTCTGTTGACGGCCAGCAGGAGGTCCGCGATCTCACGCTTCAAGGGCGTCACGCGGAACACGGGCGGCTTGCAGATAAAACCGTCGAGAACGATCTCGTTCATGTCGAGCTTCAGCTGCATGTCGTCGGAGGTGTACTCCCACGGCTCGATCGTGCGCGCGTAGTCGCCGTCCTTCGACTCGAAAGACCTGGACATGCGTTCGATGTCGCCCTCTTCGTCAAAAAGAACGAGCTTTCTGGCGAAAACGGTCAGCTTCAGTTTGAAATGGTTCGCACCGGGAACGTTGTGGGACCGGAACTGCCCCTCAACAAAAATGCCCCTTCCGACGGTCAGCTGGTCCTTCGACGCAAGCCTGTCGGAAACCAAAACGGGCACATAGTCAGGACTTCCGCTGGTGCGCATGATCTTCACGGAAAATGAATAGAACCCCTCGCCGTAAGAAGCGTGGCTGAGTTCCGGCTCCGTTTCGATCCTGCCCGAAATTCTGGCTATGTTTTTTTCAGTCTGGGTGGAGTACATGAAGAAAAATCCCCCTTTTAGTAAAACACTATGCGATTTTAGCACCTTTATTTCCAAATCGCAACAATATTTCAGTCGAAAAATGATGAAAAAACGGCGAAAGCAAGGCAAAAATGGGAAGTTGCGGCCTCAACCGCCGCCGGTTTCACGAGAAAACGCGGAAAAAGAACGGTTAATCCGGCTTCAGCGCATTCCCGGGAATCCCAGCTGCCGCATCGCCTCGTACACGACGACGGCAACGGAATTTGACAGATTCAGGGATCTGAAATTCGGGTCGTCATTCATCGGGATCCTGATTGCGCGGCCGTAATCACCGTAAATCAGGCTCTCGGGAAGGCCGCGCGTCTCCTTGCCGAACAGCAGAAAATCGCCGTCGCGGTAGGCGACATCTGTGTGCCGCACGCTCCCCTTCGTGGTAAGAAAGTACATTCCCGCGTCCGGGAAATTATCCTCTTTGTATTTCAGGAATTCTTCAAGACTGTCGTGAACCGTAATGTTGACGAAATGCCAGTAGTCCAGCCCCGCTCTTTTGACGTGCTTGTCGTCGACTGAAAAGCCGAGGGGCCTGACCAAATGAAGCTTCGCGCCCACGCTCCCGCAGGTGCGGGCGATATTTCCGGTGTTGGCCGGAATCTCCGGCTCAACGAGAACAACGTTTATCGACATATATTTAAACCTCTTCCGTACCTCTCCCGATTGGTTTTATCGTTTGATTATTTAATATCCCGCGCCCGCTTATTTGGTGAGCGCCTCCGCGGCGGTAAAGACCACCTTCCACTGCGCAGCCACCGAATTCTCGGACATGTACTTCACGACGCAATCGGCCGGCTCGGTAGCCTTCACGCCCCGCGCAAACTCCTCGAACGTCTCGGTGCCGAGAATCTCGTACGGGTAGTACTCCGCGTTTTTCTCCGTGAAATACTTCCCGAGAACGCTGTCCGCCGGCATGTACACCTTTTTCAGCATATACAAAAGCTGCTCGATGTTGCCGAGCGCGATCTGCCTTTGCACCGCGAAAACGCCGACGTCCATTCCCCACAGGTACTTTATGTAGTCCTCGAGCTCCATCTGGTCCCGCAGAACGAACACTTTTTCCGCCGGGAACAGTTCGAGCGCTTTGTTTTCAACCACTTTTGCGTACTCCATATCACCGTATGTTAAGGGAATGTGCACCGCAATCTTCTCGTCCCGGTAGCGGGCGAGCTTTTCAAGGACCTCCGCGTGGAAGCAGTTCGGAGTGGCGGAGTGGCCCACCAGAACGTGAAGCAAACCGTCGCCTTCGGTCTTTTCCGGCTTCAAAGCTTCCGTTCTCTCAGCGTGAACCGCGCAGTAGCCCGCGTAAAGCACCGGCATTCTCTCGCCGAACTGGCGCTTTATGACCTCGCCGTCGGTCTCGAATATCGCAACCGTGCAGCTGACCGACCTCCGCCACTTCCCGCAGACCGCGTTGACGATTGCGTCGCGAAGCGGATGCCCGCCTTTTCTGCGCCACCCGTAAAGGTCCGCGCCCCACTCGACCCAGCAGGATTTCTTCATGATTCCCGGCCTTGCGAGAAGCTTGGCCTGCGTGCGCCAGTTGAGCCCCATAGCGTGCCAGTAGACGTGCTCCGCCTTTTTCAAAAGCGCCAGGAACGCCTTAAAATCGCCGCGCTCCGCCTCCGGCATGAAAAGAACGTTCTTGAAGCCGGAAATTTTCTGCTGCGGGTTCGTCGGTTCGTCGATGCACACGAAAAAATGGTCCTTCGGGTCGAAGCGCCTGTTCACCAGCGAAGTGAAGCTGTTGATCGTGGCGTAGTTGGATCCGTTCCAGACGTGAAGGTGTTTGATTTTTTCGGGAATTTCCGTGTTGCCGGCCATTTTCGTCTCCTGTTTTGTAATTGAAGCTTTTACTGAAGCGGGGGCTGCATTGACAGTCTCTCGTCCGTTATTCTGTCCAGGAACTCGTAGTCCGCGGGGCAGAAATTGTATTCCGGTATTTCGGCGGGCGTTATCCAGCGCATGTCGTTGTGCTCGAGAAGCAGGACCGCGCCGCTCTTTATAACCGACCTGAAAAGCGTTAGGTTGACGCGAAGGTCCGGGTACTCGTGGGAGGTCGTCTCCAGAACGTCCAGCGGCTCGATTTCGATTCCGAGTTCTTCGCGAATCTCCCTTGCCGCCGCCTGACGCAGCGTCTCGCCGTCTTCACGTTTTCCGCCAGGGAACTCCCACAGAAGCGCCCGTGCCTTACGCGGCGGCCGCTGGCATATCAGAAATTTCCCGCCGTCGACAATGATCGCCGCGGCCACTTCAACCGTCTTCTTCATCCGCTGTCATTCCCCGCGTACGCCGCCCGAAAGGTACATCCCGTACCTCCGGTGATAGACGCTGCCCTCTTCCTTGAGCCACTTTCTCGCCGACTTGTGCCAGGGGCAGATTTTGTCTAAATCTCGGTAAAAAGCGGCGCCGTGATTCATGTTCTTCAGGTGACAGACCTCGTGGGCCGCGACCGCCTCCAGCACCTCTTCCGGCATGTCCGCCAGCAGAAAGTTGAAGTTCAGATTTCCGGCCGAAGAGCAGCTGCCCCACTTGGTTTTCTGGTATCTCACGGTGATGCGGTTGTACTTGACGCCGAGCGCCTCCGCGAACTTCGGAACAGCCGCAGAAAGCTTCTCGCGCGCAACCTTTTTCAGCCGCTTTATATCCTCCTCCGTGTACGCTCCGAGCCGCTCCGCCTCCCTTGCGACAAGCTTTTCGCTCTCACGCCGGCGCTCAATGAACCGCGCGTTGGACGCCACGAATTCGTCCACCGTTCTTTTCGGGACCCACAAAGGCGCCACGACGACGGCCCTGCCTTCCTCGTCTATTTTCAGGCTGAGCCTCCGCCTGCCCGCTTTTCTGATCAGTAAATAGTCGTCCATCCGCACTCCCGCCGCGCATTTCAGGTCGCGAAACCTTGTGCTGCGTAGTATAACACACAGCCGCCGTTTTTGCAACTTGACAACCGCCCTTTGCGGGGCTAAAATGAAAAAAGACTCCTTAAAGGGAAAGGATTTTTAACGTGAACGAAACCGGCGAACGGAACGGAATAAAGCACCCTCTTCAGTTTCTATCCTCTGCTGCCATCAAGCACATTGCGATAATCCTGATGATCGTGAACCACGTCAGCGCGGCGTATTTCGACAACTTCGCGCCCGATTCGACCTCGTTCTGGTCGGAGGCGCACTGGTATTTCACCCGCGCGTCGTTCGTTCTGTTCACGTTTCTGATTGCCGAGGGACTCGTCCACACGCGGAACCGGATGAGATACGTTCTCAACCTGACCTTCTTCGCGTTTCTCTCGGAGGTGCCCTACGACCTCTTCCGGTACGGGAAATTCTTCTCGTTCTCGCTCCAGAACGTCTTCTTCACGCTCGCGCTGGGCGCCCTCACCGTCACCGTGATCGACATGCTGCCGAAAAAACTCCGCTTCCTGTCGGGAACGGGCGTCGTCATTCTGGCGTGCGCGATCTCATTCCTGTTCAAGTTCGAATACTCCGTGCTCGGCGTGATTCTGATCGTTCTGATGTACTATTTCCGGGAAAAGTACATTCTGCGGCTCATTCTGTGCGGGCTGGCGCTTTATTTGATACCCCTCGCGAAGGGCGTGGCCTCGCACCTCTACTACAAGGACCTCTGGTACGTCGTGAAGTTCTACATGAAAAACTCGCTGCTCCAGTTTTCGGGAATAGCGGCGTTCATTCCGATCGCGTTCTACAGCGGCGAAAAGGGGCGCCAGCTGCCCAAGTACTTCTACTACGCGTTCTATCCGGTGCACATGCTGCTGATCGTGCTCGGGATCTATCTTATCAAACTCGTGATGTAGCTTTCATCTATTCAAGAATGGTTCAAACCGCGAAAACGGACCGCGCTTTCAGGTGCGGTCCGTTTTCTTACTATTGCTGAATTACAATACTTGCTTCAGTCCGCGAAATCGTAATCCTCCGCGTGAAGCTCCTTGAACAGCGCGTACACCGCGGCAAGCGCCTCTTCGTCATCGGTGCCGACGAACGTCTCCTCTTCGCTGTCGTCGTCGGACGGAATCGCCTTCAGAATGACCAGCGAGCCGTCGTCCTCTTCTTCATCCAGCGGATAGAGCACCGCGTAGTTCTCGCCCTCGTAGGGAATCATGTCGAGAAGCTGGAAGTCGAATCCGGCGCCGTCCTCGTCGTAGAGGGTCACCACGTCGTCCATATCCTCGTAGCCTTCGTCGTCTCCAAAAGGAAGATCCTCGTCTTCGATAGGCATAAACATCTCATTGTCCTTGTCCATTTTCGTATCCTTTCTTTTATCTAAAAATAGGTGAATTTTTGCTAATACTCAGAAGTCTTCAGACTTCCTTTTCCCGAACAGAGGCCTCTTCCCTCTCGCGGTGGCCTCCTCGATCAGCTCGAAAATCCTCTCCGTGGCGTTGAAAAACCCGGCGTCCTTCATTCTCGCGATATACGCCTCACGGTCCGCGTAAAGCCCCGAAAGCGCCGCCAGGAACTTCTCTGAGGTGAGTTCTTCCTCCTCCAGCTTCACCGCCAGCCCTCTCTTCTCGAAGGAGTTGGCGTTCAGGACCTGGTCGCCGCGGCTGGCCTGCTTCGAAAGCGGAATGATCAGCATGGGCTTTGCCAGCGCCGCAAATTCGTGAATGGAATTGGAACCGCCCCGCGTGACCACGACGTCGGTGGCTGCGAGAACGTCCGGCAGCTCCTTCCCGATGAATTCGTACTGCCTGTACGAGTCCGCAAAAGCTTTGGTCCGCTCCGAGTCTTCCACGTTGTCCTTGCCGCACATGTGCACGATGTCAAACTTTGCACACAGCGCTTCCAGATTCCCGCGGATCGTCTCATTCACGAATCTGGCGCCCTTCGAGCCGCCCATGACCGCCAGCACAGGCTTTTCGCCGGCGAGCCCCAGGAACGAAAGCCCCCTCTCGCGGTCGCCCTCAAAAAGGTCCGCCCTGATCGGCGCACCCACGTAGAGGCCCTTGCCCTTTTCGATCATCGGCGCGGTCTCCGGGAACGTGGTCAGCACCTTTTCAGCGGTCCTTGCGATGATGCGGTTGGCGAGGCCCGGGGTTATGTCGGACTCGTGGGTCAGCACCGGTATCCGCATACTCTTCGAGGAAGTCACCAGCGGCAGCGCCACGTAGCCCCCCTTAGAGAATATCACGTCCGGCTTCACCTGCCTCAGGATCTTCTTGCACTCCACGTTTGCCTTCGCGACCTTGAAAACGTCCTTGATGTTGTCGGTGGAGTGGTACCTTCTCAGCTTGCCGGTGTCGATGCCGTGGTAAGTGACGTCCTGGTAGTCTGCGAGAATGTCCTTCTCGATTCCGTTCTTGCCGCCCACGTAGTGGATCTCGTAGCCTTTTTCCCTAAGATAAGGCAAAAGCGCAATGTTCGGCATCACGTGTCCGGCAGTGCCGCCACCCGTCAGAATTATCTTTTTCATATGTGCCTCATTTGATGTCCACGTCCTCCTCGCTCACGAGGGTGACGCCGATTCTGTTCAAAGTCGCAAGACCTTTTTCGTTGTCGTTGACGCGGATTATAACGCGCGCGTTGACGCCCTGCCTGCCCACGAAGGCGTAAATGTACTCCACCGAGATTCCGTCGTCCTCGAAGGCGCTGAGCACCTTTGCCAGCGAACCGGGCGCATTCGGGACCTCGATCGCCAGAACCGTGTTGATCTTCGTGACGAAATTGGCCTCTTTCAGAACTCTGACGGCCTTCTCGTTGTCGTCCGTGATCATTCTGAGCGCTCCGTACGACTCGGTGTCGGCAATGGAGAGCGCCCTGATATCAATATTGTTTTCCGCAAGCAACGACGTAACGTCGGCAATTCTGCCCCTTTTGTTCGCCAGGAAAACCGAAATCTGCTTAATACCGGCCATGTTTGTCTCCTTTCATTTTCCTCTAAAAACAGGTAAATTCCAATACATTAAGGGAATGCTGATTTAATAGCTATTTTTGCGTGCGCGACCCCGAAGCTGTATGAAGATACTGCGAGCGGGGAGCTCGCGCAAAGCAAGCGGCCAGCAATTGTCGAAGGACACCTTATTTTACGAATCGGTCGAAACAGACGAACTGCGTTCAAATACGCTCATATGTCTCTTCGCCGCTTGCGTAAAGAGCATTAAAGCAGCGTTCCCTATATCTTTCTCGAGTCTATCACGTGCTTCGCCTTGCCCTCGAATCTCGGCAACGAGCCGGGCTCCGTGAGCTTGACCTTGACGTTGAGACCCAGAATACTGTTCAGCCTCGCCTTGATTCGCGTCTCGAGGTTGTTGATCTCACTGATCTTGTCGCTGAAGAACGCCTCGGTCATCTCAACCTGCACCTCCATGGTGTCGTGGTTGTCCACCCTGTCGACGTAAATCATGTAGTAAGGCGCGGTGCCGCCGAATTCGATGAGAACGGTCTCCACCTGGGACGGGAATACGTTCACGCCGCGGATGATCAGCATATCGTCGGAGCGTCCGGAAGGCTTCTCGATTCTCGCGGTGGTTCTGCCGCACTCGCACTTCTCGTAGTTCAGTCTTGAAATGTCGCGGGTCCTGTAGCGGATCAGCGGGAAGCCCTGCTTGGTCAGCGTCGTGAACACCAGCTCGCCAGGCTCTCCCGGAGGCACCGGCACGCCCGTTTCGGGGTCGATGACCTCCACAATGAAGTGGTCCTCCTGCACGTGCATTCCCTTCCTTCTGTCGCACTCGCAGGCGACGCCGGGTCCCATGACCTCGCTCAGACCGTAAATGTCGCAGGCCTTGATTCCCAGTTTTTCCTCAAGGCTCGCGCGCATTGCCTCGCTCCAGGGTTCCGCGCCGAAAACGCCTACTTTTAGGGAAATCTCTTCAGGCGACAAGCCCTTTTTCGCCAGCTCCTCGGCAAGGAAGAGCGCGTAGGAAGGCGTGCAGCAGATTGCGTCGGGCTTGAAATCTTCTATAAGTGTGACCTGCCTGGCGGTGTTGCCCGAGGATGCCGGAACGACCGCAGCGCCCAGTTTTTCGGCTCCGTTGTGGATGCCCAGTCCGCCCGTGAACAACCCGTAGCCGTATGCGATGTGGATAATGGATTTGCTTGTGATTCCGCAGCTCACCAGTCCCCTCGCGACGCACTCCGCCCAAGTGTCGAGATCCCGCGCCGTGTAGCCGACTACTGTCTGCTTGCCGGTGGTTCCCGAGGAGGCATGAATGCGGTTGATCTCCGAAAGCGGCACCGCGAACATGCCGAACGGGTACGAGTCGCGCAAATCCGTCTTGAGCGTAAACGGCAGCTTCGTGATGTCGTCCACGGTGCGGATGTCGCCGGGCTCGAGGCCTATGTCCTCCATCTTCTTCCTGTAGAGGGGGACGTTGTTGTACATTCTGTCGACCAGCTTTTCAAGCCTTCTCGACTGGAGCACACGCAGCTCGTCGCGGGGCATGCACTCGAAATGTTCATTCCAGTAATTCATAATTCACCAAATTCAAACAAGTCATATCTCTATGGAGGCGCCCGCAGCGAACGCTCTCTCGTTCATTTCAAGGAATTTCGGAGCGACGGTCATTTTCAGAGCCTTGCTCCAGATCTCCGGCTCGATGTCCGTTATCATGCGGGAAAGCACGCCGCACAGAATGATATTCACCGTCTTCACGGAGCCCTGCTCCTCCGCAGCCTTGAGCGCGTCGAAGTGGATTACCTTCGCGTCCGACGTCTCCAGCGCCTTGATTACGTTGTCCGGGTAGACCGCGTCGCCGAGCACCACGCTCATCGGCTCGATCTTCTGCTCGGATGTGATCACCGTGCCGCCCTTCTTAAGGTAAGGAAGCCACCTGACCGCCTCGACCTGCTCGAACGAGAGCATCACGTCGGCCTCACCCAGATCGATCACCGGCGAAAACACCTCGTCTCCCATTTTTACGCAGGTCACGACGCTGCCGCCTCTTTGCGACATTCCGTGCACCTCGGAGACCTTCACGTCCCTTCCGGCCAGCCTCGCCGCCATACCGATAAACTTCGAAGCTAAAAGCGTTCCCTGTCCGCCTACGCCGACTATCAGAATGTTAAGTTTCTTACTTTCCATTTTCACACCTCCGGCTTATTTCCCGATCGCGCCCTTGGGGCACATTCCGAAGCAGAGACCGCATCCCACGCACTGGGACGAGTCGATAACGACGCTCGAGTCGCTCTTCCTGTTGATCGCGGGGCAGCCCAGCCTCATGCAGGAACCGCATTTAATGCACTTTTCGGGGTCAATGTGCGCGGGGCCGCCGTAGTTCACATACTTAAGCAGCGCGCAGGGCCTCTGTGCAATGATAACGCTCGGGTTGTCCCGTGAAACCGCGCCTGTGATCGCCTCGCGGAGCGCCTTCATGTCGAAGGGGTCGACAACCGTGACGTCGTCGATTCCGATCGCATTCGCGAGCTTGACCAGGTCCGTGGCCACCGTTTTTTCGTTTCTGATCGTGAAGCCCATTGCGGGGTTCTGCTGGTGGCCGGTCATTCCGGTGATCGAGTTGTCGAGAATGATAGTCGTCGAATTTCCCTTGTTATAGGCAACATCTATAAGCGAGGTGATGCCGGAGTGAATGAACGTGGAGTCGCCAATCACCGCAACGGTCTTGAGATTGTCCGCTTCGCTGTCGATTGCCGCCGCTTTCGCCATGCCGTGGGCCATACTGACCGAAGCACCCATGCAGACCACCGTGTCGATGCCGAAATAAGGCGCCTGGGCACCCATCGAGTAGCAGCCGATGTCGCCGCAAACCCTGAGCTTGAGCTTCGAGAGCACGTAGAACACCGCCCTGTGGGGGCAGCCCGCGCAGAATACCGGAGGTCTCGCAGGGACCTTCACATCTTCGCCGGTCGTCGCGCTCGCGGGTTCCTCGCCGAAGTACGACTTTCTGATTGCCGCGGTGCCGAGCTCTCCCCTGTTCGTGAAAAATTTCTTTCCCTCCACCTTAAGGCCGAGCATTCTGACGTAGTTCTCGATGAAGGGCTCCAGCTCCTCGATAACGATCAGCTCGCCGACGTTTTCCGCAAATTCCCGGATCAGCTTTTCGGGAAGCGGGTACGTCAGACCAAGCTTCAGGAACGACGCATCCGGAAACACTTCGCGGGCGTACTGGTAGCAGATGCCGGAGGTGATAATGCCTATTTTTGAGCGGCTGTCCTCCGTGTAGCGGACAACGTTCGGGATTTTTATATCCCCTTCAAATTCACCGGCGGAGAGCTTCGCGAGCCGCTCCTGCCTCTCGTCGACGACCACGTGGCGCTTTTTGGCCATCGCGGGCATCATCGCGTACTTCCAGACGTCTTTTTGGTACTTTTTGACGACGTGAATGCGGTCGGAAAGCGTAACGAGGCTCCTCTGGTGGGCGACTCTCGTGGTCAGCCTCAGAATGACCGGCGTGTCGAACGCTTCGCTAATCTCAAACGCCAGCTTCGTGAACGCGACGCACTCGGCGCTGTCCGACGGCTCCAACACGGGAACGTGGGCGGACGCTGCGTGAAAGCGCGTGTCCTGTTCGTTCTGGGAGCTGAACATTCCCGGGTCGTCCGCGACGACGAAAACGATTCCCGCGTTCACGCCCGTGTACGAGCACGTAAACAGCGGGTCCGCGGCCACATTGAGTCCTACGTGCTTCATGCAGCACATGGACCGTACGCCCGCAATCGCGCTTCCTATCGCCACCTCAGCGGCCACCTTCTCGTTCGGCGCCCACTCGCAATAAACTTCATCGGCGCCGAACTTCGCAATCGTCTCAGTGATTTCCGTGCTGGGCGTGCCCGGGTAGCTGGCCACAACTCCGACCCCCGCCTCATACGCGCCTCTCGCAACGGCCTCGTTTCCGAGCAGTAATTCCTTCATTTTTTCCATGTTAATTCTCCGGTATAAAAACTTTTACTCTTAAAAGAACCGTTTCACATCGATTCGTCCTCAACGGACGGCTCTTCGTCTATGATTTCTTCAATGTACTCAGACTTGTCAGCATCAGACTGCCCGGCGGTCGTTCCCGCCTCTGTAGGCGTTTCCGCCGTTCCGGCCTGTTCGTCAACAATTTCGCCTACTTTTAAGTCAACTTGAGCGCCCTCACTCAGATTCTTCCGCGCCTCTTTTCGCGCCGCGATTCCCGCCGCCGCCTTGTCATAAGCCTTCATTATAAGCTTGTGAAGCGGCTTCTCCCAGAGGTAGGTAATGAGCGTCGCCAGAAGAATCGAGACGATCCATATAACGGCCGTGTACTTCCACTGCCACGCTCTTCCCGCGTCCTTCTGGGGCATTCCCGACTCGCTGACGTAGTCCGGAATCTTCCACTCTTTCAGTTTCACCGCCACCACCTGGTGCCAAATGTAGAGGTTGAAGCTTATTGCCGCCAGGTAGCGCGTCACCTTGTTCGAGAAAATGAACCTGAACCAGTTGAACGAGAAGCTCGCGCCGATGATGAACGCCACGAACAGCAGCGACAGCCCGAACCTGTTCTGCACCTGCCAGAACTGACCCGTGCCCGACTGCGCCAGGCCGTACTTCACCGTCAGCCTTATAAAATAGAGCGAGAACAACGCCAGAAACGTGAAGAACAGCCCCGTGAATTTGTTCTGCCTAAGCCTTTTCGCCAGCGCCGCGATGACCAGCGCAGCCATCATTCCGTTCGCGAAAACGCACAGGAACGTCGGGAACTGGTTTATGTAGAACGACAGGTCGTCCTGCTTTTTGACGATCACCGCCAGATAGTAGACCAGCGAGCAGCCGTTCATGCCCAGCCAGGTCGCGATCGGAGCCTTCGTGAACAGATACGCCAGCAGCGGGAATATCACGTAGAAAGCCATCTCGACCCCCACGGTCCACAGCACGCCGTTGAATCTCGTGTAAAGGTAGGTCGGCCTCTCCGCCATGTGCGTGAACGTCAGGTGCGAAATGAGGTCCCTCAGGTACCCTTCCTTCGAGCCGTAGTCCGCAACCCTCACGAAGAACGCCGCGAACACCGCGATGCAAAGGTAGTACGACGGGAATATCCTCGCCACCCTCTTCACGTAAAACTTCCCGACCGAAGGCAGCTTTCTCCGCTTCGCGCCCTTGAACGCGTCCGCCAGCTCTTCGATACCGTCGGTCATCACGTCCGCGTACGGCAGGAAAAGGCACAGCCCGGTCAAAAGGATCATCATGTCGACCCAGACGTAGCCGGTGGAGAAGATCCAGTTCATGCCGCAGTCGGCGATACCGATCTTCTGAAGGATGTCGCTCTTGTAAAGGTTCCAGAGCCACGACTGCTGCCAGAAGTGAAAGCCGCAGACCAGCATCACGGAAAACGCCCTGACGCCGTCCAGCACGCCTATGTGTTTGATATCCGTTTCGGCTGTCGCGAAGAACGCTTCTCTCAGTTTTTTCATTTTCCGGGCCTTTCGTGAATGTCTGATACTTTCGTAAAATCCGCCTTTGCGGCATCTGTCCACCGTTTTAGAGTGCGAGCACTTTCCGGTGGATTTCTTCCATTTTCCTGTCTATATCTGCAATCTTTTCCGCCTCGGCGAGCATTTCAGCCGAGATCTCATCGGGAATCTCGCGGTTTTTCTAGTAGCGCAGGTCGTGCTCGAGACTTGCCCAGACGTCCATCGCGACCGTTCTCAGCTGCACTTCGCAGATGACGTTCTCGGTGTGGTCGGACATGTAGATTGGCACGCTGACGTCGAGGTGAAGGCTTCTGTAGCCGTTGTAGTTCGGCTCCTTGATGTAGTCCTGCCTGCTGATGAGCGTGACGTCCTTCTGCTGCAAGAACATATCGGAAACCGCGTAGACATCGTCAATGTAGCAGCACACCACCCTGACGCCCGCGATGTCGTTGATATTCCTCTTCGCCGACGCGACGCTCAGTTCTGCGCCCTTCCGCAGCAGCTTGCCGGCGATGCTTTTGACGCTCTTGAGCCTGCCCTCGATGTGGTGAATGGGATTCCGCTCGTATTTCAGGTTGAACTCCTCGTTGAGGATCTCGAACCGCATCTGAAGAAGTCTTATCGCGGAATTGTACACGTGCTGGAGTTCGCGAATCTCCTCGCTGTGGGCCAGAAGCATATTCTCGGCCTCCTCCAGCCTGCTTTCCGCGTCGTATGTTTTTTCGTTTTTCCTGTAAATGCCTGCGGCGGAAAACGAATCTGTTTTAGAGTCTTGCATGGCGTCTCCTCGAAGCTATGATATACACTTTTATTATACACCCAAACGCGGGGTTATTTCAAGAAAACGCACGGCTTTTTCACGTTTTTTCCGGTGTTTTTTGTCGCCGCGTCTCGCCTTCGGGAACGGTTAAGCAAGATTTCCCGCCTGAAATTTTCATTTTGCGAAACGGCTGTTTCCGGCGTTCGATGTTGCCGCGGGAAGGCGGTTGTGATATAATAAATACACAGACAGAACCGGCGCTGCGATAATGCGCGTTTGCGGTTCGTTCAAGGAGGTTGTTATGGGCAAAAAAGGAAGCGGAAAACGCACGTGGTTCATTCCCGACGCGTTCTTTCCCGAAAAAGACAACGGCGACTACGTGAGCCATGAGGCGGTCTGCGTTCTCAACACCGGCGACGTCGACGCGGAAATCAAAATCACTCTTTATTATGAAGACCGTGAACCCGAGGGCGGTTTTTCGGCGGTCTGCGGCGCAAGGCGCACCAACCACATTAGAATGGACAAGATCGTCGGCGAAGGCGGCAAGAAGGTCCGCCGCGGCGTTCCCTACGCGATGCTCATCGAGAGCAACGTTCCGATCGTCTGCCAGTACTCAAGGTGCGACACGACTCAGAGCGAGCTCAGTTTCATGGGCCTGCTGGCGTACGGCGGCTGACGTCGCGAGTTATTTCCCGGAAATTCTATTATTTGAGGCGTTTTATGTACGAAAATCAGGACCAGGAACTTCAAAACAAAATAATCGCGCTCTACGTGCTCGGCTGTCTTGACATTCCGGTGACGGACCAGTCCCTCAACGAACTGATCCTCTCAACGGGCCTTGTCAACTATTTCAGCTTCAGAGACGCGCTCGGTGAACTTGTCAAAAACGGAAGCGTTGCGCCCTTCGCCGACAACGACGGCTACGCGCTCTACGAGATAACCGACCAGGGCCGCGCCGAACTCGGCACTCTGAAGGAGATGCTCTCCCCCGTGCTCAAGAACGCCTACGACGACGTGCTCCGCCGCGAAAAGGACCGCATCGTCCGTGAGACGACCGTCAACGCGTACCCGTTCATCGACATCAACAAGAACCAGAGCGTCAGGTGCTACATTCGCGAGAAAGGCAACAAGGTGGTCGACATCAGGCTGCCCGTTCCCGACCAGGACACCGCGGACACGATCTGCGAGAACTGGAAGAAGGACGCGTATTCGATACTGTCGAAAATCATTTTGATAGCCAGCGAGTGATTAAAAGAAGCGGCCTGCCCGGCTTAGGAGAATTTGCCGGGCAGGCCGCCCTTTTTTATAAGTCAACAGGTTCATCCCTGTGTTTTTTCGTTTCGAAATACTCATCAAGAATATCGGCTGCGGCGCGGATTATCTCCGGGCACGGCCGTTTTTTGTAATACTCAGGCGTTCGCGGCTCGGGAACCGGGTCGTCTTTCCCGCGGCCGATGCCCAGGAGCTCTCTGCAGACGAGACCGCCGTTGCGCTTCTCGAATTCGGCCGCAAGCTGCTGGACGTTCCTGTAGTGGTCCGCTTTGACTTGCCCTTTTTCGGGGCCGGAGTAGCCTTCGACCAGTCCGAGAACAATAAGCATCCCGCTGAACGATCCGCACACCTCGCGAAGCCTGCCCATTCCGCCGCCGAACGAGCAGGATATTTTCATCAACTGCTCCTCCGGAACGTCGAGAACGTCGGCAAACGCCAACACTACGGCCTGCGCGCAGTTGTACCCCTTGTAAAAGTATTCTCTTGCCAGCTCGCCTCTCGAAGCCGGAATTTTCGGTTCTTCCATATAACACCTCGATAACTCAAAATCGGGCCCCTTTCGAGGCCCGGTTTGCTTTAAATCTCCGGAGTGCCGCATCAAAATTTTGGCACCCAAAAAGCGCCAAGGTGGAAACCATCGTTCTTCCGTCTGCAGTCCGCTGTTTGGAAATCCTCTCCGCAGTGCGGTGCGGCCTTGCATGTTGAAGACCTGCCCGGAATCCATAAGAAATGTGTAGGTCCAAAATATAAGACAGGTATCGCACACCCCAGAAATTACACTATCATTTTAACACTTGAAATTCTCCGTGTAAATACACTATTTGAGCAAATTTCAAGTATTTTCGAAAAAAGCGGCGGCGCCGGGCCTTTCAGCCGCCGATCAAACCGGTCACGAATATCTCGATTCCGATCGCAATCAGAATGATTCCGCCGAGAATCGACGCCTTCCCCGCCAGCTTCGTCCCGAACCGCCTTCCCAAAAACAGTCCGAGAATACAGATCACGAGAGTCACTCCGCCGATGATGAGGCAGGCCGACAAGGCTTTCAGGAATCCGTACTCCTCGATCGTGAATCCCACCGACAGCGCGTCAATCGAAGTCGCGACGCCCTGAACCATGAGTGTGCCGGGTTTCAGCACGGCTCCGGTTTCTTCGTTTTCGTCGCCCGCCTTGTTCTTGTTGTCCCGGATTCCCTCGATGAGCATCTTCCCGCCGATAAAAAGCAGCAGCGCCAGCGCAATCCACGGAATCACCGGCTGGAACGCCTTGAACGCCTCTGCGATCTTCCTGACGCAGAACCAGCCGATTAAAGGCATCAGAAACTGAAACGCCGCGAAGGTGACGGGAATTGCTATCCGCATGCCGCGGGACATCTTCGGGGCGTTGAGACCGTTCGCGAGCGACACCGAAAAAGCGTCCATCGCAAGACCGACGCCCAGCAGTATACTGTTCACCAAGAAAGCGGCAAGAGTTCCCATTTTTATCTAAATTTAGCGGAAAACAAAAATAGACCGCCGTATTGTTGGCACGGCAGTCTGTCACTGTCGGCCGCCCGGATTCATTCACGTAAACACATTCCTGCGAAACCGTGAACGCACGCGGGCGGAACTCTATCGATCAATCTTCTTTGTTGAGCAGCGCAAGCACCTTTTTGACGTCCATTCCGTGAACGGCGCAAGCCTCTTCAAGCGTTTCTCTCGCCGCCGAAGGGCAATAAACGCAGTGCATGCCGCAAGCCGTGAGGATGTCCGCGGCGTCTTCCTTCATCTGAAGGATGTCACCGATTCTGTCGTCTCTTGTAATCTCCATGATCTCAACCTCCCTGTTCACTAAAAGCGGGCCGGCTTGAAATCGGAAGCCGGTCCGCGCATGCGTAATGTTTGCAAATAAAATCTGACCTTCCGGAACTCTCCGGGAACGGCCGGAAACAGGCGATTACTCGGTTACCTTGTTGGCAGCCTTTGCGAGTCTCGACTTTTTCCTTGCGGCGTTGTTCTTGTGGATAAGTCCCTTAGCGGCCGCCTTGTCAAGGCTGATCCCGGCCTCTTTGACGGCCTGCTCTTTGTTCTCGGCGTTGTTTGCGATCGCAACGCGTGCTTTCTTTACAGAAGTTCTGAGCGCCGACTTCGCAGAAGTGTTCCTCTTCTGTCTGGTCTCAGATGTAATAACTCTCTTTTTCGCTGACTTAATGTTCGGCAAAAAACTCACCTCCAAAAAATAACTGTTTTACACAGTGAAATAATTCTGATTTATAATCCCGCGGCAACGTGAATATTATTTCGCGGAACTCTTGAAAGTCTCGTCAACTTTTCTCTTAAGGGTCGAACCTACGCGGAAATAAACCTTCTTCGCGGCGGGAACGTCGATCATCGAACGCGGGGAGTCGTTCTTGACGCCCATGATGTCGATGCTCTTGCGCGCGGCGCGGTCTTTGATTCCGAATGCGCCGAAGCCGTTAACCTGGACTTCCTTGCCGTCCGCTACCAGCTCCGCAATGGAGTCGAAAATGCAATCGAGCATAAGCTCCGAGTCTTTCTGCGTAAATCCGCTTTTATCTGCTATATATTTAACTAATTCCTTCTTCTTCATAACACACCTCTCTCATTGTTATCCGCCGCGCGTTTATCTGTCATCGCGCGCGGCGTCAGACTTGTCATTAATTGTGGGGGATCGGGTTAATCCTGACGTGTCGTGTCAGAGATTATTCCTCGCTCGTCTCACCAAAATCAAGCTGGCCAATGAGATCCGCGATAGAAGTGCCGGAAGGAGTAATGTCGTCGTGGAACTCCTCTTCCTTCGGTTTTCTGGGGGCTCTGGGCTTTCTCTCGGCCTTTGCTGCGTCACCGTTCTCGGCGGCGGGCTTGGGAGCGCGCTCCTTTCTGGGAGCTCTTTCTTTCTTTTCCTTAACGATCGGATTGCCGTTCTCGTCGAGTTCCTCGGGCTTGTAGGGCGGATCGTAGGGCTGGACCTCTTTGATGCCGAGGCTGAGCTTTCTGTTCTCAACGTCGATGGAGAGGACTTTCGCCTGGACCTGCTGGCCGATTTCGAGGCACTCTTCCGCGGAAGTGATCCTTCTGTTGGAAATGTGCGAAATGTGTACGAGCGCGGTGATTCCGGGAACCACTTCAACGAACACGCCGTAGTGCTTGCCTTCCTTGGTCACTGCGTATCTCGAAACGGTAACGTCGAGAATGTCGCCGACCTGGTAGGTATTTTCGGCGTCGTACCACGGGTCGTCCTCGGGCCTCTTTGCGGAAAGGTTGATTCTGCCCTTCTCGCGGTCGAAGTCGAGAACCTTGACGGTAACTGTGTCGCCTTTCTTGACGGCTTCGTTGATGTCTCTGATCCTTCTCCAGGAAGCGTCTCTGACGGAAAGGAATCCGTCGTATCCGGGCTCAAGCTCGACAAACGCGCCGGTTCCGGTCTTGGTAACGCCCTTGACCTTGCCGGTGTATTCCTTGCCGACCTCAAGGCCGCCCCAGAACGCGTCGTCGGCCGCCTGCTTCTTCTCGGCGAGAAGAGTCTTCGCGGAACCGCTGATTCTGAGCCTTCCCTTTTCATCGGGCTCGTAGCGGGTAATAAGAACTTCGACTTCCTTGCCGACTCTGTCTTCAGTCTTCTTGACGTAGAAAAGATCAAGCTGGGAAGCGGAAATGTACAGCTGGGCTGTGCCGTAAGCTGCGATAACACCTCTCTCGGTGGCTTTGATTATTTTAACGGTAACGGGGGTTTTGTTCTTGTACGCTTCTTCGAGTGCGAGCAGGTCAACATTTTTATCAACTTTTGATTTGGAAAGCTTAACCTCGCAGTCTCTGTCGCTGACATGAACAACGTATGCTTTTACCATTGCACCGACTTCCGGTGTCTCATCGAATTCGTTGATATCAACATAGCCCTCATACTTAAAACCGAGATCCAGATAAACGCGGGTGGCGTCAACTTTGATGATCGGTTTTTCAACAACCTCGCCGCTCTTGACAGTTACGAGATTCTCCTTGAGCATCTCATCGAAATTCTCGCTCACGGTCTCCGCAGCTGCCTCAGCAGTCTCCACAGCTTCATCGGTCACTACTTCATTTTCGATCGATTTCACTTCATCCATAATTACTAAAACCTCCTCGATGAGCCGACGCGGTGTCGATGCACCGGCCGTCACACCTATATTAAAAAAATTACTGTCGCTGACTTGCAAATCGGCGGGCTTTTCCACAAATTCAACGCGGGGACAGATTTCCGCGCAAATCTCGTAGAGCTTGAGCGTGTTGGAACTGGTTTTGCTGCCGATAACGACCATCAGATCGCTTTCGGAGGCCAGTTTTCGCGCTTCTTCCTGCCTTTTCGCAGTCGCGTTACATATGGTATCATAAAATAAAATTTCGTCAAGGTTTTTTTTGAGAAATTCTTTGATTTTTCCGTATTTTTCCGCGTTGAACGTGGTTTGGACGACCGAGGAATATTTCCCACTTTTAGATATTTTCGCCTGACAGGCCTCAATCGAGTCTACCACGGTCGCAGCGCCGCCGCAGCAGCCGTTGATGCCCTTGACTTCGGGGTGCTCCGCGTCACCGATAATAATGATTTTCCGCCCTTTCGCGCTCTCCTCGGAGACGAGTCTGTGGATCTTTCCGACAAACGGGCAGGTCGCGTCCCTGACCTCCGCTCCGCGCGCCTCAAGTGCCGCTACGACCTCCGGTGAAACGCCGTGGGCACGGATAATAACGCAGTCGCCGGCCTTCGCCTCCTCAGCGGATTCGATAACGCCAACGCCCGCGTCGCGCAGTTCCCCGATCACGCTCTCGTTGTGGATCAGCGGTCCGAACGTCACGACGCGCCTTCCCTCGTACTCCGGCGAGCGCGCGATCTCAAATGCCAGTTTGACGGCGTTGCTGACTCCGAAGCAGAATCCCGCCGTTTTTGCGAGTGTTACTTTCATAAAACCTTACCGTTTGAAATCTCAAAGATTTTTCCGGCGCTTGACCTCCGCCGGTTTATTTTTGCGCCAGCTTTTCGAGAACGATCTTCTCCGCCGCCAGCTGGGAATGCTCAAGATCAAGGTCTGTCGTGTCGAGCACCACCGCATCCTCCGCCTGCCTGAGGGGCGAGACCGCCCTATGGGAGTCGCCGTAGTCGCGCTCGATTATTTCGCGAAGAACCGTCTCGTAATCCGTCTCCGTTCCCTTCTCCTTTAGCTCAAGGAACCGCCTTCTTGCGCGCTCCTCAGCGGAGGCAGTGAGGTAGATCTTCACGGTGGCGTTGGGAAGCACGTGGGTGCCGATGTCGCGGCCGTCCATGACGATACTGTTCTTCTCGCCTATCTTTCTCTGCATGTCCACAAGGAAGACCCTCACGGATGCGATAGCGGAAACCTTCGACGCCTCCATCGAAATGAGTGGCGTGCGGATCTTTTCCGAAACGTCCTCGTCTCCGATAAGCATGTGCTGGACGCTGTTTTCATCGTACTCAACGCGAACGTCGCACTCCGAGAGGAGATTGTCAATCATTTTCTCGGTTTCGGGCGTGATCGCGCCGGCTTCGACCTCTCCCGCGAGCTGCGGAAGCTTCCTGTCCATGAACAGTGCGACGGTTCTGTACATCGCTCCGGTGTCCAGGTAGCCGATCTTGAGTTTTTTCGCCAGCCACTTAGCGACGGTGCTCTTGCCTGCGCCGCTGGGGCCGTCGATCGCGATATTGAAAATCCTGTCTGCGGTAACGTTTTCCATCTTTTTCTCCGTTTTGATGATTTTCTGCGTATTTATCAGGTGCGGAAGCGCCTCTTTGTAAAGGTAGAGCGAGCCGATCACGAGCAGCACTTCTTTGTGTTTGAGCTCTCCCGCGATTTTTTCGATTATGTTGTCTTCCAGGTTCGCCGCTTCGGCTTTAATTCCGAACCGCGCGGCTTCTTCTTTAAGCTTTTCTGCGGGAAGGCTCCGCGGGTTGTCCGGGCAGACCGCGTAAAGTCTGTCGATTCTTCTTGAGAGAAGCCCCAGCATTCCCGCGTGGTCCTTGTCGGCCATGACACCCATCACCGCGGTGATCTTCCTGCCCACGAAAAACGCGTCGACGCTTTTCAGCAGGTTTTCGACTCCGTTGACGTTGTGGGCGCCGTCGTAAACGACCACCGGATTTTTCGAGAACACCTCGAACCGCGCCGGCCATTTCGCGTCTTTCAAGCCTTTTCTGACGGCAGCGTCGTCAATTTTAAAGCCCGCTTTTCTGAGTATCCGGACGGTTTCTATCACGCAAACGGCGTTTTCGGTCTGGTGAATGCCCGCGAGGCCGACTTTCAGGTTCTTGAACTCGGCGTAGTCGATCACCGAGCCGTCGATGCCCGCCTTCTTAATTTTGAGCGTCTGTCTGTCGGGAACGGTAAGCGGAACTCTTTTCGCGCGGCATACGCCTTTGATGACCTCTTCCGCCTCTTCGTTCCCGCCGTAGAAGACCGCCCTTGTGCCGCGTTTTATGATTCCCGCCTTGGCTTCGGCTATGTGCCTGATGTCGGGGCCGAGCTCCGCGACATGGTCGAGGCCGATGTTCATGATGACCGCGGCAACCGGCGCTCCGATGACGTTGGTGGCGTCGTTTTTGCCGCCCATTCCCGCCTCCAGAACCACGACGTCGCACTTTTTTTCGTGAAAGTAGAACATCGCTGCGGCGGTCTCGATTTCAAATGCGGTCGGCGCGTCCTTCGCGGACGTAACCAGCGGCTCGAGTCGCTTTTCGAGGCGTTTCAGGTCGCGTTCCGGTATCTCCCGGCCGTTGATCTTGATCCTCTCGCGAACCTGCACGACTGCCGGAGACGTGTACGTTCCGACCTTCAGCCCCGCGCTCCTCAGAATGAACGAGAGCATGCAGCAGCATGAGCCCTTCCCGTTGGTGCCCGCGACGTGAACGAATTTAAGTTCCTTCTGCGGGTCGCCCAGAAGCTTCAGCAGCCGCCTCGTGCGTGAAAGCCCCGGCTTCGTTATTCTCCTCTTTTCGTCGGTGAAAAACCCGGCCTTCGCTTCCGTCATTTCCTGCCGCTCCCCACGAGCCTGCCGAGGGCTCTGTTTGTGTACAGAACGTAGATCGCCGCCGTCTCGACGACCGCCTCACCCACCGTAATTGCGTTGCGCGTGAGGATGAAGAGCGGGAACTCGTTCGTGAATTTGCCGTAAAAATAGGCAAGAAGCAGCGTCATCATTATTCCCTGGGTGATTACCTTCGTGAGCACTGTCGACGCCGCGATGCCGGGAATCATCCGGAGCGACTTTTTGTCTGTGCCGCAGCCGCCCTGCCCCACGCGGAACAGTTTGAAGAAGAACCACGGCAGAATGCCGCACACCGCGGCCGGTATCGTAAGCGCCGGATTCCAGCCGGTCGACATTATCGCGCCGAGAATGTCCGCCGCCGCACCCGTGAACATGCCGAGCACCGGGCCGAACCACACGCTCGCCAGCATAACGGGAAGCCGTCCGAATCCGATTCTGATCGTGTCGCCGATTCCGATACTCGCGTACCGGGTCAGCACGATTGAAAGCGCGACAAGCACCGCGCAGAAGACCCAGTTTTTCCAGTCGGCAAGGTTTCTGAAAGCCCTGCCGGCGTCTCTCTTCTCTTCCATAAAAAAAGCTCCTTTTCACAAAAAATCATGAAAAGAGCATCATCTGTGTAACAAAAACGTTTACAGCGGATGAAGCGCCTTCCGCCCGGAACGCCGCCTGCCGCCGCCCGCGCAGCTTTATACCGGTTGCGCGTTATCTTTTGCGGTGGCACCGCTTCCGTCGCCTTACCGGGCAATACTCCCATCCCGGCCGGCGGCAAAAAGGCACCTGCTCTGTTTTTATTGTGCGGCCCGCCTCCTCCCCTCCTTTAAATCACTAAGGTAAGAACAGGAGGCGGGCAACTGAATTATCAACTAAGGAAGCGCTGATTTAGTAGCTATTTTTGCGTGCGCGACCCCGAAGCTGCCGCACTTTGCATCGCGTCCCTCACTTGACTGGGCAAAGCCCAGAATCGTTCATGCCGCCGATGCAAAGCTGCGGCGACGTTTATAAGGTAGAATCGCGTGCGTCTCGCGCGAGGGCGACTTTTAGCGCCAGCTAAACTGGAGACCAAGCGGAGACGCATGCGGGTCCGCGCAAAGCAAGCGGCAGCAATTGTCGCAAGACACCTTGTTCTTACGAGTCGGCCTGAATAAATGAACTGCGTTCAAATACGCTAATACGTAGTTCAACTACGCTTCGCCGCTTGCGTAAAGAGCACTAAATCAGTGCTTCCTTCAAACACCGGCGAGGCGCTTCGTCTCGCGCGCGATGGCCAGTTCCTCGTTGGTCGGGATCACGAGAATCTTAATTCTCGAGTCGTAGGCCGAGAGGTCAGCCTCAACGCCGCGGATGTTGTTCTTGGAGACGTCCATCTTGATGCCGAGGAAGTCCATGTCCTCGCATACCTTTTCACGGGTGTATTTGTCGTTCTCGCCGACGCCCGCGGTGAATACTATCGCGTCGGCGCCGTTCATTGCAGCAATATACTCGCCGATGTAGGCCTTGATCCTGTACACGAACATGTCGCGTGCAAGAATCGACCTTCTGTCGCCCTCTTCTGCCGCCGCCCAGACGTCGCGTGTGTCAGCGCTGACGCCGCTGATGCCGAGCACGCCGGATTTCTTGTTCATGACCGTGTCGATTTCCTTGGTGGTGTATCCGAGGTTGACCAGGTAGGTCACGACCGCCGGGTCGAGCTTGCCGCACCTGGTGCCCATTACGAGGCCGTCAAGGGGCGTGAATCCCATCGAGGTGTCGATGCAGCGACCGTTCTTGACCGCCGCGATGCTGGCGCCGCTGCCGATGTGGAGCGTGATGATCTTGAGCTCTTCGAGGGGCTTTCCGAGCATTTCAGCGGCTCTCTCTGCCACGAATTTGTGGGAAGTTCCGTGGAAACCATACTTTCTCAGGCGGTATTTCTCGTAAAACTCGTACGGGAGCGCGTACATGTAGGCTTTTTCGGGCATCGTTTGATGGAAGGCCGTGTCGAAAACGCCGACCTGCGGGACGCCGGGCATTGCCGCCGTGACCGCCTTGATGCCGATGATGTTCGGGGGATTGTGGAGCGGCGCGAGAGGCGTGCACTCGTCGAGGGCCTTCATAACGTCGTCCGTGATCGGCACCGAGCAGGCAAACTTTTCGCCGCCGTGAACCACTCTGTGGCCGACAGCCGAGATCTCGCCCAGGTCTTTGATGACGCCGATTTCCTTGTCGGTAAGCGCCTTGATGACCTCGCGGATCGCCACCTCGTGGTTGGGCAGGTCGACCTTGATAACGACTCTGCTTCTGCCGCCGGGAATGTGATTGAGCACGGATTCGTTGATGCCGATGCGCTCGCAAAGACCCTTCGCGAGGACCTCTTCGGTCTCCATGTCGATCAGCTGATACTTGAGCGACGAACTGCCGCAGTTGATTACCAGTACTTTCATTCTTTACCTCTTTCCGTTGAAATAGTGCTTTTTATTCGTGAATTAAGCCTGTTCGTGAATTATGACCGGCCGTGTGCCGCGCGTTAAAGCGGTCACTGCTGCGCCTGAACCGACGTGATAGCCACGACGCCGACGATATCCTCAGCCGCGCAGCCTCTCGACAGATCGTTGACGGGTCTCGCCACGCCCTGAAGAATAGGTCCGTACGCCTCGGCCTTCGCGAGCCTTTGGGTGAGCTTGTAGGCGATGTTTCCGCAGTTGAGGTCCGGGAAAATAAGAACGTTCGCCTTGCCAGCTACAGGGCTGCCCGGGGCCTTGGAAGCGCCGACCTTCGGAACGAGGGCCGCGTCGCCCTGGAGCTCGCCGTCCAGAACCAGCTCGGGGGCCTTCTCTTTCGCGAGTCTCGTTGCCTCGATAACCTTCTCGGTGAGTTCGCTGTGAGCGCTGCCGTACGTCGAATAAGAGAGCATCGCCACGATCGGTTCACGCTCGATGAGCTGCTTGAACGAGTGCGCAGACTCGATAGCGATCTCGGAAAGCGCGTCTGCGTCGGGATTCTCGACAAGACCGGAGTCGCCGTACACGAATGCGCCGTCGGCGCCGTATTCGCAGTCCGGAACCACCATCACGAAGAAAGCGGAGACCATTTTGGTGCCCGGTTTGGTCTTGAGAATCTGAAGCGCAGGTCTCACAGTGTCCGCGGTGGAGTGCGCAGCGCCGGAAACCATTCCGTCCGCCTCGCCCATTTTCACCATCATCGTCGCGAAGTACACGTAGTCGTGCATCGTCTTCTCAGCCTTCTCAGGAGTCATGCCCTTGTTCTTCCTGAGCTCGTAGAACGCCTCGACGTACTCGTCGAATCTCTCGTACCCCTCGGGGTTCACGATTCTGCACTTGGAAATGTCCAGCCCCTCGGCCAGAACGGCTATCTTCTCGGGGTCGCCGACAAGAATTACATTCGCGATGCCGCGCTCCTGGATCATGGCAGCCGCCTGAATGACTCTCAGATCCTCCGACTCGGGAAGAACAATCGTCTTCATGTCGGTCTTCGCTCTTTCACAGATTCTCTCCAAAAAATTCATCTTTTTTCCGCCTTTCGATAATGCCTTTTCGCGTGAACCCGCCCGTTTCCGGGACCGGCTCCGCCAACTGTCAATTTTACTCTTTTTCATAGCTTTTTTCAACACCGTTCGGTACTTTCGGACCGCTTAAATCGCCTCTAAATGCCCGCTGAAAATCTTATTTAAAAACGACTTCCAGACACGGATTTTCCTTCGCCGCGTCTTCGAGAACGCCCTTTAGCGCCTCGCCCTTTTCGCCGAGCTTTTCCGCGAATCTGTCAAAGCCGCGGATCACCAGCTTCGTGTCCCTGCCGACGTCGCCGAGCAGGTCGTAAAGCGCGTCGAGATTCCTGCCGAACCACTCGGGAAAGCTGAGTTTTTTCGCGATAACGTCGTAAAACCCGGAAATGTCTTCGATTTTCGCGCAGTTGATTCTGCGTATAACAGTCATATTTTCCGCCTCCTTTTAATAGAGCTTCGTGAACGTCTCGTAGTGGTCGTCCGTGTACCAGACGCTGCCGTCGTTTCCGAAAACGATACGCTTCGCGCCGCGCTCTTTCGCGCCGTCCGTATCTATGTCGCACTCCTTGTACTTAACGCCTGTCGGCAGGCGCTTTTCCGCGTTGGAGAAGGTATCTCCGCCGATCGCCTTGCCGGGAGCGTATTTCTGAACGGAACCGCCGCTCCAGCCGAGGTCGCGCGCCTGATTCTTTGTTATAAAGTTCTTCGGGAGCTTCCCGTACGTGTGGATGTAGAGCGCGACGCTGTCCTTGTCAAAGTACGAGCCGTTTTCGTCGATTTTGGTCGACGTTTCTCCGCCCTGGTCAGGCGTCTCCTTGGCTGCGTCCGTCTTTCCCGAATCGTTCCCTGCGTCGGTAACGATCGCCACGTCGGTCTGTTCCGCCGGCTGTCCCGTCAGCGCGCTGATGAATCCGCCGATTCCGCCCGGGTAGAACCTCCCGACGAAGAACAAAACCACCGCCACCGCTATCACCGCGAGAACGATCCACAGTATCTGCTTTGTATTTTTCTCGTTTTTCTTATTGTTTGCCATTTTTCCGGCTCCTTCCGCAAAAAATGAATGTCAGTGCAAAATGTGAATGTATTTCAGGAATAAACTCGCGGCTCCGGGCCGGCGTTCCTTATTCATCGTTGCATGTTTATATAACTATTCCTCCGTTCGGGCTGATAACCTGCCCCGTTATAAACGAGGAAGCCGCCGAACACAGAAAATATACGGTTTCCGCCACGTCTTCCGGCGTTCCTATCCTGCCGAGAGGCGTTTCGTCGGCCAGTGCGCTCATGTCCTCGGGCGACAGGTGTGAATTCATATCCGTGTCGATGACGCCGGGGGCGACGCAGTTCACGTTGATTCCCGCGGGGCCGACCTCCTTGGCCAGCGCCTTCGTGAACCCGATCACCGCCGCCTTCGAGGCCGAGTAGCACGTCTCACACGAAGCGCCGGAAATTCCCCAAATCGAGGAGATATTCACGATTCTTCCGTAGCCTCGCCTGATCATATAAGGCAGCGCCAGCTTCGTGCACATGAAGACCGCGTCGACGTTGACCGCGAAAGTCCTCCGCCAGTCCGCGTAGCTCAAATCCTGCAGAAGCTCCTGGCTCCCGATGCCGGCGTTGTTGACAAGAACGTCCACCGGCCCGATTTCCTCGCGAATCTCCGCGAACATCTCGACGATCTCGCCCGGTTCATCAAAATCCGCTCTGAAAATGCGCACGATTCCGGTTCCGGTCGACTCCATCAGCTCGTCGGCCAGTTCCTCGGCCTTTTCGCGGTTGCGGGCGTAGTGGATCGCGACGTTGTAGCCGGCGTCGAAAAACCGCCTGACGATTGCGGCGCCGATTCCGCCTGTTCCGCCTGTCACGAGCACGTTCGGTTTGTTGTTTCGGGCGTTCATGTTTCCTCCGTGAATCTTTTTTGCGGCGTGAATTCCGTCCGCTCTCAAGGTCTCTGCGCGCCCCGATTTTTAGGTAAATCCGCCGGCCCGCATTTGCCCAGTTTATTTTACCACATTCTTGAAGCGATTTCGATAAGAAAAATGAATTTGCGCGCGATATTTGTCCGGGTTTGCTGGCTTAATTTGCGGCTTTTTCCGGAAATTTTCCGGGAAATAACGGCGGTTGACCGCTTCGCTCCGAAATGCTACAATTTCCGTCGTAAACAAGGAGCATTTTTGATTCACGGAGGCGCAGGAATGGAACAGCTGAAAATGATCATCTTCGAGCGCGGGCTGGAAAGCCGTCCTCTCCCGGAAGGATTCAGGTTCGAGAATTATACCGAAAACAAGGCAAATATCGACAGGTGGAACGCGATAATCGCGTCCGATACTCCGGTAAGCGAGCCGGCGGAGGCTTTTTTTGACGCGGTGATCAGGAAGCGGCCGGGACTCGTTCCCGAACGCGATCTGTTCTTCATCACGGATTTAAGCGGGCGTGCGCTCGCCACCTCAGCGGCGGTCACGAACCCGGACGGAACAGGCTACGTTCACATGTTCTGGTCGGTTCCCGAAGCGCGCGGTCATGGACTCGGGAAGCCTCTGCTCACCGAAACATTGGACAGGCTGGCCGCGAGAGGGTCATTTCCCGCCACGCTGACCACCGACGACTTCAGGCTACCGGCCATCAAAACCTACCTCAGGTTCGGCTTCGTGCCGGTCATCTCGCCCGAACCGGAAAACGACTACGTGAACCGGTGGCGCGCCATTTTCGAAAAGCTCGGTGTAGACCCGGAAAGCGTCAAAGCTGTTTACGAATAAAAAGCGGCCGCCCCTTTTATCGACATCGTTTGATTGATGCCTGCTTTTAAAGGGGGCGGCCTTATTTTGTGGATTTGTCTAAAATTTATTATTCTCCGGCGTCCTTTTTAATGATTTCCGCCGCTTTTCTCAGCGCCTGTCCGCGGTGGCTCATTCCGTTGCGGGTCTCAGGGTCGAGCTCCGCGAAGGTCTTCCCGAGGGCGTCAATATAGAAGAACGGGTCATATCCGAAGCCGTCGCTGCCGCGCGGTTCGTCAATCACTCTGCCGTCGACTCTTCCCGCCGCGCTGACCGAAAACCCGTCCGGTTTGATGACGGTTATTACGCAGGTGTAGTGGGCCGACCTGTCGCAGTCGCCGAGTTTTTTCAGCTCAGCAATAAGCTTCCGGTTGTTCTCGGAATCAGGCGCGTGGGTGCCCGCGTACCGGGCCGAATGAACCCCCGGCGCCCCCCCAAGCGCGTCGACGCTTATTCCCGAGTCGTCGGCAATCACGTAATAATTCCCGCCCTCGCCTTTTTCCTCCAGAAATTTCCGGACCGCGCGGGCCTTTATAAGGCTGTTCCCGTAGAACGTGTCCGCGTCCTCGGGCGGGTAGCCGGCAAAGCCGAGCTCCTTCGCGGTATAGATCAGAACGTCGGTGCCCAGGGAGCAGAAAATCTCGCCGAACTGTCTCAGTTTATTTTTGTTTTCCGATGCGATGCAGATTCGAATCATATTTGCCACCTTTGGTTGCTTTTGCAACGCTTTTTAAAATTTAGAGGGGGCCGCTTCCCTGAAATTGACCGGAAGCGGCCCCGCCCTTATTTATATTAATGGTTCCCGAGCACCTTTCCGAGGATGCAGTTGTACGGTCTGATTCCGAAATAGCGGCCGTCCGTACTGTGGTTCCTGTTGTCGCCCATCACGAACATGTGCTTTTCGGGCACGATCCAGCACCTGCCCTCCCAGCTGTCGTACTTTGGCACCTCGTTCGGGTTCACGTATGGTTCGTCGAGGGCCTCCCAGACCGTCCCGTCAAGCGGAAGGTTCGCAATCGCCTGCCAGAGTTCCATGTACCGCTGTCCGCCCTCGCTTGACGGATCCGCCGAGTATTTATCGTAGAGCGTTACAACCTCCGTGTACTCGCTGCCCAGGTCGGATATTTTCGCCCGCCAGACCTTGCCGTCGTGAATCCGAATCGCGTCGCCCGCCACGCCGATCACGCGTTTTATATAGAAGTCATGCTCGTCCTCGTTCGTGACCGTGGTCTTCTTGAAAAGCTTGACAATCGCGTTCGACTTGATTGCGTCGTTCCAGTCCTTCGCGAACGTTCTCTCGTCCCCGTGGCTGTCGAAAATGACCACGTCACCGTGCTGCGGCGACCCGAATATGTACGGAAGTCTGCTCAGGAATACGGTCTGCCCGTCGTGGAACGTCTGCTTCATCGAACTTCCGACAACGTTGCTGATGCGGAAAATGTAAATGTTGATGAATATGGCGGCAACGAACGCAATCGCGAAGATTAGAATGTATGAAATGATTTCGTGAAGAACGTACAGTTTGTCGCCTTTTTTTGCGTGAACAAGCTGGCCAAGCCAGGTCTTCGGCTGCTCTTCCTCGTTTTCTTCCGAATCATCCTCTTCCGGTTCTTCGTCTTCTTCCGGTTCGTCCACGGTTTTACCTTTTCTTTTCCTGCTCGCAATCAGATTCATGATTTCCGAAAAGGTCTCGTCGTTGTCTACGTCGGCGTCGAGTCTCTCCTCGCCGTCGTCAAGCTCATCCCTGACCGTTCTTTCGGCGGCCGCGAGCCCTTTTTCGAGGTTGGAAATGACTTCGTCGCCAGCTTCTGCCGCCGCTGCCTCCGCCTCGTTCTTGGCGTCGAAAAAGCTGTCCTCCACCGCGGATTCGATATCCTCCTCGGTGAAGATCACTTCCGCCGGTTCTTCGGGATTGTTCCCGTTCATAACATTTTCGTCCATTTTTATTCCCTTCCGCGGCCCTCTGTCAGCGACCGCCGCTTCAATTCCATTAATTCAGAACCCGAGCTTTTTCGCCTCGTTCTTGCCGAAAAGCGCCTCGAAATCCCTGTGCTTCATGTGGCGCCACTTTCCCGGCCTGAGATCGCCGAGTTCGAGCCCGCCGAGCGCCGTCCGCTTCAAATCGAGCACCGGGAACCCGACCGCCTCGAGCATCCTTCTGACCTGCCGGTTGCGCCCTTCGCGGATCTTGACCCGCACGACCGCGTTGTTGCCCTTGAA
The DNA here is from genome assembly GCA_002309655.1 of Mageeibacillus sp. UBA1212. Taxonomy (GTDB): domain Bacteria; phylum Bacillota; class Clostridia; order UBA1212; family UBA1212; genus UBA1212. The sequence goes on from DBXM01000028.1 coordinate 41,897, forward strand.
CCTCACGACGTCCGCCTCCGCGGGAAGCGTCTTTCCGTCTTCGAGCTCCACGCCCTCGCGCAGCATTCCGAGAATTTCCTCGTCCGGCTCACCCTTCACGACCGCCTCGTACGTCTTCCACATCTCGAACTTCGGGTGCGTGATGCGCTGCATGAAATCGCCGTCGTCGGTGAGAAGAATGATTCCCTTCGTGTCGTAGTCGAGCCGCCCCACCGGGTAGAGCCGCGCGCCGTCCGCTTCCACGAGGTCGACCACACACACTCTGCCTCTGTCGTCGCTGGCGGTGGAGAGCACCTGAGCGGGTTTGTTGAGAATTATGTATGTCTTGGTGCGCGTAGGCTTTACGGTCTTTCCGTCTACAGTCACGCGGTCCTTTAAAGTCACCTTCGTGGCCGGGTCCGTAACGCGTCTGCCGTTCACGAACACCCTTCCGTCCGCGATTATCTCCTCCGCCGCACGCCTGGAAGCGATTCCCGAATGCGCCAGATATTTCTGAAGTCTCCATTCTTCCATAAACCTCACCGCCCTTTCCGGTTCGAAGTTCTTTCCGTGCTATGGTACCACACACGGCCGCCGATTTCAACTTTTCCCTTAAAAAAGGAAAAGAGTCAAGCTTGTTTCAATGTTTCTCCGCGAGAAATGCCTCCGCAGCGTCTCCCGCCATGTCTCCCAGCACCACGTCGCGGATCTGATTCTTGAGGTCCACGTCCGAAGCGCATTTTACGTAAATGTAATTTCCGGTGTGCCCGTAGTAAAGTCCGTTCTTTTTTGTCTCGAACAGCACGCTGTGAACGGTCCCGCGCTGGCTCTCAAGAAAACGCCTCCCGAGTCCCTCCGCAACGCCGGCAAGCACCGCCGCCCGCTCGCGCTTCACCTCTTCCGGCACCTGGTCCGGCATCCTGTCGGCAACGGTCCCCTTCCTTCTGGAATACGGGAACACGTGAATCCGGTAAAAGCCCGCCTTTTTCGCGAACTCAACGCTCTCCTGAAAGTTCCGGTCCGTCTCGCCCGGGAATCCGACGATAATATCTGTGGTGATCGACGCGTTCTCGAAGCAGGAACGGATTTTTTCGATCATCTCAAGGTAGCCCTGCGTGTCGTAGCGGCGGTTCATCTTCTTGAGGATCTCGTCGGAGCCCGACTGGAGCGAGGCGTGAAAATGGCGGCAAAGGCCTTCAACGGAGGCCAGCCTTTCGATCACCGAAGCGTCCACCGCGTCGATTTCCAAAGAACTCAGCCTGATCCGCTCCGCGCCCGCGCTTCTGACTGCCGCCGCCGCGTCCGCAAGGTCGAAGCCGATATCCGTACCGTACATTCCTATGTTTATGCCGGTGAGAACGATCTCGCGGTGGCCGGAATTCACGAGTTCCGCTGCCGCCCGCTTTATGTCCTCGGGGTGCATCGACCGCACACGGCCGCGCGCGTAGGGAATGATGCAATAAGTGCAGAAGCAGTCGCAGCCGTCCTCGATCTTCAAATTCGCGCGCGTGAGGTTTTTGTAGGAGCGCGGCGCCAGAAGCTCGAACTTCTCGCCTTTAAAGTGCTCTCCGACCGAAATCACCGTCTTATTCCCGGAATATCTCTCTTCGAACGCACTGTCCAGAAGCGCCGGAATAGCCGCTCTCCGGGTGTTCCCGCAAACTATGTCGGCGCCGAGCGCCTCGCCTTTTTCCGGGTTCGTCTGGGTCATGCAGCCGCAGAGCATTAAAATGGCTTCCGGATTTTCGCGTTTTATGCGCCGCATGAGTTTCGCGGCCTTCTTCTCGCTCTCCTCTGTTACCGCGCAGGAATTCACGATGACCGCGTCCGCGTCCTTCCACGAAAACACCTGCTCATACCTTCCGGTGGCCTCAAGAAGCTCGGCAACGGCTTCGGACTCGTAAGTATTCACTTTGCATCCGAACGTGTAAATGTAAAATTTCACAGCGTCGCCTCACCTCCTGAATTTATCCTGTTAGTTACGTCTTTGCCGAAAATCAGCGCGTGCCGTAAACGCTAAGTTTCGAGCTATTTTTTTGTGTACGGATCCGAAGGTGTATGAATATACTCCGAGAGGTCCGTACGCAAAAAGCAATTCGCCAGGCAATCGCCGCAGGCACCTTATTTATCTAAACCTATGGCGGATTGCGTAAAGAGCCGAAAATCAGCGTTTACGTAATTCAATATCCTCCGAGGAGTTCGATAAGTTCTTCCCTCGTGACCGTTCCGTCCGCGAAGCTCTCGCCCGAGAGCAGATCCGACGCCAGCACCTTCTTTTTGTCCTGGAGCTTCATAATGCTCTCTTCGATGGTGTCGCTGGCGATCAGCTTGTAGACCGTCACGATGTTCTTCTGGCCGATGCGGTGCGCGCGGTCGGTGGCCTGGTTCTGGACCGCCACGTTCCACCACGGGTCGAAGTGGATGACGATGTCGGCGCTCGTAAGGTTGAGACCCGTTCCGCCGGCTTTCAGCGAGATGCAGAACACCGGCACGTCGTCGTTGTTGAACTCCTCGACCATTTTCGTGCGTTTTTCCTTCGGCGTCTGGCCCACCAGGCTGAAATACTTGATCTTTTCGCCGTCGAGGTGCTTCTCGATGATCGACAGCATGCTCGTGAACTGCGAGAAAATCAATATTTTGTGGCCGCCGTCGATCGCGCGCTTGACGATTTCGATGCAGAGGTCGATCTTCGCGGAGCCGCCCTTGTAGTTCTCGTAAATGAGCGACGGATCGCAGCAGATCTGGCGCAGCCGCATAAGCTCCGCGAGAATCTGGACGGCGCCGCTCTTCATCTCGTCACCGTTCTTCCCGAGCAGGTTCTGCTTTATATTAATGAGGGTCGCGCGGTAGAGCTTGCTCTGTTCATCGGTGAGCCTCGCCGTAACGGTCTCCTCGAGCTTGTCGGGAAGGTCGCGCAGAACGTCGGATTTGAGCCGCCTGAGCACGAACGGGTGAATGATCTTCCTCAACGCAATCAGCGCGTCCTTGTCCTTGAAGCTTACGATCGGCGTCTCGTATTCCTCTTTGAACTGCCTGTAGTCGTGCAGGAAGCCTGGCATCAGGTAGTCGAAAATGCTCCACAGCTCGCAGAGCTTGTTCTCGATCGGCGTGCCGGTGAGCGCGAGCCTGAAGCCGGAGTTGATCTGCTTGACCGCTTTTGACGAGAGCGTCGAACTGTTCTTGATGTACTGGGCCTCGTCGATGATCTGGTAGCCGAATTTCATTCCCGAATACGCGTCGATGTCGCGCCTCAGCAGGTCGTAAGAGGTTATCACCACGTCTTCCTGCCGGACCTTCGACAGAATCTCGAGGCGGTCCTCCTGCTTTCCGGAGACGATAACCAGCGGCAGATTCGGCGCGAACCGCTCAAGTTCACTCTTCCAGTTGTACACGAGAGACGCCGGGCAGACTATCAGCGCGCCGCTCCTCTCGCCCTCTTCATATTCGGAACTCAGGAACGCGATCGCCTGAACCGTCTTCCCGAGGCCCATTTCGTCCGCCAGAATTCCGCCGAAACCGTTGTTTTTGAGCGTTTTCAGCCATCTGAAGCCGTGTTTCTGGTAGTTTCTGAGCGTGTCGTGCAGGAACGAAGGCACCTCGAAGTCGTTGTCCTCGAAGGTCTTCATGTTTCTGATGAGCGCCCTGAAATTCTTGCTGCGGCTGATCAGAACGTTTTCGTTGTCGGACAGCTCGTTGTCGAGGAAGAGCGCCCTGAACTTGGGCACGACCACCGTTCCCGAAGAGAGGGAAAGGCCGCTCATTTCGAGCATTTTCCCGACGTCGGCCAGATTTCCGAAGCCCTCGCCTTCCACGCTGATGAACGTCCCGTCGGTGAGGCGGAAGAACTTCTTTTTGCGGTCGTACTTTTTGAGAATTTCCGCCAGCTGCTCGGGCGTGAAGTCGTCGCTGTGAATCGAGAACGTCAGCAAATCGCCCTGCAGCGACACGCCGGCGGTGATTCGCGAAGCCTTTTTGACCTTGACCGACTTCAGCTTGTCTGAAACGAACACCTCGCCCAGATTCTCGAGCTCGTAGATCTGCTCGGTTATAAACTCGTAAAACGCCTGGTCGTCCTTGACCATGACCGCGGCGCCGTTCACCGGGTCGTATTTGTTGAAGTACTTTTTGAGGTACTCTCCCGCCGCCATTTCTGCCGCCTCGTTCCTGACCGAGTCGCTGTAGTCACGGTCGGAAAGGATGTTGAAGCGCTTTTCGCTGTCGCCCTCGCCGTAGCAGGCGTAGAGCTCGCAGGAGATCACGTCAGGCCGCGGCATGTCGATGTACGCTTTGATCGCGGCCGGCTGCGGGGTGTAGTGCGCCTCGTTGAGGTCGATGACAGTCACGTCGCAGCACTTCTTGAGCGTCTGAAGCATCTCGGGCACGAACAGCCTGAGGTCCTGCTCGGCGATGAAGATATCCCTGCAGGCGGAGCGCGAGACGTACGCGAAGAACGGCTCCATTCCAGGAAGCGCACTCTTGTCGGCGACGTAGATCGTTCTGTCCTTCACGAAAACGAAGCAGTCCGCGCCGATGAAAACGGGCATGAACGACCCGGTGAGCAGCGCCCCGTTGCCGTCGAGACCCGTCAGCGTGAACCTCAGTTCCGGCGTTCCCGCGACGACGTCATACTTTTCAAACACCGGCCTCACGGAGGTCTTCAGGGTGTTTTCGGAGGTTTTCGCCTCGCCTTCCTGAACGTCGTTTTTCTCCCTGTTTTCGGCAAAATTACCGTTTGCCGAAGCGCCTTCGTTATCAGCCTGTCCGTCGTCTTCCGGCTCCGCCTCGAGCGCCTCCTCCGGCTCCGAGAACTCCATCTGCGACGCAAGACCCGCCTTCGACGTGGCGTTGTGAACGTCGATCGTCGTTCCTTCGACCGCCTTGAAGAACCTGTCGATAAGTTCCCTCTTAAGAGTCACGTACCGTCCGTCGTCCTCGTTCTTGGCGGAGTAGGATTTCACGTAGGTCAGTCTGTTCTGCTCGTACCTGTCGAGGAAGTCGATCAGCCGCCTGGAGTTTTCGTCAAAAAGCTGCAGCGAGTGAACCAGGCTTCTGTTCTTGCCGTAGCTAACCGCCCGGTTCTGCTTGACGGCGTTCACGTACGCTACCACGTCCTTGACTATATACAGTCGCGAATCCCCCGCCTTGAACTCGACGGTCATCGAGATGTCGCTCATGGAAAGGTACGGAACCAGCGTCAGGCTGCCCTCGCGGCTCTTCTGCCTGATCTCGACCCGCCTTCTGTTGTCCTCACTCTCGAGAATGTCCAGAAACGCCTTGTCAGTCTCCACGGGAACGTCCCTGACGGCCTGTCTGTAAGAGCCGTCGTCCTTTTCGTCCAGGACCCCCGAGTCCCTCATTTCCAAATATTTAAGAATAAGCGCAATGCAGTGCTTGCAGATTCTGTTCTTTTCGGTGCTTCCCGGGCAGCTGCAGGTGTCCAGAATGATCCTTCCGGAACCGGGAACGCTCTCGCCTTCGTCTATAACGGCGCGCGCAGAGTAGTCGTCGAAGGTTCCCCGCACAGTGGCGGAAATTTCGACAACGTTTGCGGCGTCTGAGTCTTCAATTTTCTTGCAGGTAAAGTTATCAATACGGTTGTTGTTGAAATAGTCAAGACCGTGCTGAAAATCCACACGCGAAGCGCACGCGGACTGCAATTGAAGCTTTGTAAACATTTTCCGGCGTACTCCTCCCTGTTTTTTGTATCACATAACATTATAGCACAGATCAATAAACTTTTGAACAGTCTTGATGCGTTTTTTCAAGCTTTTTTAAAGAATCGTTTCCGGGCGGGAACGACCCATGCGCCGCACCATGTATAAAATCGAGTAGGGGCTAACGAGTAGCCCCTCTCACACCACTGTACGTGCCGTTCGGCATACGGCGATTCAACTCAAGTAATAATCCAAACAGCTTAGAAGTCCTCGTTTTGCGAGGATTTCTTTGTTGATGAGGTGCAATCCTGTTGCTGCCGCCGCGAAAAACCTTTTCATAGCAAGAGGCACCTCCCTCCAATCATTTCCGACCCTTTTATTCCCCTATAAATCGGAGAATTTCGTCAAAAACCGCCGGGTCCTGAGCCGTCATTTTCGCGATATCCTTGTCCGTAAAATACGCTTTCCGCTCCTCGAGCGTCACGTCTTTGTTTTCGCGCATAAGCCTGTAGTAGCCGCTCACCCACCCGTTCATCAGGGAAAGCGCCTCCGTCGTGTACTGTGGGTTGTGTTTTTTGTTTTGGACGGTGACGACGCGGACGTTCGGGTTGCCGAATCTAAGGGCCCTGCCGGCGTTGTGCTTGTAGTTGACCATCGGGTCGTCGGTAGAGTGGATCCAGAGTATCCTGTCGGAAGTCGTTTTGAGGTACGCGCGGTTGTCGAGCGACGCGTAGCGCGGGTCGAGTGTTTTTTCGAAGCGTTTGATTCGGTCGGCAAGGATCCGGAGCTTCACGAAGCCCATCATCTCGTCGGAAATCGTGACAAAGCCGGAAATGATCACCGCGCGCGTCACCGACGGCAAGACGTTCGCGACGTTAAGCGCCGTGTAGCCCCCGAGCGAGTGGCCGACAGGAATGATCTCCTCCGCCGGTTTCAAAAGGTCAAGCAGCTCCAAAGCGTCCGCGGTCGGCGCGTTCACCGAGGTCATCTTTTCGCCTCCCGAAGCGCCGCAGCCTGTGTAGTCAAGCGTCACCACGCGGTATCCCGCCCTGCAGAGCGTCTCGATCTCCGCAAGATACGCGGTGTGCCCCGGCCCCATTCCCGGGCAGAACAAAACGAGTTTCCCCGGCTTATACCCCTCGTAAAAATACGTGAAGTACTCGATCCTGACGCCGGCCGAATTCGAAAACGACCTCTGCTCACACAAAAGTCCCGGAAAATCGGCCGCGGAGTAATACGGGACGGCCTCGTCCTTGTCGTACCGCTGCAAAAAATTCTTTTGATACATGTTTGTGATAAGGCCCATTTTTTCCTCCCGAAGAGCGTTTTTAGGGCGTGTTTTACGTGTTTCGTTGGAATCCGGCACGTTTCCGGCTAGTTTTACAAAAATCTCACGCCCCCGCGCCGTACGTTTTCGCCGCCTCTTACTCTTAACTATACCCGCGTTTCGTCAAAAAATCAACCGCTCTCCCCCAAAAAACGACGTCTCTTTTTAATCGATCCTGCTGCCGCCCCACTCGACGACGGTAAATCCTTTACGCTCGGGCGCGGCAAGCAAGCTAAGGTCGGGCGCCTCGACATCCGTCTCGTTTTCAAGCGGTTTGAAGACCATAAACACCCTGATAACAGTGTCCGGCGCCGGATCGACAGTCAGGACGGCGTTTTTCTCGTACGCCCCTGTCTGGAACGTGATCAGGTTGTACCGGTTGTCCTTCATCAGCGGGAGCCAGTAGATGATAAACTCGTTCGCCTCCCTCTCGGAAAGCCCCAGCTTCGGGAGCGTTTCGGAAAGGAACGACGCTGTTTCGCTGCCTTTTACGCAGAAGCCCTTCGACAAGTCAAAATCGGTCCCGCAGGCGCCCCTGCCCTCCCAGTAGAGCGCATAGTATCGCTTTCCGTCGGGGAACGTCAGCGTTCCGTCCTTTGAAGCAATGAAGCCGGTCCAGCCCTCCTCGCCGTACTCCGGGTACGTGCACGTCAGCACGCCGTTAAAGTCGAGGCGGACGCTGCAGACGGTATCCTCCTCCGGGTAGAGGTAGATGATTGGCTTGTCAAAAACAGGCTCCGTGGCAGGATCGGCGGGCCGGACGCTTATCGTTTTCGTGACGGTGAGCTTCGTCTCATGATAGTATCCTCCGACGCTCTCATGCTGCAGCGTCTCCCTGACCACGTCCTTTCCGTCAAAAACGACCCTCAGCGTCTGGAACCACCCAAAAGCCTTGTTCGCGCCGGCGTATTTGACAAAAACGTCGTCCTCGAACTCTCCTCCGCCGCCGAAGCCGTTTTTGTCCAGGACCGTTACGTAAACGTAGCCCACGTAAATCGTTCCGGGTTCAAACGACGTTACGCCGCGGACGCACGTTAAAGACGCGTCGGAATCGTGCGACTCATAAAACGTCTCGCCGCCTGTCTCACCGGGCTCCTCCTGCGGCGCCTTGCCGCAGCCAAAAGACGTCGCGACCATCAAAGAAGCCGTCAGAACAGCAATAACCATCTTCAAAAATCTCATTTTTGCCATTCCAAAATGCTTTTCGTTCATGTCAAGCTCTCCTTATCAAAATAGGGTTTTAAACGACGCGTTGTTGTATTTTTCAAGCAGTTCGTTGATAAACAGCCGTTCCTCCTCGGTCACCTTTATGAACACACGCTCATTTATGTTCCTGAACAGCCCATTCGCGTCAAGGTAGTAGATCTCCTTATCGCCGTTCAAAAAAATGTGCGAAAACGAGAGATTCATGGTGTCGTCCGGCTGCCAGCGCCCGCTGTTAAGTATTCCCAGAAGGTACTCCGAGTCCTCCTCCGTCGGCGCCACCGGAAGTATCATGTCGCAGCCGTTCTCCTCCGAATAAAACTTGTTCGCCTCGGGATAAATTTTCAGAACAGTATGCACCGGATGGAGCTTCACCGCCTCGTTGAAAAGGCTTTCGGGAACGTTGCAGACCTCGGCTATGTACCCTTCGATGGCATTGCCTTTGTACCCGATATACGCCTTATATAGGCCTCCTTCGTCCTCTCCGAAGGCGATCTCAAGACTGCCGCAGTTTATGTAAATTCTGTAAAGCGAAAACGTGCTCTTCTCAAAGCGCGCGTGCGAGTAGACGTTCGTCCGCTGCTCGAGCAGCTTCAAAATGATATCCCTCAGCTCGTCCATCTCAAAATAGACGTCGTGTCCGTTGAAATACAACGATTGGTTGTTCATCATATCCTCGCGGTCCGCAATAGAGAAATAGCGCTTCTCAGGGAAATTATAAAATTTGATGCTCCTGTAGACGTCCCAGTAAGGCGAGTCGACCTTATCGTCCTCATACGCGGGAAGCTCGGGGACAAGCTCGAGCTTTCTGGTGAAGTACAGTGTGACCTCGCTGCAGTTGTCCCCGGCCGCCATTCCGTAGCCCGCGAAAACCGCGTACAAATTTCCGTCAAGCTCGACAGGCTCCTCCGAAATCCTGTCGACGTGAACACTCGTCCACTCTGCCGTCTCTACCGAGAAGCAGTAGACGTTTTCGCCCCTCGCGGAATAGCAGTAGTAGTACGCGCCATCTTTGCTCCAACACTCCGTCTCGCGGTTAAGCCCGGTCACGGCTGTCCTGCGCGTGCCGTCCGTCCCCACGAGCTTCACGGAATAGATGGAATAGTTAGAACCGCTGAAATAGCAAGGCACCGGGACCGTTCCTTCGAGCTGCTCTCCGGTGACGGCGTCGTAGATCGCGACTTTCATCGGTCCGTTTTTTTCGTAATAATCCTTGACCGAGTATACTTTTCCGCGTGTCGCGAAGCAGTAGTCCCCGATCACCTCCGTCAGAACGCCGGTGCTCAGGTTGTAAAAACCGTTGAGATCGTCGCCGTTGACGAAAAGAAGATCGTCATCTAAAAACCTGCCCGCCATGTAAGAAAGGCCTTTGTCCTCAAGGATCTTCTGCCACCCGCCTGTCGCAGCGTCGAAAATATAAATGCACTGACCTCCGTCGGGAAAACTTGTGTTCAGCGCGAGTTTTCCGTTTCTAAAACACGTCCTTGAGTAGTTGCTGAGGAATTCGAAATCCTCGACGCCCTCGGGCGGACTCAGCTCCGTGACTGTGCGGCGATTAATGTCAAACAGCAAAACGGCATTCTCTATTTTCTCGGGAGTTATCGAGAATCTCTTCTTCATAAAAACAGCCGCAAGGTCGTCGCGCACCGTGTCGTGTCTGAAAAAGACCCACCAGTCCTTGAGCACGTCCTCCCCTATGATCCCCTCCAGCTCGTGATAGAGGCACGTCACCCTGCCCGTCTCCCTGTCGTAGTAGACGTTTTCGCAATTTTCGTGCTCTCCGAAAACGGAGGTGGAGATAACGTGCGCGTTCAAACTGTCAGAATTGAACGTTTTTATTGTGCTGTCGACGTCTTCGTACGTAAGAAGGTTCACGCTGAGTGTAACGTCCCCGAACCAGAAAGGCTCTTCGCCAGGCGTTGGCGTCGACACAGAATCGTGGTCTCCGGTTGCTGTTCCGGCTGCGGTTCCGGTTTCAGACGGCGTCGGCGCTTCAGCCTCCTTAGAGGTGCCTTCCGCGACCATACCGATATCTTCTCCGCCATTATTTAATGGGTTTTCGGGTTTTAAGAACGTCGGAAGCAAAACCGCGGCGACCACAGCCCCCAGAACAGCGACAGACGCGACCGCGGCGATGACGATCCTCCCGGCCTTGTATTTCGCACCGGCCGGCTCGGGCTCGCGGTTTCCGATATTTGAAAGAGCTTTTCTAAAATCGTCCTTGTTCATTTTGACTCCTCCGTCTCGATAAATCTTTTCAGCTTTTTTCTGATCTTGGACAGCTTCACCTTTACTGAAGAGAGGCTCATGCCGAATTCGTCCGCGATCGCCTTGCACGTTTTCATCGAAAAATAGCGGCTCATGAAAAGATCTTTGTCGCGCTTCCCGATTTTGCGCAAAAACGATTCGATTATCCGCTCCGCCCTCTCCGTGTCGCACGGCGCGCTTCCGCTGTCCGTAAAATCCTCGAACTCCGAGTCAATCAGATCGTTTTCGAGCCTCGACACGTACGCGTACCGCGAGTCGTTCATTATGTCCTCCGGCAAGACCCCGAAAAGCTCCGCCATCCGCTCGACGCTGACGCTGTCCGGAACGCGCGCCCCGGCCTCCCACATCGCCACGAGTGAGCGCGAAACAAAAAGCACGTCAGCCAGCGTCTGCTGCGACATCCCCTTGGTCTTTCTGAGTTCGGCTATCTTTTCAGAAGTGCAAAGCGGCAAAAAATCTCCTCCGTGTTTTCCGGTCGATATTGAGTTGCAACCGGAGAATCCGTTTCACTGTTATTATATCACATTTGCGCGAATTTCTTTTGTCACAAAAAGTTAACGGGGCGCGTAAAAAAGGCGGGAAATGCTCGTCGGCCGACGCGCATTTCCCTTAGCGAGGGTTCGAGTCCCGAACATATAACTGTAAACGAAAAAGAAGCTCCTGCGCGTGAAGCTTCTTTTTATTTAAAAAATACTTTGGGTTGTGAAAGCCCGGCCTTTTTGCGTCTTAGAGCTCCTTGATTACCCTCTCGAGCACGCGGATACTGTTTGCGACCGCCTGCCTCAGGAACTCCGGGAAGTCGTCCGGCGATCCGCCATCGGCGCTGTCCGAAATCGCCCTCACAATCGCGAACGGAATCTTGTTGATGAAGCAGACCGTGGCAATCGCGCCGCCTTCCATCTCGCAGCAAACCGCGCTTGGAAAATACTTCACGATCTCCGCCTTTTTGTCGTTCCCGGCCACAAAGCAGTCGCCTGTGGCGACGGTTCCCGTGACGTAAGCGAGGTTTTCCGCCTTGGCGGCCTTCTCGAAGAGCTTCACGAGCTTTTTGTCGCTTTTAATGTATATCTCGAACTTGCCGTCAATGAAGCAGCCGCCCCGCGGGTCCCCGAGAGCGGTGGTGTCGAAGTCGTGCTGAACCGCGTCCTTTGCGATTGCGATGCCGCCGATCGAAAGCTTGTCGGTAAGCGTTCCCGCCACGCCGGTATTGATAATGTAATCCGGCTTGTATTTGAGCGCCATCACCTCCGCGCAGACGCCCGCACGGACTTTCCCGACGCCGCAGACGCAGACGACCGCGTCAACGCCGAACAGTTTTCCGCGTGTATATTTGGCGCCGCTCACGGTCGCGGTCCTTTTGTATTTCATCTTGCGGATGAGTTCCTCCGCCTCGGACTGCATTGCAGCGATTATCCCGATCATTTTCAGTTCCCTCCGGGAGGCGCCGGGTAATCGAACCCGGCGCCCTCTTCCGCCTGTTTTTCCAGCACTTTAGCGTACTCCGCGCACTCTTTTTTCGCTGCCGAAAGCCTCAGCGACCTGTAGTTCCCGCACTCTTTGCGCAACTGCCCGAACACTTTGCCCTCATAGGCCGCCGTCTTTTTGAGCGCCTTTATGACCTCGCGCCGCACGTTTTCATGGTCTTGACCGCGAACAAGAAGGTAGAATCCCGTTCTGCAGCCCATGGGTCCGAAGTAGATGACGTCGCCCGCGATGGCGGAATTCCTCAGGAACGTTGCCATCATATGTTCGACGGTGTGCATCGTCACGTTGTCCATATAGTCGCCCGAATTCGGCTTCCTGGTGCGCAGGTCGTACGTAGTCACGTCGCCGTCGATTCTCGAAACGTACATTCCCGGCACAATGAAGTCGTGGTCGACCGAAAAACTCGCAATTCTGTTGTTCATATTATTATGTTCCCGCAGTGCAGTTTCCCCTATTTTTAGGGAAATGCTGATTTAATAGCTATTTTTGCGTGCGCGACCCCGAAGCTGTATGAAGATACTGCGAGAGGGGAGCTCGCGCAAAGCAAGCGGCAGCAATCGTCGCAAGACACCTTATACTTACGAGTAGGCCTGAATAAACGAACTGCGTTCAAATACGCTCATATGTAGTTCATCTGCACTTTGCCGCTTGCGTAAAGAGCATTAAAGCAGCTTTCCTTAAGTGTTCTCTTCAATAAACGTAATGACGCCCGCCGACCAGCCGTGGCACAGACTGTGCCTGTAGCCGATGTAGCAGTACGCGCCGTAGTCGCCGTGAATGTCCTTGACACCCTCGGGCGTCAGCTCGTCGATCCTGCCGCTGCCATCGAGCCACTCCATGTGGAAGTCCTCGAAGAACGTTGTCGCGCCGCGGTCCAGCATCGCGCCGTAGTAGTCCTTCATCAGCTTGAGCGCCGCCTCCGCGCCGTAATACTTCGCGATTGCGGTAAGAATGAAGTAGCTCATGAACGTTGAGAAGCCCTTAGCGCCGCCTTCGACCAGCTTCGCCGCCTCAATTCCGGACAGCTTCCCGGTCGCGAAGTACTTGAGCGCAATGACCTGCTTGGCGGATTCCACGTTCATCTCGACCTTTTCCAGCTTCGCGAGCAGTTTTTCCGCGTCCGCGGCGCCCTCGTTCTCGCCGAACTGTTTGAAGACGGAAACCGCCCTCTTCGCGGCCATGATGTTGATCGCACGCATTCCCGCCGGCTCGTCAGGCTGATCGTGGGTCGGCCAGTCGACAAAGAACCCCGGATAGGTCATGTTGCCCGCGTCGTCGACGAATTCGTTCATCTGCGCCACGAGGGCCTTCATGTAGGGAATCCTGCCCTTCAGGTACTCGTTCGCGCCGATCTTGCGCGCGTAGTCGGTCAGAATTATAATCCACCACATGGAATATGCGGGCATGCCGTTCATCCAACCCGGCAGCGGCGTCTGATCCACGATAAAATCGAGGGACCTCTCGACGACTTCCTGCCTGCCGTAAAGCGTGGCGATCGCCATCGTCTCCGGGTACATGTCGCCGATCCAGACCAGTCTGTCGCGCTTCACGCCGTCCCAGATGTAGCCGCTGGAGGCGCACAGGTCGAGCGTCCTCTTCGCGGTGTCGAAAATTCTCGCCGTAAGCGGGTCGCCGCCCCTGTAGTTGTATATGACCTTCGCCGCGAAAATCTCGCCCTCAGCGACAACGCTCTTCAGCAGCACCTGGCTGTAGCCCGTGAAGTCTATTCTGAGGAACCGGAAACCGGTCTGGCAGAATCTCATATCCGAAAAGTCTCTCAAATGAGTCTCAATGTCGCGGTTAGAATGGTCGTTGCACGCGCCTTTGTAGCCGATTTCCGCCATCGTCTCGCCGACCGACTCGCCGAACCTGAGCCGGATCTTTCCCGCACCGCCGGCCGCGAACGTCAGAATCCTCGCGGTTCCGCAGATCTCCTTCCCGAAATCCAGAACGATATACCCGTCGCCTTTTACGGCGGCAACGTCCCGCTCCGACAGGCCGATCTGCAGCGGTTTCTCTCTCAGCAGCGACTCGGCGTTAATAAACTCGCCCTCGGTCTTCACGATTCTGACCGGAAACTGTATCTCAGTCTTTTTCATTTCAATTCCTCTTTTCTCGCTCCGGCCCCGGCCGGACATAAAAAATGTGCTTAAAGACGGTTCCTTTCTGACGAAAATAATACGTAACGCGAAAAAGTCACATCATCTTTAAGCACATATTCTAAACATTCCGGCTCCCGCGGCTCTGTCCGCATTTATTTAATATGCAGCCGCAACAAAACAACTTTGCTTTCGCGCGAAAGCCGGAACAACTAATCAATCTTCTACGACACGTTAAATCTCAACCGACCGTGAAGGTCATTCGTGAATGAATCAGATCTTGTCGTTGTCGTCGAAAATGTCACCGCAGTTCGGGCAGTGCTTCGGCGGGTTGTGCGGATCCTCAGGCTCCCAGCCGCACTTGTCGCAGCGGTAAAGCGGAGCGCCTGCAGGTCTCTTCTCACCGCAGTCGGTGCAGAAGTTGCCCTTGTTGAGCTTGCCGCAGTTCGGGCAGGTCCAGCCTTCCTCGGCGGGTTTCGCCTCGGGCTTCTTGGTGCCGCACTCGGTGCAGAAGTTGCCGGTCGCGGGCTTGCCGCACTTCGGGCAGGTCCATGTCTCGGGAGCGGGCTGAGCCGCGGGCTTCTTGGTGCCGCAGTTAATGCAGAAGTTGCCGGACGCCTGCTTGCCGCATCCCGGGCATACCCATGCATCAGCGGGAGCCGCAGGCTGAGCGGGCTGTGCCGGCTGATTGGCCTGCTGGTTGGCAGCGAGCTGATAGAGGTTGCCGGCGTTCATGCCGCCCGCGTTCTGTGCGAGTCCGAGTCCGAGGAATCCGGTCATGGCGCCGCCTTCGTTCTCGGCAGCCTTCTTCATGGCCTCGATCTGAGCCTGGGTGAGACCCGCGGCCGCCAGGTCGATATTCCTGTACCTTGCTTCGTACTGAGCCTCGCTGATCTTGTTCTGCCACTCTTCGTCGAGAACGATAGGATTGAGGGCGACTTTAACGACCTCGATACCTCTGCCCTCGCCCCACTGGCGGGACAGCTCTTCGTTGACGGCTTCACCGAGCTCGTTTACGTGGAGTGTAAGCTCGCTGGGTCTGATCTCAAGCTGCGAGATCTTGCCGAGAGCCGGCTGCAGAGCGTGAATGAACTCGCCCTTCATCGTTGTTGCGAGACCGTCGTCGTCTTTCTTGTAAACGTCTTTAACGTTGCCCGCGATGCTGGCGTAGAAGAGCAGCGGGTTGGCGATCCTGAAGGTATAAACACCGGAGCACTTGATCGGCACGTCGAGGTCGAGAGAGATCTTCGTATCGACCACTTTGAACATAACGGGGCTCTGCGTTCCGAACTTGTTGTCGAGAATTTCCTTCGTGTTGAAGTAGTAAACTCTCTGGTCCTTCGCGGTGTCGCCGCCGTAAGTGAACCTTCTCCACATAATCTTGAAGGTGTCAACTATCGACTTGCCCAGTTTTCCGGAAAAGATACTCGGCTCTGTCGAGGAATCGTATGTGAATTCGCCGGGTTCGCCGCAAACTTCGACTACTCTGCCCTGCTCCACGATGATCATGAACTGGCCGTCCGCTACTACGATACCGGAACCGTTGGAAATGATATTGTCGCTCGCTTTTGTGTTGGCGGAGCGGGAAGTGATCACTTTCTGACCCTTAACCATAAGGGTGTCGTTCGGAATGGACTCGCAGTAGAAGAATTCCTTCCACTGATCCTGCAGGGCGGACCCCACAGCACCTTTTCCGGCAGTAAGAAGATTGCTTCCCAAATTAACTATACCACTAAGTAATCCCATTTTTATCTCCTTTCAAACAATAAAAAATGTCTGCACTCTGATTTCTTGGAAAATCTATCTTTGCATGGAATATTATACCACTCTTTTCCCGCCCTTTCAAGTATGTTAATGATTTTTTATGCTTTCGCGCGCATGCCCGCGCCCGCGCACGTATTAAATGACTTTTGGCAGGAATTTGCGGCCGGTTTTGCTCGGGAATGATTCATGAATGATCCGTGAATTGTTCGTGAATTGTTCTCGAACGCGAAAATTCGATTTTTTCTAAATTAACTATTTACAAGGCGGGAATAATGTGGTATACTGTGTGCCGTTGTCGGGGTGTAGCTCAGTTTGGCTAGAGTGCTTGCTTGGGGTGCAAGAGGTCGCCTGTTCAAGTCAGGTCACTCCGACCATCAAAAAAGAGGCTTTTTGCGAGCCTCTTTTTTTCGTCTTATTTGCTTCCAACTCAGGCGCTTCCCTGCCGCGTTTAGAAGAGTTTCGCGGCTTCGAGCAGAACGTCGCGCGAGGGACCGGGAATTCTCCCGAGCGCGTCCGGGCCGACGTTTAAAAGATAGTTGATGCCGCGTGAATTGAGGTGCTTCCTGAGCCTGGCGATCTCCTCGGGCGACTTCCAGTTGTTGTCGTAGGATTTGTACCCCCAGGTGTCGTTGATCGTGCAGGGAGACTCGTAGAGCATTCCCGCCTTGTCGTCCGCGGGAATTTCGTTGTCCTCGCAGGACACGTAGTCACCGTAGCCGTTCCCTATTCTCGAGTTAATGAGGCAGTCCGGCTGCCAGAATTTGACGAGTTTGTAGAGTTCGTCGGTCTGTTCGCGGGAGAGCGTCACCGGCACGTCGAACCAGATCAGGCAGAGGTCGCCGTACTTGGTAAGAATCTCCTTCACCTGCGGTTTAATCTTCTCCTCGAAGCAGTTCGTGTAGTTCTTGGCGGAGTCGTCAGGGTAGTCCCAGTTGTTGGTGAGATATGCAACGTCGCCGCACCATATCTTGCCGCTCCGGTAACCGCCGCCGTCCGGGTGCTGCCAGTCCAGGTCCTGAGAGTAGTAAAGGCCCAGCTTCAGACCGTGTTTTTTGCAGGCAGCCGCCAGCTCCTCCACCACGTCGCGCTTAAAAGGTGTCGCGTCGTAAACGTTATACGGGCTGACATCCGATTTGAACATCGCGAAGCCGTCGTGGTGCTTCGACGTGAACACGATATATTTCATTCCCGCGTCCTTCGCGAGCTTCACCCACTCCTCCGCGTCGAAATACACCGGGTTGAACGCCTCCGCCAGCTTCGAGTACTCCGCCAGCGGTATTCTGAAATACTGCTGAGCCCACTCGCCAATGTAGCCGTTCATGCGCTTGCCCTTCCACTCGCCACCGAGAAGCGCGTAAAGGCCCCAGTGCACCATCATTCCGTATTGCGCGTCTCTGAACCATTCTCCGGGTGTCATAAACAAAGTTCCTCCGTGATACCGAATTTTGCCTTTATTTAGCCAAATTACCGCCCTGTTACTTTGCGGCTTCGGCGGGCTTTTTCGCCTTTTTCTTCCGCTTGCTGATCTTCATGATCCACGCGTCCTCCGAGTGGCCCTTTCTGAGGCGCAGCGACTTCGCTTTGAGAATCGCGTTCATCTCGGTCTCCAGCTTCTCGTCGAGGCCGTGCTTTTTGAGCAATCTTCTGAACCGCTGCAGCGTCGACGCGTCGGGAACGGTATCCTCGAAAAAGTCGAGATTCATGAAGCTGCGCATCGCGTAGCTGTCGTAAATGCCGTCCTCCGCGGACTCGGCCGAAAGCCCGAAGACCTCCTGCATAATGTACATCCGGATCATCGACTCGATGCCCACAGGCTTCCTGCCCCGCCGCTTGTTATAGTAGTAAGGCTGCACCGCCTCGGCCCACTCGGTCCACGGCAGTATCTCTTCAAGCGTCTCGAGAAGAATATCCTTCCTCGTCCTCTTTTTCCTGTTTTCGTATTCCAGATTTGAAAAACTCTGCTGTTTCATGGCGTTTTCCTTATAAAAAGTCAGGCGTTATCCGCTCTATTTTCTTCCTTTTTCCGCCCTTATTATATCAAATTCGCGCCGCAGGGTCAACTTGAACCGCCGGGTTTCGGACGGTTTCCGGACCGTTTTAAACCCTTACGCACGCAACTATAACAGCCGCCCCGGAATCAGTCTCCCGGGGCGGCGTTTTTCATGAAAATTCGTTTCCCGCCGTCTGGCGGAGAGAATTATTCACTTTATTGATTTTGTTATCAGAAGCTCTTCTTTTTGAGAACGACTGTTGCGCAGAGCGCCAGAACCGCAACAACAGCCACAACGGTGAGTGTGGAGTCGCCTGTGGGCGTCTCGGGAGCCGACGACTGACCCGCGGAAACGTTGACCGTCCAGATGACCTCTGTTCCGGCTTCTGTGGTCACGAACGCCTCGACCTTGTACGACCCTTCGGTGATCGGAACCATGATGGCGTAGCGGGACGAGTAAGACGCGCCTTTGTTCGCCGCAGCGTTGACAACGCCCTCCTCAGCCGGGTATACGAAATCGGGTTGTGTAACAGCTTCGCCGCCGTTGATTCTGTAGCCGAAACCCTTGATCTCGGTGCCGGTTCCGACCCAGCCCCAGATCTTCAGCTCTTTGCCGATGTCCGCAAGCAGATCCACGTCGGTAACCGCGTCGTTTCCGCCGAATTCTGCTCTGTCCGCACCGTCCACCATAAGCTGGTCGCGTGCAACAGTTATAACGTCGGACGCCGGCTCGGGTTCAACAGGCTCACCCGGCTCAACAGGTTCTGTCGAGGTGCCCGGATCCTGGGCCGTTCCCTCTTTGAACTCGCGAACGACAACGTTGTCGATGGTAAGCAGGTCGTTTCTCTGATAGAAACCGAAGGTTCCCTCATCCGGGAATTCAGCGTCACCCTTGAACACTTCTTCGCCGGCGGAGTTGTAAGCGGTCACTTCTTCGTTGCCGAGAACGAGCGTTACGATCTCTTTGCCGTTGATGTAGAGAGTTACGAGGTCGCCGAGGTCAACCAGTCTGACATGACCGGAAGATCCGTCGTAGCCTGTCGGGAACGTGAGCATGAACTGCGCAGCTTCGCCCCACTCGCCGCCGTCGTTAAGAGCCACGCCAAGTTTTCCGGCCTGGGGTTTAATCAAAAGGTCGAACGCGATTCCGCATCCGAGCTCGCTCGCCTGGGGAACGCCGAACCTGCCGCCGTTGTTGAATTCGGAAGCGCAGTTTCCGGGAGCGCGGATACCGAAACCGTAGTAGCAGTCTCTCTTGTCGCCCTCAAAGTCGAAGTCGAGAACGTAATTCTCGATATAGTCGTCTTCGGGAATAAAGTTCGCCGCGTAGCCGCCCGCTATCCAGTTGTCTCCCTTACCGAGAGTCAACTTTCCGTCAAGGATCTGGACGCCCTCTCTTACGATCCAGTAATCGGTGTCGAGCTCGTCGTCCGAGAAATCATCGGAGAAAATAATCTCACCCGACTCGTCGACCGGTTTCGCCTTGCTCTCGGCAAACGCGGGAACAGCAAGTGCGAGGCAAAGAGCAATGCAAATCGCTATCGCTAAAAGCTTTTTCATATAACAAACCTCCCTTGGATGTTGTGAATGTTTTGATAGTCTTATTCTACCCTTTTCCGCCGATTTCGTCAACAGGAATAACGCATTTTCACGCAATTTCGAGCATTTTCCGCACATTTTTACCGCTGATGAACCTTCAGGCAATATAAAAAATCGGACCGGTATTTCGTTACCGGTCCGGACTGCGCTGGTGACTCTTACGAGAATCGAACTCGTGTTTCCGCCGTGAGAGGGCGGCGTCTTAGCCGCTTGACCAAAGAGCCGTTTTTCAGGCGCTCAAGTATAATATCACTTTCTAAACCTCCTGTCAACAACTTTTTTAAAAAAATCTCCAAAAACCCCGAAACGATCAATCCGGACGTCCGATTCGCGCCCTTTCAAGGCAAAAACCGGGAGGAAGCGGTGCCGTTTTGAAACCGCTTCTTCCCGGTCTGCTTAAGCCGCGTCAATCAAATGCGGCTCTTGTTTAGCTAAAATCAGAACGCTCTCTTGCGGAAGATGACAACCGCCGCGAGGGAGATGACCGCCACGATTGAGATGAGCGCCACGGTGGCGTCGCCGGTCTGCGGAACGGGATCGGTGTGAGGCTGTTCAACGTACTGCGCCTTGTAGTTGACGTAGGCGTCTCTGTCCTTTTCGCCCTCGAATCTGTTCAGCTTGACGATGTCGCCGTTGTCCATTTTCGCAACAGCCTGGATCTTGTGCTCTTTGCCGTCCTTGAGACC
>DBXM01000034.1:0-272 GCA_002309655.1 Mageeibacillus sp. UBA1212
GCTTCATCGAGGCGCCTTACCGCCGCTACGACAGCGAAAAGCAGATTGTTACCGACCAGATCGACTACCTGATGGCCGACGAAGAGGACCGCTACATTGTCGCGCAGGCCAACGAGCCCCTCGACGACGAAGGCCACTTCATCAACTCCAAGGTCGTCTGCCGCTACAAGGACGAATTCATCCAGGTCGAGCCCGAACGCGTCAACTACATGGACGTCTCGCCGAAGCAGGTCGTTTCCGTCGGCGCGGCGATGATCCCGTTCCTCGAGAAC
>DBXM01000034.1:285-496 GCA_002309655.1 Mageeibacillus sp. UBA1212
TGCAGCGTCAGGCTGTTCCGCTTATCCGCTCCGAGGCGCCGATCGTTGCGACCGGTATCGAGTATAAAGCGGCCGTCGACTCAGGCTCCGTTGTGCTCGCGAAGAAGTCAGGCGTTGTGAAAGACGTCACCGCGAGATACATTCTTGTCGAAAACGACGACGGAACCGAGGATATCTACCACCTTCTGAAGTTCATGCGCTCCAACCAGGA
>DBXM01000034.1:620-1091 GCA_002309655.1 Mageeibacillus sp. UBA1212
AGGACGCGGTTCTTATCAGCGAAAAAGTCGTCAAAGAGGACATCTACACGTCGATTCATATTAAGGTCTACGAGTGCGAAGCGCGCGAGACAAAGCTGGGGCCCGAGGAGATCACGGCTGACATGCCGCAGATCGGCGACGACCAGAAGAAATACCTCGACGAAAACGGCATCATCATGGTTGGCGCCGAAGTCAAGGCCGGCGACATTCTCGTCGGAAAAGTCACCCCGAAGGGCGANNGACAAAGAGAACGACAACTACCAGGAGCTGCTCAACGCGTTCATGGGCCCGATGGCCAACGACACCAAGAACACTCCTCTCAGAGTTCCGCACGGCGAGGGCGGCGTTGTAGTCAAGGTCGAACAGTACGACCGCGAAAACTCCGAAGAGCTCGCGAACGGCGTTCTCAAGAAGGTCTGCGTTTACGTCGCTCAGAAGCGTAAGCTCAGCGTCGGCGACAAGATGGCCGGA
>DBXM01000034.1:1206-1366 GCA_002309655.1 Mageeibacillus sp. UBA1212
CTCGAGGTTCACCTCGGCTACGCTGCCAAGACGCTCGGCTGGAAGATCGAGACGCCTGTTTTCGACGGCGCTTCCGAGCAGGACATCGTCGACACCCTTAAAGAGGCCGGACTTCCGGTCGACGGCAAGGTACAGCTCTACGACGGCAGAACCGGCGAGC
>DBXM01000034.1:1491-31933 GCA_002309655.1 Mageeibacillus sp. UBA1212
TTCGGTGAGATGGAGGTCTGGGCTCTCGAAGCCTACGGCGCCGCGTACACGCTCCAGGAGATCCTCACGGTCAAGAGCGACGACGTTTTCGGCAGAAACCAGGCTTACAAGGCCATCAAGGAAGGCGCGTCGCTGCCTGAGCCCGCGATTCCGGAGTCGTTCATGGTTCTCGTGAAAGAACTCCAGGGTCTGGCTCTCGACGTCAGAATGTACACGTCCGACGGCACTCCGATCAAGCTCAAGGAAGCCGAGGAAGAGTACGTAAAGAATCCTAACATGTTCAGGAACAAGCGCAACGGAAAGAGCAGAGTCCAGGAACGCGAAGCGCGCGAACGCGCAGAGGAACTGGCGGCCGCCGCTGCTGAAAATCCCGCCGAAGAAGACACCGGCTTCACCGATGTAGATGACGCGGATTTTGAAGACGTCCCCGAGGATGTCAACGAATAACGGGAGGGTAAAAAATGCCTACAGAATACAGTATGGATTTAGGTAATATCGGGTCCCTTCAGGTCGGCCTCGCGTCGCCTGAGCAGATCAGAGAGTGGTCCCACGGCGAGGTAACGAAGCCCGAGACCATCAACTACAAGACCCACAGACCCGAGCCCGACGGACTTTTCTGCGAGCGCATATTCGGGCCCAAGAAGGACAACGAGTGCCGCTGCGGCAAGTACAAAAAAGGCAAGCATCTCGGACAGATCTGCGGAACGTGCGGCGTTGAAGTCACGACTTCCAAGGTCAGACGCATCAGAATGGGCCACATCGACCTCGAGACGCCGATCGCTCACTTCTGGTACTACAAGGGCATCCCGAGCCGCATGAGCACCGTTCTCGACATCCCCCAGAAGGATCTCGAGAAGGTCCTCTCGTACGCTCTTTATATAGTCACCGAGGACCAGACGCTCAACTGCAAGGACGACGCGGGCCAGCCGATCGTTCTCAAGAAATACCAGACGATCAAGACCGACGACTACTATGAGCTCAGCCGCCGCAACGGCTCTCAGAAGATCAAGGTCGGCATGGGCGGCGAGACGATCCGCAACATGCTGAAGGAGATCAACCTGGACGAGCTCTCCGCTTCACTCCGCAAGGAGATTTCCGAACTTTCGCAGGACGACGCCGCGAAAACGACGACGACCCAGCAGAAGATCCTGAAGATCTCGAAGCGTCTCGACACGATCGAGATGTTCAGAAAATCCAACACCCCGCCTTCCAACATGATGCTCGAGGCGCTTCCGGTCATTCCTCCGGATCTCCGCCCGCTGCTTCAGCTCGAAGGCGGCCGTTTCGGAACCTCCGACCTCACGGAATTCTACAGGAAGATAATCTACAGGAACAACACCCTTAAAAAGCAGAAGCAGTGCGGTGCGCCTTCCATCATTATCAACCAGCAGAAGAGAATGCTTCAGACCGCTGTGGACGCGCTTTTCGAGAACAGCAAGAGAGCGAAACCGTTCACCGGCAGCGGCAACAGGGCGCTCAAATCGCTTTCCGACATGCTCCGCGGCAAGCAGGGACGTTTCCGTCAGAACCTCCTCGGCAAACGCGTCGACTACTCCGGCCGAAGCGTTATCGTCGTAGGACCTGAGCTTAAGATCTACCAGTGCGGCGTGCCGAAGGACATGGCGCTCGAGCTCTTCAAGCCTTTCGTAATCAGAAAGCTCGTCACCGACTACGGCGTAAACGGAATCGGCAACGCGCAGAGCTTCACGATGACAAGCGCCGAAAAGGCGGTCGAAAAGGGCGAGGACCCCAGAGTCTGGAGCTCGCTCGAAAAGGTCATCAAGGGCCACCCGGTCCTCCTGAACCGCGCTCCTACGCTCCACCGTCTCGGTATCCAGGCGTTCGAGCCCGTGCTCGTGGAAGGCAAGGCGCTCAAGCTCCACCCGCTGGTCTGCACCGCTTTCAACGCTGACTTCGACGGCGACCAGATGGCTATCCACATTCCGCTCTCCGTAGAGGCTCAGACCGAGGCGAGATTCCTCATGCTCTCCGTCAACAACCTCCTCGCGCCGAAGGACGGCAAGCCTATTACCGTTCCTACGCAGGACATGGTTCTCGGAAGCTACTACCTCACGTTCATCGAGAGCGAGGACTACACCAACGCGCCCGTTTTCAAGGACTACGACGAGGCCAAAAAGGCTTACGACCTCGGCATCATCAAGCTGCACACGCCTATTATCGTGCGCAGAGAGGCGATGTTCCAGGGCGAAAAGATCACCGGCAGGATCAAGACCACGATTGGCCGTCTCATTTTCAACCAGGCGATCCCTCAGGACATCGGTTTTGTCGACAGAAGCAAGAGAGAGAACGCTCTCAAGCTCGAGGTAGACGAACTCGTAAAGAAGGGCACGCTGGCGACGATCATCGACAACTGCATCAAGACTCACGGTCTCACGAAGTCTGCCGTCGTTATTGACGCGATCAAGGCCCAGGGCTACAGCTTCTCCACGAGAGGCGCGCTCACGGTCAGCGTCGCGGATATCACAATCCCGGGCATCAAAGAGAAAATGATCAAGGACGCCGAAGCGCTCGTTGAGCAGCTCCGCGAATCCTGCGCGGACGGCCTTCTCGACGACGCCGAGAGGTACGAGCAGACGATCAAGGTCTGGAACAGCACGACAGACGCTCTCACCGAAGAGCTCAAAAAGAACATGAGCCGCACGAACCCGATCTACATGATGTCAGACTCGGGCGCGAGAGGCAGCATGAACCAGATCAAGCAGCTCGCAGGTATGAGAGGTCTTATGTCCGATACGTCCGGCCGCACGATCGAGATCCCGATCAAAGCGAACTTCCGTGAAGGTCTCGACGTTATCGAGTTCTTCATCTCCAGCCACGGTACGAGAAAGACTCTTTCCGACACCGCTCTCAGAACGGCCGACTCCGGATACCTCACGAGACGTCTCGTTTACGCGTCCCAGGAAGTCGTTATCAGAGAAATGGATTGCGGAACGCACAGAGGCATCGAATTCCGCGACATTCCCAACCCGGGCAACAAACCCGTCGTTGCGCTTGCCGACAGAATCAGAGGACGTTACGTCGCCGACGACATCGTCGATCCCGCGACAGGCGAGATCATCGTCACAAGGGATGACCTTATCGACGACGAGATCATCGCGAAGATCAAGGCGGCCGGTATTGAGGCTGTCAAGGTCAGGTCGGTCATCGAGTGCGAATGCGGCTACGGCGTCTGCGCCAAGTGCTACGGCTCCAACCTCGCGACCAACAACATCTGCAACCTCGGCGAAGTCGTCGGCATCATCGCGGCGCAGTCCATCGGTGAACCCGGTACGCAGCTCACTATGAGAACGTTCCACACCGGCGGTATCGCGACGGCCGACAATATCACCCAGGGTCTCCCGAGAGTCGAAGAGCTCTTCGAGGCGAGAAAGCCGAAGCAGGCTGCCATCATTTCCGAACTCACCGGTACGATCAACATCGTTCCGAGAGACAAGAAGGGCGAGGTGACCGTTACCGTCACCGCCGACGACGGCGAATCCTGGAGCGTGAACTGCCTCGAAAACCTGCTCGAGAGAGTCAAGAATCCCGACGGCACCGTCAAGCAGCCCCCCGAGCCAATCAAATCCGGTATGCGTATCGTCAAAGGCGACACGATCACCCAGGGCTCCAAGGATCCGCACGACGTCATGCGCATCATGGGCATTTCCGCCGTCGAGAACTACATCATCGAGGAGGTACAGAAGGTTTACAACAGCCAGGGCGTTAAGATCAACGACCGCCACCTCGAAGTTATCGTAAGGCAGATGCTCAGGAAGGTCAAGGTCACCGACGCAGGCGACACCGACCTTATCGCGGGCAACACCGTCGACAACGTTGTGTACCTCGAAGACAACGCACGCGCCGAAGCCGAGGGCAAAAACCCCGCAAAGGGCGAGAGACTCCTTCTCGGCATCACCAAGGCGGTCATCGCGTCCGAGTCGTTCCTCTCCGCGGCATCGTTCCAGGAGACCACGAAGGTTCTCACCGAGGCGGCCATCAAGGGCAAGCGCGACAATCTGCGCGGCCTCAAGGAAAACGTTCTCGTCGGTAAGCTCATTCCCGCCGGCACGGGTCTCCCGCGCTACACCGACATTCAGGTCAGCGGCGAGGTTCCGAAGTGCGTCGTCGAGCTGCGCAAGGCGCAGGAGGTCATCAACCGCGCCAACGAGGAGAAGCGCAAGGAAGAGCAGCGCACCGAGCGCATGCATGACAAGCACGGCGCACGCAACGAGGATATCACCTACGATACCGACGAAAACGGCGAACTTCTTATGGGATCGTCCGAAGGCTACGGCACCGAAGAGGATGAGACGATGCTCGCCGCCGAAGGCTTCAGCATCACCGACGAAAACGGCGAATATGTCGAAGAGTTCATGGGCGGCAACCCCGACGCGGACTACGACGAGGAGAACCCCGACGTTTACGGCGACATGTTCGGCGAAGGTGCCGAAGAGGAAGAGGAACTTCTCGACGACGATATGAGCGGCGACGACTGATTCGGTCATTCGTGAATGACATTCACAAACAACAAAAAAGCAGCTTCCGGTTGGGGGGCTGCTTTTTTTGCGCGCTGTCGCGCTTGCGTATTGTTGCTTTTGTTTGAAAACCGCAGTGTCTGGCCTTAGAAAACGGACTTTTCGAGCGGAGCGCAGCCGGGGAGGTAGTATTCAGCGGCGTCTGTGGGCTTGTCGTCCTCGTAGATCCACTGCTGCTGCGGAAGGGTGTTTTGCCACTTGCCGCCGGCTCTCCTGTGGCACTCCTCGACGCTGAGGAGCCACTTCGTTCCCGAGGGGCGCTTCGGCTCGAACTCGTAGTACACGCCGTCGAAGAACGCTCCGAAGCAGTGGGAGTCGGTCTCGAAGACCACGGACGTCATGTTCTGCGTCTTGGCGTGGATCTCAAAGGGCTCGCCGCGCTTCGTGCCCTTGAACGAGAACTCGTCGCGGGTTATCTTAAGCGTTCCCTCGCCGCAGTGCTCGCTGGTGACCGTCTTGTCCACGTAGTGGTCGGAGGGCAGGTCGCCGAGAATCACCGGCTCTTCGAGGCAGTAGTCTTCGTTGTCCCGGACCTCTCTGAAAACGCGGCGGCGCTGAAGCTCGAACCACACTCTGAGGTTCTTCGGGACCACCGCGCCCTCGGAATTCGGAATCAGGTCATAGTATTCGTTGATCTTCACGCTGTTGCCGCACTCCGAGCAGGTGAAGACGTTGTCCTTCCCGTGCTGCGTGAATTCCCTGCCGCATTTCGGGCAGATGTACAGATGTTCTTCGAGCTTTTCGGCGATGTGTTCGGTGCCCTTGTACTTCACGCGGGCCTTCTCGTTCCAGGCGAAGTCGTCATTGTAGATGGCTTCGTTGACCAGGCGCTCCATCTCCTCCGGGGGAACGGTCTGGGTCTCTTCGGCCGTGAAGAGCCTCTTGATTTTGATGATGACCTTGCCGGGTCTGTCGGCAATGTTCCACTGGGTGTTGGACAGGTAGCCGCCGGTGATTGTTGTGGTGTAGACCGGAACGTTGAGGTGCTTCAAAAGCTTGCCGGTGCCCAGGGCCACGGGCTGGTTGGTGCCGGAGATGCTGGATTTGCCCTCCGGGAACAGAATCACGTTGCCGCCTTCTTTGATAACGGTCAGGATCTCCCTGATGCAGTGCGAGTCCGCGACGAAATTCTTTTTGGGAATGACGCTGGTCAGGTCGAAAATCATGTGCATGTGCGCCCTGTGGAACTCGATATACGAGGCCACGTAGTTGAGCATGTGGGGCTTGACGGCCAGCGCCACGTACTGCCAGTCGCATCTGGAGGTGTGGTTGCTGAGCACCACGAAGGGCCCCTTCACGTTCTTCATTCCGGCTTCGTCGATGACTTCAAGATTCATCTTCTTCGAATTCGGAGTGGCCAGGAATGTGCGGAGCGTGCTGCCCATGAACCTGCTCATGGGTCTGCCTTTTTTGTTTGCCAGTTTCTTGTCGATGTCCAATTTTGCCATAGTGTTTACTCCACGATAGTTTTTTTCAGACTCCGGAGAGCCGATTTGATTGTATGAGATTGTACCACTTTGCAGCCGGGGAATCAAGTGCGACCTGCCGCGCGGGCGGCGAAGAGCGAAGAGCCGGCAAGGTTTTCGGTTTGAATTTTCCTTCCGGATGTTTTATAATGGAGCCAGCGACATTTCCGCTTCACGAAAGGGGATTTAATCATGATCAAGTCAGTGAAAATCGAGAAGATCGAAGACCTGATGCCGCTCATCACCGAGCAGAACTTCCGGCCGGACCTCGGGCGGTTCCGCAGCACGTACGTGTACCGGGGCGTCCAGAACGCGGAGTTCAAAATGGAGACGAGTCTTTTCCGCAACTGCAAGGGCCTTCAGAAACAGCTGGAGCCGTCGATTCTGAACAATTTCACGAAATACGCGGTGATCGAAGACCCTTCGGTGGAGAGCTCGGTCTGGACGCAGATGGTGCTCGGCCAGCACTACGGACTGCCGACGCGGCTTCTCGACTGGACGCACTCGGCGCTTGTCGGACTTCATTTCGCGGCGACCGAACCGGACATGGATCTAATGGAGGAGCACGACTGCGCGGTGTGGCGGATCGACATGCGGGAAATTCATTCGCTGCTGCCGGAAAAGTACAAGACGGCGCTGGCGGAGTCGGCGACAAGCATTTTCTCGGTGAAGACCCTCAGCAGGATCGCGGAGAGCCTGGAACAGTACGACGACGACATGGGCGACAAGTCGATGGTAGTCATAGAGCCGCCCTCGATCGAGCAGCGCATCGTCAACCAGTACTCGTTCTTTTCCGTCGTGCCGATGGGAATCTCGAACGTTGAGGATTTCCTCGACAGGCGCACCCGGAATACGGTGAAGTACGTTATCGACAGGAAGCTCCGCTGGCGGGTCAGGGACATGCTCGACCAGCTCAACGTTAGCGAGCGCATCATGTACCCGGGTCTCGACGGCCTTTCCAAGTGGATATCGCGCCACTATTTCGTCAAGGAAACACCTTCAGGCGACAAATTTTAACCGGCGACGGCATTGAAAACAGACAACGGCAATTGCCTATAATTAGGAAAAAACGGAGGACAACCCCATGAATGTCATTTTGAAAAACCTCACCAAAACGTTTCCCGGCAGGACGTCGAAGGACAAGCCCGTGACCGCGGTCAACAACTTCGATTTCGAAATTCCGGACGGCAAGCTGATTGCGCTTCTCGGCCCTTCAGGCTGCGGAAAGAGCACCATGCTGAACCTCATTTGCGGTCTCGAGGACCCGACTTCGGGAAAGATATTCTTCGGCGACACGGACGTCACCGACCTGCCGCCCGAGAGCAGGGGCGTGGGCATGGTTTTCCAGAATTATGCGCTCTACCCGCATATGACGGTGCGCCAGAACATAATGTTCCCGCTGCAGAATTTCCGCGGCAAGGACAAGCTCACGAAGGCGCAAATGGAGGAGAGAGTGCTCGAGGCGGCGAAACTCGTGCGCATCGACAACTTGATGCACAGAAAGCCGGCGCAGATGTCCGGCGGCCAGCAGCAGCGTGTCGCGATCGCCCGTGCCCTCGTGAAGCTTCCGGGTCTGCTGCTTCTCGACGAGCCGCTGTCAAACCTCGACGCCCGCCTCAGGCTCGAGACCCGCGAGGAGATCAGGCGGATCCAGAAGAAGACCGGCATCACCACCATTTTCGTCACCCACGACCAGGAGGAGGCGATGAGCATTTCCGACATGATCGTCGTGATGAAGGACGGCATTTTCCAGCAGATGGGCAAGCCGCAGGAGGTCTACGACGACCCGGTCAACCTTTTCGTCGCGAAATTCCTCGGTACTCCGGCGATCAACGTTTTCGAGGCGGAGGTCAGGGGCGGAAAGCTTTTCATCGGTGAGGACGACGCGGCGGACGTTCCGGATGTGAAAGATGGTCCGGTGGTTGCGGCGATCAGGCCTGAGGGGTTCGTTCCCGCGAAGGACGGCCGGCTTTCGTGCGAGTTCATTTCCGTCGAGGTGATGGGGCGCGACATTACGGTGCTCAGCTCCAACACCGCGTGCGAGAATCCGGTAATCCGGTCGATAGTCGACGCCGACAACAAGATCGAGCCGCAGGACGGCAAAGTCAGGTTCAACGTGAAGCGCCACAAGCTGTTCCTTTTCGATAAGGAGACAGGCGAGAGGATACGCTTCAAGGTCGAAAACGACTGATTGAAGGGAGGGGGTGCGCTTCATGAAAAAGCAAAATCTGAAAGCGTGGCTGTACCTTCTGCCGGCCATCCTTTTCCTCGGGGTGTTCATGGTCTACCCGATGATAGACGTGGTGATCTACTCCCTCGAGGAGGGCTACAACTCTGCCTCGCAGACGCTCACAGGCGTGGGACTGTACAACTTCCGCTACGTTCTGCGCGACCCGTTCTTTATACAGGCGCTCAAGAACACGTTCATTCTCGTGGCGATAACCGTGCCGCTGTCGACGGGTCTGGCGTTGCTCATCTCGCTCGCGCTCAACTCGATCAAAAAGCTGCGCGATCTTTTCCAGACGGTCTATTTTCTGCCGTACGTCACGAACACGCTCGCGGTCGGCCTCGTTTTCATGATACTTTTCGACAAGACAGAGTACACGGACGGCCTCGTCAACGCGTTTATAAAGATTTTCGGCGGCGCTTCGGTGGACTTCATCGACGGACCTTACTGGGCGAAAATGCTGGTGCTCTGCCTCTACACGGTCTGGATCGTGCTCCCGTTCAAGATTTTGATCCTTACGAGCGCGCTCGCGTCGGTCAAGCAGGACTACTACAAGGCGGCAAAGGTCGACGGCACGCCGAAATTCAGGGTGTTCACGCGCATTACGCTCCCGATGATCTCGCCGATGATCTTCTACCTGGTCATCACGGGCTTTATCGGCGCGTTCAAGGCGTACAGCGACTCGGTGGCGCTCTTCGGCGTGAACCTCAACGCCGCGGGCATGAACACGATAGTCGGCTACGTTTACGACATGCTCTACGGCAACAGCGGCGGATATCCGTCGTACGCTTCGGCGGCCGCACTTATTCTTTTCGCGATCGTTCTTTCGATCACCTGCATCAACCTGCTCGTGAGCAAAAAGACGGCGGTGCAAGGGGGGTGAGCGTAAATGAGTAACCTTAAGAAGAAAAAAGGCTCCGCGGTCCTCACCGTGCTGAAATACGTACTGCTCGTGCTGTGGGCGCTGATCGTGCTCTTCCCGTTCTACTGGATGGTGCTGACGTCGCTCAAGGGCTACGCGGACTACAACAGCGAGGCGACTCCGGCGTTCTTCACGCTCTCGCCGACGCTCGAAAACTACGTGAAGGCCTTCACGGCGGTCCCGCTCGCAAAGTACTTCCTGAACACGTTCATATTCACGGTCATTACGACCGCGCTGATGCTCGCGGTGATCATTTTCGCTGCTTTCGCGTTCGCGAGACTCAATTTCAAGGGCAAGAACCTCGTTTTCACGCTTTTCCTGTCGCTGATGATGATCCCCGCGGAACTCGTCGTGATCACGAACTTCGTGACGATCACCGACCTGGGCCTGCGCAACACGTTCCTTGGCCTGATACTTCCGTCCGTTACGTCGGTCTTCTACATCTACCTTTTGAAGGAGAACTTCGAGCAGGTGCCGTACGAGCTCTACAAGGCCGCGAAGGTCGACGGAACTTCGGACATCAAGTACCTCTTTAAGGTGCTCGTGCCGATCTGCAAACCGACCGTCGTCACGGTGGTCATTCTGAAGGTCATCGAGTGCTGGAACTCGTACGTGTGGCCGCGCCTGATCACCGACGACCCGGACTACTTCCTGGTCTCCAACGGAATCCAGGAGATCCGCCAGAACGGCTTCGGAAGGGAGAACATTCCCGCGATGATGGCCTCGGTCGTGGTCATTTCGGTCCCGCTCATTATTCTCTTCCTGATTTTCCGGAAAAAGATTATGGAGGGCGTTTCGAGAGGAGGCACGAAGGGATGAAAAAGCTTTTCAGAACCGCAGCTGTCTTTATTGCGGCCGTCATGCTTCTCGGATGTCTCGCTTCATTGCTCGCGGGCTGCCACGGAGGCAGGGGACTCGACGCGTTCGTGATGCCCGAAGCGTTCGACGACTCGCAGAATTACGAGATCGTCTTCTGGGCCAAAAACGACACCAACATCACGCAGCGGCGCATTTACGAGAGCGCGATCGCTTCCTTCGAGGCGCTTTACCCGAACGTCACGGTCAAAATGAAGTCGTACACCGACTACGGAACGATCTACAACGACGTCATCACGAACATCTCGACCCAGACGACGCCTAACGTCTGCATAACGTATCCCGACCACATCGCGACGTACATTACAGGCGAAAACGTCGTCGTGCCGCTCGAAGGGCTGATCTCCGATCCGCGCTACGGTCTCGGAGGCAGCGAGGTGAGATTCGAGTCGGTCAAAAAGGAGGAGGTCGTCCCGAAGTTTCTCGACGAGTGCGACGTCGCGGGGCAGTGCTACGCGCTTCCGTTCATGCGCTCCACAGAGGCGCTCTACATCAACAAGACCTACGTGGAGGCGATGGGGTACACGATTCCCGACGTGGTGACGTGGGACTTCATCTGGGAGGTCTCCGAGAAGGCGATGGAAAAGACTCCGGACGACCCGGAGGTGTTCAAGGTGAACGGCCAGAAGATAATGATCCCGTTCATCTACAAGTCCACCGACAACATGATGATCACGATGCTGAAGCAGAAAAACGCCGGCTACTCCGACGATGACGGCAACATCCTGATCTTCAACGACACGACCCGCGACATTCTGAAGGAGATCGCGGTGCACGCGGGCACGAGGGCGTTTTCGACGTTCAAGGTCTCGAGCTACCCGGGCAACTACTTTAACGCGGGCAGGTGCATTTTCGCGATCGACTCCACGGCCGGCGCCACATGGATCGGCTCCCACGCGCCGCTCTCCGAGATACACGAGAGCGAACTTGTGGAATTTGAGACCGTCGTGAGGCCGCTGCCGCAGTTCGACACGGAGAACCCGAAAATGATCTCCCAGGGGCCGTCGGTGTGCGTTTTCAACAAAAAAGATCCGGGCGAGGTGCTGGCTTCGTGGCTTTTCGCGCAGTTCCTGATTACGAACGACGTCCAGATCCCGTATTCCGAGACCGAGGGTTACGTTCCCGTTACCGAAAAGGCTCAGAAGGACCCCGCGTACCTCAAATACCTCGAATCGCGCGACGAGCTTTCGAAGGACTTCTACTCCGTGAAGATCGACGCGTCGAAAATGCTTCTCGACAACATCGGGAACTCGTTCATAACGCCCGTTTTCAACGGTTCGACATCGCTGCGCGACACTGCCGGCGAACTCATCGAGAGCGTTGTGAAGTCCCGCCGCAAGAACGAGACGGTCGACGATGAGTACCTTGACAAGCTTGAGGTGACGGTGACAAAGCTGTACCGTCTGGACCAGATCTCCATGAGTCCGTCCGGGCGAAGGGCGGAGCTCGGACCGCTTCCCGCGGGCTCGCTGGCGCTTCTCATAGTGCTGGCGTGCGTCTGGCTGCTGCTCGGAGCGTATTTCATTACCGACAAGATAATCGAGAGAAGAAAAAAGTTGCAATCCGGCGCGTAAAAGTATATAATGAAATTTGGAGCGGAGTTCCGGAAGGGCTCCTAAACCGCAAATTTAACATATTTCTAAGGAGATAATGAAATGAAGAAAGTTTTAATTGCGATACTTGCAGTTGCTCTCGTGCTCGGCATTGCCGCCTGCAACAACGGTAAGGAAGACATCAACAAGAAATCGGAAGGCGTCCTGACCTATGCAGAATATGCAGCCGCTGCGATCGACTCCGAAGTCACGGTTGAAGCTTACGTTCAGGCTCACCAGTCCTGGTGGGACAATAAAATCACCGTTTACGCTGTGGACGGCGACGGCGGATATTTCTTCTATGAGCTTCAGTGCACCGAGGCAGACGCTGCAAAGCTCGTTCCCGGCACGAAGATCAAAGTAAAAGGCACCAAGGCGGAGTGGTCCGGCGAGGTTGAGATCAGCGGCGGCACGTTCGAGATCGAGAGCGGCAGCTACATTGCGAAATCCACCGACGTCACCAGCCTTCTCGGAACCGAAGACCTCGCCAAGAAGATGAACCAGTTCGTTTCCTTCAAGGGTCTGAAGATCGAACCCTCCACCATCGAAGGCGAAGAGGGCGAGCGTGCGTTCCTGTACAAATGGAACGGCGCCGGCGAGCAGGGCGACGACCTCTACTTCAAGGCTTCCGTAAACGGCCAGACCTATACGTTCGTAATCGAGTCATACCTCTGCGGCAAGGACACCGCGGTCTACAAGGCTGTCGAGGCTCTCAAGGTCGGCGACACGGTAGACCTGGAAGGCTTCCTCTACTGGTACGAAGGCCCGCAGCCGCACATCACTTCCGTAACAGTTAAATAATCCGGAACGTTAAAAGAAGCGTCGCGGACATTTCCGCCCGGTTTCAAAAAGGTTTCAGGCTCCGCGGCCGCTACGGCGGCCGCGGACCGGGACCGTGAAACGGGCCGGAAGCGCCCTTGCGGCGCTTTTTGATCGGCCGGCGCTGACAAGGTCTTAAAAGGACCTGCGCCGGCCTTTTTTCAGGCTTTTTTTCGGGCCTTCGCGGCACGGGAAGCATTGCCCGCTGTACTTGACGCGAAGCCTTGTCACGGCGCGTTACACCCCACCCGCCGGTATTTATCCGGTACACAGACCATTTTCATCGGAGCATATAATGAGTGTTTTTGATGTGATATCCCTGCTCGGCGGCCTCGCGATGTTCCTGTACGGAATGCGGCTGATGAGCGGAGGGATAAAGGAGAGCTCCTCGGGAACGCTGAAGCGCATTCTCGAGAAAGTTACCAACAACCCTATAAAGGCGTTCCTTTTCGGCGTTTTTATGACAGCGGTCATACAGTCGTCGACCGCTACGATCGTCATCACTTCGGGACTCGTAGCCGCCGGCGTCCTCAAGGTGCGGCAGTCGATGGGCATTATTATAGGCGCCAACATCGGTACCACGGTCACAGGTCAGATCATCAGGCTGCTTGACGTCGACTCCTCCAGAACGGCATGGCTTGAGGTTTTCAAGCCCTCCACGCTCGCACCGGTCGCGTTGATCGTCGGCGTCGTTCTGCTTATATTCTTGAAGTTCAGGAGCTCCGACACGATCGGAGGCATCCTGATTGGCTTCGGAATCCTCTTTTCCGGCCTTCTCAATATGACAAGCGCCGTCTCCGTTCTGAACGAGAGCGGTGTTTTCGAAAAACTGTTCACAAGCCTCGGCGACAATCCGTTCCTTGGCTATCTCGCCGGCGCGGGCGTGGCGTTCACGCTTCAAAGCTCGTCAGCGACCGTCGGCATACTGCAGGCGCTGTCCACTTCAGGCCAGCTGACGTGGTGCGAGGTTTATCCGATTCTCGTCGGCGTGTACCTGGGCGACTGCGTCACCACCGCGATCGTCTGCTCAATCGGCGCGAAGGCTGACGCGAAAAGGGTCGGCATCGCCAACGTTATTTACAACCTGCTCAAGTCGGTTCTCGTTTTCGCGGGCGTCATTATCTGCCACGTTACCGGGCTCCTCAAAAACCTCTGGGACGTCACGGTCAACTCGGGCATCATCGCGAACACGAACACCGTGTTCAACTGCTGCGCCGCGCTCGTTTTGATGCCTTTCAGCGTGCTTATCGTAAACCTCGCGTGTAAGATAATTAAGGACGACCCGGTCAGGAAAGGGCGCTACGACGAAAAGCTCGACGCCATGAGCTCCGTTTTCTTCGCGACGCCCGCGCTCGCGTTCAAGAGCTGCTACGACGTTCTGATGGCGATGTTCCTCGCCTCGAAAACCAACATCGAAAAAGCGGTCGGTCTTCTTTTTGACTACGACGCGAAAGTGGTGAAGGAAATCGAGGAAGAAGAGGACAACGTCGACGTCATGGCCGACCGCGTCAGCAACTACCTGGTGCAGCTCTCGCCCCACATTTCGTCCGACCTACACGTCAGGATTCTTGACCAGTACTACAAGGTCGTAACCGAGTTTGAGCGTCTCAGCGACCACGCGATGAACATTTCCGAGGTCGCCACGAACCTCCACGACAACAATTCGAAGTTTTCCGACGACGCGAAGTACGAGATCGGCGTTCTCATCAGCGTCATCAACAGGATTTTAGAGTACACGCAGCAGGCGTTCGAAAAGCGCGACGAGGTTGCCGCCAAGCACATCGAGCCGCTCGAGGAGGTCGTCGACGACCTTGTGAACGCGCTCAAGGAAAACCACCTGGCAAGGCTTCGCGCCGGCCGCTGCAACGTATACATGGACACGGGCTTCTCGAACCTTATGTCCGATCTCGAACGAATTTCCGACGTGTGCTCCAACGTGGGCGTCGCTACCGTAGTCCGTGCCGAGCGCGACATCGAGATAAAAACGCACGACTACATCTCGGCTCTCCACCAGGGCCGCGACGAGACGTTCAACGAGGAATACAGCGCCGCGCACGAGAAATACTTCACCATGCTCGAGAACCGCGACCCGAACGAAAGCGCGACTTCCACGCCTTCGTCCGAAGCGTTCCTGCCGCCTGCAGGCACGGCTGCTGACGAAGTTCCGGCTGATGAAAAACCGGCTGACAGCGAACCTGCCGGCGAAAAACCGGCCGACAGCGAACCTGCCGGCGACTGATTATTAATAATGTATAATGGAGGAAAAAGATGGATATCAACGTATACATGAGATATTTTGAGGCGGAACACGTCTGCAACAAGGTGAAGCGCCACGCGGCGCAGGTCATTCTGCTGTCCTCGTCCGAGAACCGCGTCGTCACCTACAAGGTCATCGTGAACTTCTTCCCGCACAACGACCCCGAGGATTTCGCCGTGTCCTACGACGACTACCACGAGAAGGTCATCCTCACAAAGAAGGGCGTCCGGTCGCGCAAACGCGAGGCGGTGTTCATCGACGAAATTCAGGAACACGCCGGGGAACTGCTTGAGGAATGCGGCGGGAAGGTCTTCTGGGACAAACCGCTTACCGAGGCGAGGCTGGGGTAATCATTTTGGCTCTGAAACCGGCCTTTCAAGTTGCTTGAGCTTTCGGTTTTTGGTTTCAGACTTTTATTTTCAAAAAACAGTTGACAAGCGGACCGCTTTTTGGTACACTTGTCAGGCTACGGTAGCTGTAGCTCAGCTGGGAGAGTACCAGGTTGTGGCCCTGGGGGTCTTGGGTTCGAGCCCCAATAGCTACCCCATAGACAAAAAACGGCGGACACCTTCGTCCGCCGTTTTTTGTCTATAAATGTAAGGAGAGGGGGCTCGAACCCGAGAGGGTTTCGGCGTTAAGCAAAGCATCCGGTGGATGGTTTGCAGCCGAAATCGCGAAGAGTTGTACTCGAGCAGCAAGCACGCAAGTGATCTTTATCACGCAGCGGGCGGCGAGCCCCAATAGCTACCCCACGCAAAAAAGCGACTCCGTTTGTGGAGTCGTTTTTTGCGTATATAGGGGAAGGTAGTGGCTCGAACCCGGGACAGAAGTCAAAGCGGCAGACTGAAAGGTTCGTCGCTTTGACTTATAATAGTTTAAAATAGGGGAGATCTTTCTGAAAGTCCTTCCTCTTTTTCTTTTTCATTCCCGACCAAATGTCGAAAATATTACCGCGGGCGCCGGAATTTCAGCCTGAGCGGCACGGTTTTTGCGGTTTTGGCGTGCCCCGGAGACGAAAAAAAGGCGGAAAAAACGTGCTTTCGAGCCAATTTTAGACGAAATCGGGCCGATTGTGCATATTTTTTCAAAAAGTGGTTGACACAAAAAAAATAATATTGTAGAATGACCGAGACTGTTTATACTTTGTAAGCAGTGAATCTATTTTATAGGAGGAATAAAATGAAAAAGCTTTTAAGTCTTCTTCTTTGTCTTGCAATGCTTCTTTCAGTAGTTGCGATGGTCGCCTGCGATAAAACTCCCGACAATCCCGACGCTACCGCGAAGCCCGAAGATGTCGCAAAGACGTATACTTATCAGACTTATTCAACTTCTCTCGGTGATAACTGGAATCCTCATACCTGGGAAACTAACGGTGACGACACCATCCTCGGATACCTCTCCTCTCCGTTGGTAGACCTTTCCATTAAGGATTCCAAGAACGGTGTGTACCAGTGGGTATACGAAATGGCTACCGCTATTACGGACGTAACTAAGGACCATCAGGATGACCTTACAAAGTTCAATGCAGTTCTCCCCGAGGGAAAAGAAGCTGCCGACGTTACAGAGGGATACGTTTGGGAAATCAAACTGAATCCTGACTGCAAGTGGCAGAACGGCGTTCAGATCAATGCGGACACCTACATCTACTCGATGAAGGCTATGCTTGACCCGAAGATGAGAAACTACCGCTCCAACCTTTACTGGTCCGGTGAGTCCGCTCTCGCCGGCGCAGGCGCGTACTACAACTCCGGTGCTCCGCTGTACAAGTGTGTAGCTTGGACCGAAACCGGATACGACACGGACCTCAACGCCGCTATCGAGGCTGGACATCTCTACGTCAGCGCTTCTTCTACGAACTACGAGCTGTATTCCGATTCGCTGAGCACTCTGTTCAGTGACT
This sequence comes from Mageeibacillus sp. UBA1212, assembly GCA_002309655.1. Lineage (GTDB taxonomy): Bacteria > Bacillota > Clostridia > UBA1212 > UBA1212 > UBA1212. Next base: position 18,086 of record DBXM01000034.1, read on the forward strand.
ACGGCAAGTACTGCTCGGACGAGGCTAACGCGACGATTAAGGACATTGCCAACAACGAGAATGCGTTCGGTTACGTGAAGATTACGGCAGAGAACAAAGACGCCATCTTCTCGGCCATTGGCGAACTTCTCGTTAACGTGTTCGGCGTTGGTGAAGATGCTCTCGCGGGCGTTTACCCCGAGGCGTTCTTCTTCTGGGACGGCGAGTCCTTCGGCGATGTTGTTAACTTTGAAGATGCTGTCGGTCTCTACAAGATTGACGACTACACCATCCGTTACGTTTGCGAAGTTGCTATCGATGAGCCCCAGTTCTTCGTAGCCTGCACTTCCAACTGGCTCGTTTACGAGGAACTCTACGAGGCCGGCAAGGATACTTCCGGCGAGCTCGTAACGACCAACTACGGCACGTCCATGGAGACGACCATGTCCTACGGTACCTATAAGATCGAGTCCTTCCAGGAAGGCAAGCAGATCGTTTTCACTCAGAACGAGAACTGGTACGGCTTCGAGAAGGACGACAAGGGCAACCTCGTTTCCTACACCAACTTTGAAGTTGACGGCGAAAAGAGACAGCAGTACATGACTCAGAAGGTTGTTATCAACGTTATGACTGATGACGCTGCTAAGCTCGCGTTCCTCTCCGGCCAGATCGACGACTGGACCCCGAACGCCGACGAGCTCACAACTTACGCTTCTTCCGACCAGCTCTACAGAGTCGACGAAACGTATTCGATGTGTCTCTTCTTCAACACCAACGTTGACGCCCTCAAGGAGATGGATAACTCCAAGGGCAACCAGAACTCCGTTGTTCTTTCGAACCACGCTTTCCGTAATGCATTCTCGCTGGCTATCGACCGCGCAGAGTGGGTTACCGCAACTGCCGGCTACAAGCCGCTCTTCGGTTTCATCGGTAAGCTTTACTTCTACGATGTCTGGAACGATCCTACTTCCAACTACCGTGCATCCGATGCCGCTATGGCCGCTATCTGCGACCTGTACGGAATCCAGTACGGCGAGGGAACTCCTTACGCAACCCTTAAGGAAGCTTACGACTCCGTTACCGGTTACAACCTCACCGAAGCTAAGGCTCTAATGAAGCAGGCTTGCGACGAGCTCGTTGCCGAAGGTCTCTACACCGCCGGCGAGCCCATCAAGATCCGCCTCGGCTGGAAGAAGGGTGCTCTTGACTCTTCCGACAACCAGCAGGTCACGCTTCTCCAGAAGTACCTGAACGCTGCTGCTGATGGTTCCGGATTCGGTACGTTCACCCTCGAAGCTGTCGGCAACATCAACGACCGTTACGGCGACGTTGTTAAAGGTGAGTACTGCATCGGCTACGGCGGATGGGGCGGCGCTGCCTTCTATCCTTTCCGTAACATGAGAGTTTACATGGACCCTGATTACACCTCCATCCACGAGGGTGCTTGCTGGGATCCTAAGACCTACGAGTTCACATTCGTTATTGACGGCGAAGAAGTCACCCACACTGCTCAGTGGTGGTCCAACTGCTTGACCGGTACCGGTGAGTACGCGAACAGAGACAACGAGTTCAAACTTAAGCTGACTGCTCAGCTCGAGGAAGAATTCCTGAAGTTCTACTACAGAATCCCGCTGGCCAACTCCACCGCCTGCAGCCTGCTTTCCTACAAGGTTTCCTACTACACCGAAGACTACAACATCATGTACGGTTTCGGCGGACTCCGTCTGATGAACTACAACTACTCCGATGCTGAGTGGGATGCTTTCGTTAAGCAGAACAACGGCGAGCTCAATTACCAATAATAATTAAAGCTCAGAGTTGAACGAAAATTGATTGATCCGCAGCTTCCGGGCTAACCGGCCCGGTAATCTGCGGCACGACGAAACCATAATGCGTTAGGGCCCTCCTTAGCGCATTATGGTTAGTCTTTATTAAAAGTCACTACAATGGGAAAATATGTACTTAAGAGACTGGCGCTGATGGTTTTCACGCTGATCATCATAGTCTCAATATGCTTTATCCTTGTCAGACTTTTGCCTCGCAGCTTCGAGGGCATGGATAACAACCAGAAGGCTGTTATCGAGCAGAGGCTCGAGGCGCTCGGCTACAACAAGCCGCTTCTGACACAGCTCTTCATATATTACAAGAACATTGTTACTAAGTGGGACTTCGGTACCTCGTGGTATATTTCGTTCCGCAAACCGGTAACCCAGGTCATCGGCGACAGACTTCTGCCGACGGTTCTTGTTAACGTTTATTCACTGATTTTGTCAATACCACTGGGCATCCTTTTCGGTGTCTATGCTGCTATAAAAAAGAACAAATGGCAGGACCAGGTCATTTCCACAGGTGTAATGATCTTCGTATCCGTGCCGAGCTACGTTTACGCTTTCCTTGTTCAGTATTTCCTGTGTTTCAAGACACAGTGGTTCCCGCTGACGTTGCTCTCGCTTCGTGACGCGGGAGGTTCGTGGTGGACACCCGCCATGTTCAAATCCATGGTTCCCGCAATTCTGGCGCTTTCTTTCGGCGAAATCGCGGGTCTCTGCCGTTTCACCCGTGCGGAGCTGACCGAGACGCTCACGTCCGACTACATGCTCCTCGCGCGCACGAAGGGCCTTACCCGCGCTCAGGCTACTTCCCGCCACGCTTTGAAAAACGCGATGGTTCCGATTCTTCCTATGATTATTTCGAGTTTCATAGGAATACTTATCGGTTCCTTCATCATTGAGCAGATATTCTCCATTCCCGGAGTCGGTATGCTCTACCTTACATCTATTAACCTGCTTGACTACGACGTGTTTATGATGGATACGGTATTCTATACGTTTATAGGACTGCTGGCCGGTATCGTTGTTGATCTTAGCTACGGCTTTATTGATCCGAGGATCAGAATGGGAGAGAGATAACATGGCTAACGAATTCTACGACGAAAAGAAACACGGCAGTATTTCGCCGGATAAGCTCACCTTCGCCAACGAAGGCGTGAAGCTTACCGATAAAAAATTTGACGACAAGCCTATCGGATACTTTAAGGACGCGTGGATCCGGTTCCGGAAAAACAAGGCTTCTATAGTCGCGCTCTGCATTATCATTGTCATATTCCTGTTCTCGATACTTACTCCGTTGCTCGAGAGGAGATATGACTCCTCATTCATGGACACCTATTACCAGAGAAGGCCTCCTGTTCTGCAGTGGGCGTACAATCTCGGGGTGGACGGCACCCAGTCCAGGGACTTTTCCGACAAATCTCTTGTCACTGCGTACGCTATCGGTCTCGGTGCCTATGACGCCAAAGGCGAGGGGAAATCCATTCAGGAATCCCTCGAGGGCAATAAATACCAGCCCATCAGAAAGATTACCAAAGTTTTTGCAAAGTACGACGCCGCGACCAAAGCGGACAGGATCTACTACAACGCGAGAATCGACAGGTACATGGAGGTAGGCTTCATGTATTTCGACGTCGAGCTCGAGGCGTTCCAAAAGATCCAGGCGTATGAGCAGGAGACGGGCCTTCAGATACTCTATCCTATCATCGCGGACAACGAGTACAACTACGACAAGCTGATCGGTTCCGCCAAGAGCGCGAACTACTGGTACAAGACCGACGCCAAGGGCTACCCGGTCAAGATAAACGCCTCCGGTTACGCGAAGCGCATCAACCTCCTGAAAGAGGACGGCACCGTCGACACTTCGATCGCGCTTGAGGACAACTACCAGAGAGACGGCAGCGGAAATCTTGTCTACTACAAGAGAGTCGGCGGCGGCGACAACGACACCGCGCTCTACAGGATCCGCGTGCTCTACTACAACTACTATATCTACCAGAACGGCTTTGAACCCAACTATATGTTCGGCACCGACAGCCAGGGCTACGACCTGGCGCTGAGACTTGCCGAAGGTATCAGGCTCTCGCTGGGCATCTCCGTTCTCGTCTGCACGATCAACTTTATCATCGGCGCACTTTACGGTTCCGTTGAGGGCTACTACGGCGGCGCAACCGACATTATCATGGAGCGTATTTCCGACATACTGGCGGACGTTCCGTTCATCGTCGTGGCCACGCTGTTCCAGATGCACCTGGCAAAGAAAGTGGGGCCGCTAATCTCACTAATCTTCGCCTTTGTGCTGACAGGGTGGATCGGAATCGCGGCGCGTGTGCGTTCGCAGTTCTACAGGTTTAAGAATCAGGAATACGTCATGGCGGCCAGAACCCTGGGCGCTTCCGACAGACGCATCATCTGGAAACACATATTCCCGAACACGCTGGGAACAATCATTACCGCTTCGGCGCTCTCGATACCGGGATTCATATTCTCGGAGTCGATGCTCTCGTTCCTCGGTATCGTCAAGCTCGGCGGCTCCGGCACGACTTCTCTCGGCACGTTGCTCTCCGACGCCTCCGCAATCTGGATGAACTACCCGCACCTGATGATATTCCCGGCGCTTGTCATCTCGCTGTTGATGATAAGCTTCAACCTGTTCGGCAACGGTCTGCGCGACGCGTTCAACCCGTCGCTCCGCGGCTCTGAATAAAAGGGAAGGAGGATGAACAAAATGGCTGACAAAATTTTGGAAGTTAAGAATTTACAGATCTCTTTCCGCACTCAGACAGGTATCCTCCACGCGGTCAGGAACATCTCTTTTGACCTTGAAAGAGGAGAAACTCTTGCGATAGTCGGTGAATCCGGTTCCGGCAAGTCCGTCACGTCGAAGGCAATTCTCGGCATTCTTGCGGGAAACTCCATCGTCAACTCCGGCGAGATCCTTTACGACGGCAAAGACCTGCTCAAGATTCCCGAGGACGAAATGTACAAGATCCGCGGCGACAAGATCTCAATGATCTTCCAGAACCCGCTCTCGTCCCTCAACCCCATCGTCAAGATAGGCAAGCAGCTTACCGAGGCCATGCTCCTTAAGAGCAAGGTCAACCGCAGGCAGGCGAGAAAAGAATTCAACACTTATCTGAAGGTGCTTCAGAAGAACATGATCGCCGCCGTGGACGGGAACGACACCGCCACGATTTCGGAGATCAAAGCCGCCATCAAGACGTTCGACAACTTCAACATCGTCGGAACGAAGCTTGCCAAGAGCTTCAACGAGTCCATGACTGCGGCTATGGACATTTCCGCGGCCGTCGAGGATATGCTTTTCAGGATCTCCAGGAAGGCAAAGGTGGACCGCAAGGACAGAATCAATTCCTGCGCGAACAAGCTCTCGTCCGTTAAAGACGACTTCTTCGTGAACGGCTGCAAGGAAAAGCTCGCCGAGTACAAGACCAAGCTGCGCGAGTGCGCCAGGAAGGTCTCCAACTGGGATACCGAGCCCCTGCCGGAAGACGTGGAGAAGGTGCTTACCGGTTTCAAAGATACCCTCGAAACGCTGTCCACCCGCGAAAAGCCGGACTTCTTCAGAATCGGCTACTACAAGCTCACGAACCCGCAGGCGGACCTTCTCTCGATGAAGACCTCCGAGCTCAACTCGATGGCCCTCGAATACCTGGACACGAATTTCATGAACAGGTTCCTGGAGCTGGCCGTGGCGGGCATCAAGTACTCCTACGAGACCGCCCTCGAGTACAAGAAGCAGGTTCTCGAGGAGATGCCCGCGTACAGGGATTACTACCGTTCGGCAGAACTGGTGAAATCCACCGCGAAAGGCAAGTGCGCCGACATTTCGACCCTTGTCGAGAAATCCATCGACAGGCTTGAGCACATCAAGGATTCCGCCGCGTACACGTTCAGGAGCGGCCTTTCCGACGCCATCGACCAGTACTTCCACTACAAGAAGAACAACCCGAAGGAAGAGGCCAGATTCGCGCGTCAGAGCGCCAGACGCGACCGTTTGATCGCGAGAGGTAAGAAGGTCGACTGGAAGGTCACCCCGAAGAACATCGTTCCCCTCGAGGACATTCGCGGGAATATGCTTCTCGTCACCGACCGTCTCACCACCCGCTACGAGAACTACCTCGAGGCGTCGAAATCCATCGATTTCAGGGCCAGAGCCATCGATCTCGTCGACTTTTTCAAGGCGCGCGCCAACGACGTGGTCAGCAAGGTCACCAAGAGCATGGCCCGGGAGAAGGCCATCAAGCTGATGGAGGAGGTCGGTATTCCCGAGCCCCGTATCAGATACTACCAGTATCCCTTCGAGTTCTCCGGCGGTATGAGGCAGCGTATCGTTATCGCTATCGCGCTTGCCGCCAACCCGGACATCCTCATCTGCGACGAGCCTACGACGGCGCTTGACGTTACGATCCAGGCGCAGATCCTCGAGCTCATCAACAAGCTCAAGGCGGAGAGGAACCTTTCGGTCATATTCATCACGCACGACCTCGGCGTCGTCGCAAACATGGCCGACAAGATCGCGGTTATGTACGCCGGCAAGATCGTTGAATACGGTACCGCCGACGACATCTTCTACGATCCGAGGCATCCCTACACCTGGGCGCTTCTGTCGTCAATGCCCGACCTCGACACGTCCGAGAAGCTTGACGCCATTCCCGGCACCCCGCCGAACATGATCTATCCGCCCGCCGGCGACGCATTCGCGGTACGTAACAAGTACGCCCTCAAGATCGACTTTGAGGAACAGCCGCCCATATTCAAGATCTCCGACTCCCACTGGGCAGCGACCTGGCTGCTCCATCCCGACGCCCCGAAGGTCGACATTCCCAAGACCATCACCGACAGGATCGAGCGCATGAGAGCGAGAGACAAGCTTGCGGAGGGAGGCGAAAACAATGGATAACAATACGAACGACAGAGAAGTTCTGCTCCGTGTTGAGCACCTTTGCCAGTATTTCAGAATCAACCGGAAGCACACCACGAAGGCCGTCGACGACGTCAGCTTCGACATCAAGAAGGGCGAGGTTTTCGGTCTGGTCGGCGAAACCGGCTGCGGCAAGACCACCACCGGCCGTTCGATCATCAAGATCTACGACATCACTTCGGGTTCGGTCTATTTCCACGGCCAGAGGATCTGCGCGGGAATCAAGTCCTACAAGGACGCCATTAAAGAAGCCCGCCGCGACATGAAGGAACACCCCGAAAACGCGGAAAAGGACAAGGAGATCATCAAGAAGGCCAAAGAGGACATCGAAGCGGCCAAGTTCGACCAGAAGAAATGCGACAAGGAATACGCGGACAAGCTCGTCAAAGAAGTCGACGAGAAGTACGCGAAGGAACTCGCCGCCGCCGCTGACGACCCCGAAAAGCAGAAGCAGCTCAAGAAGAAGTACAAAACCGACCGCAAGATTGCCAAAAAGACTCGCCTGGTCACCAAGATCCAGATGATCTTCCAGGACCCCGCCGCGTCGCTGAACCCACGTATGACCGTCAAGGAGATCATTTCCGAGGGCATGGTCATCAACGGCATCAAGGACAAGGCCTACATCGAAGAGAAGGTCTACGAGATCCTCGAGACCGTCGGCCTGGTTCGTGAACACGCGGGCAGATATCCCCACGAGTTCTCCGGCGGCCAGCAGCAGAGAATCGGTATCGCCAGATCCGTCGTTATGCGTCCGGACCTGATCATTGCCGACGAGCCTGTCTCGGCTCTGGACGTGTCCATCCAGGCGCAGGTCATCAACCTGCTCAACGACCTTCGCGACCGGTTCGGCCTGACCATTATGTTCATCGCCCACGACCTTTCCGTCGTCAAGTACTTCTCGGACAGAATCGGCGTCATGTACTTCGGCAAGATGGTCGAGCTCGCAACGTCGGACGAACTTTTCGCGCACCCGCTGCATCCCTACACGAAATCGCTTCTGTCGGCAATTCCGCTTCCCGACCCGCACAGCGAGAAGAGAAGAGTGCGTATCACGTACAATCCGATCGCCGAGCACGACTACACGGAATTCAAGCCGTCGATGCGCGAGATCCTTCCCGGACACTTTGTGTACTGCAACGATCCTGAGGAGAAGAAGTACCGCGAAGAGCTTGGAATTTGAGGGAATAGCTGATTTAAGGCTCTTCTTTCACGACTTGTGTAGAACAGTTTGAGCGGTTATTCCACGTGCATTTGATTTCTATGAAGAAAGACAAATCGGAAATAATCAAAACAGTAATAAAATACGGCATCGCATTCATTTGCGGTGCCCTTATTACTGTGGCTCTGCTCATCTACCTGAAGCCCTCGCAGGCCGAGAACAGGACGCAGCTCTACAAAATTCTGTGCGACGCGTTCACGGTTCCCGGGTTGCTGCTGATTTTCGCGGGAACGATGGTCTGGCTGTCGGGGCAGGGCGCGTTCACTGGAATAGGCTACCTGTTCCGCTACCTGACGCGTTCGTTGATACCGGGCGGCAGAACCGCGCACCCGCACGAGACGTTCTACGACTACGTTCAGGAACAGAAGGAAAAGCGGAAGGCCACCGGCTACGGATTTTTGTTCTTCGTCGGGCTGTTCTACTTCACGATTGCAATCGTGTTCTTCATTTTGTTCTATGCGAGCTTGAAGTAGTTTGCCTGATTTTCCGGAATAAAAGACTGAAAGAGCTTTCACGGGCTGCGGCTGTGAAAGTTTTTTTTATGAAACTCGGCGTGGAATATTTTCCGGCATTTCCCGGAAAAAAGAATTTTGCGGAGAATAAAATAGTTGCCGCGGGGAGGTAGAAGAGAGGGGCGGAATGTGGTATAATTAGCATGGACGGATGCGCCTGTGTATTTCCACTCAGCCTCCGGTTTAGCTATCGCAAACCACTTCCTCACTTCAAAACGCCGCAGCTTTACATTGGCGGCGCGAGCGATTCCGCGAAGCGGTCAAGTGAGAGACGCAATGTAAAGTGCGGCCGCTAAAAGTCGTCTTCGTGCGAAACACGCAGGCTTATCTCTTATTCCTTATTCCACATTTTGCTTCCGGAGGTACTGATGAAATTTATCCACACCGGCGACCTTCATTTAGGGTCGAAAATGGGCACCAGGCTTACGCCCGACAAGGCGGCGACCAGAAAAGCGGAGCTGCGCTACACATTCAGAAGGATCGCGGACTATGCGTCTCAAAACGGCTGCGCGGCGGTGCTTCTTTGCGGCGACGTCTTTGACGAAAACGAGCCGATGCTTGACGACAAGAACTATTTTTACCACGTCGTGCGCACCCATCCGGATGTTGTTTTTGCCTATTTAAAGGGAAATCACGACACAGGGGACCGCTTTTCGGAAGAGGCGCCGGAGAACCTTCTGACTTTCGGGAGCGAGTGGAGATATTACGAGTTTGGCGACGTTCGCGTGTATGGTATGGAACTTCCCGAGAAGGGCAAGAGGGCGGCCGCGGCTTCGCTTACGACTGATCCCGCGTTCGTGAACATCGTGATGCTGCACGGGCAGATCGGGTCGTCGGCGGACAGCATCGTCATCCAGGACTACGCCTCGAAGGGCATCGACTATATGGCGCTGGGACACGTTCATTCCTACTCCGGAGGGCCGATTGATATGTGGGGCGAGTACGCCTATTGCGGAACGCCTGAAGGGAGAGGCTTTGACGAGACCGGCGCGAAGGGGTTCGTGCTTATAGAGACGGACAGGCCCGGGGCGCGCGTCGCGACGAGGTTTGTGCCTTTTGCGCAGAGGACCATTCACGAGATCCACGTGAACATTTCGGAAACGGTTTCGAAGGAGAACGCGGCCGACGTCTGCGAGGAGGCTGTCGCGGGTGTGCCGGACAAGGACTTGATGCGGATCGTTATTGAGGGTGCGACTCCGTTCGACACGGACGGTCTGGAGACCACTTTGGAAAATTCGCTAAGCGGCAGATTCTTTGCGCTGTCGGTCAAAAACCTCAGCACCGAAGAACCGGATTACGAAGGATTCCTGAACGAGATTTCACTGCGCGGCGAGTTTGCCAGAAAGCTTGAAGCGGATCCGGATTTGAGCGACGCGGACAGAAAGAGGATTGCCGCGCTCGGTTTCAAGGCGCTTTCCGGGAACCTCAGGGAAGACATAAAAGTGAGGTGACTGTACTGTGAAGCTTGTCAGATGTCATATTGAAAACTTCGGTAAGATCACCGGTAAAGATTTCGAGTTCGGAGAGGGCGTGACAGCCTACCTGCTGGGCAACGGAGGCGGCAAGAGCACTTTCGCGGAATTTCTCACGGTCATGCTCTACGGCATGGAGACGCAGCGCGAATCGAAAGAGTCGAAGGTAGAAGTCAAAATCAGCAACAGAAAGACGTACTATCCGTTCTCGGGCGGGAATTACGGCGGAACGCTGGAGTTTACCGCGGAGAAGAACGGCAGGAACGCGCTTTACAGGGTGGAACGTACCTTTGACAAGACGTCGAAAACGCGCGACACGGTAGTCGTGTACGTGGACGGAGTTGAGACCGTTTTCGAGAATCCGGTCGGCGAGGAGCTGCTGGGCATCAACGAGGAGTCTTTCAGGAAGATAATGTTCATGACCGGCGACAGCATGCAGCCGGGGGCGACCAACGACATAAGCCAGAAGCTTGGAAGCAGTATCGTGAGCGACGACGGCCACTATGAGACGGCAGTTGAGCAGCTCGACAAGCAGCTGAAAAAGTACGACAAGAAGGGCTCAGGCAAGAACAACACTCTGATCGCGGAGTGCGAGCGGAACATCTCGGAGCTGAGGGCGCAGGCGGCTGAATACAGGGTGCTGAAGAAGACTCTTTCGGAACTGTATGAGAGGAGAGGCTCGCTGGCGGAACAGCTCGCGGCGCTCAAGGCGGAAGAAGAGGCTGAAAGGAAGCAAAAGGAGCTTGCGGACGCGTGCGCGTACGCGGATGAACTGCGTAAAAACGTTGGAGATGCGGAAACTGAATACCGCAACATACTTTCGGGTTATCCGTCCGGTTTCCCCGAAGACGCGGAGATACTAACGGTGAAGGATGCCGTTTCGGATTATTTGCGGAATGAGAACGTTCTTTCGGGCACCGTTTTTCCGGCCGAAAAAGAGGCTGAGTTGCGGCGGTTCGAGGAGATTTGCGCCTCTGTCGGCGGACTTGACGACGCGAAAATCGAAGAAATAGGAAGGGACGTTGAGAAAGCGGAGGCTTCGGACGCGGCTTTAGACAGCCTAAGGGCCGTTGCGGGAGCGGCCGAAGCCGACAGCGCGTCTTTGAGGGAGACCTTCGCGGGTCGCGAAGAGGCGGTGGCGAAGGCGCTGGAGATGCTTCCTGAGGCAATCAAGAAGCGTGACGAGGCGGACCGGGAGGTCAGGGCGTTTGGCGTTGAAAACTACGGGCATAACGCAGGCGCTTCGGGTTCCGGCTCGGCTTCGGCTTTGGCAGTAGAGGAAAAGCTCAGAAAGGCGGGAATCGCGCTCGCGGTTGCGGCTCTGCTGACTCTCGCGGGCGGCGTGGTGTTTACGTTTGTAAAAAGCGGCGTCGCGTGGCTGAATATTGCGCTTTTTGTGGCGGGATTCGTCCTGCTGGCGGCAGGGATAGTGCTTTTTGCGCTTGGGGCGCGCGGCCGGAAACAGGCTAAGTTTCAAAGAGAGGCCGCGCGGGCAAAGGCTGAGGCGGACCTTAAGGAGGCAAAGGAGAAGATTGTCAGGCTGACCGGCGTTTTCGGAGATTACGGAGACGACGCGGCCGGGGCGGAGCGGTTCCGGATCGACGCGCAGAACTACAGGGATTACGTTGAGAAGATTTCCGGCTTGAGGGAGCGCATTTCCGCCGAAGTGAGCGGCGCCGGACCGGTAAAGCAGAGCCTCGGTTCATTTTTCGAAAAGTGTTCCGTTCAGGGCGGCAGCCTTCGCGAGAAATACATAAACCTCAAGAATATGGCCGTAGCTGCGGAAAATCTGAAAGCGGAAAGAGAGAGCGTCGCCGCGAAGAGGGCGCAGCTGAGGAGCGCGGTAGACGCGGAGCTCGTGGTTGTAAATTCGTTTTTCGAAAAGTACACGCCTGACAGGTCCGGAGAGAGTGCGAATCCGTACGACAGGATAAAGGCGCTTGAGGTCGACAAAGCCTTCGCTGCCGGAAAACTCGCCGAAATCGAGACCAGAAAGACCAGGCTGCTTCAGTTTGTTTCCGAGAAGAACATTCCCGCCGAACCGGTCGTTTTCGACCCTGCCAGGATTGAAGAAATTGCCGAAAAGAAGGAAAAAACCGCGCAGAGCGCGAACTTCTGCGACTCGGAAATCAAACGGCTTGAGTCGCGGGCGGAGCTTATTATAGACGCCGACGCGAGAATGGAAGAGGAGAACCGCAAGCTTGACGAGTACCGGCGGGTAAAGCGGGATATCGAAAAGACGAAGCAGCTCATCAAGGACGCGTACGATTCGATCGTCGAGCGGTATATCAAGCCTGTGCTGTCCAAGTTCGATCACTACCGCGGGGCGCTCAATGAAGTTTACGGCGGCGAGATAACCGTCAACAGGAATTTCAACGTGGAGTTTACCGCGAACGGTATCAAACGCGGGCAGGAGCATCTCAGCAAGGGGCAGCTGGCCGCCGTCGGACTGTGCGTGAAGCTCGCGCTTATCGACGTGCTCTACGGCGACAAGACCAACTTTATTGTGCTGGACGACCCGTTCGTGAACCTTGACGCGCAGAACATGCGGGACATCGCGACTATTCTTGGCGAGATCGCGGGGAAGCGGCAGATTATTTATCTGACGTGCCATGAGAGCAGAATGATAGAAAGCAGCTCGGGCGCCGACTGAAATCTTTTCTTGAGATGATTTAAAATGAAAAAGCACCCTCTTATTTGGCGGCTGATCAATGCCGGGAGGGTGCTTTTTGTATGTTCGATTAGTGCGTGTTACACGCCGTAGAGCAGATCCGCGTAGGTCGGGAACGGCCAACGGTCGGCGCCGACAAGGTTTTCGAGGGAGTCGGCGTGTTCTCTAAGCCTGCCCATGGCGGGAATGACGTTGTCGCGGCATTCTACGGCGCGTTCCACGGTGGTTCCGGCTGCCGCGGCGTTCTCGGTAGTTTCGGCGAGGGCGTCGATGTCGGAGAGCAGCGCGCCGGCGAGCGGGTCTATGCGGTCGAGGAGCTTTTGCTCCGTGCACTTAAACGCGTTGTTGTCGAATTCGTAGCGTTTCGCGCAGGCTTCGACGAGGCCGGAGGAGAAGTCCAGAACAGCCGGGAGGATCTGCCTGCGGGCCATTTCCAGCATCGTGTTGGCTTCTATCGCGATCTCCTTGCAGTATTTGTCGTAAAGGATCTCCTGGCGGCTCCTGATCTCGGTGGCCGAGTAGATGTTGTTGCGGGTGAAGAGGCTGATGTTCTTGTCCGAGGTGAGGTAGGGGAGCGCGTCGACGGTGGTCTTCAGGTTGAGAAGACCGCGCTTTTCGGCCTCTTTTTCCCACTCGGGCGAGTAGCAGTTGCCGTTGAAGACGATTCTCCGGTGAAGGAGGTACTCGCCGGCGATGATCGAGTCGATTTCCGATTCCTTGTCTTCCGCGTTTTCGATGCGTGTCGCGAAGGCGGCGAGTTCGTCGGCCACAATGGTGTTCAGGATGACGTTGGTCTCGGAGACGGAAAAACCGGAGCCGAGCATGCGGTATTCGAATTTGTTCCCGGTGAAGGCCATCGGGGCGGTTCGGTTCCTGTCGGTGGTGTCGCGGCTGAAGTCAGGAAGGGCCTGCACGCCGGAGTTGAGGCGGGTGCGTTCGGGATTCACGCAGAAGCCGCGGCCGTCCGATGCCGCGTCGAGAATGGCTTTCAGGTCGTCGCCGATGAAGACCGAAACCACGGAGGGTGGAGCTTCGTTGCCGCCAAGACGCCTGTCGTTGGAAGCGGACGCCACGGCGATTCTCAGGAGGTCCTGGTGCTTGTCGACCGCGGAGAGAACTGCGGTCAGAATGAGCAGGAAGAGCTTGTTGTGGGCCGGGTCCTTGCCGGGTCTTAAGAGGTTGACGCCGGTGTCGGTGCGGAGCGACCAGTTGTTGTGCTTGCCG
>DBXM01000011.1 GCA_002309655.1 Mageeibacillus sp. UBA1212
GCGGTAAAACAAGCCCAGATACACATTCCCAGGAATGCTACGCTCGTTATCGTTTGGATCGACAATGCCTTTTTTCGGCTGTTATCCTCCGTTAAAATCATTTTGGCAAAACCATAAAAACAATTTAGAAGCGATACAATGATCACAACCGAAATCAGATAGAAGTGGATCTTAAATGCGGGGCTGTAGCCTCCAAGGAGCACGTCCACGGCTTCCCACGTCCTGGTTTCGTACATTTCTGGAGGCACGTAGCAAAGCGCCATCTGCCAGCTCTCAAGAACGACCAGTCCCTGCGCCTGAACAAGCACTTTTGTCTCCATGATTCTTTCAGCCAGAAAAAATACGGCAACGGAAGTAATAGAGCCAAAGAGCAAATCAAGCTTCCTGGACAGTCTTTGGAACAAAGGAATTAACAGTACGCCCACGATCAGAGCAATCGCAATCGGTGTATATGGAATGATGTACTTTGGGTATTCCTCGATAGGAACCGCTCCGTTCTGAGCCATTTTTGCAATAACTCTTATGCCCATGCACAGAGGGTAGATGGACACAGCAACGGCTACCGCAAGAGAATACCAACAATACTTTTTATAATTCGCATTACTCATGGTTTATTCTCCCTTCCATCCCAGATAGTTTCTATACACCGTGCAGTGCTTATATCCTGCACCAAATTGTGAACTTACAAACAGCCCCTTTTTATATTTATTAATTACCTGCGCCGCCTTACTGCGACAACATCCCCTGCACGCCCAGTGCCAGGCCTTCACAGTGAAATTCTCCGTCTGAATACGTCAGTTTCTTTCCGTCCAGGAATATCGAACTGCCGTCATAATTGAAAGTGAATCCTGCCACCCAGAGCACGCCGCGGGTGATGACCGACTTTGTCTCCATAGTTTTAAGGTTCGTGACCCATAAGGCAAGATAGGTGACGCCAGACCCGTAGGAACAGTACGAAAAAAGGTCCTTTGTGCCGTCTTCATCGTAATCCCACAGAACCAGACGGTGGTGGTGGCCGCCGAAGGTATCGTAACTGTAGATCGCCCCCTTATACATCATGAAGCAGTGATACCCGTCCTTCACCAGGAACAGTTCAAGTTCCGGCTCCTGCTCCGCGATGGCCGCGGGAGTGATGTTAAACACTTCTTTAATACCGTCGACATTGTAATTTTTGTGGATTTCGCCGTCCAGGTGATAACCGTCGCGCCTCAGCGTTTCAAGGAACCGGCCGGCGTCGCGCGTGTCCGTCGAATCATAATCCGGCGTGTAATCGAATAAATTCACAAAATTCTGAGATTCATCAGGCGTGTTCCCGTCCTTCGGCAGAAACAAATGCCACTGTTCGGAATACTTGACCGCTATTCCGTCCCCCTCCCATGCGTAGGGAAGACCGAGTTTGCGCGAGAAGTTCGTTTCGCCGTCCTTCGACGGTTCGCCGTCTGTGTAGGATGTCGTGTACCCGATAATATCGGATTTGTCTACGTACAACACCATGGCGTTAGTCGAGTAATACAACTTGCCTCCGACCCTGATCATCGCGGGCCGGTCGCCTTTCGGGTCGTCCGTGCTGTTGTCCACGTTTTCCGGCGTGGCAGCATTTCCGCCCTGCGGACGTTTACATGCTGAAAGAGCGAAAAGCGGGCAGAGAAGCGTCAGAGAGCACAAAACCGCTATAGAACGGATCATAATGTGTTTTAAGGTTTTCTTTTCAGCCATCGGCGGCCGCCTCCTTCCGGTTTATTTCCGCCTCTATTCTAACACGTGTCCGTGAACGGTTCAAGCATCAAGTCTCGAAAGCGGCGTGACACAGCGTTTCCCGCAAGCATTCACGTCCCCGCGCGCATTTTTTGATTGAATCTGCGGCGCTTCTTTTGTATAATTTCATTGGCTTAACGGGACATAGCAATACCGCCGCGTTCACGCGGAAATGCCCGGTTTATTATAGAGACGGAAGGACAATTATGGAGTTTGCATCGGTTTTGTTCATAGAACTGTTCCTGCCGGTGGTGCTGATTGTGTACTACCTGATGGGTTTCATCAGGAATGAGCGCGCAAAAACGACCGCGAGGAACATCTTTCTGCTGGTTTCAAGCCTTGTGTTCTACGCCTTCGGGGGCGTGAACGAGCTTTTCCTGTTCATCGGCATGATCGCCGTCAACTACTTCTCCGCGATTGTGATGGGCGCCATCGACCCGGTGAAGAAGAAGGGAACGAGGCGGGCGGTGTTCATCGTGACGCTGCTTCTGGATGTGGGGCTGCTCGTGTTCTTTAAGTACACGACGATGTTCATAAGCATGTTCAACATGTTCAAGGCGAGCCAAAGCTTCGGCGAGGCGATGAAGGGGCTGCTCAATTTCAGCACCGGCGCGGTGGCCGAGGGAGTGCTCAGGGTCGTGATGCCGCTGGCGTTCTCGTTCATTGTGTTCCAGACGATTTCCTACATCACGGACGTCTATCTGGAAAAAATCAAGCCCGCGAAGAACATTCTGACATACTCGCTCTACATGACGCTCCTCGCGCAGCTGACCCAGGGCCCGATCATGCGGTTCGCGAATCTCGGCAGCCAGATCGAGCGCAGAGAGCACACGTTTGACGGCTTCACGGCGGGACTCAGAAGGTTTATTTACGGTCTCGGCAAGAAGGTCCTCATCGCCAACGTGGTCGCAATCGCGGTGGACAAGATTTTCAACTCCCAGAAGACGTACATGGACGTGAACAAAATGGGCGCTCCAATCGCGTGGCTGGGAATAATTCTCTACACGCTCCAGATCTACTACGACTTTTCCGGCTACACCGACATGGCCATCGGCATCGGCGGCATGCTGGGCTTCAAGATCGACGAGAACTTCAACTACCCTTACACCGCCTTCTCGGTGCAGGAATTCTGGCGCAGGTGGCACATCTCGCTGTCGAGCTGGTTCAAGGACTACATTTACATTCCGCTGGGAGGAAGCCGCTGCAGCAAGGCGAGGGCGTGCTTCAACGTGGCGGTCGTATTCTTCGTGACGGGAATCTGGCACGGCGCGAACCTGACGTTCATCGTCTGGGGGCTCATTTTCGTCGTGTTCAGCATTATCGAGAGGCTTTTCCTGGGCGACCTGCTCAAAAAGAACCCGGTGAAGCCGCTGAACTGGCTGTACATGATACTTGTCATCATGATTGGGTGGGTGTTCTTCCGGTCCGACACGCTCGCGTTCGCGGGTAGCTTTATCGGCCAGATGTTCTCGTTCAGGGGGTCGACAGCGGGCTACTCCGTGCTGTCGTACCTGAGCCTCGAAATAATCATCGCCATGGTCTGCGGCATCGTTTTCAGCGGCGCTCTGCAGAGGCCGCTCGCAGGGCCTTTTGCCAAGATCAAGGATAAAAAATACGTCAAGATACTCGAACTCGTGTTCCTGGCGGCAGTTTTTGTGCTCAGTCTCATGAAGATAGTCGGTGGTTCGTACGCACCTTCAATCTACCAGAATTTCTGACGGGGGGTGTTCGAAATGAAGAAAATTGACGGAAACAAGGTCATTTCGATAGTCACGGTTTGCGTTGTCGCGGCGGTGATAGCCCTTGTGTGGGTGCTTGGCCTCGCGGGGCTGGACTCCGAGCCGGACAAGGAAACGGGCGAGATCAGGCAGCTGGCGGAATTCCCGAAAGAGTATTCCAACGACTACTTCGCGAAGATCAACACCTTCATGAACGACCACTCGCCGATGAGAAATTCCATCATCTCGGCGGTGAACGGCATGGACCGCTCCATGTCGGACTTCTACAACGACCATATAATGGATCCGATTTACGACGCCCTCGCGAAGGTGAAGGGCACGCCGGATCCCAACGCGACGCAGGGAACGGAACCCACGCCTGATTTCGGCGACCTTTTCGGCGAAGAGACAGAGGGGCCAACCGCGGAGCCGACTCCGTACTTCACGCCCGAGCCGACGCCTCCGCCGACCACGGAGCCTGTTTCCGAACCCACGCCAACGCCGACTCCTTTTGAAGGCGAGCGCGTCGAACTGATCGCTTGCTGGCTCGATACGATAATGGTCGACGACGTGGCGAATTTCGGCCTGGGCGACGGCTCTGCGATTCCGAAAATCAGCCAGTTCGGCAGGATACTCGACAACAGCGAAGGCATCTATTCGACCCTCCTGTTCCGCGGCTGGGCAGGCTTCACGAAGGAGATCGAGTCCTTCGGGTACAAGCTGGGAGACGCCGAGCCGGTGTTCAGCCAGGATTGGTTCACGCCCGAGGAGAGCGCCGTGAGAGACGCCGCCGGCGAGTATGCGAGAAGATTCTCGGTACAGCTCTCGCTGGAAGGCATCAAAGGCGACAACCCGATATTCCTGGCGGTCAGGTTCGCGACCGGCGAGGTGTTCATAACCGACACCGACCACGGAGACATTACTTTTACGATTCGCGGAAAGGTGGACCCCGAGCAGCCGGTAATGTTCGACTCTTCGAACGTCACGGTTTCGGCGGACAGGGACGTGATGCTGAACGCCTACTCGCGGAGCATTCTCGAGCTGGACGGCAAGGCCGCGGCGGAGATCGCGTCGGGAATGGGCGACTATAAATACGTTCAGTTCATCCTTAAGGACTGCCGTGTCGCGGTGGACAAACCGGGATTCGGAGCGCTGGCCTCCGCGTTGAAAAACGGGAGCAACCTGACCTTCAGCGCGAAGGAGATTAACGCTTCGGAACTGAACGAGGCGCAAAAGAACGCGATTTCCGACAAGATCGTGTCGGCGATATTCTCGATTGAGGCGCTGGCGGGCGAAAATCGCGTCACAAGTCTCGGAGGCGGCAGGGCGGAGGTGTCCTTCAAGTACCAGAAACCCAGTGACGTCGAGAGCGAAAATATAAGGGTCGCGCGCCTTACCGACAGCGGCACCCTCGAACCGGTGAGCGCGGTTTACGACGAAGGCACGGTCACTTTCACCGCCAAGCATCTGTCCGAGTACGTAATTTACGCCGGAAACGGTGAAACCGACGTCACCCCGACGCCCGGACCCGGCGAATCGACTTCCTGCGACCACGACTACGCTGTCGTCAGAGAGCAGGAGGCGACGTTCGCCCACGACGGCTACGTTCTTGAAAGATGCACGAAGTGCGGCAACGGAAAGGTCAGCAACGTCGTTCTCAGGACGAGTCTGCCCGGCTTCTTCAACTCCAGGCGGCCCATCACCTACGAAGGCGCGGGCTTCAAGGGAATTCACGACTGGTACTTCTACGCGGGCGACAACAGCGTCGGCTACTACCAGGGCGACAACGTGCTCTCCGAGGATGAATGCGCCGCGTGGGCGTCGATCTACGAGGAGCTCCACCAAATCTGCGAGGAGAAGGGCATCAAGGTCGCGTTCCTGATCCCGCCCAACAAGGAACAGGTCTACGGCGAGTACATGCCCTCCGGTCTGACGGTGGTGGACGACTCCGCGAAGCGCGAACCGGTGTTCGTGAAGTACCTCAAGGACCACAACAGCCCAATCCACTACGTCTACCCGCTTTCACAGCTGAAATCCGGCAAGATCCTCTACGAGACCTACCTGCAGCAGGACACCCACTGGAACAGCGTCGGCGGCTTCATAGGCGCGATGCAGGTCTACGCGTCGCTGGGAATGCCCACCACGGGTCTCCAGAACGTCGAAGTCGAACTGACCGACTACGCGAGCGGTGACCTTGTATCCCTCGGCGTGGGCCCGGCCTCGCACTACACCGGCTACTCCGTGAACTACAAGCCCGAAATCACGGTCACGCAGACGTACAGCTACTCCAACAACGTGGTGGGCGGGAACGTCGACCCCAACAGCGAACTCAGAATTCTCGAATCTGACGCCTCCACGACCGCCAAGGCAGTCATAATCGGCGACTCGTTCAGGCATGCGATCGCGCCCTACATCGCGAAGGACTTCAGCAAGGTGACCGTGACGCACAGAGGCGACTTCAACACGGTGTCGAGCACTGTTATGGGTCCGGACGGCCAGGTCAAAGAATCCGGCGAAACGGTAATGCAGAACGCTCTCCGCGAGCTCGAAGCGGGCGACCTCCTGCTCATTATGGCAGTCGAGAGGTACGACCATGGCAACGTGGACATGGCGGCCGCGGTAACGGCATTCATGAAATCCATAGGGTAACCGGATGCTGCGGAGAACCGCCAAAGCCGGAATAACATCTAAATAAAGCCAAAGCCGGCCGCGCCTGCAAAAAATGCGCGGCCGGCTATTACACGAAAGGAACAGGTATTATGTCAAGAAAGGCTCTGCTTATCTTGTTAATGCTGACAGTTGTTATGATTTTTAGCGCTTGCGGGAAGGAACCCGCGGAAGAAACCGGCCCGTTGCCGCCTTTTACCGAAACGTCTTTGAAGGCCTCGAACGTGGCGCGCGAAGGCTTTGCCGTCGCATCCTCGTCGAAAGACGACGAGGGCTTTTCGAATCTTTTCCTGAACGACGGAGACCTGTCACACGGATTTTCGACAAAGTGGGGGAGGGGGAACGACACCTCCGCGCCGCACTACGTTATGGTCGACCTCGCGGGAACGTACATCGTTGAAGGCGTCAAACTTTACCCGCTTAAGGGCGAAGAGGCAGGCTTCCCGGTCGACTTCGACGTTTTCGTCTCAACCGACAACGAAAACTATACGAAGGTGGCGTCAGTGGACGGCGCTTCCGCGGAGCAGGCAAAACAGGGACTCACGGTCGGCTTCGATCCGGTTGAGGCCTCGTACGTGAAGCTGGTGACAAGAACTGCGGGCTTCGGCGCAGACGGAAGAGGCGCATATCTCGCGCTGGCAGAATTCGAAGTGACGGGTCGGATAACCACTGGAAACAACATGATTCTGAACCGCGACGACATCTGGCTCTACCGCGATCCCGACACCACGCAGCAGCTGAAGGTGCTTTACTACAGGGACGGTACGCAGCCTAAATCAAGGGAAAAACTCAGATTCTTTTCTGCCGACCCCTCGATCGCACGTGTCAACACCAAAGGACTGATCACTCCCGCGGCTCCGGGCGAGACGGTAATTTACGTATATGACGGCACCGACCGCGCTTCCTGCCGCGTGACAGTGAAGGAAGAGACAACGGACGAGTTCCGCGTCAGCGCTTTTTACCATTCGTCCTTCGGTTCGCCGGAAACGTACGTAAAAGGGCTCCAAATCCTCAAGAACGCGGGTGTGGAATACATCGAGGATACGCGTTTTCACGACAAGGTCGGCAACAACGTCACGATGTACATGATCTACCTGTGTAACAAGCTCGGCCTTGCGTACTCGGTGTGCGACCGGGAAGGCGGCGAGGGAGGCTATCTCAAAATGACTGACAAGGAGATAATCGCCACCGTTCAAAAATACGAGAACCGCGCCGGATTGTACGGACTCTACCTCTGCGACGAACCCCACGAGGAATACACGCAGTACGCGAAGGTCCACAGGCTCATCCAGGAGTACAACCCGCACCTGATACCGCATCTCAACCTTCTGCCGCCTTTCAATTTTGGAGGCACGGAGGAATACTACACCGAATACGCTGCTGTCGCCGGCGGCGCGCGAAGGATGCGCTATCTGTCGTTTGACTTCTACCCGTTCCGCGTGAACAACTCGTTCGCCTCCGACTTCTACGGCGCGATCGACATGGTCCGGGAGGCGGGAATCAAGTACAACGCGGATACCGGCTACTATCTGCAGAGTATGATAATCAAGGGCGCCCACCCGCTGCTTTTCGAAAAGGAGCTCCGATACAACGCCTCTCTCGGCGCCGCGTACGGAATGAAGAACTACAAATGGTTCGTGGCGCTCACGCCGATAGGTGCGGAGGGCGAATCGTTTGAGACGGGTCTCGTTGGCCCGGATTTCGAGCCTGCCGCAAACTTTGAGGATATTTTAAAAACAAACGAAATGATAAAAGCCCTTGGCACGCGCCTGGGCGGCTACGACGCAATCGAAGTCTACCATACAAACAAAGGAGACGGTATCCGCGAGGTTCCTGAAAGATTCCTTCTGAAGCCTGCGGAAAAGCAACAGGCCATTTACACGCTATACCGTGCCAACGACGGATCGAACCGCCAGAGCATCCTTGTGACTAACAAGAGTTATCTTAAAGACGAGCCTGCGGAGTGCCGGTTCTCGCTGACGAAAAACGTAGAGGGTTTGAGGCTTTACGACCCGCTCACAGGCGCGGAATCCGTACTTGCGCCGGGAGAGGGCGGTGTTTATTCAGTTACGCTTGAACCCGGTGCTTGCGCATTGATCATACTGCCGGACGGTGTTGACGCGTCTTCCTCCGCCCATGTTAACTCTGACGGGAATGAAAACCTTGCGCTTGGCAAGGCGGTATTCGTCACCTCGTCTCAGGCGCAATTCTGGGGCAAGAGCAACGTCGGCACGCATTTTCTGACTGACGGTGACCAGTTCAACGGATACTGGATATCGGAGGAAAACGACAAAGCCTGCGAGCTTTTGATCGACCTCGGAGAAACGTTCTCCATTGGCCGCGTTCAGTTTTACGGACACGACGCGTTGGGCGACAGGTTCTGCAACAAGATAGCGGTCTCCGTGTCAGAAGACGGCGTCAATTACACCGAGGTCGCAAAGGCCTCCTCAAAAACGCCTCAATACCTTGGCGAATCGCTCGTGTGCCGCTTTGAAGCCGTCAACGCGCGTTACGTCCGCGTCAAACTGCTGGATAATAAACCCGGCGGAGGCACAGGCTTCGCTGAAATTGAAGTTTTTGCGTCTTGAGCATTGCGATAATTACAAAATCCAAGGAGACACTACCCTTTCAAATGTCTTTTGGCGATTACATTCTACTATGAGTTGTCGGGTATGTCTATCTTTTTACCCGATTTCGAATTTGCGAACTTCGCTTGCATTAAGCGCCTGCGGCGGCTCATTGAGAGCGTTTTTGTTGACAAAACGCGCGGATTCGGGTTATAATCACGACCGCGGCGAAACCGCCGTCAGAAACGAAAAAACGCGGGGCGTTAACCATGAAGTACTACGACTGTCACGTACACACCAAAAACTCACACGATTCGCAGCAGGAAGCCGGCGAGCTTGTCAACGGACTGATAGCCGCGGGCGTTTCCGGCGTTTCCGTTACGGATCACCTCGACACCATGCCGGGAAGCGACGAGTCCTTCGCGGACAACATCGGCGGCTCCTTTGAGTTCTACAGGGATGAACTGAAGCCACTCGCGGAGGAGAACGGTCTCGACGCCTTCTTCGGCGTGGAACTCGGCGACGGCATCAGGAACCCCGGCTTCGCGCTGGATTTTCCTTCCCGCTATCCATTTGACGTCATTCTCGGCTCTGTCCACAAAATCTATCTCGACGGCGGGAATTTCACTCTGTACCCACAACCGTACGAGAGCTTTTCCGCCGAAAAAAGAAGGCGCATCGTCGCGACGTATTACGACGACGTTCTTCTGACCGCGAGCACCCTCGACATCGACGTGCTCTCCCACCTGACGCTGATAAACAGGTACAACGGATACCCGCTCACGAGCGACATTTTCGACAGTGAATTCAAGGACCGCATCAACGACATTCTTGACACGATAATCAGGCGCGGCATCGCGCTGGAGATAAATTCGAAAGGGTTCGAAGGCGGAAGGCTGATGCCCGACCGGTACGTTATCGAGGAGTATTTCAGGAAGGGCGGACGCCTCATAACGCTCGGCTCCGACGCTCACCGCGGGGTCGACATAGGAAGAGGCTTTAAAGAGACGGCGCTGATGCTGCGGGAAATCGGCTTTAAGAGCATCAACTATTTCAAGGGGAGGGAGCCGGTCGAGTATCCGATTGACGCGGAGTGAACCGTTCACGGCCTTAACTTGCGGCTGCTTCTGAAAAATAATATAAAGCCAGTAAAACGAACGAAACCCAGCTCATTGGCCGGGTTTCGCTCGTTTATTGATTGTTAATTGTGTGACACTATTTCAACTCTTACTGCTGCTTTTGAGAGCGTTCTTGATTATGTACATGTTTGTTCCTCCTGAAACCGTGCCGGCAGTTTGCGGCCGGCCGCGGTTCATTCCCGATTCATTCCCGGTTGGGATTACGCATTATATTTAATGATAAAACTTAAAAAATCGCAAACCGGAGCAGGGGGGCGTTCTTCACGGCGGCGTTGTTGCGTTTTGTCACTTTACATTGTCCGCTAAATAAGTATAATGAAAAGGGTCTCGGGAACAGGCAGAAAAACCGGAGAGGAACGTGACGATGACGGAAATCGGAAACAAAATTGCGTCGCTGAGGGCAGAACGGAATATCTCGCAGCAGGCGCTTGCCGACCGGCTGTTTGTTTCGCGCGTTCTTGTCTCCAAGTGGGAATCCGGTGAAAGGCGCCCCGACTACACGATGATAAAGAGCATCGCCGGCGTGTTCGGGGTTGAGCCCGGTGAAATTGCGGACTTGAACAGTATCGCGGCGGAGGAACTGATGGAGTGCGTAGGCGGCGGCTGCGGACTTGAGGAGGACGAGCTCGCCCTGGCAATAGGCGCGTTCCTGAAGAAAAACAACGCCCTCGAGTCGAAAATATTCGTCCAGCGGTACTATTATCTGAAGTCGACGTCCGAGACCGCCACTCTCTTCGGGATAGGGGAGAATCACGTAAGAAGCCTGCTCTCAAGGACCAGGCGCAAGCTGAAAAAGTTTTTAACGGAGTACAACGGATCATGAACAACGAAACGATTTTTAACGCCATCTCCAAGCTCGACGAGGAACTGATCGACGGAAGCTTTCCCGACGCCCAGCCCGCGAGGAAAAAGACGTCAACGGTACTCAAACTGGTTATAGCCGCCGCCGCGCTGCTCGCGGCGGCCGGCATCGGCGCGGGAGTCTCCGCGTACACCGCCGACGTCAGGGAATACAACGCCGCGCTGGAATTCTTTTCCTCCAACTCTCTTACCACCGAGGGCCTCAACCGGTCCGAAATCAAAGAGGTGTACCGCGACATTACGTCCAACAGTTTTTCCAACAGCGCAACCGTAACTGCCATGAACAATTCGATTCCCGGCCTCAGCCTTGAAGCCGGAGAGGCATCTTCCGCAGCCATGAACTCCGCCTGGATAAACAATATTGTGATCACGAAAGTGAAAAACTACATCTGCAACGGCCTGCGCTCCGCCGGCGACCCCGGCTTCGAGATTCCCGGGGAATGCACTCCTGCAGGCGACGGTAGTTACTATTTCTGCGAGATTTTTCCCGAAGCCTCATACAATTCATTCATCGCGAGCCTTGAAGCTCTCGGCTTCTCCTGCGCAAGGACCCTGAGCGGCGCGTTCCTTTTCAAGGACGACTGCGCGGTCTTTTTGGGTTACGCCGACTCTTATTTCACCCTCAGCTGGTATATGACGAGCCCCTATGCGCCGAAGTTCGGGGTCAGCGTCGCCGAGGCCAAGAAGCTGCTCTGCCCGGAGAAGAGCCTGTCGCCTGTCGCTTTTCATCCCATCGACGTGACTCCCGAAGGCTTCTACGTGAAGACGGGCGGACAGCTGTTCGCGGTTCCTGTCTACACGTACGACGAATATGCGAACTGGGAAGGGAACGGACTGACCCGCGAAGAGAACGAACACTACTACTACGCCGTGTACTACGTCAACGGGTCGCAGATCATCCCTATCGGCAGAGAGAATATCGCGATTTTCGACATCGACGGCGACGGCACTGAGGAAACCTGCTATTTGTCTTACGGCCCAACAAGCGGACTGTTCACGTTCGGGGTCACAGTTGAATACGCCAAAGGATCTCTCTACCGCATCTTCCTTACCGATTACACGCAGCTGTCCTTTGTTGAAAAAGACGGAACGGTAAAGCTCCGCGCCGCGGACCCGACGTCAGACGGGGAACACTTTTTCGACATCAAAATCGAAAACAATCCGGACGGCAGCGACACCGTCGCCCTCTATGAGAACGGGGAACCGCTCCGCACCTGGGGCACGCGGAAATGACAGCCGGGAATGAATCTTCATCAAGTTTATATTATTGATTGGCACAAGAATCAATTATGAAGTACCGCAAAAGTCTACGGAGGCTATGAAATAATGATAATTGACAGATTTCATATAGTTAAAAGGCTGGTTGCAGCATTTCTGATTTCTGCCACAGTGGTTGCGCTGCCGTTTCTTTCATCATGCCGGAAATCTAAAATGAATAAGGTCGATAATACTTCATCTGTTCAGCCTCGCATACATGCACCAACAGTTTTTCAAAGCAGCAAACTGTGGTATTGCAATCGGTTTGATTCAATGGGAGAACCGCCTTTTTCATTGCCGGAAGGATCACCGGACATTGACCAAGGGTATAGATATTATTATTCATACGATCATTTTTCCAAAGCCGAATATAATCGCTTTGTTTCAAACCTTGAAAAATCGGGCTTTGAACTTGTGACGATGAAATACAGTCGTTTTCTTTTCCGCGACGATTGTATGATTTTTATGAATTATAGTAAGGACAAAGAACTTCTCACTTTGTCATGGTATTCCAAAAGCCAATATGCGAAGAATGACGGCGAAGTTTCTTCATTTCCGTGGTATGATAGAAATGACAGTCTTTCAAAAATCAAAATACATCCTATAAACGTAACGCCCGAAGGATTCTATGAGTTGACCGGAGGACAGATGTTTGCGGTTCCTTTTTACTCATATGACAGCTATAAAGCTTCCGGACAGGAAAGCCTCATGTTTGAGGATAATGAATGGTATAACTGCATGGTTTGCTTTGTGAAAGATGATACGGTTCTAAGTACTTCGATGGAGTCTGTTGCAGTCTGCGACGTTGACGGAGATCAGTTGAACGACGTGCTGCTGTTGTCATTTGGCCCGACCAGCGGATTATTTACTTTCAATGTAACTGCTGTAACCAAGAATGGTATATTCGACACTATTTTCAACACCAATTTTTATAACCTCGGCTTTGCGAACAAAGACGGGCAAATTGTCATTGAAGGAGTTGGATACGATCTTGAACAACATTTTTTCGATGTCGTTTTGGAAAAAGTTGGAGATGAAACTGTTGTAATGTTGTATGACGCGGGAGAACCGCTCCGAATGTGGGGAGCCCCGAACACCAGGAACTTTACTGTATCGCCGGAAAGCTGATTGCTGTCCGAATCTAAGTATTCAACCAGCCGATTGTGAACAATTCAAGTTTTAAAGCTTCCCCAGTCCAATTCCGGTAAAAAACCCTCAAACCCAATTTCGTATCTATTTATTTTGATGATTTTAGGGGCAAAATCACTGTCGCTCAAAGGCGACAATAAGGCTCAAAACGAGCCGATTTTGCCCCTAAAACGACGAAAACCCAGGCTGTTCCCGGGTTTTCTTGATTTCGTATCTATTAAGACCGTAAATCATGGCGCGCCTCTCAAGACTGGACCGGGGGTCGTTTTTAAGGATACTAAACCCGCTTTTTATTATATAGAATGGATTGTATTTGCTTGCCACCCGGAGCGTTTCGGATACGGGATTTCACTGGCTGTCGCAATTAGCGATTTCTTTTTCAATCTTATTACGCTACTTATTGGGCTGGAGGTTTTGGCAAATAATGCTCTTTGATATATTGTTCGACTTTCGGGAATTCGGGTATGTATGAAATGCTGAAAATTGTTCTCTTTATGAGGAGATAACCGACATCGGTCTTTTTGTCCATGTAGCCATACATGATATCATCCAAATATAAATCGTAGACTTCGTATTCCTTTTTTGTCATAATGTAATGAATCGAGATTTTGTTTCCGGCAAAAGTCAATTCACATCGCGAAGCAGATGCCAATACAAAACCGGCAACAGTTGTAATGATTATTAAAATTCCGCCGAAAATCAATGCACTGACATTGATCTTTCCGCCCAAGGAAGGAATATAGAAGAGAAATGCCACTATAAAACCGGCAAGTACGCAACAAATAAGTTTTGTTTTGTCGTATAGTGTTGTGACTTTCAAAGTCGTGTTCTGTTCCTCATTTATCTGCGAACCATCACTCATACTTTTTGCGCCTCATTTCTTTGCCGTAAGCAGGCTGTTGTAAGTGATTTATTATTTTTCTGTATTACCGGATCTGTCACACGCAGGGAAACTTCCCGCCGTATTTTTCAAATATGCTTTCTATTGTTTCTCTTTCCGAATCGGAAATGCTGAAATACTTACCGGTCTTACAGTCTTTTATAGTACAGCAGGAATCGCAGGCAGGGCAAAATATCCGGTCTGCGATTTTGAACGATATGTTGACGTCAAAACCGCACGAAGGGTCGTCGGCGTATAGCATTTTTCCGCCGACAATACTAAGGAGCAACTCGGACTCTTCTTTTGTCAAGGTCGAAGACACTGAAACGTCGCCATATTGATAGGTCAATTCCGCCAATTGGTCGGAACTTACAGACACTCTTCCGCAGGAAGATAGTAACAATAGAAGCGCTAACGCTAAGCATGCAATCAATATTGATCTCTTCACAAGTGTACCTCCTTCGCCTGAATATCGGGTTTAATACCAACAATCGTGCATTTAACCATTTGTCCGCCTTTTAGAAAAATCGGGCAATTCTGACACTATGGCACTCTATCTATTCCTTGGACAACGAATTATGAGAGGTCAAACGTTCTGTATCCAAAGTCGGCAAGTTGGTTCTTGAATTTGATAAAACGTCGCCAAGCGTTATTTCTGGATATCCACCCGATTAGTTCATTTTTCTCGGAAAACCTTATGGTTACGGTTTTGGGAGAAGTATAAAAAGTAAAAGACAAATTCGTTATATCTCTGTCTCCCACACAATTACCGCTCCCGCCTTTGGCTTGTTTGTAATTGTGTGCACATTCCTTGAAATCTATAAAACTCCCCGTACTAAGAGATATACCGGCTTTACTTATGCCTGAAATACAATTCTCCGAGAAGCAACAGGAGTCCTCAAAATGAACCCTTACGCTGCAAAAATCATCCACAAGTTTTTCGTATTCGTCTGAAAATCTAACAGAATAATAAGGACTCTTCAAACGTTCGATTTTGTCAGAGGCATTTCGACTTTCAAAAACCGCACGTTTGAACGGAAAGCCTGCGATTCTATTATATGGCGAATAAGGTTCAAAATAGTAGTCCTCAACATCTGACCAGCGGAGCCGTTTACGAGTTATCACAAACAACCACTTTTCTTTTATTCCGTCGGAATCAATTATCAAGGATGAGACGAACATGTTTCCAAACCATGAAAAAAGAACAACCGCAACCATCAAGATGCTAATAATCACGAACTCAAGAATGCTTTCGGTAGGCTTCTTTATGAAATCCCGTAAGATGAAGCAATAGATAGTAAGAAGTACAAGGAACAAAAAGGTTTTGAAAATGACACGTGATGACGCATCCATTATCAGTTTGTTGCTTTTCGCCTTAATTTTCATTTTTGTCTCTTCTTTTCTCCGCCGAGTTACTTTTTTTGTTGTGCAAATTCAGCCCACTCGGCTTTTTATCCCTAATATATTTTACTATCCATTTGTTAACAATTCAAGTATTCGGGGCTTTCCCCAGTCCAATTCCGGTCAAAACCCCTCAAACCCAATTTCGTATCTATTAGAACCATTTACCCGTTTTTCTATCCGGCCTAAATAGATACGAAATTGTCAAAAC
>DBXM01000002.1:0-88338 GCA_002309655.1 Mageeibacillus sp. UBA1212
TTCTTGTCGAAGTCGCGGAGTCCGCCAGCCGGAGCGGGAGGAGTCTCTTTGACCGCGTAAGCACCGAATACCTGGATGCAGCCGATGCCGGTCCAGTAGTCGCGTGCGCCTTCATAATCTCTGTAAGTACTCTTGGTAACAACAAGGCTCACGTAGCGTGCTCTGGATTCGGTGAACTCGATCGTCTTGGTCTGGCCCTTTACGCCTACCGTGGTCTCGTTGTCGCCATGGTAAACGGTCGTCCAGTTGGAGCCGTCCTCGGAGATAACGACGTCATATGTGTTCGGCATGTACCAGCCGGCGTCGTCCTTGCCTGTTTCCGACCAGGGCATCGGAAGGATGTTGATCTTGTTGATTTTGTACACGCCCTGCAGATCTACGTCAACTCTCATATTGGCATCAACAGTCGGAGAAACTGCGATCCAGCCGGTCATGTTGTATGGTCCGAATCCGTAAGGAACGGTGCTGCCGGTGACGGCGTTGATGTCCCACTGTCCGCTGTTGCCGAGCACCCAGGTGGTGACGGAAGGATCAACGGTTGCCGTCGCGATCTTGTCGGCCGCAACGTTGCCGCTTGTGTTGTACGTATCGTAAACTTCGATTTCGCCGATGCCCGCGAACTGGTCGTCGTTATCGTCGTCGGTAACAACGTCGTTTCCTTTAACGATTGTGACTTTGACGTATCTCGCGCTGATCTTGTCAAACTCGAACTCTCTCGCATGAGACATGTACCCGGTCCTGTCGGCCTCGCCGCAGACTCTGGTCCAGTTCGATCCGTCCGTCGAGACGTAAACGTCGTAGGTGTTCGGGAACTTCGTGCCGAGGAAATGGTATTCCGTGTAGAGTTTAATGCGGCAGACGTCGTAGGCCTGACCGAGGTCGATGGTCGCGCTGGCGTTCATCGGCTCCGTTCCCTGCTTGTATACGTACCAGCCGTACTGATTGCAGACCGGCGCATTATCGGCGCCGTACGTGGTATTGTCGAATCTCTCGCCGTCGTTGATGTAGGCAATGTTCCAATAGGGATCGCCCATAGCGCTGCAGCCGTTCAGGTCCTCTTCAACAGGCTTGTTGAGAGCGAGGTTTCCGGAACCCGCGGACGCTTTCATGGGCGCCGCAAGATTGAGCATTCCGATAACAGAAAACGCCATTACAGCGACCAGCAGATATGCTAAAATTCTCTTCATAATAACCCTTCTCCATTTAATTTTGTCATTTGGTGGTTTCGCCGATTCCAAAATGAATCAAATATTCTTTTAATAATACTCTTCACTCAGGAAGCAGCACAAAAGTCCCTTATATTATAACCGATTCCGCACAGTATGTGCAAGCGTTTTTTTATAAAAAAGCGGCCTTCGCTCCAAAAATCGCGGAAAAAGTCCGTGACAGCGAAGGCCGCGCGCCGGCGCCGGTTATAAAGAGGCGCCGTTTTACGTTTTATGATGTGTGTTTTACCGTTTAACGGTTTATTTGCAGATCACGTCCGTGCCGGTCTTTTCGCCGCGGCAGACCCTGACGATATTCTCGGGGTCGCTGACGCCGAACACCTTCACCGGGATCTTGTTGTCGAGGCAGAACGCCGTCGCCGTGAGGTCCATCACCTTGAGGCCGCCCGCGAGAACGTCGGACATCGCGATCTTTTCGTAGCGCTTCGCGTCCGGGTAGATTGCCGGGTCTTTGTCGTATACCGCGTCCACGTTCTTGGCGAGAAGGATCACGTCGCACTTAAGTTCCGCCGCTCTGAGCGCCGCGCCGGTGTCGGTCGTAAAAAACGGGCTTCCCGTTCCGCAGGCCAGAATCACCACGCCGCCCTCTTTAAGATGCGCGTCCGCTTTGGACTTCACGTAGAACTCGCATATTCTGTCCATCTGGATCGCCGCCATCGGGAAAGGCTTCATGCCGAGATCGCGCAGCTTGTCGGCAAGGGCGAGGGCGTTCATGACGGTGGCGAGCATTCCCATGTGGTCGGCGTCCGTTCTGTCGAATTCCGGATTTTTGGCACCGCGCCAGAAGTTGCCGCCGCCGACAACGATTGCGACCTCTATTCCCATCTCCTCGCGGAGGACCTTTATTCTTTTACCGATCTCTTCGAGCACGCCGTCGTCGATGCCGGTCCTGTCCTTCCCCGCGAGCGCCTCGCCGCTTACTTTAATAAGAACTCTTTTATAAACGCTTTTCATCCTGAAGTACCTCGTAAATGATTTTTGATGCCGGTTGTTATGAAAACGGCACGGCCTCAAAAGCGACGCCGTGCCGGTCCTTACGGTGAATGAATCAGCCGTTGAGCTGTTTTTGAACTTCCTCAGCGAAGTTCTCTTCCTTCTTCTCGAGTCCCTCGCCTCTCTCGTATCTCACGAAACGTCTGATCTTGATGTTTTCGTTGAGCTTTGCGATGGTCTGGGTGAGAACGTCCTTGACCTTGACTTCGGGATCCTTGACGAAGCTCTGCTCGAGGAGGCAGAAGTCCTCGTAGTACTTGGACATACGGCCTTCCACGATCTTCTCGATGATCTTCTCGGGCTTGCCTTCGTTGCGGGCCTGGGCCTTGAGAACGTTGGCCTCTCTCTCGAGAGCCTCCGCGGGAACGTCTTCCTTCGCGATGTAGAGCGGCTGGCTGGCAGCGATCTGCATAGCGATGTCTTTAACGAACTGCTTGAAAATGTCGTTTCTCGCGACGAAGTCTGTCTCGCAGTTTACTTCGAGGAGAACGCCGATTCTTCCGCCGCCGTGGATGTAGGAATCAACGATACCTTCGGAAGCGATCCTGCCGGATTTCTTGACGGCGGTGGAAAGTCCCTTTTCGCGAAGGTAGTCGATTGCCTTCGCCATGTCGCCGTTGCAGGCTTCGAGGGCCTTCTTGCAATCGGCAATGCCGGCCTGTGTCTTTTCGCGCAAATCTTTAATCATCGTCATATCTATAGCCATTGTGTTTTCCTCCTGTTGATCGTTTGAAAACGCATCTTATTAAAGTGCGTTTCGGGAATTAATTGCGTTCCGGGAATCAGTTGTTGATAGCTGCTTCGAGCTCTTCGGCTTCGAGTGCGGGATCCGCGGGAGCCTCTTCGGCCGCGATCTTCTTCGCATACTCGTCTGCGCCTTCACGTCCCTCGATGACGGCGTCTGCCATTTTCGAGGTGATGAGCTTGATGGCGCGGATAGCGTCGTCGTTTGCCGGGATCGGGTAGTCAACGTCCTCGGGGTCGCAGTTGGTGTCGACGATACCGATTACGGGGATACCGATCTTTCTCGCTTCGAGAACCGCGTTCTTCTCGGCCTTCGGGTCGACTACGAAAACGACGTTCGGAAGTCTGTCCATGGCTCTGATGCCGGCGAGGTTCTTCTCAAGCTTGTCGCGCTCGAGCTTCAGCTTGACAACTTCCTTCTTGGGAAGGTAGTCGAACGTGCCGTTGGCCTCTTTCTCGTTGAGCTCGTTCATCCTCTGGATTCTGGTGCGGATCGTCTGGTAGTTGGTCAGCATACCGCCGAGCCATCTGTTGTTGACGTAGAACATACCGCAGCGCTGAGCTTCCTCGGCGATGGCGTCCTTCGCCTGCTTCTTCGTTCCGACGAAAAGGATCGTGCCGGATTCGGCGGCGACCTGCTGAACGAAAGCGTAAGCTTCGTCGATCTTCTTAACGGTCTTCTGCAGGTCGATGATATGGATACCGTTTCTCTCCATATAGATGTACTCGTTCATCTTAGGATTCCATCTCCTGGTCTGATGACCGAAATGCACACCTGCTTCAAGTAACTGTTTCATTGAAATAACACTCATTTTAAACCTCCTGTTTTTCCTCCGGAGCCCTCTTCTGACCGTTAAAACCCCTCGAGGAGTTCACAAGCCGGCCATCAGACTCCGTGTGAATTTCAATATCCGCGTAATTATAATATATCGGCAAGTCCTTTGCAAGCACTTTTTTTCGATTTTAAGGTCAAAAAGAACGCAAAAGCCCGGGAACGCCTTTAGAGATCATCATAAGGGCGTTCCCGGGATTCTTCTTTATATTCGAGCCGCCGCGGTTGCGTTACGGCCCGGAAAGGTTATTCGTTGTAAAGCGATTCCCACTTGAGGTTGGCTTCCGTCTCCAGCTTCTCGAGCAGCGTGTCGGCGCTCATCTTGCCGTTCACGACGTTGGGAACCAGGTTCTGCAGCGCGGTCGTTACGATCTTCGCGATGTCAGGCGGGAGCACGCACTCGATACGTCCGTAGGTGTCGGCCTCGGGGTACGATACGAAAGCGTAGTAGTTCTTGCCCTCTTCGGGGTCGTCTCTCCTGTCGGCGAAAGGAACTCTCCAGAAGCTGTCGTCCGCAAGGGATCTGACGTTCGGAACGGAGCCGCCTTCCTGTCCGTTGTAGGCGCGCTGGCCTTCGGGCGTGTAGAGGGAGAGCGTGAGAGCGGCTGCGGCGTCTTTATTCTTCGTTCCGTTGAAAACGACGAATCCGGTCGCGCCTGTTCCGACCTTGTGAACGGGTGTCGCGGGCATCGAGACGACGTCCCAGTCAATACCCTTCTGCTCGTACTCTCTTCCGATCGTCGCGAAGGACGGGAAAACGAGCGATCCGAAAACGGTTCTGTAGGAGGAGAAGTCTCTTCTCGAAGCGGCGCTGGTGTTGATTCCCTGCGCTCCGGTGCCGTTCTGGTCGACGGGCTCATAGCGGAAAATGTTCTCTTCCACGATGCCTACCATCTCCATAACGCCTTCAAGCACCTTCTCGTCGGACTTGAAGTAGACCTTCTTGTTGGCGGTGTCGTAGTATTTGCCGCCCCAGCCTTCAAGGAACATAACCGAAACCGGCGTGTAGCCCAGAGGCATCGAGCCGCCGACAATCTTGTCCTCGGATTCTTCGTCGGTGGTGAGAACTCGGCAGTACTGCTTGAACGTCTCCCAGGTCCACTCGTCCTTCGACTCGAGCTCGATCGGGTCAACGAGGTTGGCGCCTCTGACAAGGTCTCTGTTGTAGTGGAGCAGCATATGGTTGTAGTCGCGCAGCACCATATAAAGCCTGCCCTCGCAGACGCCCATCTGCATAATCGCGGCGAAAACGTTCGAGAGGTCGATTCCGTACGCCTCGACATAGTAGTCGAGAGGCATCAGCGCCTTCTGCACGACGGCGTAGTTGTAAACCTGCGTCTCATCGAGGAAGAACACGTCGCCGCACGTCTTGGAAGAGATCTGCGCCTGAAGCGCGGTTGTGGATACGTTGAACTCCACGGTGACCTTGACGTCGGGGTACTTGGTGTTGAATGTCGAGATCCAGTCGTTGATCGACCGCTTCTGCTGCTCGGTCGTCGTGAACGTGTACTGGACCTTTATCTTGCCGCTCGGCTCGGGAAGGTACCCCTCGGGAAGTTCACCGGTCTGAGGCGTGTAAACCGAACATCCGGAAATGCCCGCAATAAGAAGTACCGACGCAATCACGACGGCTAAAATCTTGAAAATTCTGCTTTTTTGAAGAGTCATAGTCTACCTCCTCTTTTTTTCTAAATTATAAAACTCCGCAATTCCCGTGTCAACATCTTTCGGCCCGTTTTTGCCGCTTTTTGCCGCTTTTGCGGTATTTTGCAAGGTATTGCAAGGTTTGTGCCGGTTTCGACAAATCATTTACCTGTTCCGGCATATCAGGTCCGGTTTTCGGGAATTCTCCGCGGTTTTTCAGGAAGGCTAAAGCATTGTTCCGGGAAGTCCCAATTCGTGTCCCTATAAAGCGCAAGCGGAAACAGCCTCCGCGCCGCGGCAGCCGTTTCCGCCTGTTCAAAGTTCAGAGCTTAAAGTTCACGCCGCGAGGGCCTCCTTTTTTTCTCCAAACCTCTAAAGATATTTCAGTGTCCGTTCATCAACCTTCGTAGATGGATTCCCACTTCTGGTTGGCTTCTTCCTCGAGCTCTCTCAGCGTTACGTCGACAGCTTTGGAGCCGTTGACCGCGTTCGGAACGACGTTCTGCATGTACTTCTTAACGATCGAAGCAATCTCCGGAGGAATGACGCACTCTACCTGGCCGTAGGTGTCGGCTTCAGGATAAGAGATAAACGCGTAGTAGTTCTTGCCGTTCTCGGGATCAACCGTGTTGTCAGCAAAGGGAACTCTCCAGAAATCGGCGTCCGCAAGCGTTCTGACGTTCGGCACGGAGCCGCCTTCCTGACCGTTGTAAGCCTTCTGGCCGTCAACAGTGTAGAGGGAGAGGCAGAGAGCCGCAGCGGCGTCCTTGTTCTTGGTTCCATTGAATACCGCGAAGCCGGTCGCACCGGTACCTACCTTCGGCGTCGGGAAGTGAGGCATCGAAATGACGTCCCAGTCGATTCCCTTGGACTCGTAGTCCTTGCCGCCCGAAGCGAAGCTCGGGAACTCGGTGTCGCGGAAAGCGATCTGCGTGGTTGCGTTGTAGTTGCTGAAGCTGTTCTGCGAGGGGGTGTCCTTGATCGACTGAGCGCCTACGCCGGCGGTGTCGACAGGGATGAATTTGCAGACGTTCGCCTCAACGAAGTCTACCATCTCGGTAACGCCCTTAAGAACGTTCTCGTCGGAAATGAAGGTGACCTTCTTGTTCTCTTTGTCGTACCACTGGCCGCCCCATCCTTCAAGGAAAGGAATGTAGACAGGCGCGTAGCCGAGTCTGAGCTGGCATCCAACCGACTTTCTGTCGGACTCGTCATCCATCGTGGTGAGAGCCGTGCAGTACTGCTTGAACGTCTCCCAGTCCCAGGTGTTGTCCTTCTCGAGCTCGATCGGGTCGGTGAGCTGAGCGGACCTGATGAGGTCTCTGTTGTAGAACAGAACGATGTGGTTGTAGTCGCGCATTACCATGTAAAGTCTGCCTTCGACGGTACCCATGTCCTTAATAGCCGAGAAAACGTCGGAGAGGTCGATTTCAAGAGCCTCAACGAAGTAATCCAGCGGCATCAGAGCCTTCTGCACAGATGCGTAGTTGTAAACGTCGGTCTCCCAGAGGAAGAACACGTCGCCAACGGTCTTGCTGGCGATCTGGTTTGCAATGACGTCCTTGCCCACGGTGGAGAGCTCGGCGTTAACCTGAACGTCGGGATACTTCTTCGTAAAACTCGCTACCCAGTCGTTGACCGATCTCTTGTCGGCCTCGGTGTTGGCAATGTAATACTGGAGTTTGATTTTTCCTGACGGGTTAGGCTGATAGCCATCCGGAAGCTCGCCGGTCTGGGGGGTGTATTTTTTGCATCCCGCGATGGCAAAGGAAAGCATCAGAGCAAGCGCGAAACACACGGCAACTCTAATAAAACCTTTCATGTTTTTCTTCATAAAAACACTACCTCCAAACAAAAATAAGTGTGCGGTAAAAAGAGCCGTTCGGCCTGTTCACACAACAAGTACCATTATATTAACACATCCCGAAATCCACTGCAAGCAAAAAATGCAACAAAAGCGCGGTTTCAAGGTATTTTTAAAGAAACTCCCCGTGAAAAGGCTCCGTGCGGCTTATTTGACGGCTGTAAAAGGTCTCATTTTTGCGTTTATTCCTCGGGAATGAGCGAAATTATCTCCTTTATGGGCATGCAGTATTTGTCCGCCTCGTACGCGCGGTGGTTTTCGAGAATGGTCTCCGCCGTCTTCTGCATCGCCGGGAAGCCGCTTCTCGTGAGCTGGTTCGCGTAGATGACCACGTTGACGCCCGCCTCCGCGAGTTCACGCTCCGTGACTGTGTTGTAGGATGTGGGAACGACCACCACCGGCGTGACGCGGTCGCGCTCGCGGAACAGTCTCATGAACTCGAAAATCTCCGCGGGGTCCTTCTTGCGGCTGTGGATCATAATGCCGTCCGCACCCGCCGCCGTGTACGCCGCCGCCCTTTCCAGCGCGTCCTCCATTCCCTTTTCGAGAATCAGGCTCTCGATTCTCGCGATGATCATGAAGTCGGCCGTCTTTTGAGCGGCTTTGCCGGCGCGGATCTTCGCGCAGAAGTTCTCGATCGTGTCCTGGGTCTGGACGACCTCGGTGCCGAAGAGCGAATTCTTCTTGAGGCCGGTCTTGTCCTCGATGATGACCGCTGAAACGCCCATGCGCTCGAGCGTGCGCACGTTGTACACGAAATGCTCGGTGAGCCCGCCGGTGTCGCCGTCGAGAATGATCGGCTTCGTGGTGACTTCCATAATGTCGTCGACGGTTCTCAGCCTCGAGGTCATGTCGACAAGCTCGATGTCCGGCTTGCCCTTGGCGGTGGAGTCGCAGAGCGAGGAGACCCACATCGCGTCGAACTGGTACGCGGCGCCGTCCTTGTAAACCGTCGTTTTTTCGGCGATAAGGCCGGTGATGCCGCTGTGCGCCTCGATAACAGTCACGATGTCCTTCAGACCAATCAGCCTCTTCAGGCGCCCTCTTCTGATATCTGGCATGCCGATGGTGCGGCGGCTCTGTTCCTGAAGCTTCAGGTATTTGCTCTCGTCGGAGTAAGGGTATTCGACCAGCCGCCCGCCGTAGGAGGCAAGTATCTCGATGACCTCGTCGCGAACCGGTTTCTGGAAGCCCGTTACCCAGTCGTCGCCGTGGACCACGAAGTCGGGCTTGTAGAGCTTCAGGTTGTTCTTGTAGCTGAGTTCGGTCTGCGGGACGACGCGGGATACGCCGGCGATGCTGCCCAGGAGCTCCATTCTTTCGCTGAGAGGAACCAGCGGGTAGTGTCTGTAGCTCGCCACCGCCTCGTCGGTGAGAACGCCGATCGTGAGCTTTCCGAGGCGCGACGCCTTTTTGATGATGGAAATGTGACCGCCGTGAATGATATCCGTCGAGAAGCACATATAGACGGTCCTGTTTCTGACCTTCCTGAGCTTTGCGGTGACCCTCGTCAGATCCTCGGGCGTGTCGATCTCCTCGCAGAGAAGGTCGCCCACGTCGTACGGGAAGACGTTCATCGTGCCGGAAATTTCGTTGAAAGCGTTCTCGGCGTAGCATTTTACGTTGTTTTCCGCGACGAACCGCTCGATGGCGTCCATCCATTTTTTCCACTCGTCAGCAGTCAGCTTGTAGAGCGGCTGCGCGGCGTACTGTTTGACTTCCAGATGTTCCACGCCCACTCTTACGATCCTGCCGTCGTCCGAAACCACCGCTCTGAAGTCTTTTTCGGGAAGCGGCGCAGTCGTCGAAACGCACATCACCGACTTTTCCGAGTTGATGACGCTCTCCAGAACGACGTTCTCGAAAACCATGTCGCCGTGCATCAGAATCACGTCGCAGCCTTCGAGGTGTTCGCGCGCGCAGTAAATCGAGTAGATGTAGTTGGTGGTTTTGTAAAGCGGGTTGTCGACGAACGTCAGTTTGATCGGAATTTCCAGCGAGACCGCATACTCTTCGAGCACCGAGTTGAAATATCCGGTGGTGATGACCGCCTCTTCGACGCCGAAGTCGGCAAGCATTTTCAGCTGCCGGGAAAGAATCGTGTCGCCGCGGCCGATCTCCGTCATGCATTTGGGCTGTTCGCAGGTGAGCGCGCCCATGCGGGTGCCCATTCCCGAATTAAGAATTAAAGCCTTTGTCATTTTCAAGCTCCTCAAGTTACTTTTTCAAAAATTGTCTGAAAGACTCCACGTTCTGCCTCGCGGTGAGCGTGGGCCTACCGAGGTCTTTTCTGGCGCCGTTGGCGGTTCTGACTTCCAGAAACGCGGTGCCTTTAAAGTTTTTAACGGTCTCAAGCGCCGCGCGGAGCGTCTCTTCACTGTCCGCGGAGGTCACAAGCCCGTACCCCGACGCCTTCGGGAACGCCGTCACGTCGCATTTCTTCAGCGCGACCGGTTCCCCGCCCACCGTGTCGTGGGCTCCGTTGTTGATTACTATATGAACGAGATTCTCCGGCGCCAGTTCGCCTATAACGGGAACCGCCCCCAGATGCATGAGCATCGCGCCGTCGCCGTCAATGCAGACGACCTTTTTATCGGGTTTTGCCAGCGCGATCGCGAGCGCAATTGAAGAAGAGTGGCCCATCGACCCCACGGTCAGGAAGTCGGTCTCGTGCTTTTCTCCCCTTCTCTCGCGGATCTCGAATAGCTCGCGGGACGCCTTGCCGGTAGTCGACACGATTGCCGCGCCTTCAAAAACCTCCGTGATTATCTCGATTGCCCTCTCGCGTGAAAGCGCAGCGCCGTTGGAGTAGTCCGGGTTTCCGCCGTACGAAAGCGCGCCTTTTTTGACTACGACCGCCGCCGATCTGCCGTTTTCGAAGCCTTCCCTGCTCTTATTTATAAAGCTTTGCAGTTCCTCTTCCGGAGTGTCTTTTGCGAGCACGAAGCAGTCGATTCCCAGCCCCTCAAGCTGCGATATCGTTACCTCGCCCTGAAAAACGTGCTGCGGTTCGTCGTGAACGCCGGGTTCGCCGCGCCAGCCGACTACAAAAAGGACGGGAATGCCGTACACCTTTTCGTTGAGCAGCGAGCAGACCGGGTTGACTGTGTTGCCGATGCCGCTGTTCTGCATGTAGACCATGCCGGGCTCTCCCGTGGCGAGAAAGTGCCCCGCCGCCAGCGCCACCGCGTTCCCCTCGTTCGCGGCGATAATGTGCCTGTCCGAAATTCCGTAGGTCTCGTAAAGGCAGTCGCAGAGGGGCTTCAGAAGCGAGTCGGGAACGCCCG
Source organism: Mageeibacillus sp. UBA1212 (assembly GCA_002309655.1). Lineage (GTDB taxonomy): Bacteria > Bacillota > Clostridia > UBA1212 > UBA1212 > UBA1212. The sequence continues at coordinate 10,591 of DBXM01000002.1, forward strand.
CAAAAAAGCCGGCGCCCGTTATTTCAATAAATCTTTTTGCATCCATAATAAATTCACTAACTTCCCTTTGCCGGGTGTTACTTTGCGTCCGGAACCCTTTTCCGTCACGCGCTTCTGTTATTTTAACACACAAAGGCGGCCGGTTCAAGCACCGGCCGCCCGTTCACGGCTTTAAAGCCCTTTTATGTTCATTTTACGCCCCGCGGCACCGTCCTGTGTGCCCGCGTCAGAACGACCACGACGAGAACAGCTTCAGGAAGTCCACGTAGCTCTGCGCCACCGGCACGCCCGTGAGCACCGGGTAGTACACGATGAACAGTATCAGCACGATCGCCAGGTAAATGATGACGGTCACGCGGTGGATGATCTTCTTCTCGACCAGTTCCTTCAGGAAGTAGACGATGAAGAATATCGAGAACGCGAACGCCGAGAAGTAGTGGTAGATGAAGCAGACGCGGTTCACGAGAATCCAGGGCGCGTACTGGAGCGCGTAGGCCACCGCGAAAAAGGCCATTCTGCGGTCTTTGTTCTTCCACGCCATCACGCACGACGCGAAAATGCACGGAATTCCGATCCACCAGATTGCCGGGTTGCCGAACGACGCGATCGTCGAGCGCATTCCCTCAGGCACGCCGTAGCCGACGTAGTACCAGATCGGCCGCACCATTATAGGCCATGTGTACCACATCGAGCTGTAGGAGTGGGTCGACGTAAGGCCCGAATGGTAGCTGTACATGTATTTCTGGTTGTCGATGACTATGTCGATGAGCGTTTTGCCCGGGTTCGACGGCATGTACTGGACGTACGAAAGCACGTAAATTATCGCCGGTATCACGATGAAGAATCCGACGCACACCGCGAACGTGGGAAGCAGATTCCTGAGCGTGTAGTAAGGAAGCGTGACCTTCGCCCTGCCGTTCCGGTAGACGATCTTTCCGCCGTCCGTCTTTTTCGCCTTTTTCGGATTTTCCGCCATGTCCTCGTACATGAACGCCCTGCCCTTTACAATGTCGCAGATTTCGCGTCCCTTCGCGATGAAGAAGACTATCGCCAGCGCTCCGCCGGTGTAGATGCAGGTCCACTTCGAGGCGGCGCCGAGGCCGAACATGATTCCGCTGAAGAGAAGAGGTTTGAGAGACTTGACGAAGCCCACCTCGTACGACTTCACGTTGAAATAGTCGTACATGAAGTACATCATCGCCAGCGAGAAGAAGCACGCGTAGGTGTCGATCGTCGCGAGTCTCGACTGCGCGAGCCGCATAAAATCGAACATTATAAGGAACGCCGCCACGAACGCCCACTGCCGCTTCTTGAAGACCTTCAGCGCGAACGCGTAGATCAGCGGGACGAGCATGATTCCGAAGAAAATTCCCGAAAAACGCCAGCCGAACGTGTTCATTCCGAAAATCAGAATGCCCACTTCCATAAACACCTTGCCGAGCGGCGGGTGCGTGCGTTCGTAAATGCTGAGGCCGTGGATCTGCTCGTAGGCCGTGCGCGGGAAGTAGATCTCGTCGAAATACGTCGAGTCCATCAGCGAGCGCTGGTCTCGAAGCTCGGTCTGTTCGTCGAAAAGGTACTCCGCCTTTCCGGAGTCCGCGGTCTCTTCGTATTCCGCGGTGATCGACGACGGGTCTATCTCGACGGGAACAAGTTCGCCGTCCACGTTTTTGTAGAATCCGACCTCGTTCAGCCAGAGGCCCGCCGTGTCGGCGACGATCCTCACCCTGTCGGTCGTGAACGACACGCTCTTGTAGCCCCACCTGTAGAACGCCGCGTCGTCCTTCGTGATTTTGGACGCGGCGACGTCCACGAACGTGCCGGCTTCCTCGTCGTAGAACTGAACTTTAGCCGAGCCGCCGCGCACGATTCCGGTGTAGTACACGAACCTCGTGACGTCCGTTTTTTCTTTAAAGGCCACCTCGACGTACTCGCCGGAGTTCGCGGGCTTCCAGTATGTGTTCGGCGTGCCTGACGTGCTTCCGCAGCCGATGTACGAGATGCACCCTGTGATTATCGTCATCACAAGCACGATTATCACGTCCGCCTTCGCGAATCTTCCCGACTCGCCCGAGAGCTTTCCGGGTTCGATCGAAGCCGCCGCCCTGTCGTTCCTGTTGGCCGCGAAGAAGCAGTAGAGCACCGCCGTCGCCAGCACCAGCACGAACAGAAGCTTGAACCAGATGCTGACCTCGTTCTTCTTTTTGGAGTCAGAAGACGACGAGTCGGTCGGCACGAGTTTTAAGGGAACGTTCCCCTCGGGAATGCCGTCCACCTTTTCGATTACAAGCTTGTCAAAATACGCGACGCCTGTGCACTCGCTGCCGTAGCCGCCGAGGCCGAGGCTGAGCGCAATGCTCTTCTGGTTTTCGCCGGTCTCAAGGTAGACCGAAGCGCGCCGCCAGTCGGTGGTGCCGGTGGTCGAGAACGCCTTTCCGCTCATCTTGTAGCCGGACAGGTTCGCTCCGGCGCCTTCGGACACGTTGTGGGTCTTGATCGAGAGCGTGATCTTGTAGTACGACGAAGGCTTCACCTTTATGTTGCGGTAGATCCTGGCGTCGTTTTTCGAAAAATTCTCTATTTTCAGGCAGTTTCCGTTGTTGTCGCCGCCCGGTTCCACCGATATTTTAGTGGTCTCTTTGCTGCTCTCGTACTCCGCCCTGTAATTGTAGACGTGCCAGCCCGAGAGCCCTTTCGTGTTCAATGTCTCGAAGTTGTACTCGTAGCGTTCGCGGGGCGTCAGCACTGAAATGAGCACCACTGCCGCGATGACGACCACCGCAGCGATAACCGACAGAACGGTGACCAGCGCCTTCTTTGAGACGTTCAGTTCGCCCGTTTGGCTCTGCACCGCCGTGTTTTTATTCTTCGGATTTCCGGCGCCGCTGCCGGTCCTGCTATCTTTTTTTCTGTCCGCCATTGATCTTCACCTTTATTTACGCTTCTTTTTACTGTTCTCTCCGGCAGGAGAAGCTTCCTGTTCGAAAACCGTATCCTCCACCGCGCTCGTTTCGCCGCCCGCGTCTTTAACCGCTTTTGCGGGCTCCGCCTGCGCTCCACCGTCTTCCCACGCGAATACCTTCTCCGGCTTCACGGAGGCGGCCGCCACGACCGCTGTCAGCAACGCGGAAACGACCATCAGCACCGCAAGGAACCCTCTGTAGTCCGTAAGCGACGGCCAGTAGTAATCCGCGTATGCCGAATACTCCCCGCCCGCCGATTTAATAGAACCGCCCACCAGCAGGCCCATCATGATCTCGTGCACCGTTATGAATCCCGCGCAGCTCTGCAGCGCGTAAACGGGAAGGATTATCCTCCTTCGCCTCACGACCGCCGCAATCAGCAGCAGCGCCAGCGCCGGGAAGAAGTACCTCTCATGCATTCTCGGCCCGAAGCACGCCACGCACGCGAACATATACGCGCCGGCGGCGTAAACGAGCCCCTCGCTCTCCCTGAGCGGTCTCTTGTGTCTGATATCCGAAAGCCCTTTTATGAGCCTCACCGCGTACATTGCCACCGCGCCGAGACTGATCGCGACGATGGCGAGCATTCCCCACTTGTGGAACGAAAGTCCCGCCTTCACCACGTTGTCCGGCTTCCAGTTGAGCCCCAGCAGGAACCAGAAGTTATAGCAGTTGACCGTCGTGTACGCGTAGTGGTCGATGGTGCCGAGGAAGAGCGAGAATATCCACGGGAGCTTCATTGTCTTGCCGAGCAGCTGCACCTCCGCGGTTCCCATATTAGAGAAAGGAATGCACGGCAGCACCAGCGAGACGACCGTCCCGAGCGTCAGCCCGCCAAGCGACAGGAACGCCTTTTTCGTCTTTTTCTGCGCCAACGTCAGTATGAAGTCGACGATGAACGCGCAGCCGAGCACCGGTGCGAATATGATCATCTGCGGCTTCAGCATGACTCCGAGGCCGAACATTATTCCCGCGCCCAGGTACTGCTTCCTGTTGATGAACACGCACGCCAGCACCACAAAGAGCGTCAGCAGCGAGTCGACCTGCCCCCAGCACGCCGAGTCCAAAATAACCGCCGGGTTGAGCAGCCAGATCGCCGCGAAGAAGAGCGCGTTGCCCTGACTGTAGCGGCGTTTTTTCGCGACCGAGTAGACGATTGCGCCTATCCCGATGTCCGCCAGCATCGACGGAAGCTTCACGAGCATAGTCGTAACAGGCTCCGCGTACTTGAACAGCTTCGCGATCTGCATCGCGCCGTACATGAAGTAAATGTAGAGCGGCGGGTAGTCGCAGTTCGTGGCGACGGTGTAGAGCTTCGAAATTCCGTTGTCGACCGCGGTCCTGCCCCAGGAACGGAACAGCGACACGTCGATGCCGCACTGGAAGTACGTGGTCGAGAGCACCAGCCTGATCGCCAGCGCGCCCGCAAAAAGCACCGCCGCCGAAACGAGAATACTCCGCGGAGAGCCGTAGGGCGCCTCGAGCTTCTTTCCGTCGTTCCCGTTATTGAGCGCGGGAACGTATTTCCCGTCCTCCGTGACGAATTCCTGCCCCGCTCTGTCGTACGCGCGTCTAAATAAATAGGCGATGAAAAGCGCGGCTGCCGCGAACGCGAAAATGAGCCAGCTGACCTTCCGCATGTCGTCGTAGAGAAGTTCGTTGTACTGCGCGTCCTGGGTAACCGTCTTGCTGTTGATCTTCACGACGCCCCTGCCCGCCGGCGCCGCCGCGACTTCAGTCACCTTGACGTTGTCGAACCAGGCGGTTCCGGTGACGGTGCAGCCGTAGTAGCCCAGCCTCAGGCAGAGCGTGTAATTGTCGGTCTTTCCGGCGGAGACGTAGTTTTCGACGTGGGTCCAGTCGTTCGATGCGACGAGGTTCTTGAATCCGCCGTTTTTGGACTCGAGAATACAGACGTTCGCGCCGTACGAGCCGCCGGTGACGATATTCTCGGTCTTCACGTCCGCTTCGAGCTTGTAGATTTTGTCCGCCTGCAGCTTGATTTTATACGTGAACCTGGCGTCGTTTTCGGTCCTGTTGACGATCTTGAGGCAGCCGGTGCCGTTCACGCCCTCGTTGGGCTCCGAAAAGTCGGTGGCGGTCCGGGAATACGCGTCGGTCGTGAATCCGCTCAGGCCCGAGTCGAAATTCGCCGACAGAACGTTCTTCCTGCCGCCCGCGAACACTGCTATCAGCAGAATTACTACCGCAAGAACGGCCGCCGCGACGGCGATGTTGCGCTTCTTTTTGTCCGCAAAGAAGGCTTTGAGGCCGCTTCCGGTTGTTTCGCCGCTTTTATTCTTTTTACTATCGGGGTTGTTTTTCTTCATTTCAATACCGGTCTCCCGCTCTCAGGTTGAGCGGTCATTTTGGGGTTTGTTTTTGTATGTTGCAGCCGGAAATCTCCGGCGCAGTATTTGCCGTCAGAACCTCAGTATTTTCCCCACCGAGGCGCCGGCGTCGATTTTAGGTTCGCCGTGGCACTCGAGCAGCCGTATCACGGAGCCCGGGCCGATCCGGCACTCCTCGCAGAAAACGTGGTCCGCCTTCGTGTACGAGAGGATCGCCGTGTCGCATTCTACCGTGTCGCAGATCAGCGCAAAATCGGAGGGATTAGGGACCGCGCTGTCGACCGTTACGGTCTCCGCCTTGATCTCGACCGCCTTGTTGGCGACTCCGTTGGCGAGGTATTCGACGTCGATTGCCCTTATTATAGAGCGGACCGACATGCTGCCCTTGACCATAACGGTGTCCGCGGTCAGCTTCCCGCTCAGCGTCAGTCTGCCGCCGACCTTCAGATTGACCGTTTCCATCCGGCCGTAAGCTTTCATCTGCTGGGCGATGCTCACCGTTTCCGCGTGAACGTCTCCGTACACCTCCGCATAGCCGAGGAATGAGGCCGAGCCGCAAATCAGATTCTTGCGCAGAACCACGTTCCCGTAGCCGGTCATCTCGTCGCAGGTCAGCGTGTCGAGAAACTCCGCCGACCCTTCAACCGAAAGCCTGTCCACGTCCACAAAGCTGCGGAAGACCGCGTGCCCCGTGATGCGCATGTTCTCGTAGTAGAGCTTTTCCTCAACGAACCGCTCGCCGTCGATGACCGTTCCCTCGTACGAAAGGCTGATGTTGGCCAGGTCTGAAATGCCGCGAAATCCGCTGACTGTATTCTGTTTGATAATCGGGCCGTCTCCGGGCATCGCGTCACTTCCCTTCCAAACTCGCATAATAACGCATTTTAGATTGTAGCACAACGCCGCGGCAGTGTAAAGACGCGCGCGCAACTTGTGACAGGTTGTGACAATTTGTAACAATCCGGGATGGCGAATCAAATAATAAACCGTAGCGGGCGTTCACGCTCTTTCCCGCTCTTTCCCCGCCCCTCGCCGCTATTGACACGCCCGCCTTATTAGTGGTAATATTAAATGGACAATTATCGGATGCGGCGGGAATTACCTTGCGGCAGCCGGCGGAGGAGGTTAAGGCTTTGGGTATCAACGATTTCAGAATCTCGGTTTTCGACGACGAAAACAGTAAGCCCTCATATCAGAACAACCAGCCGGAGACCGCGGCCGCCGACGCGAAAGACACGATCATTACGGATGAAGTGGTCGCCATTGTGGCTGCCCAGGCGGCGCTCGCAACCGATTCAGTCGCTTCGATGAGTTCCAACATGGCCGGCGACATAGTCGAATCGCTGGGCGTCCGGAACCCCACGAAAGGCGTTGCCGTCAAGATGAACGAAGGCCGCGTCATTCTCGACCTATATATTATTGTAAAATACGGGAAAAAGATTTCCGACATCGCGTGGAACGTTCAGGAAAACGTGAAGAAGGAAGTCGAAAACATGACCGGCGCCGTCGTCGAGTCGGTGAACATTCACGTTTCCGGCGTCGACTTCACGCAGAAGGCGAAAAAAGCCTGAATTTTAGCGGGCCTTGCTCTGACCCGCATTTCAGCCCCTTCCCTTTTATTACGACGGCGCCAGCCCGCCCTTTGACCGGAGGAATTTATGAACACATTTTTCAGAGTCAGCGTCGCGATTTACGCGTTTATTTCAATGCTTCTTTCGGCGCTCATAATGATTTCGCCCTTCGGCGAGAAAAAGCTGATGGCACTCGTTCTCGAGCGCGCCCAGATCAACCTCTACCAGTCGAACGCCTACGACGTGATCGTTTTCGTCGTCGGGCTGGTGTTCCTGCTCATCAACATCGCGATTCTGACCGGAGGCATCCGCGGCAAGGGCTCGTCCAAATATGTGACCCGCACCAACCAGAACGGCTCGATCAACATCTCGGCGGTATCGATCGAGAATATCGCGCTGGCGATGGCAAAGCGCTTCCAGGGAGTGAAGGACGCGAAGGCGCGCGCGGCGTTTTCCCGCGACGAACTGAAGATTTCTCTGAGGCTCCAGGTCTACACCGACGTGAACATTCCCGAACTCAGCGCAGGCATCCAGGAGCGCGTGAAGGACTCCATCGAAAACTCCACCGACATCAAAGTGAACAGCGTCAGCGTCAACGTCGAGGGCGTCTACCAGCAGGGAGACTGATAATATGCTTCGGAAAATATACAAGTTCTACAGAAAATATCACTACTGCATAAACGGCGCGGCCGTGGGGCTGCTCACCGGAATACTGCTCGTGACGCTCGGAATCATCAAGACCGTCATCATTCTTGCCTGCGTCTACGCCGGCTACTTCATCGGCAAGAAACTGATGGCCGACAAGGATTTCATCAAGAAGCTTTTCGACAGGATCCTGCCGCCGGGCTCGTACAGATAATTGTTTTTATATAACAGGAACGGCCCCGGGCCCCCTCTCTTCCTTTTTTGGAAATTTTGACGAGGGGGCCCGGGACCTTTTTATACCCTATTTATAGTTGTTTAAAGCCTCGAACGAACCTCCTCCGGTGAAGGAACGCTCTCGATGCCGCCGTGCTTTTCTGTCGAAAGGCTTGCCGCCGTGACCGCGTATCTGCCGATCTTATCGAGTTCCTCCGCCGTAAGCGGCTTTCTTCCCGAGACGAACGCCTTCCTGTCGAACCCGTTAAGCCCGAGAAGTCCGGCCGCTATCGAACCGCCGCAGATGTCGCCCGCGCCGGTCGTGTCAAGCACGTTCACCTTGGGGGCGGGAATAAACACCTCGTTTTCGCCGCTTCTCAGCACCGCGCCGTCGCCTCCCAACGTTACCGCCACCAGCCTTACCGACGGAATCAGCTCCGCAATCGCCTTCGCGGCCGCCCTTCCGCCGATGCCGAAAATCAGCTCCGCCTCTTCGGTCGAGATCTTGACCAGGTTGACTCCTTCAAATCCTTCCCGCATCATCTCCACCGCGTGCGTTTCGCTGTCCCAGAGCGGCGCCCTGTAGTTCGGATCGTAGGACACGATAACACCGTTCGCCGCCGCGACTTTCCGCGCCAGGAACGTCGACTTCGCGCCCGTCTTCGTCGTCATCAGGAGCGACCCGTAGTGAAGAATATCCGCGTTTTTGATGAGTTCCCGCGGCACCTCCTTCGTGTTGAGAAGGCTGTCCGCCCCCGGCTTCCTCGCGAACGAAAACTCCCTGTCGCCGTGCTGGTCGAGGGTCACAAAAGCGAGCGTCGTGAACGCGTTCTCAGTAACGGTCACTCCCGAAACGTCGATGTTCTTCTCGCGCAGCGTGCCCAGCAGCAGCCTTCCGAACGCGTCGTCTCCCACCTTTCCGATGAAAGCCGTCTGCCTTCCCGCCGCCTGTGCCGCCGCCAGGAAATTCGCCGGCGCTCCGCCCGGATGCGCTTTGAGCGTCGGATACCCTGCCGCGTCAGTTTTTTCACTCGTGAAATCAATGAGAACCTCGCCGATTGCGACGATCTCCGCTCTTTTTTTCTCAGTATTCTCCATTTTCTTCCTCCGGTTTATATAAATCAGCTTTTTATCTTCTCAGTCCGCCGCGGTTTCCGTCTCGATTTCGATCACCCGCACGACCAGATTCCTGCCGAACGCGAAGGGAATCCCGTGCACCGTGAAGCCACCCGCCTCTTCCGTGATCCTGAGCTCGTCCCCCGTGTCGACCGCCGTCGCCTTCACCGGCTTCAGCTCCGATTCAATTTTGACGTCAAGATCCGCCGAAACGCGCTCCGACACGTTCGGGTCCGCCACCGTCGGCAGCCCGAACTGAAACAGGCAGTATTTCCCGTTTTTCCGCTTCAGCGCGAAGTCCTTTTCGCGGTCCGTCACCTTCATCTCCGCGGTCGGTTCCGCGTGCCGGAAATACTCTCCGAACTTTCTCATCCAGATTCCGGTAAGCTCGAAAACGCCCCGGTCCACCGTCCTCAGGCTGCCGTCCGGCTTCGGCCCCGTGTTCAGCAGGAAGTTTGCGCGCGTCCTCCTGCACAGAACCATCTCCTCGATGATCCTCGCCGGCGCCTTGTAGTTAAGGTCGTCCGCCCCGAACCCCCAGCAGTCGTTCATGACCTCGCACATCTCCGAGGCGATGTACTTCGGCGAATTCTCCAGGTTGATCGGCTGCGGATTCCCTCTCTCGAACGTAACGCTGTCAAGCTCCGGATGCCCGAGCGCGCCCCTGGCGTCAAGGCCGGTGTTGTTGATGATCATCGCGTCCGGCTGATATTTCCTGATCATGCCGTAGAGCGCGTCCTCCTGCCAGTCCGCGGCGGGTTTGTCCCACATGCCGTCGAACCAGATTCCGCCTATTTTTCCGTAATTTCTGCAAAGCAGCTCCACGCTCGCGCGAAGGTACTTCAGATACTCCGGGAAGTCTTCGCGGTACGTTTTTTCATGCCAGTCGAGCAGCGTGTGGTAGAAAAAAGGAACGATTCCCTGCTCCCTGCAGGCGTCCGTGAATTCCTTCACCAGGTCCCTTCCGCACCTCGAATGCGGCGCGTCGTACGTGTTCAGCCCCTTCGTGTCGTAAAGCGAAAAGCCGTCGTGGTGGCGCGCGGTGAGCGTAATGTAGCCGCAGCCCGCGTCTTTCGCGCATTTAACCAGTTCCGCCGCCCAGTCCTTCCCGGGGTCGAACTCCTCCGCGAGCCGGTCATAGTCGGCGTCGGGAATCCTCTCCAGAAACTTGACCCACTCGCCGTGGCCGATCAGCGAATACAGCCCGAAGTGCACGAACATCCCGAGCCCGAAGCTTTCGAATTCTTTTATGTACTGCTTAACGATCAAAATGCACCCCTAAATTATATGTGAACTGTGAAATGTTCGGGAATTCATTCCTTATTTCTTATTCCTCATTTCTTATTCTCGAATTTCTTATTCTCGAATTTCTCAGAGAACATTACAAGTAGCGATCTGCCCCCACGAGTTGTAGCACACGTGCACCTTCCCGTGGTTCGGGTCGCAGAACGGATCCAGCACAGGCTCCTCCAGCTCCGCGATCCTGTCGATCTCACCGTTAACGTAGCGTTCGATCCGTTTCGCCGCGTGTTCCAGCCGCATCAGCAAGCCGCCGAGCCTGATGTCGTGAACGTCGAATCCGTGGGGCTTGTTCTCCCACATCCACTGCTTCTCGAAGGCCTCGTGGAATTCACGAACGCGCCTGATCGCTTCGCGGTAGGTCCCCAGCAGCTGCATCAGGCCGGATTTGTCGCCGGTCAGGTAGAGCTCGCGGGTTCTCACACCCAGGTCGCTCTTGATTTCAAGCGCGGCGCAGAGCTTCGACATCGACTCGAAAACAGGCCCGAATTCCTCGTTTCCGCTGAATTTCGCGAGTTTTTCGCCGGCGGCCGCGTAGCGTTCGCCTTCGTCGCCCCTAATGAGCGAGTCCATGTTCCCGAGGAGCGGGTCGTTGTAGAGAAGGTACTTTTCGGCGTTGGAAATGCCCTCGACCGAAGGCGTGCCGGGAAGCTCGAGCAGATTGAAATCGTCGAACGCGATTCCGAACGTCTCCTCAAAGCCCTTCTTGATCTCTTCGAAGTCGAAAACGCCGCGCGCGAACATCACCGCCGTGTAGAGCGCCGGAAGCACCGCGTATCGCGAAGACTCGCCGCCGTTGTCGCCCCAGACAGTCATAAACGCGTTCCTGACGCCGTGCTCGACGCAGGATTTGACGGCCGCCTCGGTGGTTTTGAAAGAATAGCTGTTGTGAGGCGTGAATCCGGTCCAGTTCCAGAGGCCGCCCGCGAACCAGATGTCGTCCTGAAGGCGCTTGTAGTTCTCGATCCGCGCGTCGTAGTGGCTCTTGTCGGTGGAATAGTAGTCCCAGTAGATCAGGCGCACGTTCGGCGGAATTTTGCCCGCGAGCGCCTTGTCGAACGCCGCCTTGTCCTCCGCCTGCCCGGTCAGCTTGTAGAACATGTCACCCCACATCACCAGCTCGAACCCGTACTTCGCCGCAATCTCCGCGACCCGCCTCAAGTGCTCGACAAGAATGTCCATCCTGTTGCAGGGTCCGTGTTCGCGAAAATACCTGCCCATGCCGATATATTCCGCCTCGTCCATGCCGATGTTGACGGTTCTGGCCGTAAAGCAGCTGTCGAGCGTGGCGAAAATGCGGTCGATAAGCGCGTAAACGTTCTCGTCTCCGGCGCACAGAATGTCGCCCATGTCCGCCAGCCTGCCGTAAACCGGCCAGCGCATCAGCGCGTTGAAGTGGGCAAGCGTCTGGATGCACGGAAGCAGTTCGACGTGGTGCGCGTTTGCGTAAGCGTCCAGTTCCCTCAGTTCCGCCTTCGAGAAGCGCCCCCTGTGGTGGCCGAAATACGGTTCACCGTCGACCTCGTAGGTCTCCTCCGTGTAGAGCATCAGGAAATCGCAACCGAGTTTTTCGAGAATCCGCACGTACTTTTTGACGGACTCAACGTTCATCACCGCGTCGCGGGAATTGTCAATCATCACACCGAACCGGTCAAAGCAGCTATTTAACATATTAAAACCTCCGAAATGAATTCGTTACGTGTATATGATACCACTTATCGGCCTTTTCATCAATAAAAAAGAACATCCGCGCCGGTGTTTTCGCGTGCGGATGCTCTTTCAGTTTTTTATTATGAAGCGTGCGTGAATCCTATTCGTCGCTGCCGGCGTAGTTCCTCACCGCGACCGTTTTGTAGTTGACGTAGACCGCTTTTCCCGGCTTGGAGCCGTGCGGCTTTTTCACGTGTTTGACCCTGGTGTAGTCGACCTCGGCAAAACCCGCGTCCTTGAGGCTGCTGAATTTCGCCGCAGTTTTCGCCGCCTCCTCGACGTCGGCGGCTGTCACCTTCCCCGCGTTTTCGGACGCCCTTAGAATGACGTGCGAGCCGGGGGAATTCTTGACGTGGAACCAGATGTCGTCGGGGGCCGCGATTTTGTGGGTCAGGATGTCGTTCTGGGTGTTGTTGCGGCCGACCAGCACAGTCATTCCCGAACGGGTCGAAAGCGCGAGCCAACCGTCCTTTTTTACCGAAGGAGGCCTCTTTTTAAAGGACGCGGAGCGTTTCTTCAGGAATCCGCCGTTCTCGAGCTCCTCTCTGATCTCGGCCGCAGCCATCGCGTCCGGGCAGTTCTCGATCGCGTATCCGACGCTCGCCAGGTACTCGAGGTCCGCCTCGGCCGCCGCAGCGTTGACGGAAGCGTTCTCGGTTTTGCTCTTTTTCCGCCTGTAAGTGCGGAAATAATTCTGAAGGTTTTTCGCCGGCGAAAGGTGGCTGTCGAGGTCGATCCTGATCTCCGGGCAGTCCTCCTCGAAATAGTTTTCGGCGTCAAGGAACTTTTCCCCGCCCTTCAGACGGTAGAGGTTGGCGGCAAGAATCTCTCCCTTTATTCTGTACTCTTCGCTGTCGGCGGCGCTTTCGATGTCCTCCCGGTAGATTTTCAGCTTCTTTTCGGTCCGTTCGACTGCCGCGGCGACCGCCTTCGAAAGCTCGGCCGTAACGTTCTTGCGATGCTGGGCCTCGTCACGCCCCGCGAAAAATCTGTCCATGCAGGCGCTGACCGTCCCGAACGGAATCACGCGGCACCCCGGTTTGGCTTCGACCTCGAGCGCGTAAAAATCCGTGAACGTCCCGTCCTCGTCCGCCGCGATGACCGGCGAATAGCGGTTTTCGGAAACGCACTCCAGCACTTCCGCCAATGAGTTTATAAACGCCTCGAAAAGCGGTCCGTTCTCAAGAAGGTGCGCCACCTTTATGTCGGACTCGACCCCCGCCCTTCTCAGAATTCCCTCAGAGAGCGGCTTGCTGAAGCCCGAAAAACCGTTCAAAAGAAGCTTTCCTGCGGCTAAATCCGCGTTTTCCGGCGCCTTCATTAGCTCGACAAACTTTTCGAGAGCGCCGCCGTCCTGCGGAAGCAGCCTGTTTTGCGGCGGAGGCGGCGCGTAAATTCTCGCCGGCAGAACCTCCCTGTAGGAGCTCGTTCTCGAGTCCACGTGCCTGATTGCGTCGATGATGACCCCGCTTTGGTTGAGCAGAACGATGTTGCTGTAGCGGCCCATGATCTCGCATACGAGTGTCTTTTCGGTCAGGTCGCCCATCTCGGTGTAGGTCTCAAAACCAAGCCTCAGGATTCTGTCGCACTCGACCTGCGTAACGGTTTTAAGCAGTGCGCCGGTCAGGTGCTTCCTCAAAATCATACAAAAAACCGGCGCGTTCATCGGATTCTCCTTGGACACGCCTGATATTCCTATGCGCGAATTCTGCGAACCGGCCGAGATCTTGATCCGGAAGTTGTCCGCGTTTTTACGCATTATTAAATCTATTTCGTCGCGTTCAGGCTGGAAAATTCTCGTAACCTTACCGCCGACGGCGATGCCGGCAATTTCCCACGCCGCGCATCTTGCCGCGATTCCGTCAAATGCCATTGCTGCCTCTGTTCTTTAAGTTCACGCCTCGCCGGGAATGTCATTCCTCCGCTTGCGTATCGTTTTCGTTGTTTTCCGGGTCTTCGACTGAAGAAGGTTCTTCCGCCGGCGCTTCTTCAACCGGTACTTCCGCAGCAGGTTCGGTGTTGTCCGCAAGGGGTTCGTTTGCAGGATTTTCCGCGTTTTCCGGCTGTTTTTCCATCATTTCCGGCTGTTTTTCAGGAATCTCTTTCACGGGCTGCTCAGGTGCGACGTGGTCCCGCACCCGGCTCCGCGACAGCCTTCCCGACAGAATGTCGTTGAACGACTCCGGGTCGTCCGCCGGCAGAATCATAATCTTCACTGCCTTACTCAGCTTTTCAAGCATCGACAGCGCCGCGCCGAACGTGTCCGCCCTCTCGGGAACAGGCATCGCCGGTACCAGGCCGTCAAGAACCGCCTTCCTGTCAGCGATTTCGGAGTTTCCCGTTTCGGTGAGAATGCAGATGCCGGCCAGCGGGGTCTTGGTGCTCTGGGTCTTCTGCCTCGACCACGGCGTCGAATAGATGAAGAACCTCCCGAGCTCGTTTCTGATCAGCGCGTAGGAGTCGTCAATGACCTTCGCCTGTCCGCTCGCGGTGATCTCCTCAATGTACTCGTCGCGTTCCCCTTCCGACTCGGCCGTAACAACGTACGCGTTCGAACCGATCTTCAGCGTTGTGCCTTTCAGCGCGAACCCGTCAAACTCGGACATGCACTCGAAAAAGCGCTCCGCCGAGAGCCTGAATTTCGCGTTTTCCTGGCTGTAACCGGTGTATTTCTGGCAGAAAGTCTTGAGCTCGAGGTCCGTGATCTTGACGGTAATGTCGGGCTCGCACCTGAAATCGTACCTGAACGCGTCCGTGGTGCGGATGAGTTTTTTGCAGTCCGTATCGATTTTAGTATTTATATCGGCAATGCTTGTTTTAATAATCATTGTCCTGCTCCGTTTCGCAATCCGGCCGGCATTCGTGAATTTCAGCCTACGAAAGCCGGTTTTGTCTTTAGTTAAAAATGATTCTGTATTTCTTGAAGCACGTCAGAATTTCAGAGAATTCACGGCGATTCCGAGGTCTTCGCTGCGGAAAAGGTACGACCCCGCGACAAGAATGTCCGCTCCCGCTCCGGCCGCCTTCCTCCCGGTTTCGGCGTTGATGCCGCCGTCCACCTCAATAAGGAATTCCAGCCCGCGCCGCCTCCTGACGTCGGCGGCTCTCCTAATCTTGTCCGTCACACTGTCGATGTAACTCTGCCCGCCGAAGCCCGGGTTCACGGTCATCAAAAGAAGCAAATCCGCAACCGGAAGCACCTCTTCGACCGCGGTCAGCGGCGTTCCCGGATTGATCGCCACGCCCGCCTTCGCGCCGGTCGCCTTGATCTGGTGGAGCAGCCTGTCGAGGTGGTTGGTCGCCTCCGCGTGGACCGTAATGATGTCCGCGCCGGCGTTTCTGAAATCCTCCACGTAGCGTTCCGGATGTTCGATCATCAGGTGAACGTCGAACGGCGCCCTTCTCGAGGCGGAGACGCACTTTATAACAGGCGCCCCGAACGTGATGTTGGGCACGAACGCGCCGTCCATTACATCGAGATGGATATAGTCGGAACCGGCCTGCACGGCACGGTAGATCTCATATCCCAGCTCCGAAAAATCGCATGAAAGCATTGACGCTGCGACAAAGTTCATATTATCCTCCGCTGATGTCTTAACGCACTCCTTAACGCACTTCTTATTAAGAGACCGTTATAGGCGCTTACTACTTGTATTTGTTTCTGTCCCGCTCCTTGAGCTCCGCGTAGATTTTCAGATACCGCTCGTACCTTCCCGCGGACATCTCGCCGTCACTTAAAAGCCCCTCGACGAAGCACCCCGGCTCGCCCGTGTGGCTGCAGTCCTGGAACCTGCACGCCGCGTTTTCGCGCCTCATCTCCGGATAGAAGCCGGACAGTTCCCTGCTCTCGAAATCCATCGCGTCGAAAAGGCTGAACCCCGGTGAGTCGATCAGAAACCGTCCGTTCCCGATCTCGAACATCTCCGAGTGGCGGGTCGTGTGTTTGCCGCGTTCGATCTTTTTCGTGAGCTCGCCTGTGGTCATCGCCTCTTTTGACAGAAGCCGGTTCGTGAGCGTCGACTTGCCGACGCCGGACTGACCCGACAGCACCGTGACCCCTTCGGGAAGCGCATTCTTGACCGTTTCCGCCTCTTCCGCGGACCTTTCACCTGTCATCGACACCGCGAAAACGCCGAAGTCGACGCAGTTTTTGTACTGATTTTTGATATCCTCGGCCGCCTCTCCGTCACGGTCCGCCTTGTTGATGACGAGCATCGTGCCGATGCCCTTGGACACCGAGACCGCCATCAGCTTGTCGAGAAGCAGCAGATCCGGCTTGGGGTTCGCGGCGGCGATAATGAAGAGCGCGCAGTCGACGTTCGCGACCGCGGGGCGCACGAGGGAATTCTTTCGCGGCAGAATATCGGAAATCACGTAGTCCGAAGTCTCGCCGCCGTCCTTCGAGAGGATCACGTTGTCGCCGATCATCGGCTTGACCGCGTTTTTCCGGAAAATGCCGCGCGGCTTCGCGTAAATATTCCCCGCCGGCGTGGCGACGCAGTAGAGCCCGCCTATTCCCTTGACAATCTTTCCGTTCAAGCTTTAATTATCTCCTCAAAACGCACGAAAATTCACGGTATAAACCCGGATCGACTTTTACGGATTAGACCCCTTCGGCGTCGCGGAAGGCGTGGGAGTCGGTGAAGGCGTAGTCGTGGGCTCCTCTGTCGGAACCGGCGTCGGAACCATCTGCTCCTTCGTCCTGTTCACAATGCGCATTTCGTAAACGTTCCTGACGTCGTTCAGGTAGATGTACATTTTCGTCTCGGTCTCGCCCCAGTTGAACGGAACGGGAATCTCGAGTGGGAATTCCTCCTCGCGAACGTTGCTGAAGGAAGTCATCAGCTTGTCGCCGTTCTGGAGCACGAAATCGACCTTCACCAGCGCAACGGCGCCCCGCGAGAGCCTGTCGTACGGACATTCGAGCGTTACAGTGACCGGAACTGAAACTCTGTCGAGTTCAGCTTTGTCGTAAAAATAGAGGAAAACTTCGGATCCGCGGTACACCTCGGTGCCTGCCGGCGGGTACTGCGCCACAACGTACATCTCCGCCTTGTACGGGTTCGGCGTCGCGGTCGGAGTGGGCGTGGGCGTGTCGGTCGGCTCAGGCGTGTCGGTCGGAACTTCTGTCGGCGTCTCGGTGGGCGTCTCGGCCGGCTCCCCGGTTTCGGTCGGCTCCTCGGTATCCCCTGCGGGTTTCTTCGTGGGCTCTTCCGTCGGCTCCGGCGTGTCCGTGGGCTCCTCGGTGGGCTCCGGTGTCGGCGTAGGCGTGGGCGTCGGTGTCGCAAAATAGATCGAGATGTCCTCGCCCGGGTTCGGGTACATTCCGCCGACCTTCAGACCGGAGTTCACGACCATCTGATACGCCTCGGAATAGGTCATCGGCTGGTCCGCCGTCCCTACGAGATTCGGCACCACGACGTAGTCGCCGACGTTCCCCATGCTTACGTAAAGCGTCACAGTGTCGCCTTTTTTGACAGTTTCGCCCGCGGAAGGCTTCATTTTCAGAACGGTTCCGGTTCCCTGGGTGCCGGGCACCTCGACCTCTTCGACGTTCAGTCCGAGATTTTCGAGTGCGCCGCGGGCGATCCTGGAGGACCTTCCCGTGTAGTCGGTGAGAATTTCCGAGTCTTTTTCAAGAATGACGTTAAGCGTGATCGTGTCGCCCTTCGTCAGCTCGGTGCCCTCGGTAATGTTCTGAGTGAGAACGTAGCCCGACGGATAGATGTCCGACTCGACCCTGACGATCTTGCACGCGATACCGTTGTCGGAGAGCATCTTGACGATATCCGACGCCGGGTAGCCCTCGTAGTTCTGAACGATATAGGTCTTTTCGATTTCGCCCGCGTTGTTTTGGAGCTTGTTGTCCTTGTAGTAGTTGATCAGGAACCAGATGATTCCCGCGGCCGCGAAGATTGCGATAACATACACGAACGCGGTCAGCACCACTGCGCCGGCCCTTCCGCGCTTTCTGCCGCGGTTGTCCTCTTCCTCTTCTTCGGGGTTTTCCTCGTAGGCTGAAACGTCGCCGGAGACGGAGCTTGAAACCTTCGCGGTCTTGTCCTTTTTCTCCTTCACGGTCCGCTCGCCGCCGTCGTTTTTACCGTTGCCGGTGCCGGTTTTGGCGGTTTTTGCGGCTGCTGCGGCTTTTGCCTGATTTTCGGCCTTGTTCGGGTCCTTTTTGACGCGTTTGTGCGCGTTTTCCGCCTTCGCGAGCGCGCTGTCCTCGGAAATGATACCGTTGTCGACCATGTACTGCGCCGGCACGAGAATCTGATCCGGGTCCTTTACGGCAATGTTCAGCGCCTGGAGCATGTCCTCCGCGGTCTGGAAGCGCTTGTTCACCTCGCGCATCGTCGCCACGACGACCACGTCGCTGATTGCTCTCGGAACCGACTCGTCCACCACGCACGCGGGAATCACGTTGTTGTTCGTGTGCTTCATCGCGATGGCGTAGTTCGTGCTTCCGTCGAACGGCACGGCGCCCACCAGCATTTCATAGAACGTGATTCCGAGCGAGTAGATGTCGCTCCTGACATCTACCGTTCCGTTTCTCGCCTGCTCCGGCGACATATAATAGACCGAGCACGCGCCGTCGGCCGCAACGATCGTATTCGTGTTCGCACTCGTCTCCGCGATGCCGAAGTCGGTCAGCGTGACGTGCTTTTTCTCGTCGACAAGAATGTTCTGCGGCTTGATGTCCTTGTGGATCACTCCGTGGGAGTGCGTATAGCAAAGAGCCGCCAGCACCTGCCTGATAATGTCCACGCAGTCGCGCCATTCAAGCGCTCCGCCCTGCGCGATAAGATCGTCCAGCGTCACGCCGTCGATCTTCTCCATGGCGATGTAGTGGCAGCCCTCGTAGTGGCCCAGCCCGTAAACCTTGACTATGTTCGGATGGTGGAGGTTGCTGACGTTCGACGCCTCTCTCTGAAGCCGCTCGACCTGCTCCGCGTCCCTCGAAAAATCGCTTTTAAGAACCTTCAGCGCCACGTCGATACCGAGAACGATATCCTTCGCCTCGTAAACAACAGACATGCCGCCCGCTCCGATCAGCCGGCCGACTTCGTACCTGTCGTTGAGTATGGTTCCTTCGTTGATTATATCCATAAAACTTCACCCTGCGGCGTCCTTGTTAAGGTTTCGCCTGCAATCTTACATTTTTACCGCCGCGACCGTAATGTCGTCCTCGCTTCCGCAACCGAGTGCGGTATAGACGAGCGCTTCGCACATTCTGTCCATACGCTTTCCCGAATTGTCGGAGATCACCGAGTAGAGCTCGACCGGATCAACCGCGGCCGACAGCCCGTCGCTGCAAAGCAGGAAAATGTCTCCTCTTTTGTGTTCGACTTCGTAGCAGTCCGGCTCGGTGCAGCCGATCTTTGCCAGGAAGCCCATTGCCTTTGTGACGGCGTTGTTGAAAAGGTACTTCCGCGTCTCTTCGGGCGTGTACCCCTTCTCTATCATCAGCTGCGCGACCGAATGGTCTCTCGTCACCTGAAGAAGCCTGCCGCCGTCGAAGTGGTAGCATCTGCTGTCGCCCACGTTGCAGACGACCGCGTTGTTTTCGCTCTCTATCACGGCGAGAAGCACGAGCGTCGCGCCCATGTTTTTGCAAAGAATGTCATCCGCCGCGTGTTTTGTAATGTCCGAATCGACAGAAACCACCGTCTCCGTAAGGAATTCGCGCAAATGCTCGACGCCGCCGTACGTGTACTTCGAGGCGGCGGCGCAGATACCGTCAACGGTCATCCGGCTGGCAACGTCGCCTGCCAGGTGGCCGCCCATTCCGTCGGACACAACCAGGAATTTCACGAGTCCGTCAGCGGATACCGTTCCGCCGAAGCTGTCCTCGTTGACTCTCTTTTTGTATCCCGTCCTGCTGATCGCAAAACTGTCCATGAATGGCGCCTCCTTTCCGGAACGTCCGTGCCGTGCTTCCGCATCGTGAACGGTCCCGGGAGCGGTCCCGCAAGCCAAAGCCTGTTCCGGCCTGCCGCGGGAAGATCTGTCTCTTCTTTTCGCATTACCTCTTTCTCTTTTGTAAATTGCGTCCGCCTTTGAAGTCTTCGTCTCCGCCCCATTGCGAACGCCTGCGCGCTTAATATGTGCGCTGTAATATTTTATTATACACAACGCGCGCCCGTTTAACAATCGGATTTTCGCCCTGATTTAGCGAAAATATTCTGTTTCCGGCGGTTTTCGGGAATGAATTTCAGCCGTTGTCCGGTTTTTCTATCACTGTTTCAGCCACTCCGGCCGTTTTTGCCGCTTCCGCCGCCTTCCGTTCCTCCGCGGTCTGCTTCCTCAACTGCCCGCACGCGGCGTCGATGTCACGTCCGAGTTCGCGCCTGACCGTCACCGACACGCCCTGCGCATCCAGCAGTCCCGCGAACCGCTCGATGTTCTTCCTGTCCGGCCGCTCGAAGCCCGTTCCCGAGACCTTGTTGACCGGAATCAGATTCACGTGGCAGAGCTTCAGTTTCTTCATCCTCGCCGCGAGCTCGTCCGCGTGCCGCTTGGAGTCGTTCACGCCCGCAATCAGCGCGTACTCGAACGTGATCCTGCGCTTCGTTTTTTCGGTGTAGTACCTGCACGCCTCGAAAAGCTCGTCCAGCGGATATTTTTTGTTGATCGGCATGATCTTCGAGCGCTCGCTGTCGAACGGGTTGTGAAGCGAGACCGACAGCGTGACCGGCAGCTTCTCGTCCGCCAGAGTGTAGATTTTGGGAACGATTCCGCACGTCGACACCGAGATCTTCCTCGCGCCGACGTTCAGCCCTTCGTCCGCCGTCACCCGCCTCAGGAACTTCACGACGTTGTCGTAATTGTCCAGCGGCTCGCCGATGCCCATGATCACGATGTGCCCGATCCTGACGTTTTCGTGCTTCTGGACCGCGATCACCTGCCCCAGGATCTCTCCCGCCGACAGGCTTCTCGAGAACGGAATTCCCGTCGAGGCGCAGAACCTGCACCCCATTTTGCAGCCCGCCTGCGACGAAATGCACACCGAGTAGCCGTAGCTGTACTTCATCAGAACGCTCTCCACCAGCACGCCGTCCTCCTGTTCGAAAAGGAACTTCACCGTGCCGTCGAGCTGCGAGCGCTTCACGTCCGCCACCTCCGGAATACCCGTCACCGCGCACTCCGCGAGCATGGCGCGAACGTCCTTCGAAAGGTTTGTCATCTCCTCGAAGGAAGCGCCGGCCGTCAGCCGCTCCGCTATCTGTTTTGCCCTGTATTTAGGTAAATTCTTTGACGCCACGAACTCCTCGAGTTCATGCGTGTCAAGGTCGAGCAGTCTGATTTTTTCCAAAGCAAGTCTTCTTTCTTATTTCCCGAAAACGCCCTCCAGCGTGTGCCCGTTCAAATACGCGCCCACCGGCATTCTCTTCGAATTTTCCCGCTGGATCTCCAGCACCTCCACCGCGCCCGAGCCGCACGCCACCGTCACCGAGTTCTTCCCGATGACCGCGATCCGGCCGGGTTCGGCCCCCGGAAAACCGCCCTTGCAGATTTTCGTTTTCCTGATCTTGAAGCACTCGCCGTCCAGGAACGTGAACGCCCCCGGAACCGGTTCGCACCCCCTCACCAGGTCGTGAACTTCCTGCGCGGATTTTGTCCAGTCGATAAGTCCGTCCTCTTTTTCGACGGTCTTCGCGTAAGTTGCCAGCGAGTCGTCCTGCGGCACCGGCGTGACCGTCCCGTCCATGAGTCCGTTCAGCGTTTCGACGATAAGCCTCGCCCCCACTGGCGCCAGCGCATCGTGAAGCTCGCCGGTGGTCATATCAGGCCCGATCTCCACCTTTTCCGACAGCAGCATCGCGCCTGTGTCCATTCCCGCGTCGGTCAGCATCGTCGTGACGCCGGTCTCCTTTTCGCCGTTCATCACCGCGCGCCAGATCGGAGCCGCCCCCCGGTATGCCGGAAGAAGGCTCGCGTGAACGTTCACGGTCCCGTATCTGGGAATGTCCAACACCTCCTGCGGCAGAATCTTCCCGTACGCGCACGTCACGAAAAAGTCGCATTTGTACTTTCCGATCTCCTCGAGAAACTCGGGCGTTTTCACTTTTTCCGGCGAAAGAACCGGAATTCCGCGCTTTTCCGCCTCGATTTTGACCGGACTCTTCGTCACCTTCCCGCCGCGCCCCTTGGGCTTGTCCGCCTTCGTGACGCACAGAATCACGTTGAAGTTGTCGCACAGCGCCTCCAGCACCGGAAGCGCGAAATCGGGTGTTCCCATAAAAACAATGTCAAGAGCCACCGCGCCGATCACCCCCGGTTATTTTTCGGTCCTGCCGAACTCGATTGCCTTGTCCTTGTAGAGAATTCCGTCGAGGTGGTCGAACTCGTGGCAGCAGATGACCGCAAGATAGCCGGACGCCTCGAAGGAGATCTCCTCCCCGTTTTCGTTGAGCGCCTTGACCTTGACGAACATCGGCCGCTTGCACTTCCCCGCGTAACCGGGAACGCTGAGGCACCCTTCGTCGGAAATCTGCTCGCCCGCCGACTCCGTGATGACCGGGTTCACGAGCTTGAACACGTGCCCCTCTCTGTCGTCAATGACCGCCATCCGCTTCGGGATGCCGATCTGCGGCGCCGCGAGGCCCACTCCGTTCTTGTCGTACATGGTCTCGAGCATGTCGTCGAGCACCTTTCTGATGCTGTCGGTCACCGCCGGAACCTCTTTACACACTTCTCTGAGGACGGGATTCCCGTCCGTTCTGATGTTTCTGATTGCCATGAATGGCCACCTCCCGTTCTCTCCGCCGCCTTTATTTGCGCCGGTATTTTGCGGCTTGTTAAAGCAAAAAATGCAATTTCCGGCCGGGAACCGTAAACACAGCGCCCTCTGCACAAAAATTGCAAATTATGCATACTGCCCGTGAAAGACTTCCGTCAGCACGGCCATCCGCCGAAAGGCACAATATACCGTCTTTCCGCCGCATTAATTATTATTTCAGTCGTCAGACTCGATGTCGAAAAGGAAATCCTCGATCGTAGAGGCGTTCCCGTTTCCGGCCGCTTCTTCCGCCGCGCCGTCCGCCTGCTCGACCGTCGCGATCATGTCGTCGATATCGTCGTTCTCGTCAATACCGATGTCGCCCGTGTCGTCGTCCTCAACCTTCGGCTTCTCTTTCTTCGGCTTCGCCTTCTCGGTCTCCTCCTTGCGCTCAACCTTCGGATCGAGCGAGATGAAGAACTGGATGAAGTAGAACACCACGAACAGCACCAGCGCCACCGTCATGTTGCGGATAACGCCGAAAGGCTCGTAGAGGAAAAGTACCGTCGCCGCCGCGATGAACAAAACCGCCTTTATGACGACCATGATTGCGTACTTTTTGTTCTTCAGCATATCCTTGTTCGATGCGATCGGCAGCACGAATTCGATGCACGCCACCATCACGATCGCCAGCGCGAGAAGTCCCGTCGCCACAATCTTCTGGACCTGCGCCTCGAGGTTGAAAAATCCGAACTCGACCGCCAGGAATCCAACCAGCGACAGGAGGATTATTACGTAGAACAAGTTTGTCAAACCGTTTCTCTTTTTCATTTTCTGTCTGACCTCCGAAGTCAACATTCACGGCAGACCCGCCCTGAATTTCGCGAAAATCTGCCAACCCACGGCTGTTTTGCCGCATTCAACTGTTATTTTACCGCTAAATCTTTAAATATGCCTTAAAATCGTCCAACTTGACGCTCTGCTGTTCTCCGGTTTTCATGTTTTTCAGCATGACCGAGGAACTTTCTTTTTCGTCCGCCCCGCAAACCATCACGTAGGGAATGCCAAGTTTGTTCGCATACGTCAGCTTTTTGCCCATTTTGCCGCCGTTGAGATACGTCTCCGCGGGAATTCCGGCCGCCCGCACTTCCGCCGCGACCCTCAGTCCGTAGTAGACCGTGTCATCCATCGGCACCACCAGCACCTTTGTCGTCGTCGCCGGTGCGTCGTCCGCTCCGATGATTCCCGACTCCCTGAGCTGGTAGAAAAGCCTCGAGAGGCCTATCGAAATTCCGACGCCGGGAAGCTTCTGCGACGTGTAGTTTGAAGCAAGTTCGTCATAACGGCCGCCCGAGCAGATGCTGCCGAGTTCCGGATGATCGTTGAGGAACGTCTCGTAAACGGTTCCCGTGTAGTAGTCGAGCCCGCGCGCGATCCTCAGATTCACGCTGAAGCACTCCTCCGGCACTCCGTATGCCGAAATCGCGCCGCAAACCGCCTCCAGCTCGTCCACGCCCGCCTTGAAAAGCTCGTTTTCGACGTTCATTGCCCTGAGCCCGCCGATAATCTCAGCCGGCTTCCCGCAAAGCGAAGCAAGTTCCGCCGCGGCCTTGACAGCCTCTTCGCCGAGCCCCAGCTTTGTGAGCTCCTCGCAGACCGCCTTCAGCCCGATCTTGTCAAGCCTGTCGATGCACCTCAGTACCTCGGTCGGATCCTCGACGCCGTACTGCGCGAAAAAGCCTCCGAGCACCTTGCGGTTGTTGATCATGATCTTGAAGTCGCCGATGTCGAGTGATTTGAAGGTGTTGTAGATCACGCCCACGATTTCGGCGTCGTTGTAGACCGAAAGCGTCCCGTTGCCGACAATGTCGATGTCGCACTGGTAGAACTCCCTGAACCTGCCCTTCTGCGGTTTCTCGCCGCGGTAGACCTTCCCGATGTGATAGCGCCTGAACGGGAACGTGAGCTCGCCGCTGTGCATACTGACGTACCTCGCCAGCGGAACCGTCAGGTCAAACCTCAGCGAAAGGTCGTTGTCGCCCTTGTTGAACCGGTACACCTGCTTCGCCGTATCGCCCCCGCTCTTTGCGAGAAGCACCTCCGACCGCTCGATAACCGGCGTGTCGATGGGCACGAACCCGAAACTCTCGTATGAATTTCTGATCTTGTCGAGCATCGCGTTAAAAAGAATCTGCTCGCGCGGAAGAAGTTCCATGAACCCGGCGAGAATCGAAGGCTCGACGATCTGCTTTTTTTCGTTATTTTCCATATTTCCCTGCCTTCGGGGAATCCGGCGTTTCCGGTCCCCCTTTAAACGAAATGCCCCGGAATGATTTACAAACCGGGGCAAATGGTGACCCATCGGAGGCTCGAACTCCGGACACCCTGATTAAAAGCCAGGTGCTCTACCGACTGAGCTAATGAGTCATGCGCATTTTCGCGCCCGATTATGATATCAAATCCGCTCAAATATGTCAACAGTTTTTTTGCGTTTTTCTGAAAAATCGCGCAAACGCCTTCAAAAAACCGCCTTTCCGGCCTTTAAACGCCTGTTCGCGAGTTCTTCCGGCCCCGCTTTACTGCCCTTTCCGGGAGTTCTCCGGCCGGGAGTTCTCCGACCCGCCTTTCTCGATCGAGTCAAGAACCGCCTTCGCCGCTTCAAGCTCCGCCACCGCCGCTCTTCTCGCCGCCGCCACCGCCTCGGTGTTCTCCGACGGTTTCCTCACGCGCCTCTGTCTCTTTTTTTTGCTGACCAGCACGCAGAGCGACGCGACGAACCCGGCGAGAACAACTCCGAGACCCGCGCAGACCGCAAACGAGGCCGCAGTGTATTCCCGGAAAAAGTCTGAAACGCCTTCGACTCCGGTCTTATCGAGAACGAAGCTCCGGACCGGCTCAACCGCAATGTACGCGACCGCCGCCAGCACCGCAAGCCCAAGCAGCACCGCACAAATTATGAGGAACACTCTCTCAGCTTTCATCCGGAACACCTCCCGTCTTTCCCGAAACCGGCCTTTTTCAGCCCTCATCTTATATTTTCGCATTTTTCGAGCCGAAATTCAATATAAATATTAAAATTAAACGCCTGCGCATTAGGCTTTATCTTTTAGCGCTCGCAGGTCTCCGCCAACTTCCAGTGTTTTTTCATGCGCCGCCCGTGTTTTTTCATACGCCCGTGTTTTTTCATACGCCCGTGTTTTTTCATGCGCCGCCCGTGTTTTCTCATACGCCGCCTATGTTTTCCCAAAAGTGCTTGAATATTTTCCGCCGGTGTTGTAAATTACGTTCTGAAATAAACTACGGAGTGATTTTGCTTTATGCCTTATCTGCTTCTTGCCGGCGCATGCCTGTTTTTCTCGATCCAGTTCATATTCCCGAAGCTCTTCCAGCGGCGAACCGACGGCACGGTTCACGCCGCCACGTGGAGCAACCTCATGAACGGTATCGCGATGTTCGCGATCTTTTTCGCAATCAACGGCTTCACGCTGGCTTTTTCGCGCTCTTCCGTGCTTTTCGCCGTCGTCTACTCGCTGAGCAGCATCGTCTGCACCGTCGCCTCGCTTATCGGCATGACCGTCACGAGCGTCGCGGCGATAACGTTCTACACCCTTCTGGGCGGCGTCGTGCTGCCGTTCTTCTACGGAGTTGCGGTGCTCGGCGAAAAACCCTCGGTTTGGCGCTGGACCGGCGCCGCGCTCCTTGTCGCCGCGCTGCTGATTCCTTTTGTGCTCGACAATATCTCGGCCAAAAAGAACAAGTCTCAGGCTGATTCCGGCGATATTCCCGGGGATCGCAAGACTCCCTCAAAGCTCAAGATAATCCTCTGCGCCGCCGGCGTTTTCGTCACGAACGGTCTGATCAGCATCGTCACCACCGCCGCAATGCGCGAACCCGACGCCGTCTCCGACCGCGACTTTCTGCTGATTGCCACACTTATAAGGATCGCCTGCTCCCTCGCGATGCTCGCCTTTTTCTGGATCAGGAACAAGACGCGCACTCCGCTTCCGACCGACACCCGCACGGGGCTTCCCGCCGGCGGCAAGGTCATGCTGCTCCTGTTTTTCTTCTGCTTCTGCTACGCGCTTCTGAACGGTGCCGGCAACCTCTGCAGCCTCAACTGCGCCAAGCAGATGGACGCCTCGCTTCAATACCCGGTCATCAGCGCCGCATGCATTATCTTCTCCGCGGTCATCGGCTTCCTGATCTTCCGCGAAAAGCCGAGCAAAGGCTCCCTGATCGGCATCGCGGTCTCCGTCGTCGGCATCATTTTGTTCATCTTTTGATTTTACCTTGTTTTAGGATAAAACACAAAGCGGCCCGGTCTTTTTGGTTTAACCGAAAAGACCGGGCCGCCGCTTTCCTCACCTAAAAACCCGGGGAACTACTCCCCGCGGCATGCTTTCACAAAGGCCTCGAATATCGCCTTCTGCTTCGGGTCCTTTTGCCACAGATGCTCGGGGTGCCACTGGACTCCCACGCAGAAAGACATATCCGTCTTTTCGATGCATTCGATTATTCCGTCGTCGGCTCTGGCGGTAACAACAAACCCTTCACCGACCCTGTCCACAGCCTGGTGGTGGTGCGAATTGACCATAATACGCTCTTCCTTCACGAAACCGTAAAGTCGCGAAGGCTTTGAAACGTTCACGTACTGCGTTGCCACGTTCGCGGGCGAATGTTGGGAATGGAGCAGCCTTGCGGCGCCGTCCTCCGCTCTGTACTCACCGGGAATATCCTGGTAAAGCGTTCCACCGGCCGCCACGTTGATCAGCTGGATGCCTCTGCAGATCGCCAGCACCGGTCTGTCAAGGCGCACTGCCGCCCTGAAATACCCGAGTTCGGCGCGGTCCCTTTCGGGCTGAACTTCCCCGCACCCGATGCGCATATTCTGTCCGTACTCGTCAGGCGAAACGTCGTTTCCGCCCGAGAACAGAAACCCGTCGACCCTCTTCGCGACCTCTTCAAAATCGCTCTCTTCCGGCTTCATCGAAACCAAAACGGGAATCGCGCCGCACGCTTCAAGCGCGTCAAAATATGCCGCGGAAGTGTAATATCTTCCCTCTCCCTGGGACAGCCCGGGCGTCACCGCAATCAAAACTTTTTTCATATCGTCCAATCAGTCTAAAATACAATTCACGGATACGGTTCAAGCCCCGTTCCTTAATTCAAACGTAAAGAAAGGCGCACCCTGCCGCAATCACGCCGCCCGGTGCGCCTTACCGTTCACCGGCGAACCCGCCGGATGAAATCAATAGCCGGCCTTATTTAGTAGGCAAATACGTACTCGTCTCCGAACTCAACCGGCAAAATCTCGACATCAGGAACCTGTTCGAGCGCCTGCTCAAGTTCTCTCTCGCAGAATTTGCAGAGTCTGTAGCCCTGACGTGTCGCCTCACGCGCGGCGGTGGTTGCCTCTTCACTCGCTTCGATAGCGATAAGCTCGCCGGTGTTGTGGAGCGACTGGCAGTTCTCGTCGAGGTGGAAGCAGTGGCCGAACGCGGTTACGTAAACCTGCGCCTGGTCAAGAGAAATAGCCTGGTTGACGTCTTCCTCCGAAACCGGATGGTAGTCGATGGACGAGAACACGCCGATAAGCAGCGCCACGATAGCGACCGCGGCGGCAATCCACTTCTCTTTGGTGTTGAGCTTGCTGTTCTTGCTCGTGAAAAGAACGATAATAAACGGCACGAAGCAGAGTATCGCGACGATTGCGCCGAGCTGGTTCTGAATGAAGAACCTGAACTTGTTCTCTCTTGAGCAGGGATCGAGGTGGTTGGCTTTCTTCCAGAGCTGTGAGCCGATCACAAGGAAGATAAGGTCAAGGACCAGGAAGATGATGAGATAGAGCAAATAGTTGTCGGGAAGCGTCGGAATAAGATCCGGGAGGTACCACTTGCCGGTGACGTTCATGATAGCTACCAGCTCGCATGCGAGAGCAAGTACCCAAAGGATGATTGCGCCTACACGCAGCCCCGTTGCTTTTGACTTGTCGGCCTCTGTAACGGCGACCTTGGCGGTCTTCTTGGAAGAGGTGGTCGTCTTGGCGGCGGTGGACTTCGTCACGGTTTTTTTGGTTCCGTCCGACTGCTGCTTAATAATTTTCTTTTCTGCCATAATAGTTCTCCTTCGTAAAAGTGAAAGTTATTAATAGTTCTCAGAGTGTACTTCAAAATAACTCTGAGGATGTGCGCAAACAGGGCAAATCTCCGGAGCTTTCGTTCCAACAACGATGTGTCCGCAGTTTCTGCACTCCCAAACCTTGACTTCGCTCTTCGCGAAAACTTCCTGCGCCTCTACGTTGTGAAGCAGCGCGCGGTATCTCTCCTCGTGGCGCTTCTCGATGGCCGCGACCCCGCGGAATTTCGCCGCAAGTGCCGGGAAGCCCTCGGCCTCAGCCGTCTTTGCGAAATTCTCGTACATGTCGGTCCACTCGAAATTCTCGCCCTCGGCTGCCGCGAGAAGATTCTCGGCCGTCGAACCGATTCCGTTGAGTTCCTTGAACCAGAGCTTCGCGTGCTCTTTCTCATTGTCGGCCGTCTTCAGGAACAGCTCGGCAATCTGCTCAAAGCCCTCTTTTTTTGCCTTCGAAGCAAAATATGTATACTTGTTTCTGGCCTGAGACTCGCCCGCGAAAGCGGCAAGCAGATTCTGCTCGGTCTTCGTTCCGGCATACGGATTGGACTTCTTCGCTTCCTCGATAAGCTCGAGGCTGTCTCCGTCAACACCGCATACAGGGCAAACCGGGGTCTCTCCGTCAGCCACTTCAAACTCTTCGCCGCATACCAGGCAACGATACTTTTTCATAATAACCTCCGTGAATTCAATAATTATATCTGAAAGGACAGGCCTTTCTTATATGTTCAGCCTTTCCAAAGTCCGTGCAGATTGCAATATGCAAAGACCTCTTCGACTTCGTCTCCCTCGCAAATCGGGAAGCAGACTTTGGGCTCGTCACCGGGATGAAGCGCCTTCCTCTGATTGCCGGATTTGGTTTTAAGGGCGACCCACTCGATATAGTGCGCGTCAACCATGGGATGCGCGACGAATCCTATATCAACAATTACCTTTCCGTTTTCGACAGTCCATACCGGAACGTGCTTCTCGACGGAAGCGTCCGTCGTGCCCGGAATTATCTGCTTCATAGGCTGTCCGCAGCACATGATCGGCACGCCTGTCTTTTTAACGACGGCCACGATCTGTCCGCATTTCTCGCAACGGTAAAATAGCATTTCCATATAATACCTCCTGATTTTCCGGCATCTGGCGCGGGCCTTCTGCCGTACTGAACTTACGTAATTTCCCGTTTTTTGCATCGTCGAAAACCATAGTTTTCCCGTGCCGCTGTACTCACCTTAATTGTACCAAAAAACTCGTAAATGGTCAACAGTTTTCTTGTCTTCGACCGCTCGACCGCTCTTACCCGCCCGGTTATTTCCGGTCATTTCCGCCGTCTTGAGGCTCTTCCGCGGGCTCTTCGCCGCTCTCTTCCGCGTCCATAATTTTATAGAGCGCCTTGTAGAGCACCGAGGCCTCTTCCGCCGTCAGCGGCGAGCAGCTTTCCACCGCCTCGGGAACGTCCGCCGCCTTGTCTCTCAGCCGCATTCCCTCTTCGGTAACCGAACAGACAAGCATTCTCTCATCCGAGTCGGACCTGCGCCTTTCGATGTAGTTCTTTGCCTCCAGGCTTTTCAATACAGGCGTAAGCGTCCCCGAATCGAGCCTGAGCTTTGAGCAGAGCGTCTTCATTTCGACCGTTCCGTACTCCCAGAAGACCGTCATCGTTATATACTGCGTATACGTCAGATTCAGTTCTTTCAGGAACGGACCGTATCTCCTGATCACCGCTCTCGAACAGGCATAGATAGGAAAGCACATCTGGTTATCGAGCTTAAGTTTGTCGTATTTAGTCATTTCCGCGTCTCTCATCCGCGCAAAACACACGGGTTGGCAATGCCGTTTCAATCTATGCGGATTGTCTCAGGCGGTGCGCCGAAGGAATTGATCACGGCCACTGCGTTCCTGATTCTGAACACAGCCGTATTTCCGTCGTCCGGTGAATACATCCCTTTCAGCTCAGGGTACGCGTCGAGCATGTGAACGCGCGCCTCTCTCCTGTCGTCAAGTTCCGCCTCGCCCGAAACTCTGATCCACTTTCCTTCCGCAAACGCGCAGATCTCGAAGTGCGGATTCGCGAGCAGCTGCTTCGCCACCGCCTTGACAAGTCCCGTCTGGAAATACAGACCGCCTTCGAACATATCAATTGTGCCGAACGGCCTGACTTTAGGGCAGTCGCCGTCAACGGTCGCAAGGTAATACGTTCCGCACTTTTTCAGGAACTCATAAACTCTTACCATTTCGATTTCCTCCTAATTTTAGAGCATAAAGCTCCTGCCCGGCAGTCGCGCCGTCACGCTTTGACGGTCTCGTTGTACGCCTTGCGCACACCCTTCGCGAACTGGTCCGCGCACGAAGTGTTCTTAAAGCCGCAGGTGTTCCCTTTCAGCTTTCTCTCAATTTCATCGACCGTCATTCCGTCGACAAGAATCGCGATCGCTTTAAGGTTGCCGTTGCAGCCGCCGGTGAACCTTACGTTTGTGATGACGTCGCCGTCGATGTCGAAATCGATCTTCCTGGAGCAGACTCCCTCGGGATAAAACTCGTAATGCATATCTTAAATACGCCTCCTTTTTTGCTGCCGGACGTCCTCCGACCCCGGCCGTTTTTAAGTTGAACTCAATTCAATTGAGCTCAATTGAATTATACCATCCCCGCCCCGTTTTGTCAAGCGTTTCCGCCCGCTTTTCAGGATTTTTTTACGAAAAAAAACGGCGTCCGAAATTGCTCCGGCGCCGCTCAAAACATATTCCAATTAAGAATTCTTCAAAATCAATCGCAAAGTAACTTTAGTTGTTCATCAACTCGTTTTTGCGCTCGTTCGACATGCTGTTGAGTATCTTCATGCAGCCGTTCACGACGCATTTGTGCGGGTTGTCGGCGGTGACCGTGTCGATTCCCGTGCCCTTCGAGATGAAGACGTCAAGTCCCGCGAGCCTCGCCCCGCCTCCTGTAAGAGTAATGCCTCTCTGGTAAATGTCGGAAACGAGCTCCGGCGGCGTCATCTCAAGCACGCGGCTGATTCCCTCCACGACCGGCATCGCCACGTCGCTGAGAGTTCTGATAAGTTCGTCCGGTCTGATCGGTCTGTCTACGGGAAGCCTTCCGCTCAGCTCGAACGCCGAAACGTCGAAGGGCTGCACCCTGACGTCCCTGTAAACGCATACGTACTCGTTCTTGATCCGCTCCGCCGTCTGGTCGCCGATGATCATCTTGTACTCTTTCTTGAAATACGTCTTGATGGCCTCGTCGAACGACCTTCCGCCGACGGGAACGCTTGCCGCCGCGACGATTCCGTCGTACGAGATTACCGCAATGTCGGTGATCTCCGCGCCGATGCTAACGACCATTTTCCCGTTCGGAGCCGACACGTCGAGATTTGCGCCGACCGCCGCCGCGAGAGGAGCGTCAACAAAGAATATTCTTCCCGCGCCCGCTTCGCGCAGCGCC
Organism: Mageeibacillus sp. UBA1212; assembly: GCA_002309655.1. Classification (GTDB taxonomy): domain Bacteria; phylum Bacillota; class Clostridia; order UBA1212; family UBA1212; genus UBA1212. The sequence goes on from DBXM01000002.1 coordinate 42,746, forward strand.
CTTTCGGTGGCGCGCCTGCCGACGTTCGTGATGTCGCAGTGAACCGCGGTCACGATGTCCGGCCTGATAAGCCTTCTGATCGGATTTTTGACCGCTTCGTCGAGAAAATAACCCACCATGTTGACGGTAACCGTGTACTCGGAAATCGCGCCCATACTGATCGGTCTGACCATCGACACGTCTTTGTCGGTCTTGCCTTCCATGTTTTTCGCCTTGCGTCCGATCGCCACGACCTCGCCGGTCTGCTTGCGCACCGCGACCACGGAAGGCTCCTCGACGACGATTCCCTTCCTCTCAACGCAAATTCTTATATTTGAAGAACCGATGTCCACGGCAATATTCTGCCTGAAAGCACCCATAGAATCCTCCCTGAAGTTCTTGATGAATACCCGGTTATTGTAACACAACCGCGGGAACGCTTCAACCCCCGCAAATCCAAAATCGCGTCAAGGTTAAGCGAAAAGTCAACTTATGCCTCGCCCTGGATCCAATCAAGGTCAATTCCCGGCCAAATTCCTGTCAGTCTCCGGTCATTCCCGGACGTCTTTCCGCTGGATTTAGCCCTGCGTTCGTGCTACAATGTCTCAAACCCAATCACGGTTCGGAGGCTTTTAAAATGCAATACAGAAAAGACAGATACGGAAATGAAATCTCTGTGCTCGGCTACGGCTGCATGCGCTTCACCCAGACGCCCGCGGGAGTCGACGTCAAAAAGACCGAAAAGGAAATTCTGACGGCTATCGAAAAAGGCGTGAACTACTTCGACACCGCCTACATCTACCCCGGCAGCGAAGCGACCCTCGGCGAAATTCTGGAGCGCAACGGTCTCCGTTCCAAAGTGAAAATCGCGACCAAACTCCCGCACTACCTACTCAAAAAGCCCGAAGACGCCGAAAAATATTTTCGCGAAGAGCTCGCGCGCCTCAAAACCGACCACGTGGACTACTACCTGATGCACATGCTGACCGACGACGAGACGTGGCAGCGCCTTCTGAATCTCGGCGTCGGCGACTGGCTCGACGAAAAGCAGCGTTCCGGCGAGATCGGCCAGGTAGGCTTCTCCTACCACGGCAACTCCGACACCTTTATGAAACTTCTCGACTGCCGCGACTGGGATTTCTGCCAGATCCAGTACAACTACCTCGACGAAAACTCCCAGGCAGGCGTCACCGGCCTCCGCGCCGCGGCGGCTAAAGGCATACCGGTTATTATAATGGAGCCGCTGCGCGGCGGCCGGCTCGCGGCGGGACTTCCCAAGTCCGCCGCGCGGCGTTTCGAAAACTACGAGCCGAAACGCACGCCTGCCGCCTGGTCGTTCCTCTGGCTCTGGAACCAGCCCGAAGTCACCTGCGTCCTGTCCGGCATGAACTCTGTCGCGATGATCGAGGAAAACTGCGCCACCGCCGACCTCGCCCTTCCCGGTTATCTCACCGAAAGCGATTTCGAGCTCATTTCAAAAGCAATCGACGACATCAACAGCAAGATGGTCGTTCCCTGCACCGGCTGCCGCTACTGCATGCCCTGCCCGCGCGGAGTCGACATTCCCGGCACGTTCGCCGCCCTCAACCGCACGAAGTACGACGGCATGTTCAACGGCCTCAAAGACTACGCGATGGCCACCTCCGTCCGCAAAAACTACACCGGCGTCAAGAACTGCGTCGGCTGCGGCAAGTGCGAAAAGCACTGCCCTCAGGGCATCAAGATTCGTGAGATGCTGAAATACGCCGGCCGCAAATTCGAAGGCCCCGTGTTCAAAGTCGGAACGAAAATCATCAAAAAGATTATGAAGTACTAAAGTTTCAAACCTCTTCACAGTCTTTCTTCCTGCCTTCCCTCGGAGTAACCCCCTTCTCAGCTTCGATTTTAATTGCTTTTATTCCGGAAAAAGCGTAAAATCAAAGTCAGACAAGGTCAAACCCGCAGGGGAGGTTTTTGTATGGCCGAAAAAATCACCGACACAATCGAATTCTTTATAAAAGAACTGATCGACGGCAACGAACAGCCCGAGGCGCTTCTTAAAAGGAACGAACTCGCCGCAAGATTCGGTTGCGCGCCGTCCCAGATCAATTACGTCATCCGCACGCGGTTTTCCCGCGACAGAGGCTACCTCGTCGAAAGCAGACGCGGCGGCGGCGGGTGCATCATCATATATAAGGTCAGCGCCGCCGAAACCGGCTCCGGCTCTTACATTGCCACGCTTCTCGAAGGTCTTCCCGAAGCAATTTCCCAGCACACGGCGCAGCTTCTTCTCGAATCCGTCGCCGAGAGCGGCGAAGCCACCGCAAGTGAGTGCCGCATAATGTATTCCGCGGTGAACGACAGCGCCCTGTCTCTGATTCCGCGAGAACTCCGCGACGCGGCCAGAAGTCACCTTCTAAGGGGCATGCTGCTCGCGGTCCTTAAAGCCTGACATCGGGAGGTGCGTAAGAATGATCCTACAGACTTCATCCGAACAAAGAACTTCCGACAGCGCCTATGTCACGTCGGGCGGCGACATTCGCGACCTTATAATGTCCGCGGGAACTGCTCTCGCTGAGTTTGCGGCGGGAATCGCGGAGAATAGCTACCCGCAACCGCGCGCATCATCACAGGATGGAATTCAATCAGGCGGTATAGTAATCGTCTGCGGCGCCGGCAACAACGGCTGCGACGGTCTCGCAGCGGCTTACGTTCTCAAAACCAAAGGCTTCATTACAAAAGTTTACGACGTCAGCCTTCGTAAAGGTCCTGCATCCCCGGCCCGCGCGCACTTCGAAAACCAGCTTCGTGAGGAGGCGAAAATCGAAATCAAAAGCGCCTTCAACGACAGCACGGAAACGCTGGCGGATTCTTTTAAAGAAGATATCTCATCCGCCGCTCTCGTTCTCGACTGCGTCTTCGGAAGCGGATTCGACGTATCAAGACCTCTTCCCGCAGGAATATCAGCCGTTTTCGACGAAATCAACGGCTGTGCCGCAAAAGTCATTTCCGCGGACGTTCCCAGCGGAGTTTCAGCGGACACGGGCGAGACGGTTTTAAGACCCGTAAATGCAGACTACACAGTCGCATTTCAGCACGCAAAGCCCGGGCATTATATCCTTTCCGGAAAAAGGTTCTGCGGGAATGTCTTTGTCGCGAATATCGGGATGCCCTCAGGTTTGGACCTGGTATCGGGCACCCGCGAAGCGTTCACGCCTGAAGACCTCGAGTCGGTGCGGAAGCTGCTGCCGGAAAGAGACCCTTACGGGCACAAGTATTCCAACGGCAGAGTGCTCGTTATCGCCGGTTCGAAGCGTTATTGCGGCGCCGCCGTTCTGGCGGTATCTTCGGCGCTTAGAGGTGGCGCCGGCCTCGTAACAGCCGCAGTCCCCGGCTCGATAGCCGACGCCCTCACAATAGCCTGTCCCGAAGCTGTCCGGTTCTCTCTCGGAGACGCCTCTTCCGAAGTGCTTACGGAAAGTCACGTTCCGGCAATTTTGGCCGAGGCCTCAAGGTCAGATGTTATAGTTATAGGTCCCGGCCTCGGCCGCGACGAACGCACGCTTGAGGCGGTCAGAACAATACTCTCAAGCAGCGAAATCCGCAAAGCCGTTGTCGACGCGGACGCTCTTTTCGCGATATCCCCTCTTGGCGGACTTCACTGCGAAGGAGCCGGAAAGCTCTTCGAAAACAAGCAGGTAATACTGACCCCGCACGAAGCGGAGGCCGCGCGTCTTCTGGGGACGGACGTCAAAACAGTATCGGAGCACAGACTCTCCTGCGCGTCGGAAATATCACTTAAATCAGGCGCGGTAACCGTTCTGAAAGGCAGCGGAACCGTCACGCTCTCAAGCTCTGAGATGTTCACGGTCAACTCCACCGGCAACTCCTCGCTGTCAAAAGGCGGAAGCGGCGACGTTCTGTCAGGTCTTGCCGGCTCCCTGCTCGCCCGCACGGACGATCCGTATGAGGCCGCCAGGGCGGCAGTGTTCATTCACGGGCTCGCCGCGGAAAGGCTTTCCGAAGAATATTCCGAATTCTGCGTGCTTCCAAGCGATTTACCGGTAGCATTTTCCGAAATATTGTGCTAAAATACCTGTCGCGTGCTTTCGCGGCATGCCTCCTTAGTTAAACGGATATAATCTTCGCCTCCGACGCGAACGTTGTCGGTTCGATTCCGGCAGGAGGTGCCACAGCACACACTGCACGCGTTTAAAGCGCGCACGAAGCCATAGAAACCGCGGTTTTGGTCATCCGGAATTGCGGTTTCTTTTTTACGTTTTGCGGCAGCCCGCCGGCATCTAAAAGCGTGAGGCGAAAAACCCCTTTATCAGCACTCCATCAAAATCGACAGCAGGTTCCAGTTCTGGAAGCCCGGGTTGTTCATCGGTTCGCCGGTCTCGGGATGGTAGTATTCGTGAAGAACCCCTGTCTTTTCAAGGTCGGTTCCAAACAGTCTTATCGTCTTCTCCGCGAGTTCCGAAGCCTCTTTTTCATACCCGTACTTTTTCAAGCCGTCGTATACCATATAGTTCGCAATGCCCCATATAGGACCCAGCCAGCAGGAAGGATTTCCGGTTTTCAGAAGCGCGTACATCTTCTCCGCCTTTGACAGCGACCGCACGCCGAACGGCGCGTTGAAGGTCGACTCGTCAAGATAGTTGCGGACCATCGCCTGCGCCTGCTCCTCCGTGGCGATCTCTGCCCACATCGGCAGAAATCCCGACCAGACGCCTATCCTTTGAATGAGCGCCGGCCAGTGGCGCGGGCACCCCGAGTGAAGCCACGAATTCGTGTCTACAGGCACGAGATTCACGTCCGCACTGTAGAAGAATCCGTCGCGCGGGTCCCACAAAAGGTCGCGGATTCTCTCAGCCAGTTCATCGGCCTCGTAGCCGTATTTTTCCTGCGCGTCCGCCCTTCCGAGCCTTCTCGCGAGTTCCGCGGCAGCCAAAAGCTCACGGTACATGAAGCAGTTTAGGTAGATCGACGCGGAACTTCTCTTCGGCCTGTAGAATGTACACGGGTCGTTGTCGACGCCAATCGCGCAGTCGTCGATCCACACATAGAGTCCCGAATCCTCGTGAAAAGCGTTTTTCTTGTAAAACGCGAGGTATCTCTCAATTGCCGGGAACGCGTCTTCTACCCACCCGGTATCGCCCGCGGCGTCGCAAATAAAGAGCGCGTGCTGGGCAAAGCACGGTTTGTGGATGTTGGTGTCCGGATTCGCGGAAAAGTCCGGAAGCGTTGACGCCGGCATAATGCTTATAGGCACTCTGCCCTCGCCGTTTGTGTGTTCGGCAAAATTTAGTATGCATCCCTTCTCGTACGAGGCGAGCTCATCGGTGTCAACGCCTTCGATTCCTCTTAGCGCGATGTCCGTAAGCCAGCTGTCCCAGTCCCAAAGACTGTTGCTGTAGACGCTTCCCGGCACGATGAATCTGTGCCTCAGTTGTCCGTCCGGCTCTCTCAGCATCAATTTGTAGTTCGATCTCGCGTATTCCGTTATCAATTTCTTGTAGCGCAACGTCTTCGCCGTCATAACTGCCTCCGTTTTTTCCTATATTCAGGCAAAATCAACCTGCAGGCACGCATATTTTACCCCTGCTTTTGAAAGGTTTCCCAGCATAAATTATACCACCGGCACCGCCTCGCGTAAAGCGCCGCGCCGCATACAATTCACCTTCCGTACGCCTCGCGCCTCGCCTCCACGAACCACCTTCCTTCGCCTTCGTCGAACAGATACGTCTCGACGCCTTTTACGACTACCGAGTAGCGCATGCCTGTGCCTCCCACCTTAGTCGACGCGGCTCTGCACACGCCCTTTATCCTGTCGATATCGAACGTCTGCCCGTTGCTAAGTCTGATTTTCAAAGGCAGGCTCGCCCCCTCGCTTGTGTGAAACACGTACACGTCCACGTACATTTTGACTCTCTCGCCGCCGTCCATAAACAACACCTCCCGCAAATTTCCGGCCGCAAATATTTCCCGCAAATAACAACCCGCATAAAACCGCGCCTTGTGATTAAAATCAGCACGGCATCCCGGTGGGCATCACGATTTCCGCGTGTTCGGGAGGAACCGAAGAAGGAATGCAGAGAATGCAGTTTCTGACAGAGTCCTTCCCGAATCTGCGCCTTATGCCGTCGATGCAGTGGCCGAGCCGTTCCCGCCTGTCCGCGAGTTCGACGTCGTCCCACAGTCCCGGCATATACGCCGCCCCCTCAGGCGCAAGATTGACCGTGCGCACCGTAAGCGATCTCACCGGCAGGTCCCACCTGTATTTCGCCCGGAACAGTGCGAACGCCGCCGCGGCTATGACTTCCGCCGACGTTGAAGGTATCGACAGAGGCGTCTGCCACTGCCGGCAGACAAGGTTTGAGTCCCTGACGTGTATCACGACGCCGCTCGCGCGCATTTCAAGTTCCCTGAGCCGCCTCCCCACGTCCTGCGTCAGTTCCAGAATCACCGGCCATACGTCCCCGTCGTTTTCCATATCCCTGACCGTAGTCGTGCCGTGGCCGATGCTTTTGACAGGCGGACTCTCGCCGGCCCGCGCCACCCTTGATTCGTCGAGTCCGTTCGCGAACTGCCAGAGCGCCAGCCCGTTTTTGCCGAGTTTCGAGACGAGCATTCTCGGGTCGGCCGCCGCGAGTTCCCCTATCGTTCTGATTGCCGCTCCCGCGAGAACCCTGCCGGTCGACCTGCCCACCCCGAGGAGGTCCGACGCCGGCAGCCCGTAAATCTTCTCCTTAAAATCTTCCTCGCCGATAACCGTCACCGCGTCCGGCTTTTTGAGGTCCGAACCGAGTTTGGCAAAGATTTTATTAAAAGACACTCCCACCGAGATCGTGAGTCCCAGCTCGAATTTTACGGTCTCGCGTATAATGTCGGCAATCTTTTCCGGCGGTCCGAAGGCGTCCTCGCAGCCCGTTATGTCCAGCCAGCACTCGTCCATTCCGTACGGCTCGACCATATCCGTAAACCGGGAATAGATTTCGCGCGCGAACACGGAATATTTAACATATTCGTCATAGTGCGGCTCGACCACGCGCAGCCCGGGACACTTGTTCTTCGCCTGCCAGACCGCCTCGCCCGTCTGAACGCCGTACGCCTTCGCCGGATAGTTCTTGGCGAGAACGATTCCGTGCCTCTCGGCGACAGACCCGCACACCGCGACAGGAATGCCTTTCAGCGACGGATCCAGCATGCACTCCACGCTCGCGTAGAAATTATTCATGTCGCAATGTAAAATGTTTCTGCCCAAAACGCCTGTTCCCCCCTTTACAAATTGTGAAAATTATTGTACAATCAGTTCCGTAAGGCACAATCCGATTGTGAGTTCATTATACACAATCCGTTTGTGAGTTGTCAAGCACTTTTTTGCATTTTCGCGCGAATTTTGTTATTTCCGTTTTTTCCACGCACAAAACGGGAAAACGAGCGGCGTGAATGCGGAAACGCAGCGGTGTCTGCAAGGCGGCCCGTATTGATATTTTTAACAATTTAAGATCATTCGGAGGAGAAGCAATGACTTTCGGAGAAAAACTGAAACTCTACAGAAAAAAGAAGAATATAACGCAGCGCGACCTTGCGAAGATCGCGGGGCTCGGCTTCAACACGATCAGCAACTATGAGCGCGGCCAGACCTACCCCCAGAACCGCGAAATCTACGCGAGACTGGCGCAGATTCTCGAGATCGACACCGATTTTCTCCACAATGAAAACGACGATTTCATCAACGAGGCGGAGGCCCGGTACGGAAAGCGCGGACGTTCACAGGCGGAGCAGCTTGTCGAGGACGCGCGCGGGCTTTTTGCGGGCGGCGAACTCACGGAGGAAGAAAAACTCGGCGTGCTGAGGGCGCTTCAGGACGTGTTCTGGGAGTGCAAGGACGCCAATTCGGCCAAATACTCTTCCAAGAACGAGGAATAACGTAAAAATAAACCAATCGCGCAGAAATCCGGCCTTAGGAAATTCTGAAATCCGTTCTTAGATTAAAAAAGGAGCGACTGAAATTGAGAGACCCCGCGGAAATTCTCGGTGCCGCAAACCGTCTTATCAAGAAATATAATACGCGCGACCCGTTCAGGCTGGCTGACGAACTCGGAATCATGCTGCGTTACAGCGGCAGTCTCGGCAGCCTTCTCGGTCTGTACACAGTCGTTCTCAGGAACCGCGTCATCATTCTCAATTCGGAGCTCGGCGAGAACCAGCGCCGGATGGTTCTTGCGCACGAACTCGGCCACGACGTTCTGCACCGCGAGGAGGCGAAGAAAGGGCTGCAGGAATACATGCTTTTCGACATGCGCACGCCCACCGAGTACGAGGCGAACGCCTTCGCGGCCCACCTTTTGATAGACCGGGACGAGCTGATCGAGCTTTCCAAGGAGCGCGAATACGACCCCTGGGCAGTGTCGCGTGAACTCGGCCTCAACGTCAACCTCGTGCTGATCAAGTTCGCGGAAATGAACCGGATGGGCGACAGCTTCACCCTGCCCCGCATTCCCGACCCGACCTTCTTCAAGAACGAGCTTCCCGGCTCAGAGAACGCCTACTGAAACTGCTAATAATACAGAAAGCCCGCGCCGGCCCCATCAATCAAAAGGGGGCCGGCGCGGGCCTTTTTATCACAAACAACTTACACTCTCACGTCGAACACCCACTCGCCGGAGCCAACAGTTTCAGCCTCAGCCCCCGGTATCTCAATCAACGCCAAAGTGTTCGCGGGAACCACCACTGTGACGCGCCTGACTCCGCCTTCAGCCGGCCCGTAGGCGACGCGGATCTCGCCGTAAGGTGATTTGTAGGACACGTCGGCGGCGCCGATCTCTTCAATGAAGCAGGGCTTCACGAGGAACTTCTTGAAGCCGGGTTCGAGGGGCTTGACGCCAGCGACGTTCTCGTGGCAGAACAGGAGGAAGCCGCCGTGCATCGGGTGGTTGTAGGATGCGACGCCGACGTTGGGGTTCTCGGTCACGAAGTGCATGTCGGGGGCTTCCCACATCGAGGTGCCGCCTTCGGTCATCATTCTGCCGAACGAGTAGTAGTCCGGGTTGAACAGGAATTTCATCGCGGCACTGCCCTTCCCGGCGTCGAAGAGCGCGGGAACGAGGTACTTGTTGCCGTAGATGCCGGTGCTCATTCTGTAGCCGTCATTTTCGATCATGCCGGCGGTCGCGGCGACAAGCGAAGGATACTCGCCGTCCGGGTAGATTCCGGTGATCAAAGCGGCGCCGTTCGTGCCCCAGTAGCCGTAGGAGTGGGCCACAACATCATAATAGTGTCTGTTGAACGACTCCCTGATTCTCTCCGCAAGATCGCGGTATTTACGGCCGTCCCCGTATCCGAACGCGTCCGAGATTTCCGCCATTTTTCGGCAAATTTCGAAGAACATTAAAGTCGACGAATGCTCCACCGGCATGCGGCGCGGGGCTTCGTTGCCTTCGGGCGGGCACCAGTCGCCGAGCCCTTCCTTTATAATAAAATCGTTGGAGCGGTTCAGTTCGTGGTCGACCCACTTCCTCATAAGGTCGATGTTGTTCCTGACGGCCGAGCCGAGGCCGCGGTACTTCCACATCCAGTACGGAATGATAATCTGCGCGCAGCCCCAGAGAGGAGACGCCTCGCCGCAGCCGCGTTTTCCGGGCGAGATCATCTGCCAGGTGCCGTAGACCTCCGTTGTGGTTCTGATGTCGCCGAGATATTTTTCATAAGAGGTTTCCGAGTCGTAGTTGAGCAGACCCCAGTTGCAGACCACCTCCGCGTCGCCGAGCCAGCCGCACTTTTCGCGCGCCGGGCAGTCCTCGGGAACGCCGTGGAAATTCGAGAGGTACGTGTTCCTCATCACGCGGTCAAGCTGGGTGAGCTGGTCGAAATCGCAGTAGAAGCGGCCCGCCTCCTTCATGGAAGTGGCGAGCGCGATGCCCTTGATCATTCCCGGGTCGGGTTCGGTGCCGTAGCCCTTCGAAAAATCGTGAATGCCGGTGATTTCGACGTATCTGAAACCGTGGTACGTGAATCTCGGCCGGTAGTACTCGGGCTCGGAGCCGCCGCGGGCGACGTAAATGTCCTGTTGGATGCACTGGGTTGCGAATCCGCCGGTCGAACGGTGGTCGAGGTTGCCGCCCTTGGCAAGCGCCTCAGCCGTTCTGAAAACGTAAACCGCGCCTCTCGGGGAATGCGCCGGAATCTTCACCTCGTACGTTCCCGCGAAGTTCACGCCCAGGTCGAAAATCCACGCGCCGTCGCTCTTTCCGCTCTCGCAGTGCATCGAAATGCAGGGGATCTCGCGGATCGCGCGCACCGGCGGCATCAGGCAGGGCGTCAGCTTCCCTTTCGGCGTCGTATCCTCAACGACCGGCCCCCAGCCCTTCTCGCTGCCTTCAAACAGGCCGAAGTCCGGCGTCTCGAGCCTTGAATCGTACATCTCGCCGCCGTAAATGTTGTTGATCGAAATCGGGCTGTACTTGTATTTCCAGTTTTCCGTGTCAGAAACGATATTTTCCTCGCTTCCGTCCTCGTAAACGATCTTCAGCCTGACAAAAGCGCACACGTCGCCGTAGACCATTCCCTCGCTGCCCCAGACGCGGCTCTGCGAATAGAAGCCCTCGCCGAGAAGCACCGCGAGGCAGTTGCCGCCTTCTTTAATAAAGCCGGTCACGTCGGTGGCGCGGTAGTAGACGGTTTTTTCGTAGTTGGAAATCGGCGGATCGATCTCGAAATCGTCGGCCCGTTCCCCGTTCAGGAAGAACTCTCCGATGCCGAGGCCCGTTCTGTAGAGAATGGCACGCGCCGGCTTTTTGCGGCCTATGTCGAACTTCGTGCGGAGGTAAGGCGCCCAGCCGCTGATATGCTCTTCCGGCTTGATCCACTTCGCGCCGTGCATGCCCTCCGGCGACGGTTCGGTGATGAAAACGGCCTCCTCAGAAGCCTCGCTTCCGTCCTCACCCCATGCCTCGATTCTCAGCTTGTACTCGGTCTCGAATGCCGCGGCAAGCCCCTCCGGCTCCACGTCGACGCTGATTCCCGACTCGACTCTTCCGGTGTCGAAAACCGTTCCGCTCCGGTCGGAAAGCGTGATCCGGTAGAATTTCTGGAAGAAGCCGTCGCTGACGTCTGAAATTTTCCAGCTGAAACGAAGTCCGCTCGCCGGCATGAGAAGTCCCGGCTCAGCTCCGTTTATTCTGATGTCGTAAATTTTCATAAAAAATCCTCCGCACAAATATATTGATTTTCAATGAATTCTATTAAAAACCGGAGCAAGAATCACTCCGCCCACTCGAAGTTTTCGCGCCCCGCCCCAAGCTCGAAGTGGTACTTGACGATACCCAGATCCGTTTTCGAGCAGGGCCCGAGGAACGCCTTCGCCGCCACCCGGCCGTCGTCCGTAATTTTAAAGAAGAACTTCTGCTGGTTGATTGCCGTGGGCGCCAGCAGCGCCGCTTCGACGCCTTTTTTGAACCATTCGGGGGTGGATTCGCCTATTTCCGCCACTTTGTCAGGGCTTTTGCTTCTGTGCGGCGTTCCCGGTGTCAGGCCGTAGCCCAGCGCGAGAACGTCAAAAAGCACCTCTCCGGGACCGAGCGACGGCTGCACCTTGCTCTTCTCGAACGTCAGCGCCACCCAGCACGTGTTGAGCCCCTCCTTCTGCGCGAACAGAACCAGCCGCTCGCCGTAGTAGCCCACCTTCTCGTCGTCGTCTTTCCGTCCCGCAAGCACCACGTAGTTCCTGCAGCCGGAAAAACTGCCGTATGAAGGCTTGTCCGCCTTGAACGCCTCCGGTTCGTCGATAACAAGTTTAAACGACAGCCCGCTCTCGGCGTTGATCCGCCCGATTTCTTCGGCAAGAAGCGCCGCCTTTTCCGGCTCAACCGCCCTGTTGTCGTACTTCCGCACCGAATGTCTCGCGCGCATTATCTCCCAAATATCTTCCATAAAATCATCCTCCGTTCAAAGAGAAATCAGTCACAAATATCTACCCCTATTATACCACGTAAAAACCGGAAATGCCAGTTTTACGCGCGTGCGCGAATAAAAAATTCAGGGCAGCCTCCAAACGCGGAGGCTGCCCTTCCAATTAATCAATACGATCCGGCATCATGCCCACGGGTTGGCCTCAACAGGAAGCCTAATGTCGCTGAGGCACTGGATGTCGTTCACGAACCACTGGCCTGTGGACGGCTTCTTGCGCAGCTTGATGCCTCTCGGCGAATCCGCGCCGGCGCTCGTCACGTAAAGCGTCGCCCAGTTCTCCTCGTCAAAGGAGTACGGGGTCGAGGTCACGGTGATCGTGAGCGGCTGTGAAGGCGTGTAGTTGTTCTGGACGGTGGCGCCTTTGAAGTACGAGAAAGGCAGATAGGTCTTGCCGTCGAGACGCTCCTTGATGAAGCCCTTCGTGTAGTTGCTCACGGTGTCGGGTCCGTTGAGGAATTCGAGCATGCTGTAGACGGCCTCAGGGTCGTCCTTAAATCTGCAGAGAACCAGAACCGCCAGCGCTGTCGTCTTGAACGCAGTATCAAGCGATGCCTCGGGAAGCGCCTGCAGCTCTTCGAGATTCTTGGGAATATAGGCAAAAGTGAACGTTTTCGACTCCTTTACACCCTTCCCTCTCGCGTTCGGATCTTCGCTTGCGAAAAGATTTTTTATAAACTTCTTAATTGAATCAAGTAATCCCATTTTATCCTCCTGCAACTGTCTTTCGACGCGTTTTTAGCGATAATGGAAGTGCTGATTTAATAGCTATTTTTTCGAGCGCGACCCCGAAGCTGTATGAAGATACTGCGAGCGGGGAGCTCTCGGAAAGCAAGCGGCAGCAAATCTGTCGTAAGACACCTTATCCGCTAAAAAAGATGAAACTAACGAACTGAGCTCTTGCGCATACTGTCAGCTATTCGCCGCTTGCGTAAAGAGCATTAAATCAGCGCTTTCTTAGATTTCGCTGGAGAGCACCGACCACGTGTCGTTGCACTGCTGCTCCAGTTTCCGGAGTTTGTCGACCCAGGAAGCCTCGTTGCGGCAGTATGCGGTGAACAGATCGCTGATGCCCTTCTGGATGAGGTTCGCGACCTCCGGGGGCACGCAGGTTCCGAGCTGGCCGGGAACGTAATTCTCGTAGTTCGCGACAAACGCGTCGTAGTTCTTGCCCTCGTAGCCTTCGCCCTTGAGATGCCAGAAGTCCATCTCGCCGAGTTTCTTTAAGATCGGCACGTCGCCGCCTTCCTGACCGTGGAGCGCGAGCTGGCCGTCCTCAGTGAGCAGGAACAGCGCGAGCGCCGCGGCAGCGTCCTTGTTCTTCGTGTAGCTGAAAACGGAGAATCCGAGAGCGCCGCAGGGGGAAGCCGCGTGCGGGAAGAGCGGGAACGCCACAGCGTCCCAATCGCATCCGTTGTACCTCTTCACGTTGGTCGTGAGCACCGTGTAGGACTCGTTGAAGTTGAAAACGCAGGAGTTGTACGGCGATATCTTTCTGTACTCGTTCTGGAGCGCAGAGCCGAGTCCGCTGTTGAGCATCGGGTAAACGAGCCTTCTGTCAATGGACTCGATCGCCTCGCTGATGCCCTTTCTGACCGCTTCGTTGTCGAAGTTGACTCTCTTGTTGACCTTGTCGTACCACTCGCCGCCGTAAGCGTAGAGGAAAGGCGTGAACATGTTCTGCCAGTCGAACTTCCACGAGGCGCCGACCTGAGTAAGGGTGATGCCGTCGACGTCGTACTTTTTGACTCTCTCGCAGATGGACTTGAAGTCCTCCCAGGTCCAGTCGTTCGGCAGGTGTTCACCCTGCTCGATAATACCGGCCTCGACAAGGGCGTCCACGTTGTACGTGAATAGAACGTTGCCGCAGGTCATGCCGACCATGAACGTTCTGCCGCCGATGATGCACAGGTTCAAAATACCGGAGTAGATCTCCGAGAGGTCGATCTGGAACGCCTCGATGTACGAATCCAGAGGCATCATCGCCTCGTTCGTGATTGCGTACTCATAAAGGCTGTCCTCGCTGTTAAGGCCGCCGTCCGTGATAAAGAACACGTCGCCCATCGTCTTCGAGGAGATCAGCGGAGCGTAGTCCGTGACGTTGAAGTCGGTCTCGATCGTTACGTCCGGGTACTTGTCGCGGAACGCGTTGAGCCAGCTTCTGATGCCTCTTCTCGACTGGTCGTTCGGATAAGTGTAGTTTATCGCGCTGACCTTGAGTTTGCCGCGGATGTCGGGAACGTAGTCCTCAGGCAGTTCGCCGGTCTGGAACTCTCTCTTCTCGCAGCCCATGACGGCAAAAAACATGAACGTCGCAAGCGCGAGCATTATGCATCTGACTATGATTTTTGTAATGTTTTTCATCAGTTCCTCTCCCTTAATAAGAAAGTTTTTTTGACTGTTTCGAATTGTATCACAAGCGCGCGCCCATTTCAACAGCATTTAAATAAAAAAAGCCGTTAAACGCCGCTATTGCCTGTGCAAAGCCTCTTTGGCGCCTTTTCGAACCCTTTTTGCGGCCTTTCCAAAGCCTTTTCGAAGCGGAAAAGTGTTTACATCTGCTTCCTGACGGTCTTGTATTCGTCGCTGTCGTCGTAATAGGGGCACTCCTTGTAGCGGCCGTTCACGAAGCGCTCGAACTCGTCCTCGTCAAGGTCGATCTCGCAGTACGCGGTAAAAGACTCGTTGTCGTAAACGTAGTGACTGCACGATTCGCATTTTGTTTTGGTCATATGCCGCCTCCGAATTTCTTTTCAGGAATCGCGCTCCGCGTCCCTGCTGCCCTCCGCTTTTTTCACGGTCTGCTTAACTTTTTTCGCGGGTCTAACATTATTTCCCGCCGTTCCCGCTTCATTTTTCACGCCTGCCTTGCCCAGAACGTTCGCCCACGCCTCCGGATAGAACCTGTAGTAGCTCACGTTCCTTGTTTGCCTGTACTTCCTGCACGACGGGAGCGACGCCCATAAAATCGAAGGCAGCCCGATGACCGGCAGGAACAGCGGTCCGAGAATTATCGACTGCAGCGTGTGGCCGTATTCGTGCGCAAGAACGTACTCGCGTTCCTTCGGCCCGTAGTCCGGACACATAAAAATGAACATCCCGAGCGCCATTGAGCCGTCTTTCCGCGTCCAGTTCTTCACGGCCGCCCCTTTATAGAAGCCTGCCGCGCTGCCCCTGCAGAAAACCCTTACGGCGAGCCCCGCCAGGTTCTGCGGAAGTCCCCACGTCCACTGAAGGATATAGTAAAAAATCAGGAATAGAACTCTCATTCCGCCGTCCTTCCGCCGGTAGTTTCAGACTGATTTCAGCCTATATTTAGGTTATTTTTCGGGCATTGAATTCGGGTCCGCCTGATCGATTCCAATCGAAAAGCCGGCGCTCGCGAAGTGCGCCTTAAAGAATACGTACGGGTACTGCGGCGAAAGCATGAACTGCGGCTTTGTCGAGTCCCTTGTGGCGGTGTGGGTCATGTGGAGTACGTGGTTCCCGTACGGAACGCTGATTCTGAGCGACTGCTTGTTGGCGATGTGTCCGTAAGGCACTCCGTCCACGTAAATTCCCATGCCGACGGCGGCGCCCATCATGTTCCCCATTCTGTAGACCTGAATGTATCCGCCCTTGGGAAGAGGCTGACCGCAGGTCGGACAGGTGGTCTGGGCCGCAGTGCCGTTGAAAACGTGTCCGTTCCCGCAGCGGTATCTGACTGTAACCGCCGCGAATTTCCGGTCGAAAACCTCGCCCGCGTTGGTCATCACGGGCGCTTGATTCCGAGGCTGCGACGCTGCAGGCGGCACGTTCGCACCGGTTGCCGCCGCACCTACGGGAGTTCCGCACGCGGGACAGAACCTGGCGTTCTCTCCCAGTTGTTTTCCGCATTTCTTGCAAAAAGGCATTTTTATCTCCTCCTTGTTCAATCGTACGCAGTCAGCAAATCGCCGCTTGCGTAAAGAGCATTAAATCAGCGCTTCCCTTACTCTTCGTCGTCCAGGCCGGCGTATTCAAGCCATCTGTCGACAAGCACTTCGTCAAACGTCTTGCGCGCCATCGCGACAAGCTTTTTCCCGTCTTCCTCACTGAGCTCGTCAAACCTGTCAAACAGCGCGTCGTAAATTTCATAACTGTCATAGTCGTCCGCGAGGTCCAGCAGCTCCTCCGCCGTCAGATACTTCGTGTACTCTTCCGTCTCCTCCGGCGTCGCGGTCAGAATGTCGAAGTCCGAAAGAGACTCCTCCGCCGCAATCGACGCCGCAAGCCCAACCGCAATGATCTTCGAGGGCAGCTTCATTATCTCGTCAGCGTGAATCATGTAATTCTCGGCCGTCACGTCGAATTTCAGCTTGTAGTCTTCGCGCGTGCAGATGACCCAGTCCATATTTTCGCCGTCCGCGAATCTTTTAATATAATCCGCGCCCGTGCTTTCGTGAATAAGCGCCGCCGCAATCAGGAATGCAAGGTCGCCGAATTTCTTCACTTTTCCGACCGCTTCCTTAAGGAGCTCCAGTCTTTCAGCGGACGTGAACACTTCAGACCTGTAAATTCTGTCAAGGGTTCGCGCCGAAATCTCACCCGGGAATTCAAAAACGCCGGCAAGTTCGAAAAGATTGAGCAATTTCGGCGAAACGGGATATACTTTGACGTTCATGAAAGCAAGTTTCTCCCTCTTGTCAAAGCCCTTCCGCGTCTGCACGGTCGCATCGATGTCGCGAAGGATCTTCGCCGCTCTGTCCGTGTCCTCTGTGAAAAAACCCACCGTCTTCCGGAACTCGTGGAAGCAGATGTCAAACCCTTCTTTGACCGTCTCGCCTCCGCATTCGCATTTCCTGTCGGGAAGGTCCTCCGCGTATCCGTCGACGCCCGCTTCGGTCACTTTGCCGCAGGTTTTGCACCTGTAATAGGGCTTCAGCGGGTTTACCGGCGTGATGCCGAGCAGATAGGTGACGAAAAACTCGCAGCCTGCTCCGACAATTCTGAAATGGGGCGCGCCGGGAGTTTCCCGCACTGCTCTGTTGATACGGTCGAGTCCGTAAAAATACTTACCGTAGTAGTGTGCCTTGATGAATTCAAGTTCGTCTTCCAACCGTTTTCTCGCAAAATCAGGCGTATTTTCGCCGAATAGTTTAAGAAGACCCTCTTCGGTCCTCCGTTTCAGGTACTCGCAGGGGCTTCCCACGCAAGGCGCGAGTCTAACAGTTATTTCGTACATTTACAGATCCTTTCCCGGTCCCGGAAACGGAACCGCGCTAGCCGTACGTATCGTTTATACGTTATTTGCATTATACCAAAAACGCGGCGGCGGCGCAATAGAAACGCGGCAAATTGTACAAAAAAAGGAAGGCCGCGTCTTCAACTGTTAAAGCCGGCGCGGCCCCTTCCCCTATTATTTAATTAAAGGCCTACAGCCTGGCGCCGCACTCGTAGCAGAACTTCCCGTTGAAAAGACCCAGGTCGGCGTGACACTGCGGGCAGATTCTGCCGCCCGGGGTCTTGCTGACAAGCTCCTCTTCTTCGGGTTTCCCGGGTTCGTCAGGATCTCCGTCTTTTTTGCCGGTTCCCGGAGTTTTTCCGGAGGAGCCTCCCGAAGGGCCGCCACCCATGTCGCCGCCGCCCATGTCGCCGCCCGTAAACAACCCGCCGCCGAACATTCCGCCGCCGGGAATACCGAAAAACGATTTCGGGCCGTCGTCTCCGGACATGCCGAAAAACGTCATCGGTCCGTCGTCAGGCATCCGCGTCATCGTGTTCCTCATCGGCGCGAACGCCGCATCCGGCACCTTTATTTTGTCGAGCATATCCCTGCGCGCGAACACCGTGAGCGGCACGCTCGCGTCAAAAACCATCATTCGCGTCGTCAGCATATCGGGCAGGACTTCGATTTCGGTGTATCCGCGGAAATTCCCGTCGATCAGGTTCTCGGGCACCATGACCACCTTGTCCGGCGCGTACGTGTAGCTGACGACGTGAAAAGGCTCCGGCTCGCTGAAGGAAAAGGCTTTGACCGTGTTGCCTTTGATCGTCATGACGCCCGTGTGGTTCCCGGTCTTGCTCCATTCCACCCACTCGCCCTGCAGCCTGTCCATGAACTCGTCGTCGCGGATAATAATGTGCGCGAACGGACCGTGGTCGACCTTCTTGAGCGTGTAGAGCGTCTCACCCATGATCGTGTAGTAGTACAGGAACTTCAGCTCACCGTTCTCGTACGCCAGCTCGCGGATCATCGTGAACGGATTTCCTTCGTAGTCCCGCGAAAGAACGTTGTCTGCAAGGGTAATTACGGTGCGTTCGCCGCGTTCCAGCGCCTCCGCGTCGTAGGATACGTCCGTTTTCAGCGCAATCGCGCGCATATAGTTGCGGACCGTCAGTTTATCGTTGCGGAACTCCAGGTAGTAGTGGTACCCTTCCTCCCAGAATCCGTTCAGTTTTTCCGAAAATTTCATCTCCGTTGTCTCCCTTTCCGTCTGATTTTTATAAAAATCACCGTTCCGCCTCATGAAGCGGAAACGCGCCTATTTCTTCTTGTTCGCGCCTTTCAGATTCGGGCAGTGCTCAATTATGTAGTTTTTGACAAACCCGAAATCCTCTTTAGTGGCGTAGACCTGGTTGTTCGAGAGGAAGCCTTTGATTTTGATGACACGGAAAAGCGGCCGCGAAACCACCCTTCTCGTCTTCGAAAACTCCGAGTACATCTCGGTTCTCTGCGAGCTCGCGCCTGCCGCCGCCGTTGAGTAGCTTCCCGTCAAAAGGCCCGCCACCATCGCCGCCTCGCCGACCTTCTTCGCTTTTTTTGCCTGCGACGCAATCTGCCTGTGGTTGACTCCTTTTTCGTCCATTTCAAATTCCACGGTGTATTTCCCGCGCATAATCGCTGCGTAGAGCAGGTACCCGACGAGAACGAGCGCCGTCATCACGCCGAAAATGATTCCGAACACCTTGAGCTGCCCCTTCATCAGGTCCCACGAAAATCCGCCCCAGTCTATCACGTCGACAACCGTCGTGAACGCGAAAATGCCCAGCACGATGAAAAAGAATATTTTCCAGACGAGCAGCAGGAAAATCGGGTTCGTGAACAGGTTCACCGAGTAGACCCACCTGTACTTTCCGTCCGCTCCGAGTGTTATGTTCTCGCTGATGCGTACGTCTTTCCGCTCCTCGGAAGCGCTATTGTTTTCTTCCATAAAATCCCCCTAAATGTAGAGAAAAATCAGTCATTATTCCGCCGGCGTTTCACGTTTTCATTCATTGTTCATCGCCAGCCATTCTTCCCTGGTCAGGCAGTTGACGTGACCCGTGCGCGTCTCGTTCATCTGCGGCACGTCCACTTCCTCCGTCGTCCACATATATTTAAAACCGCACTTCTCCTGAACGCGCTTCGACTTCACGTTGCCGTCGTAGTAGCCGCACCACACGCGCTCCAAATTGAGGTCCAAAAACGCGTGCCTCAGCAGCTCCCGCGCCGCCTCGGGAACGAGCCCCTGCCCCCAGAACGGCTTCCCGATCCAGTACCCTAGCTCGCACTCCTTTTCGTTCCGCGCAAGGTCTGCCGACGGCACGAACATCAGACTGATGCTGCCGACCGCGATTCCCTCTTTTTTCGGAACGATCGCGTAGGTCTCGTTCTTCGACAAAACGCCCTTTATAATGCTGCGGCTCTCTTCCACGCTCTTGTGCGCCGGCCAGCCCGCAGCCGGTCCGACTTCCGGGTCGCTCGCAAAAATGTAAAGCGTTTCCGCGTCCGATTCTTCCCACGGCCTGAGTATCAGCCTTTCAGTCTCCAATTTCACTTTATTTCTCACCTTTTCTGTTAGGCAGCGGGATCAGCACCGGCGTTCTCGCCTTGTACTCCGCGTAGTCCGCGCGCCGCTCCATGTTGTGCTTTTCCATCATCGGGATCGACACGGCCAGGAAAACCGCGATTATCGTCAGGAATCCAAGCCCTTTATACCAGATTTCCGGGCAAAGCGCAACGAAATAGATGTACATTCCCGTCCAGAACGACATCTCCCCGAGGTAGTTCGGGTGTCGCGAATACCGCCAGACCGAGACGTCGCAGGTCCTATGCTCGCCCGCGTGCTCTTTCAGAAAACCGTGTATCACCCTGTCCGAAACGTACTCCAGCGCCACCGCGGCAAGCATCACCAGCACTCCCAGAATCGACAGCGGCGCGAAATTTTCCCTCTGAATAGAGAAAATCGCGCTCATCAGCCCCAGATACACAACGACCGTCGGCATCATCTGCAATCCGATAAAGCTGAGCCCCTGGAACAGAACCGGACTGAGCTTTTCCCTGTACATCGCGTAGCGCCAGTCCTCGTGCCCGAGCCCCTTGTAAGTCACGTACCAGTTCGCGGTAAGTCTCGCCGCCCAGAGACCGACGACCGCCAGAAGTATCGCGGAGTTCACGTTCCACAGCCTGTACTTCAGCACGTCCGCGAGCAGCATTACGACCGGCGCAACGCTCCAGTACGGGTCGTAAACCGAAACGTCCTTCGTAACGACCGTCACGATAAAAATCAAAACCGTCGCGACAGCCGTAAAAACCGCCGTCGCCGCGAAAATGTTAACGATCATCATGAACGGCACAAGCGCGATCCCGAACGCGACCGCGTAAGTCACGGCGTCCACGATTAGGCCTTTTGTTTTAGGGGTCATATTGTCCTCCCTGTTGTAAAATCACGTCTCCGGGTTTATGCGTCACCACACAAACGGAATGACCTTCTTCCGGACCTTCTTTTTGTATTCCGCGTAGCCCTCGAAACCTTCCTCGAGCACTTTTTCCTCGTTTTTGATGCGGAGCGCTATGATCGGGATGTAGCCGAGCATTATCGCAAGCGAAAAAAGCGAGCCGAGCACGAGAGGCATGCAGAGGAACAGCACGAGCGTGCTCATGTACATCGGGTGGCGCACGACGCCGTAAAGCCCTGTGTCGATCACCTTCTGGTTCTCCTGAACTTCGACGGTCCGCGAGAGGTAGACGTTTTCGCGCAGCACCTCGGCATAAAGAACGTACCCGGCGAGGAAAAGGCCGGCTGCGACAAAACTGATCCACATCGGCAGCACAAACCACCCGAACCTGAAATTTAGCCCCGCGACGACAAAAGCCGCGACGAACATCAGTCCGCTCAAAGCCAGAACAGTCTTCTGCTCGCCCTGCTTCTCTCTCGCGTTCAACCGTTTTTTCAGGAGTTCCGGATTTTTGAACATCATCACGATTCCCGCACAGAACATCGGCACGAACAAAACGCCGAGAAGAAGCCACCCCTGCGGGAACGCGAACGTGCCTGCCGGCAGGAAAATCAGCAGTCCGACAAGCGCCAGACCGATTAAAAACTTCGCGATTGCGCTGAAAAACAGTTTTAATGTCATAAGCTATTCCCCTTTATTTAGGCAAAAACGTTGGTTCGGACTCAGAGTATCAGCTCCATCTGACGTTCCTTTGTCTTCATCCCCATTTTCTCGTAAAACCGCTCAGCCGGCTCGTTCCCCGCCCAGACGTTGAGCGTCACCTCGTAGCAGCCGAGCCGCCGCGCCTCGTTCTTTACAAACTCGAAAAGCGCAGTCCCGACGTGCCCGCCGCGCGCCTTCGCGTCTACGCAGAGGTCGTCGATGAAAATCGACTTAAACTTCACCATGTACTCCGCTGCCGGCTGCTCCTTGATGCGGCAGAAAGCGTAACCGATCACCCTGCCGCGGCCGTCGACTGCCACGAAAATCGGATTTTCGTCGTCGGAAATCATCTTCTTCAGCTCTTCCACCGAATACTTGGTGGTCCCCGGCACGAAAATGTCCGGCCTTATCGCCGCGTGAATCTCGAGCACCTGCCCGAGGAGCTCGAGTATTCTCTTAACATCTTTGTTTTCGGCTCTTCTGATCGTCATTTTTGCCTTCCTTTCGGGAAAAACAGCCTTTATCCCGTCACCGCCGTCACGTTTCATCCCATTGGGAGAATCATCTGCAAAATCAACTCCGCCGTTTTCTTTGTCTGCTCCTCAGAGGTTATTTTCGCCTCTCCGTCGCCGCGCTGGTGCCCGTACGACCCGAACTGCGAGTGGTTGCCGCCTTCGATAACGTACTCCTGCGCGCTCTCCGGCAGGTTCTTTTTGCATATCTGATAGCTGTTCATATTCAGAACGCCGTCCTCGGAGCCGTAGAGCGAAAGCACCTTGAGGTCCTTCGGCAGCTCCTCCGTCGAATAGGAAGCGAGAAGAAACAGCCATTCGACCTGATCCCCTTGCTCCGCCGCGAAGAACGAAGCGGCCGTGCCTCCGAGAGAATGACCCGCCAGGTACCAGTGCCTGTAGTCGTACCTTTTCATAATCTCCCCGGCCTTGTCGTAGTTGAAAATCACGAGCTTCATGGGCGCCCTCAGCAGGAACACGTCGACCCCGTTGTTGGCGATGATCCGGAGCAGCGGCGCGTAGGACGTCTCCTCGACCTTCCCTCCCGGGAAGAAAATCATCGCCTGCCCTCCTGTCCCGGGACCGTCGAAAAACCACCCGAAGTCCTCCTCGGTAACCGTCACCCTTTCGTCGGATTTGAGCGCCTCTTTGGCGGTCCCGTCGGCACGGTAGTAAACGCTCGTGTAGAGCAGCATCGCGAGCGCGAAAATGATCACAACCGCGAGCGGGATGATCCACGCAAGGTTCTTTTTGTTGAATTTTTTCTTTTCGGAGTTTCTTTCCTGTGTCATACCCAGGCCTCCTATGCAGTTCAAAATTTCGCTATTTTTAGCGGGAATCTAACCCGCCGTGCTTTACGAGAACGTGATTCCGCAAATCGTCACGCCGTTGAAGTCCGCCATGTAAACTCCGAGGTAGACGGTCCCGCTGTAGGTGACGTCCGCAAGGTCAATGGTCACTGTGCGGTCGGGCGTCCAGAAGTCCCCGGTCGCGTTTTCCATCACTTCGTACGCGAGCGCGTTTTTCATCTTCCTGGTAGCCGGCTTTTTGACGTCGCTTATCGCGAAGGCGCTGCCGGCGTTCTTTAACAAAAACTTCCGGCGTTTACATTTTAATATATTTTAGCACAACCCTGCCTGTTTTTCAATCACGAACGGCGGGTATTTCCGCGTTTCCGCGTTTTCCGCCTTAGTTTGCGGCGCCGCGGTTTGTAACGAATTGTAACGCGAATTGTAACTATTTGTCCCTTCCATTCCGCAGCGTGACGTGGTAAAATTACCTTATCAGACTTCATTGAAGGAGCATTAAACCGTGGAAAAGAAGAACAAAAGAAAAAGAAGGCTGAACTGCGGGCTGATCGCTCTGGGGGCGTTCGTTCTGCTCTGCGCGGCGTTCGTGATTTGCGCGAATCTTTACGTGAAGGACATGCCCCGGCGGATGATCGCCCTCGCCACCTCGTACTATGGTGAAAGCGGTGCGGCCGCTTCCGGGATTCCCGCCCGCGAATATCTCGAAGTTCAAGCGATGCAGTGGGACGACATGACCCACGCGGTCGTTCGCGTCTCCGGGAACCTTACAGACACGGAACCCGACATACCTTTCTCGGAAGATCCCCGTTATGACCTGTACGATCAGTTCAGAGTCGAATTCAAAGGCGGAAAGTGGGTCGTCACGAACGCCGCCTACAGCTATCAGGGCCGCTGGAGTGAGTCTCCGTCCTACGAAGGAGGTGCGGAATGAGTACCGAATCCGTTAGTATTAACGCGCCGGAAAATCCCGGATTTACCGAAATAAAGGCAAAAAGTGATAATAGAGAAGTCGTGCTAGAGGTGCGCCACCTCGAAAAGTATTTCGGCCGCCGCCGCGTTATCGCGGACGCTTCTTTTGACGTTTACGCCGGCGAGATATTCGGCTTTCTAGGGCCCAACGGCGCCGGGAAGACCACGACCATCAAAATGATTCTGGGCTTTCTCTTCCCTGACTCCGGCGAGATCCGCATCATGGGCCACGATCTCCGCACCGAATACGAAAAAGCGCTGGCCTGCGTGGGCGGCATCGTCGAAAATCCCGACATGTTCCGCGACTTCAGCGGTCTGGAAAATCTGAAAATGTACGCCGACCTTCACGACGGAGTAACGCGTGAACGCATCGACGAGGTCGTGCGGCTCGTGGGTCTCGAGAAGCGTATCCGCGACAAGGTCCGCAAGTACTCCCTCGGCATGAAGCAGCGCCTCGGCGTCGCCCAGAGCATACTTCACAAGCCGAAGCTGCTGATTCTCGACGAGCCCACCAACGGTCTCGACCCGGCAGGCGTCAAGGAGCTCCGCAACACGCTCCGGAAAATGGCCGACGAAGAACAAATCGCGGTGTTCGTCTCCAGCCACATGCTCGCTGAGATGGACCTCATGTGCGACCGCGTATGCATTATCGACAAGGGCGTCATTAAAGGCGTCATGTCCGTCGAAGAGCTCCGCCACGCCGGCGGGAACGAGCGTGAATTCAATTACACGCTGACCGGCGCGCCGCGGGAGCAGGCTCTCGGCATCCTTCGCGGGCTCGGGCTTTCACCCTCCCCCGCTTCAACTACTGACGGCGACGACGCTTCGTTCAACGTTTCTGTCCGCATGGACCGTTCCCGCCTCGCGGAGGTCAACACGGCTCTGATTTCAGCCGGCGTCAGCGTTCTCACCGTCGCGGAGACGAACCGCACCCTCGAGGACGTCTTCATGGCTGTAACGGAAGGAGGCGGCACAATTGAGTAAACTGTCAAAACTCTACAAGAACGAAATGAAGCGCGTCATCCTCCGCCCCACTATGTGGATCGGTCTGCTTCTCGCGTTCGCGCTGACCGCGGGCATGGCTTTGAAAGGAAGAGCGACCATTCTCGAATCGCGCCAGAATATGTCCGAAGGCGAATACCTCAACAACCTCAAGCAGCAGATTATGCTCGAAAAGGAGCGAATCAAGAGTTATAACGAGGCCCTCTCGGTTGCCGAAACGCAGCTCACCGAATCAGACAGCAGTTCTTCCGAATACCTTTCGGCGGTCAACCGGGCGATCTCAAGCAGGCGCGGTCTGACGTGCTCGCGGGCGAGAATTTCCGTCCTCCAGATGAAGCTTGACAACCGCCTCACCGGGAACGACTACCGGACCGCAATTCTCGAAGTACTCCTGCGGAATTACGAGCAAACGGAGGCTCACAGCCCCGGCTACAGCTACGGCTCGCTTGAATACGCCCTCGAAAAACTCAATGAGGCGATTACGGTAATTCCCGTCGACGAGCAGGCCTTTTCGGACCGTCTTGCCGCGCTGGAGCCGGCAGTTAAAAGCGATGATTTTGCCTACTTTTTGGACGAATTAATAACTGCAAAGGAATCGGAGCCGGAATCCCCTCTGCGCGACGCCACCCTCGAGGCCTACAGTCTCGTCAAGTCATACGGACCCGAAAAGCTGAGCCACGCCGGCGTGCAGGAAGTCATCCGCCGCGTCAGCGACTACGCCTCCGCAAAAGTGGTCTATCTTGACGTGTCAGGCAAAAACAGCCGCGGTATTCAGAGCGAAACCTTGAAGAAGAGCACCACAATCTACAATCTGCTCACCGCCGACCTCGAGAACAACATCTCCGGCGAACGCGCCGCAAGAATCACATCCTTCGACCCGAAGCTTCCCACCGACTCAACCGTTTCCGACCCCAACAACGTAATCTCCATGTCAGTGGGCATTGTCGGAATGCTCGGAGTGCTCCTCACGGTTCTCGTGATCGCAGGCAGCTCGGTGGCGGGTGAAATACGCAGCGGCTCGATAAAATCTCTTATCGTGGCACCGGTCAAGCGCGGCAAGATATTCGCCTCGAAGGTGCTGATGATTCTCACCGTGACCGTATTCCTCTCACTCGCCGTTTCCGCCTTCGGCCTCCTTTTCGGCTCCGCGGTAACAGGCGTCTGGAACCACGGCCGCGTCCTCTACAACTCCGGCACCGAAGCGCGCATAATGCCCTTCTGGGCCGCCACGCTTCTCACCTCGCTGATCGACGCGTACGGAATCTTCTTCCTCGCTATGATCGCGCTGACCCTCTCCTGCCTCACCCGGAACTCCGTCGTGTCAGTGCTCGCCCCCGCGGGCTACTACATCGCCAAGGTACTCATCGACATCGCCGGCGGCCTCACCTCCGACCGTTTCGTGAACGCCGTCCTCCCGATGGAAAACTTCCGCAACCTCTGCTTCACAAAGGACGCCGGTTCCCTGATCAACGCGAGCCGCCTGATTGTTGGAAGCCTCGACTCGGATTCTCCGTTCGGCGAAGCAATCAACTACATCATGCACCCGGTAACGACCGTCTACTCGCTGATCTTTACGCTCATCCTCATCGCGATAATAATCTGGGCGGCGAGGGACGCGTTCTGCAGACGCGACATTACCTGAGGCGCTTGATGCACCGGAAAACAGAATAATACAACAAAGGGAAAGCCGTCTTAACGCACCTTTAAAAGCCCGGCAACGGGCCCCGTGCAAAAAGATAGTTTTCCCTTTTTATAGGCAAAATGTTCAGTCGGATTCAAGCGGCTGAAACTCTCTTCGAATCAGGTTCTCAGGTCATCTTCTCCTGCTTGACCTTCTTGTCGATCACATGCCTGCGGCCGAGTTCCGCCCTGACGTCGTCGAGAGATATTCCCGCTTCGGCCATCAGCACCATCACGTGGTAAACCAGGTCGGAAATCTCGTAAACCGTCTCCGCCTTGTCCCGCGCCTTGCCCGCGATAATGACCTCCGTGGACTCCTCGCCGACCTTTTTCAAAATCTTGTCGAGCCCCTTCTCGAATAGATAGGAGGTGTACGAGCCCTCTTTTTTGTTGACCTTGCGGTCCTTGATCATCTCCATCAGCGCATCCGCGGTGAAGCCCTCCTGCGTGTCGCTCTTATACACCGGATACTCAAAGCAGGAATCCGTTCCCAAATGGCAGGCGGGACCGTCCGCCTTCACCTCGATAACCAGCGAGTCGCGGTCGCAGTCGGCGGTAACGGAAATGATGTGCTGGTAGTTCCCGCTTGTGTCGCCTTTCAGCCACAGCTCCTCCCGCGAACGGCTCCAGAAGCAGGTCAGCCCTTTCTCAAGGGAAATCTCCAGGCTTTCGCGGTTCATATACGCAAGCATAAGCACGCGGCGTGTCGCGTAGTCGACCACCACCGCTGGAATCAGCCCTTTTTCGTCATATTTCAGTTCGTCAATCGTTACCATAATCAAATCTCCTAAACGATTCTCGCCGGCACTCCCGCCGCCGCCATTCTGCGCTTAAGCTCCGGAATTTCGATCTCCCCGAAGTGGAACACCGACGCCGCCAGCCCCGCGTCAACCTGCGGAAGCGTTCTGAAAAGGTGGATGAAATCGCCTATCGACCCCGCGCCTCCCGACGCAATAATCGGCACCCTCACGCTCATGCAGACCTTCGCCAGCAGGTCCAGGTCGAACCCCTTCTTCACGCCGTCCGTGTCGATCGAGTTGACCACGACCTCCCCCGCGCCGGTTTCGACGCAGCGTTTGATCCAGCCGATGGCCTCCATTCCCGTGTCCTCACGACCGCCTTTGGCGAAAACGTGAAATTTCCCGTTAACGCGCGCCACGTCGACCGACAGCACCACGCACTGGCTTCCATATCTCTCGGCCGCCTTCGCGACAAGAGAAGGGTCGCGGATCGCACCCGAGTTTACGCTGACCTTGTCGGCCCCGCATTTCAGAACCCTGTCGAAGTCGTCGAGCGTGTTGATCCCGCCACCCACGGTAAGCGGTATGAAAACCCGCGAAGCCGTCTCGGCGAGAATGTCCGTGAACAGCCTGCGGCCTTCCGCCGACGCCGTGATGTCGTAAAAAACCAGTTCGTCCGCGCCTGCACGGCTGTAGTATTCCGCAAGCTCCACCGGCGACGCCACGTCTCCGAGGTTCTTGAAATTAACGCCTTTTACCACTCTTCCGTCGCGAACGTCAAGGCAGGGAATGATTCTCTTCGTTATCATACTTCCGCCTCCCCGGCCGCCGCCTTAACCGCCTCCGCAAGGTCTACCGCGCGCGTATAATATGCCTTTCCGATTATCGCGCCGTAAAGACCCAGTTTCTTAAGCGCCGCGACGTCTTCCATCGAAGAGACGCCTCCCGACGCAATGATATCGACCCCGGAACCCTCCGAAAGCGTCCTGTAGAGCTCAAGGTTCGTCCCGCGCATGGCGCCGTCCCTCGAAATATCGGTAACAATTATCGTCCCGATTCCGAGCGTTTTGACCCGCTTCAGGAATTCAATTCCGTCAATTTCTGTCTTCTCGGTCCAGCCCTTTATCGCGACTTTTCCGTCCTTCAAATCGATTCCGACCGCGATCTTTTCGCCGTAAAGCGAGGCGCACCTCTCCAAAAAGTCCGGATTTTCGACCGCCGCTGTGCCTAAAATGACCCTGTCGATTCCGTTCTCGAGATATTTCCCGACCGTCTCGACCGTTCTGATTCCGCCGCCGACTTCCGTGAAAAGACCCGACTCTTTCTTTAGTTTCAAAATGAGTTCAAGGTTCGGCGTGCCGCCGGTGCGCGCGCCTTCCAGATCCACGACGTGCATCTGCCCCGCACCGCACTCTCTGAAATCAAGAGCTACTTCAAGCGGGTTCTCGCTGTAAACCGTCATCTCGCGGTAGTCGCCTTTGTAGAGCCTTACCGCCCTGCCGCCGTAAATATCAATTGCGGGAAAAATCAACATGCGGCGTCACCCCTTCCCGCCGGGAATACCGGAAATACCGCAGAACGCGCGCAGAATTTCAAGACCCGCTCCCCCGCTTTTTTCCGGGTGAAACTGGCATCCGTAAACGTTCCCGAGCTGAACCGAAGCAGTGATTTCCGCGCCGTATTCAGTCACAGCCGCAAGCGCCTCTCCACAATCCACGGCACAGAAAGAGTGCACGAAATACACGCACTCGCCGTCGTTAACGTTCGCTAAAAGCGGCTCTTTTTTAAGGATTTTCAGCTGGTTCCAGCCAATGTGGGGAATCTTCAGGCGCCTGTCCCAGTTCTCGAGAGAGTTCACAGGCACGACGCGACCCGGGATCAGTCCGAGCCCTTTGTGCAGACCGAATTCTTCGCTCTCGTCGAAGAGCAGCTGCATCCCGAGGCAGATTCCCATCAGCGGCTTTCCGGTCGCGGCAAACGCCTTCACGACCGCGTCAAGCCCCTTCTCCCGCAGCTTGTCTGCAGCGTCTCCGAACGCTCCGACTCCCGGAAGAATCAGCCTGTCCGCCGCCATGATCTCGTCCGGATCCGACGTGACCGCGGCCTCTTCGCCTATGTATTTAAGGGAACTGCGAAGTGAAAAAAGATTCCCGACGCCGTAGTCCAAAATCGCAGTCATAAAGTGTCCTCCGATTTACGGTTTTTACCTATATAAAGGCAAATATCCATGTCTTTACAGAACTCCCTTGCTGGACGGAACTCCGCCTTCCAAAGACGGGTCGACCGCCACAGCCTGCCTGACCGTTACCGCAACCGACTTGAAAATGCCCTCGATGATGTGGTGCGTGTTCGTTCCCGCAAGCTTCCTGATGTGCAGCGTGCATTGGGCGTTTCTGGCAAAAGCCGTCCAGAACTCCTCAACGAGCTCCGTGTCGAAGTTCCCGCACTTCTGCGCCGGCATCTCCGCGTCGAACGCCAGAAACGCGCGCCCCGAAAAATCGACCGCCGACAAAATCAGCGCCTCGTCCATAGGAAGGATGAAATTCCCGTACCTGAAGATGCCGCGTCTGTCGCCCAGCGCCTCTTTGAAAGCCGCTCCCAGCGCGATCCCCACGTCCTCAACACTGTGGTGATCGTCGACATAAGTGTCGCCCTTGCAAGTCACTTCGAGCCCGAACCGGCCGTGCACCGCAAAAAGCGTCAGCATGTGGTCAAGAAATCCCACGCCTGTGTCCACCGACACCTTCCCGCCGTCAAGAACAAGCTTCAGCAAAACGCTTGTTTCGTTCGTTTCTCTTTTGATTTCCGCGTCTCTCATCTTTGCTACCTCCCGGTAAAATTCACGCAGTCCGCTTATAAAATCTCTTCCAGAATCCCGTCTACGGCTTTTTCGAAAACGTCCGTCTGTTCCCTGCTTCCGACAGTGATTCTGTTATAGTCGACGATCCTCTCCGGCCTCCCGAAGTGCCTTACAAGAATCCCCCTTTCTCTTAACTTCAAATAAAACCCGACGCCGCCAATCTTGGGATGCGCGGCGAAAACGAAATTCGCTTTCGAATCGGTCAGCAGGAATCCTCTCCGCTTCAGGTACGCACTCAGTTCATCCCGATTTTTCTCTATAACAAGGCAATTTTCGCGTGTGTACGCCTCGTCCTCGAGCGCGCCTGCACCCATTGCCTGCGTTACCGAGTTGACGTTGTACGGGTTGACCGAATTCCTCAAAGTCTCGATATCCGCAATCACCCTCTCCTGCGCAAACCCGAAACCGAGCCTCGCGCCCGCCATCGACCGCGACTTCGAAAAAGTCTGCGTCACGAGTAGATTTTCGTATTTTCCAACAAGTCCGACCGCGCTCTCCGCTCCGAAATCAACGTACGCCTCATCGACGACGACCATTCTCGACGCGTCCGACTCCAGCAGAAATCTGATTGCCTCAAGTGAAAGCGCCACGCCTGTCGGAGCGTTCGGGTTGGCTATAAAAAGCGTTCCTTTTTCCGCCGCCATCCGCTCGACGTCGACCGAAAAATCCTCCTTCAAGGGTATCTCTTTAAAAGGAACCCTGTTCTGCGCCGCAAAGACCGGATAAAACCCGTAAGTCACGTCCGGGAACACCGCCGGCGTCCCGCAGTCGCAAAAGGCGGAAAACGCGAAATTCAGCACCTCGTCTGAGCCGTTCGCGCAGGTGATGTTGTCCGCACCCACCCCGAACACATCCGAGGCCTTCCGCCTCAATTCAATGCAAGAAGGATCTGAATATAGGTTTAACCCATTCACGGCTTCGATTCCTGCCGCGACAGCTTTCGGAGACGGCGGGAAAGGCGACTCATTGGTGTTCAGTTTGACGAACTTCCGACCGCCCCGCGGCTGCTCACCCGGCACGTAAGGCGAAAGCCCTTCATATTTTTCACTGAAAAACCGGCTCATTCCACCGCCCCGCTTTCTTCCGCGCGAATCATTACGCTCCTGCCGTGTCCTGTAAGACCCTCTTTTTTCGCGAATTCGTTCACCTTCGCCGCGCACTTTGCCAGCGATTTCTCGTCATACTCAATGAATTGAATCTTCTTTACGAAATCGTCGACCGACAGCGCGCTCGAGAACCTCGCCGTTCCCCCTGTGGGAAGGGTGTGGTTCGGCCCCGCGAAATAGTCTCCCAGAGCCTCCGGGCAGTACCTTCCGAGGAATACCGAGCCGGCGTTTTTTACCTTCGCGAGATACGTGTAAGGGTCGTCAACCGACAGCTCGAGGTGCTCCGGAGCTATCTCATTAGCCACCGCAACCGCCTCCCAAATATCCGCCGCGACAATGATCTTTCCGTTGCTGTCTATAGAGGCGCGCGCGATGTCAGCCCTTTCGAGAAGCGGAATCTGCCTCTCAAGCTCAAGGCTTACCGCCTCCGCGAGTTCCTCCGAATCGGTAACGAGCACCGCCGACGCCATCCTGTCGTGTTCCGCCTGGGAAAGCATATCCGCCGCCACCCAAGAAGCCCGCGACTTTCCGTCCGCCACGATCAAAATCTCGCTGGGTCCCGCAATCATATCAATCGAAACCGCTCCGAAAACCTGCCTCTTCGCCTCAGCCACAAAAGCGTTCCCGGGCCCCACGATCTTGTCCGTTTTGGGAACCGTTTCCGTCCCGAACGCCATCGCCGCAATCGCCTGCGCGCCGCCGATTTTGAAAACTCTATCGACGCCCGCAATCTTAGCCGCCGCGAGTATTGCCGCAGGAATCTTCCCGTTTCTGCCCGGAGGCGTCGCGATTATGACCTCTCCGCAGCCCGCGATTTTTGCAGGAATCGAATCCATCAGCACTGTCGAAGGATACGCCGCGGTGCCGCCCGGAACATACAGTCCCGCTTTCTCGACCGGAACGATTTTCTGCCCCACGACCGCGCCCTGGGCGTTGACCGTTTTAAAGCCCTCCCGCTTCTGAAGCGAGTGAAAAAGTCTTATATTTTCCGCCGCCCCCTCGAGAATGCCCGTAAACTCCGCGCCGCACTCGAGCCACGCCTCTTCGAACTCCTCCGGAGACACTTCGAGCGATGAAAGGACCGCTCCGTCAAACTTCGCGGTATATTCAAAAAGAGCCTTGTCGCCGCGTTTTTTAACGTCCTCTATAATGGTTTTAACGGTCGTCGCGACGTCGCGCGAAGTATCCGTCCTTGCGAATATCTGTTCGTTCGGCACGCTGCCGAGTTTCATGATTCTGATCATAGCGTTTTATTCCTGATTCACGGCCTTCCCGACCGCCTCCGCGAGCTTCCTTATCTCCGCGTTTTTAAATCTGTAGGACGACTTGTTCGCGATCAGCCTCGCGCTCACCGGGAATATCGTCTCGACGACCTCAAGATCGTTCTCTTTTAAGGTGGTTCCGGTTTCAACGATGTCCACAATCACGTCCGAGAGACCCAGAATAGGCGCTATTTCGATCGAGCCGTTCAGGCGGATTATATCAATGTCCCGCCCTTTTCCGCGGTAGTACTCGCGCGCGATGTTCGTGAATTTCGTCGCGACTCTCAACGTTCCGCTGAAATCGTCGCTGAACCCTTTCGGCGCCGCCACAACCATTCTGCAAATACCCGTGCGCAGATCCGCCAGTTCGTAAACGTCCGGTCCGTATTCGAGCAGAAGGTCCTTTCCCGCCGCTCCTATGTCGGCCGCTCCCCGCTCCACGTAAATCGCCACGTCGGACGGCTTGACCCAGAAGTACCTGATGCCCGCCTCCGGATTCTCGAAAACGAGTTTCCGGCTGCTTTCGACGGCCTCCCTGCAGGGGTAGCCCGCCTTCTCGAAAAGCGAGTAGACCTTTTCGCCGAGTCTGCCTTTGGGAAGCGCCACGTTAATGAAATCATTCTTCATAAGTAACGTCCCCCTCTCCGCCGATGTAACCGGTCCGCCTGTAGCGGGCTTTAAACCTCTCCGATTCGACCGCCGGCGCCGCCTTTACAGTGAGCCCTTTGGCGTTCATACCTATCACGGTTTGAAGCACCGTCTTCTGAGGCACGCCCTCCGGATAGACCAGCAGCACGTCGCCGTCAAATTCGTTCCGCACGCGCGGCAACCTCTCAAGCGCGTCGACGTAAACCGCGAATCCGATTGCCTGCCCGTCCGGCAGAAACCGCCTCACGAGCCTGTCGTACTGGCCGCCCGAAAGAACGCGCTCGGGAACGCCCTCCACGTATCCTTTAAAAGCGATTCCGTTGTAATAGTTTCTGTCTCCGGCGGTCGAAAAGTCGATTCTGACGCATCCCGCGCAGTCGGTGCCCTCCAGGGTATCAACGGCGTTTTTCAGCTTAAAATAGGCATTTTCGAGTCCCAGCTCCGACGCGGTTTCCGCGACCTCGGGCAGCGTTTCGGCGGGCGTTCCGTACAGTCCCGCAAGGGTCTTGAGAGGCGCGGCAGCACCCGCATCACTAAGCTTTAGCCGCGCCGCGATCTCCTCTATCCCGTGCGTGTTTTTCTCTCTAACGCACGCCATCAGCGCTTCAAGCACCGCGGGGTCGTCCGATATCCTCATCGCCGCTCCCGTCAGCAGCTCCTGTTCGCCCAAATCCAGCACAAATCCGCGCCCTGTGGCCTTCAGGCTCAGCGCCGCGAGGTACAGAACCTCCGCCACGCAGTAACCGTCGACCCGCCCGATACACTCCAGTCCGGTCTGCGGTATCTCTTTAAAAGAGTCAGTGCCCTTCGACACGCGGTAGACGTTCTCGCTGTAAAACAGTTTTTTGGTCTGTCCCGGCCTCGCGTCGCAGTTCTTGATGATGGAAAGCGTCACGTCCGGTTTGAGCGCCATGAGCCGTCCGTCGGTGTCCGTAAAAGTGATCACGCCGTCGGAAATCAGGAACTCCCTGTTCCGCGCGTAGAGGTCGTACTCCTCGAACTTGCTCATTTTATAGGGGCTGTAACCGAATCCCGCGTATATTC
Source organism: Mageeibacillus sp. UBA1212 (assembly GCA_002309655.1). GTDB lineage: Bacteria > Bacillota > Clostridia > UBA1212 > UBA1212 > UBA1212. The sequence goes on from DBXM01000002.1 coordinate 76,690, forward strand.
CGCTCAGTTTCGACGTAATTCCGCCTGCCGGATCATACACTTCAAACGCCCCCCCTCTTTGGGAAGTTCCGCCTGTCTTTCAAGGGAACCGGCCGCTCCAACGTCAAGGGAATCCGCCGCTTCAACTTCAACGGAAGGTCCGTCATCCGGGTCAAAAGAACCAGCCGCACCACCCTCATTTAAAGAAGTAGCGCCCTCCGAAACGTCCGCCCCGCATTCCGCCAATATCTCCTTGTTGTCCAGCCTCTGAAGCACCTTCCGGTAGCCGCCCGCCCCATAGCACAGGCACCTGTTGACCCTGCTTATCGTGGCCGTGCTGATGCCGAGCTGCTCCGAGATCTGCTGGTAGCTTTTGCCCTCGCGGAGCAGTTTCGCCGCCGTCAGTCTCTGCGCCATGTCCAGCACCTCGCTGATCGTGCAGATATCCTCCAGAAAAGACTTGCACTCGTTCTCGTCTTTGAGCGTCAGAAATGCCTCGCAAAGTCTCCCGATATCCTCTGAATTGTAGTCGAACATCTCAAAAATCCCCTTTTCGGAAAGTTGTATCAAGCCGCCGCGGTACATTCAAAACCGTTCCCGGCCGCCTTCGCTTTATCAGTTTACCACTTTACTTTGCTAAAGTCAAGCGCAATTTTGCGCAATTTTGCACAAATCTCCGTTTTTTCGAGAATTTTTCAAGGCCGTTCACGCAGGAACGTTCACGCAATGCCGTTCCCCGCCCGCTTCCGGTTGACTCGCGCCGCGTTTTATTTTATACTTACAACACGCTGATTATTCAGCCATATAATTAACACAGAAGAAACTCTAACCGGAGGCAGCTATGAAAACCGCAAAGAAATTGCTTTTGCCGCTACTCGCGCTGATTATTTTATTAACCGCCGGCTGCGCGCCAAAGTACAGTGAATGGACTTCCGGCCGCAAGGCGGGCGCGGAGGTCGTCGAGACTTCTAAACAGATCGAGGATTACACGCTTATGGAAGGAAACGCTGAAGAGTTCACCCTGCCCGCGTTCTTTTCGGACGACATGATCGTTCCCAGAGACCGTCGCATCAACATCTGGGGCACCGCGCCCGAGTCGCAGAACGGCAAGGTAGTCGCGGCCGAATTCAAGGGCCTTAAGGGGTCCGGCGTCATCGAAAACGGCGAGTTCTGCTTTTATTTAAAGGGAACGCTTCCCGCTGGCAAGGAAAAAGGCAACTCGCTTGTAGTTACCGGCGCCAGCGGAGTTCGTTACGAATTTCAGAACGTTATCGTCGGCGACATCTGGATCGTCTCCGGCCAGAGCAACGCCGACCTGACCTTCTACGGCTCCGAAAAGCACACCAAGGACATCAAAGCGCTCTACGGCGAGTACCTTGACGGCGCCACAGAGGAAGACGACATCAGGGTTCTCCACCAGATCAACTGGAAACTTCTTTCCAAGAGCAACATCGTGCGCACCTACGAGCCGCAGAAAAACGTTATGAAGAACACTTCCTGGCAGCTTGCGACCCGCAAAAAGGTCTACGGTACGTCCAATTTGTCCAGTTTCTCGATGCTCGGGTACTTCTTCGCGAAGGAGCTCTACACGCTCAACCCCGACGTTCCGGTCGGCATTATAATGGCGGGCTGCGGCGGTGCTCCCCTTGCCCTTCTCGCTTCACCCGAAGCCGTCGAAAAGTTCCCCGCCTCGCTCAAGAGCCGCACGCTCACACTTAACGACTTCGAGATTCCGACTTCGGGAATCTACAACGCGTTCATGGCGCCGTTCCTCAACCTCGGCATTACGGGAATGATATTCTACCAGGGCGAGAGCGACGCGCTTCTGTCCGCGGAGTACGGCGACGCCCTCAAGACCACCGTTGAAGACTACCGCGTCAAGTTCGGCAGCGACCTGCTGTTCCTGAACGTGCAGCTGACCAGCTACGGTTTCGAGAGCGGCGGCGAGGACCTGGTCGGAGTGTGGGACGCGGTTCCCGAGATGCGTTATGCGCAGGCTGAGGTGAAGATCGACGGCAGCATCGGCAACTACGAGATCATCCCGACAATCGACGTGGGCTTTAGGAAAGGCGACGCGGACGGCGCGCACCCCTACTACAAGCTCGACATCGGAAAGCGCGGCGCACAAATCGCGGCATCGCTCGTTTACGGCATCGGCGACATCGAGAACACAGGCTTCCCGGTTCCGTCGAAAATTACCTATAACAAGGAAGAAATCGTCATCGAGTACGCCTACGCGGGCGGCGGTCTGAAGACGCTCAACGACAAGTTCCTCGAGGGCTTCGAGGTCAAGAAGAACGGCCAGTGGGAATACGCGGAAGGCGTTATCGACGGCAACAAGATCACGATTTCGATGGCTGAAACGGAAGGCGTCAGATACGCCTCGTACCTCCGCTATATGTCCATGGACGCCGCCAACCTCTGTTCGGGAACGGGCAACCCGGCCGTACCGTTCAGCGTAGAATTCAACTGAAATACTGTTTAACAAAATACAAGAAGAGGACTCCGCGGCGGCCGCAAAAACGCACCGTAGCAGGGTCCTCTTCTTATTCTCAAAGGTTATTAAGTTAATAGGCGTTTACCTGATAAAGTGTGTCGGCTGCCACGGCTCTTTCTCCGGCAGTCCGTACTTCTCCTTCCCCAGCGCGATCGACTTCATTAAGAAAGTCATGTTGCGCGCAAGGGTGCGCATCGTCTGGAGGCCTTCGAGGTCTTCACGCGCGTCGCCCTTCATGAGGCCGTGAACGCTGTTCCAGTACTGGCTCGAGGCGACCGGCATTCCGTTGATCATAAAGTACTTGTTGAGCCCGTCAAAAGTTGCGGAGCAGCCGCCGCGTCTCGCCACTGCAACGCTCGCGCCCACCTTCATCGTCTTGTCGAACGAAGTGCTCTGGAACAGGCGGTCGAGGCACGCGATAAGAGTCCCGTTGGCCGATGCGTAGTAAACAGGTGAAGCGACTACAAGGCCGTCCGCCTGCTCGAACTTCTCCGCGAGCTCGTTCACGATGCCGCCGAAAACGCACTTGCCGGTCTTGCCGCAACCGCCGCATGCCACGCAGCCGCGAATGTCCATGCCGCCGATCTGCACTACCTCGGTTTCTACTCCGTTCTCGCTGAAAACCTTCACCATCTCGTCGAGGGCGATCGACGTGTTCCCGCCCGGTCTCGGGCTGCCGTTGATTAACAATACTTTCATTTCATTCTCTCCTTCCGTGGAAGCAACAATTAATCATCAAGCCTAATTATAGGCAAATTCAAGTCACGAATCCGCGACCTTCTTTTCAATTATTTCCGCGACTTTCGCCGCCCGCTCCGCCGCCAGTTCACGCTCCTTCGCGTACTTTTGGTTGAGTTTTCTGCTCTTGAGCGCGGCCCTCCAATAGATGTGACCTATCGAGCAGCCGATTCCCGCGAGGCAGAAAAGTATGAACAGGGGCTGAATTTTCGACATAAAAATGAGGCCCGAGAGAAGCAGCGCGCCGGAAAGGATCAGCAGCCAGTTGTTTTTGAGAAACTCAACGAATTTCTGCGAGCCGCTCTTTTCCGGTTCGGGAACGGGTTCTGCAGCCGCGGCCGCCTTCTCGCCCTTCTTCCGAAGCACGTAGAGCGCCGAACGGTCCGGGGACGACAGGTAGAGCTTGTCCGCCGCGTAGCCCAGGAACCTGTACACGGTGCCGTCGTATTCGAGCGAGGTTTCGTACCTGTAGGCAAGGAACAGCGACGTCTCCGAGGTCCGCTTGAAGCTCCTGACGGTGACCGAAAGGTCTTCCACGTCCGCTTTGCCGAGAGGTCCGCCCGTGCCTTCAACCGCCCACTCAAGGTTCGCCCTGTGGGCCCTGTCGAGCTCTCCGGCAATATCGCAGCCGTATTTCCGCTCCGCCTCGCCGACGGTCATTTTTACGCCCGTGTTCTCGCCCTTCAGGAAGGTTTCGACGGTCTCGTCAAACGCCCTGTCATAAAAAGGAACGAAGTCTTTCCCGCGAGGCGAGCGCGTCATTTGCAAGGAAGAGAAATCCCCTGAATTTAGGCAATTTTCAAAGTCGGGAAGCGTCGCAAACACGTCCTCGAAAAGGCGCTCCGAATCAGTTTCCGCAACACCGTCCGAAACGCACGCAAACGCCGTCGATTTAACGCCGCCCCGCGTCCCACTGACCAGCTGCGACTCCCTGACCCGCTTCGTTTTATTGACGTCCACCGTGTAGTATCCGTCGCTGGCCGCCGTTCTGACCACGCCGCCGTCAACGTAGCTCTCGCCCTCTCTCAAGCTTTTGGCCACCCTGTCGACGTAAGGAACTTCCCGTACGTATTCGACGCTCGCGGTGTAGTCGATATCGTACTCGCGGGAATCCGACGCAATCAGAAACTCGCAGACCTTGACCGGCTGAAAGTCGTGTTCGTAAATGTCCATCGGCGGCTTGAACGACTCGATCTCCTGCCACGCCTTGCGGATAAAATCTCGCGGATAGGCGCCTGCCCGGGGAACCATTCTCGTCACGGCAAGAGGCACTTCGACGGTTTTGAGAACCTCGGAGCGGCCGCCGGTTTCGTCAAGCAGGAACGTCGACCCGCAGTATTCGCAATACGCCCCGCCGTCAGGTTTCCGGATGAGTCCGGCCGCACCGCAGCGCGGGCACGCAAGGGTTGTGATGTTCATAAAATCACCTGTTTTTAGGAAAAATCAAGCGCCGTTCAAGCGCCGTAACAGCCGCGCGCGAACGCACTTTTTGCTCAGTCCTCGAACTTGGCCCCGCACTTCACGCAGAATCTCGCGGCCGGATTTCTTCTCGCGCCGCACCTGCTGCAGAAACGCGCAACCGGCTTGCCGGCGGCTTGTTCCAGAGGTCTTTCCGAATCGCTTTTCAGAGGCATTTCCTGAGATTTTTCCGTAGACCCCTCGGGGACCGCCGCCGGCCTGAACCGGTAGTTAACCTCACCAAGAAACGCTTCCCTCGGCACTTCATAAACCTCGCGCCTCACCGACCCGATGTCCCTTTCGAGTTCTTCACGGTCCGGCTGCACTTCGGCGCGGAACGAAGTCCTGAAGACCTCGTTTCTATTGTCATCGATGCCGAGCGCCGCCTTGAGCGTCTTCTCCGACTCCTCTGTCAGCAGGAAGGACACGATCTTGACCTTCGCGGTGATTCCCCGCTCCGCCATCAGCGACTCGAGCTCCCTCGCGGCGCGCTCCTCTATATTCTTGACCACGCTGGTCTCCGACATCTTCGCGAAGGCGACGGAAATCAGCTGCGGCATCATGCTTTTAAGCTCCGCTGCCGGATCCTGTCCGCTCGTGAACGCCTTCCTGTCGCACTCCGAAACGTCGACCTGCCCCGCGATTCTACCCGCAACGTCGACCGCCACTCCCGGCATCTCGTATCTCTCCACAAAAGGAACGGGCTTTGGCGTCCCGAACTTTATCGAAAACGGTTCAATCTTTTTCATAAAGAAGCCTCCTCTGCGTAAGCCTGAACGGCTGTTAACAATGACTTCACTGTCTACTTCAGGAACTGACTCACGCGGATGCTTGTCGATCTCCAGCTGTGAAAAAATCGCCGCGCGCCTTCTCTGTTCCTCTTCAAACTCTTTCTGCTTGCGCTCCAGCCTCTCCCGCTCTACACGCGCGTCACGCGAGTTCTGCTGCTGAAGCCGCATTTGTCTTTTCCGCTCTTCCAGATATTTATGCAAAACCGCAAGCGGATCCTCCGCGGCTCTAAGCTCTCTGTCGAAGCCGGCAAGCGCGTTATAGTCGGCGTCGGTGCAGATGTCGGCGTCGCAGTCCACATCGTGTGAAAGCCTGTTCCTGATCCACCGTAGGCGCTTCAAAGTCTCATACTTCGAGTTCCAGCCGTGAACCTTCCACAGCCCCGTGCTCCAAATCTTCTCCATCTGCCGGATGTACTCGGAAACGCCCTCCTGGGAAGCGTACGCGTCGCGCAGGAAATTGTCGACTCTTTTATATAGGTCAAGGAATTGAATGTTGAGTTCGCGCATAATCCCGTTTCCCGCTTCCGCTGAAATATTTCAAATCCTGTCGCGCTCCCAGACACCCGAAAACGCCCTTAAAAACGCTTCTTCCCGAAAACGTTACGTAACTCTCCCAAATCTCAGGAATGCCCGCAAATGCGCTTAAAACGCGTCTAAAAGCAATTTAGCGGCTTAGAAGCGAATCCAAGCACCGTTGCTTTCATTATCCCGCCTTTTCCGCGTTGTTGAGTACGGTCTCGACACGGTTCAGCGTCCGGAAAAACCTGTGCGTCGCGATCATCGGCCCGAAGCAGCAGCAACCCAGCATGTTCCACCAGAACATATGCTTCCACGACGTGTGCGGCCCCTCGATCTCGAGACCTTCCGCCACCGCCTTCAGCTCCTCCGCGACGTTCGCCATCCACACGAGCGTGTAGATAAAAAGCGTCGGCACGCCAAGCAGGTACGCCTGCCAGTACGGCCTCACCCAGTGCCCCAGAATCTCCTCCAGCTCCCTCTGCAGCCCGCCAAGCGGCATGTAAAAGAGGAAGAAAAGCCCCGCCGTAAAAAAGTCTATAAACCCGAGCAAAAAGCCCGGCCTCTTCGTGTGTCTGAATCTCATTTCCCGTACAAAAGCCTCAAACGCGAGCCTCAAAAAGCCGCCCGCGCCGCCTCTAAAGCCCGAACCCGATTGCCGCCGCTATAAAGAAGAGCAAATAACCCGGCGTAACAAATCCGGTCGGAAGCGGTCCGCTCAGCGCCATAAAAAATATCGCCGCACCCGCGAGCATGAGCACAAGCATCAAAATGAGCAGCTTCTTTCTATCCGGAAGCGACTCCCACTTCCGGCTCGCGGCGGACTTTTCCGGGCGTTCCTCTGCCTTCGCGGCATTCGAGGTTTTCGCGTTTTTCGCCTGTTTTTCAGCCGCCTCACGGCTCTCGTCGACCACCGAGATCGAATCCTTCGTTATCTTGACCTTCGCGCCGCACTTGTTGCAGTAAAAAGCCCTCAATCTACCGTCAAGCCTGTTCAGCGTCGAACACCTCGGGCACGTAATCTCCTTCATTCCGCTCACCTCCCGAACGAACCAAAGCCGGCTCCAAAAGCCGCCACCAAGATTATACCAAATCCCGGCACGGGTTTAAAGGCAGAAACGATTAATATAATTCATCTGCGTTCAAATCAAAAAATGCATCAATTAAATCCTCATCATCAACGTCTCCAAAACCTTCATCCAGCCAAGCCTCAATGTCATCGAAATTGAATGAAAACGTGTCATCTTTTACTAACGGGAATCCCTCAAAAGTCTGGTTTAAGTTATTAGAAGCAAAGTCATAATCCTTTTGAAAAAATATAGTGTAGTTGTAATTTCTGGATGTATTCGGCCGCGGTACAGCTAATCGAAAAAAAAGATCCTCAATCCCAATAGATGGGTACGAATATGCAGATATTTTAATATTGTATGTATCCCCGAAATCGTTCATCAAAGGCCAAAGATTACTCCGCGAAGTATCGGTATATACTGTTAGGGTATAGTCACTACTGCACCCATTCTCAAGAAACTCTTTTCCTAAGTTATCGTCAAAAGCCATCAGGATGCCTCGATTTTCAGCAAACGCAAATAGCTGACGGAGGGTCTGCTTGAACATCTCGTGTCTTTTATATGATTTTCGTTTTTCCGAGTTCATATCACCAATTTGTAATTATCGTATCGTCTAAAGTCTTTTTGTGAGCCAAAAACCTTGCCCTAATGCACTGGTCAAACTCTGTTCTTCAGAATATCCGTCGCCAGCTCAAGCATCCTGAACGACAGGTCGCGAACCGCGGTAATCTCGTCGTAAACCGCATCCTCCGACAGCACGCCCGCCGCCACGCCTTCGGGAAGCTCCGCGTCACGGTCATCGTACCACTCCTCGCTGCCGTAGTAGTCGAAAAGCGCCGTCATCTTCTCGCCAAGCTTCTCCATGCGGGCAACCTGCTTCTCAAGGTCAGCGGTCGCCTTCGTGCAGGCGGTAAGTGTTTTTTCCATTTTCTTGATACGTTCGATGTCCATAGTTGCCTCAAAAAAAGTCATCATTTTAATTCATTCTAATTGAGTTTCTTTATCAAAAATCTTTTTAAAGTATTCAGCCAAAGCCTTGTCCTGACAGTATACATAACAGCCCTTCTGACCTCTGGAAAGAAGAGTCTTATACGTATTTCTTATAATCCTGTCTGCCTGTTTTCTGTCAGCGTCAGTCTTAACCCCGATTATAGATTTGTCCGACCTTGCTCTTTCCCTATAATCAGTAATTACCTTGCCGTCCCTGTACTGCATATCGAGTCCAATAATTACTCCCGCGTAATCAAATTCCAACCCCTGTGTTGAATGTATGCATCCAACCTGCTCGAAAGAATTCGCACCTGTGGCAAAACTGTTTGTATCAAAGTTCCACTGCGCTTCAAATCCTCCGGGAAGAACGATATCAATCTTAGTTTTATCGTGCTGACTATTCCACGGATAGCAGTAACCAGCTATCATCCTTGCCTTATTATTTGTATTTTTCAACCGTAAAGCCTCCCGCATCTCGCAAGGATCGTCAAAAATTCTAATATCGTAGTCAATATCAAAAAGTGTATTTGCAGTTTTTCGTATTTGAAGAATATTGTCCAAAAACGCTATGTACCCGTCTGAACCGTTGCATCTAAACTGTGAAACCAAAACGAGGTTTTCATCACAGTGAACCACTGAGCCAAGCGCTTCCGCTTGCCTTTTTATTTCAGCAATACTGCCTATATCTTTCATAGTAACCACCTGATCCTCGTCAATAAAAAATACGCTGATTTTGGCAGCATTGATTATTTCCTTTATCTGGTTTTCACCAAGGTTTCCATAGATGCCGGATTTAAGCATTAACCGATGAGCTTCATCTGCAAGAATACAGTCATACGTATCCTTTGGCACATCGACAAAGCTTCCAGATCCTTTAAAAAGATTTTTCAGAAATCCGAGAGTGTGTTTCCCTTTAATAAGACTCTCCGAAAAAACGAATCGAGGCGCACTGTTTTTCGTGACATAGACGCATGAATACTTGTTGTTGATTATCTTTGCAAGAAGATTTATTGCAATTACCGATTTTCCTGTACCAGGCCCGCCTTGAACGATAATTGTGTGCTTGGAATCATCCTTAATTGAGTTTTCTACCAATTTTAAAACTGTAGCGTAGGCAACCTGCTGTTCGTCTATCATTATAAAATCTTCGTTGCCGTTGAGGACCTTTCCGACGACTGATTGCAGCGAAACAGACGGCTTCAGCTTGCCGTTTTCAACAATTTCAAAAAGTTTCTTAGAAGATTTTAGGTTAACGTATTTCGCGATGAAATCCTGGAGTTTTGTTCCGTCCTGCTGAAGAAAAACCGGAGCGTCTTTTATTGCTTCAGTATAAAGCGGGTTACAAATCTGCCCTCTTTTCTCCTCTTTGTAGTTGTGTAGATATGCACAAGGAATAAGCCCTATTTCATTTTCGCGCACGCTTTCATTAAAATGCTCAATGAATTTAGCGTATGAATACGCCTGTTGTGATGGATGGACAACGTCTCTCAAAGCACCGCCCGTAAACGCTCTGACAAGGTTCTCACGGCTTAAAGCAGTGCACTCGGTCCACTGCTTTAGCTCGATTATTACGATGTTATCCTTAGAACCGTCATTGCCGCCTACCATAAAATCAACACGTTTTGAAGTTAACGGAATTTGATACTCAAGAGCAACTTGAACGTCATCGTCAATACGGGTATCAGATATGATGTTCGACATCTGAGGCAGAGAATTCTTCCACGAGTTAAACTCAGCGAGACTTTCTTTTGCAATTCCGAACTTAGTAAAAAGAGTGTCAATTCTATCTGCAATTATGCCGTTAATAGTATCTTTTCTAAAAGATGCTTTCGTTCCGGAATAAACTATCATTTCTTTTCCTCACAGCTTATTATATTTCTTCGCGGTCCCCTTCGCCTTTTCGACCGGGTACTTCGCCTCGTTTTTGTCCATTTTCCGGTTCACCAGTTCGTCGATGTCCAGGTCGAGTTTTTGAACCATGTCGACGCAGTATACTATCACGTCGGCGAGTTCGTCCTTGACGTCGTCAAGCTTGTAGTTTTCCTCGTCCCACTGGAAGCACTCGAGCAGTTCGCCGGCTTCGATTGAGATCGATTTCGCGAGGTTCGCGGGCGAGTGGAATTGGTCCCAGTCGCGATCTTCGGTAAACCTGCGGATTCGTTTGAGCGTTGATTTTTTCACTTTAGACCTCCTTGAAAGAGAGTTCCGTGCGGAACCCGGGAAATGTTTTGTGCTGTGGAAAATTGTACCACAATCGAGCGTTTAATTCAACGAAAAGGCTTCCCGCCCTGCTGGTAAAGCCCTGCTCACGCCTTCCTGAGCACCCTTTTGTAGCGGTCGACCGGCATGGGGAGATCCGACTCGCTGGACGTGAACACTTTGCGCACCACGACCGCCACGTCTCCGTTTTGGCCAGGGACGATGACCTTGTCGCCCGGTTCCACGTCGCGGATATCGCACAGGTAGTCGTACTCCCTTTCACTCGCCGGGAACGTGACGCTCACAAACTTCAAAACGCGGCCGCCGTCGTTCGTTTTCGCCGGCTTGCGGAAAATGAATTCGTCGCACGAGAGCCACGCGACACGCTCGTTGTCGTAGTAAAAGTCGATCCTGCTTTTCGCGCGGTTCCACTCGCACGTGTCGTACTTGAAAACAGTTTCCGCTCCCGTATCCGCTCCGGGTTCGAAGGACGTCTCGAGGTTGACCGCTTCGAATTCGACCTCGGTGACAAGGTCGCAGTGTTCGAGTTCGGTGACCGTCCAAATGATCGGTTCGGGGAGCGCCTGGCGCCATTTAGGGAGGCGTTTTACCGTTACCGACGAGAGGCTGTTTTCGCCTTCTTTTAGGTCGTTTTTGCGGGTTTTATACCTGATCGTCATCTCCGCGCGGTAGCCGTCCAAGGCAATCACCGAAAAAATCGCGGGAAAATGAAGCGAGATTGAGGTCTGAAAATAGTCTTCGGGAATGCGGGCCTTTGTCTCTTCGAGCGACTTTTTGACGTTGATAAGGACGTTCGCGTAGCCGAAGAAATCATTTTTGGCGGCGCGGCGGCGGGCGGCAAGGCCTGCTTCCAGGAAGAACCTGTAGGCGTTGATCTGGTCTTCGGGGCGGTCGCTTCTCTGCGAGGCCATGATGCCCATACGGATGGCGGCGTCGGCGAAGGCGCCTTCGTTTCCGTGCAGGAACTGGTTGCGCGCGTCTTCATAGACAAGGGCGTAGAGGTTTTCGGCGGTGCGTTCGCTTTTTCTGCAGGCGTAGCCGTGGCGGAACATGTCGCCGAGCTTGTACATGCCCTCGTGGAGTCCGTTGGCGGCCGAGATCACGAACATTTCGTACGCTTTTTCGTACTCGGGAACGCCGTCCGTGCACCTGCCGTAGTAGTAGATGTAGCCGAGCGTGTTAGCGTACCCGGGGGCGCCGGTCTTGTCGAAAAGGCGGATCATGCAGTCGCGGGCTGCCGGCCAGTCGCACGCGTAGAGGCGGTTGCCGCTNNCCGCCGTAGCAGGCGTAGCCCTTCAAACGGAGTGCGTCGACAGAGTCCTTCGCGCAGAGTTCGTCGGTGAAGCGGCGGCAAAGGCTTACCTCGAGGTCGGTTGCTTTTTTGAGATACGAG
>DBXM01000002.1:88403-102627 GCA_002309655.1 Mageeibacillus sp. UBA1212
CCCTTGTTTTGGGCGAAAAGCCCGGCCTCCGCAAGGATCTCGCCGAACTCTTTGACGTCGCTGATCCTAAGATCCGCGAAGAGGTTTTCGTCGTTGGATTCGAAGTCGTAACCGTCATCGTCGTCGTCGAAGCCGTATTCTTCGTCGTCTTCTTCGTCGTCTTCGTCTTCGTCTTCCTCGAGGTCGTCCTCGCCGGACTTGAAGTTCTCTTCGAAGTCATCTTCGAAGTCATCGAATTCGTCGCTGTAGGTAGACTCCTTGAATGAGAGTCCGCCGTTTCTGTCAGAGTTCATTCTGATGCCCCGGAAATCGCCGTACTCGCTCAGGATATTCTCCAGTTTGAACCATATTTCGCGGAACATCGCGGCTTCGGTGACCGGAAGGACGTCGAGCGGACCGTTTTCTTTTTTCTGCCCGGAGTCGTCCTCCTCTGCTTCGCACGCGTCCGTTATCCCGAAAACGGATTCGGCAATGACCATCGGGTAGATCCACTCGTCGCACAGCTCCTTTACGAGAGGGTTCTTCGCCTCGATGTTTTTGACGGCTTCAAGGACGTCGTCGAGCGTAATTTGAAACGGCTGCTCGAAAATGACGTCCACTTCGGAGTTGTTTTTAAAATCCGCTATTTCGGAGACAGTCGTCTCGTACCTTGCCACCGCGCGCATCTGTTCGGCGGTTATTTTTATCTGCCTGTCACTCATTTTCGTACTCCTCCGGCTCCGGGATCACGCCTTTGAGAAGCGCCTTGATTCTCTTCCTGAGCTCGCGGTCGACCTCTTTTTCGATAAGCGCTTTGAGCTCATCATATGCCGCCGGCGAGACCTCCCATATAGGCTGTTGGAGCTCCTTTGTCCACTCCGAAAGTGTCCTCAGAGCGGAGCTTCTCATCCGCACGCCCGGGGCCCAAAGGCACGTCAGCACCAGATCCTCGCCCTCGCACGGATGGTCAGCCAGCGCGTAAACAACGCAGTCAAGCTGCATATATTTTTCATTTTTCTTGCCGAAACCGAAACCAAGCTCTTTTGTCGGCTCGGCGCGCATTTTTTCCAGATCCAGCCTGTTCCTGAAGACGTCAATCGCCTGTCCGAAACAGTCCGGAAGCCGCAGCAGATACGTCACCTTGTGGTACTGCCTGTCAAAATCCTCCTCCAGACACTTTAAAAGGCTGTCGCCGTAGTCGATTTCGAGCGCTTCGGCCACCTCGAGACCCTTCCCCTGCTCCAGGCCTTCGCGGATCGCCTGCGCGCATTCTTCGCTCGCAAGCAGATCGCCGCAGTCGGCGCACAGCTCGTCAAAGCCGTTGTACTCGAGCGCAGCCCATTTGCTGATTCTGAGGATCCGTTCGTAGTCGGCGGCGTCAAGTTCGTTTTCCTTCGCGCGGGCGAGATAATTCCCGACGGCCTCCTCGCGGTTTTCGATACCCGAGATGCCCTTGACCGGCCCCTCGCTTATAAGCGCGTCAAGAATCACGCCCGCCTTGCGGAACTCGTCCGCGGTGACGCTCCCCTTGAGCAGTTCACCCACGCCGGCTTTTTCCCAGACGTCAAGCGCCGAATAATCAGGCATGACCGTGTTGTCGACGCCCTCGTCGAGCAGCCACTTTTTAATCTCCGGCCGCGAAGGCTCCAGGAATCTGACCGCGTGGATTCTTCCCCACCCGCGAACCTTCTTCGCGAGCTCGAAAACCTCGTCGTTCCCGTTCTCCCACTCGAGCATGTCCCGGATCGCGTAAAGCGTGAACTCGTCGCAAAGGCCGAGCGTCCTGATCGCCTCGCGCAGCTCCTCTCTCACCGGGCCCGCCATCTCCAGAATCAAAAGCGCGAACTTGACGCTCTCGATGTTCCGGGACTCGAAAAGAATATCCTCAGCCGAGACGAAAAGATTCGGCGCGTTGAGGCGCGTTCTGTGCGAGTAAATAAACTCGTGCAGCCTGCCCGTGGCGGAAACCGCGCCGACGGACGCTCCGAGTGCTTCAAAACACGAATCCGCCTGACTTGAATTACGGTCAGAGCACTTGTTAACCGCGCGCATCAGCAGCGCCTCGTCGGCGATTTTGGGCGTGATCTGATCCATGTGGTAGAGCAAAATGCCGTCAGCCGCGCCGTCCGCAAAATGCACGCTGGCGCTATTCGTGCCTGACGTCAGCGGGTTGCGCGCCGGAAACGCTTGGCAGACGGAAAAGTCCCCGTTGAGACGGCCGTTTGCGTCAATATTTTTGGTGATTGCTTCATAAATCGAGTGTTTTTTCATTTTCGTTGTTGTCATGGCGTTCAGTCAAACATTGCCTCGACGACCTTCACCGCCGTGTAGTAGTGGAACGTTTCCGCCGGGTGGTTGTACTTGTTCGCGAGAAGTTCCGTCGTGTCGACGCCGCTCGCGCTGAGTTTTTTCCATGCCGAGTAGACGTCGACGACCTTCACGCCGTTTTTGGCGGCAGTCTTTTTCGCCTCCTCAAAAAACGTGTCGAGCGTTCCGGAATTCTGGATCTCCGAAAAGCCCTTCGCGAGCGACTGTTCCCGCTCCTCCTTGAGGTGGCAGCTGACCCTGGAGCACATCATGTTCTCGGTGAGGAAGATGCACTCGGCTCCTGTTTCCCTGACTTTAGCGAAAATCCCATCCAGCGCCTTGGTGTACGCGCCGACGTTCGCGACGCCGCCGCACGAGTCGTTGAGACCGTAGCTCACGACGACAAGGTCCGGCGAAAACGGCTTAACGTCGCGGTCGAAACGGTTGTTTCCGCCTGCCGCGCTGTCGCCGCTGATGCCGCTGTTGATGATATTGATCTGCGCCGCCGGGTAAAGAAGGTTCAGCATCTCCCTGACCCGGTGCGCGTACGAGGCGCCGGCCTTGAAGTACGTGTTAATGTTGCCGTTCTCGTCGAAAAAGCAGTCGAAGCAGCCGTGCGTGACGCTGTCGCCGAGGAAGACGATTGTCACCGGCTTGGCGCCGAAGTTGTTTTCGTTTTTCGCCCGGATCTTGTCGATTATTCTCATTCTATCATGCTCCTTTTTGGGTTGTTTTCGTATTTTCGCGCCCGCTCTTTTGCGGACTTTTTGCCTTTATTTAGGCCAATTACGGCTTCCTGTCAAAAGAACGGCCACCGGCTAAGCAGGAGGCCCGGAACGACCACGATTGCGAAGAAGGCCCAGCTGATCAGCGTAAACACTATCAGGAACTTTTTGCCGGTTCCCGGGTACTCGCGGATGTAGATGCGGTAGTTGATGACCGACGCGAGCGAGCCGATTATCGAAACGAGGCCGGCGGTGTCGGCGCCGTAGATGAGCCCCGCGAAATTCGTCGAGAACGGGTACAGAACGATCGACGCCGGTACGTTCGAGATGATCTGGCTGAGGCCGATCGACCACCAGTACTCGCGCCCCGCTACCGCACCTGACAGGAACTCCGCGATCTTCCCGTTGGCCGCGACCTGGTGCGAGAAAACGAAGAAGCACAGGAACGTCACCAGCAGCACGTAGTCGACGTTTTTGAAGATTTTTACGTCAGTGACCGCGACCGCCGCGACGACGACCGCCATGAAAACGTACCAGTACTTCGTGCGCGACACGACCGTAAACACGACCGCGCAGAATAGAACGATATAGACGATCCTTTGCGCAAGGCGGTTTTTCCGCGGTTTTTCGGGCGCTTCGGGCTCGATCGCCTCCCCCGGGTCCTTGCGGTACATGAAAAAAACGAACGCGACGAGCAGCACCGCCGACATCGCGCAGAGCGGCAGCATGTGGAGCATAAAATGCCACGCGCTGACGTTGACGCGGCCGAAAAGGAAGAGGTTCTGCGGCGAGCCGAACGGGGTCAGGAGCGAGCCGCGGATCGCCGCGATATTTTGGAGCGTTATGACCGGAAGGATGAATTTTTCCTTGCCGCCGCCCCTGAAGATCATTATCGTTATCGGCACGAAAATGATCAGCGACACGTCGTTCGTGACGAACATCGAAGTGAAGAAAACGCCGAAAACAAGGAAAAGAGTGACTGTCGTCATCTTCTTCAGCCGCGAGCCAAGCGCCACGACCGGCGCGAGCACCGACTCCTTTTTGAACCCCTCCAGAACGCAGAGCATCATCAGAAGGATCCCCAGCGTGCGCCAGTCTATCCCCTTCACGAGGTCGAGCGACGGCTTCGTTATGAAAAGCGACACGACCGCGGCCAGCACCGCCACGACGAGCATTATTTCTTTTTTGAGAAAGTCGAGAACCTTTTTCATTTTACGTGTTCTTCTTTGTTTGTATTGCCGGATGATGCGCCGCCGGCAGCGGTTTGTTTAAGTCAGTCAGGAGCGTCCCCGGAATCCGCCTTTTCGAGCTTCGCGGTGTATTTCGAAAGCTGCTTTTCCGAGGCCCGGACGCTGCCGACGGGTGTGTAGACGAGTCTTCCGGAAGGCGCGCGGTCGGACCTCATCAGGTAGATTTCTTTTACGGTCGTCGCGGCTTTTTCCCCGATTTCGGGAACGTCGAACTCCCTGTCGGCGCGTCTCAGAAGCGTCACGTGCGCCTTGAACTTTTTGGTGTCGACTGGAATTCCGGAGTTCACAAGCGCCATTCTGAGCGCGTTCACGTAGCCGAAAAGCGGCAGCGGGCAGTCGAGGCCGCACCACCACAGGTCGCCGAAGCAGCCGATTTTTGAGAGCGAGATCTCGAACGGTCTGAACGGCACCTTGCGCATCGCGGCCAGCACCTTCGCGGGATTCGGGTACTCCCCTATAAAAGCGAGCGTCAGGTGGAGGTTCGCCGCCTCCGTAAAGTTGCCTTGAACGCCCTGATCGCGGATCGCGTCCTCCGCCTTCAGAATCTCCTTTTTCGCGTCGTCACTGAGGCGCGCGGCTATGAACAGCCTCATTTGATCAGCCTGCCTTTCAGTCTTGTAAAACTCCTGTTAAACTCAATTGTAGTATTCTTCACGAGCGTTTTCAATTACCTGTTTGGTATTGGCAATTTTAAGTTCGAATTCCTGCCCTTTAACATAAAGAATCCCAATAGTAATACCCAACGCAATTAAGATAAGAAACATCAGAAGCGGAAGAATGTTGCTGAACATCATGTAGAAGACAATCGGTACGGCAACTACGGTCAGAACTATAAACACAATCATAACTATTAACCTTGTACGGTTCTTCTTCTCTAGCTGCTTGATTCTTTCCTTCGAAAGTCTCACAATTTCCTGATATTCTTGTTTAATGCCTGTCATATAATCCTTCCAATTTGACGCCATTTTCGGGTCAAGCGATTTAAGACGTTTATAGTATTCGAATAGTGTGTTCGCCTCTTCGATTGTGCCTAGATAATCGCCTTTGTCACAAGTTTCGGCAAGTAAAAGACCGTTCCACGTTCTTGGGTCATTGGCGTAAGTCTTAGCCAACTTTTTATATATTTTCAATGCTCCGTCATAATCCTCGAACTTAATCAGAGCCTCCGCGTTCTTAAACTCCTGCTCGTCCTTGTCCGGCAGGATTACGTTCACGACGTCCGCGTTTAAATTTTGAACGTTCATCACGTATTTGTTGATTGCCTTCTCAACTATGTACGCGGTCGAGCAGTACGGGCAGATAGCAGCTTCTTTGTTGTTATCGACTTCAAGCGCTGCGCCGCAATTCGTGCAGCATGCTTTCACTAACGGCATTTTTTACCTCCTGTTTTAATCAATTAAGACATCCTATCAAATGCCTGCATAAACCTTTCAGTCCTTTTCCGTCCTCTCGGAGATTTTTTCGCCCTTCAGCTTCCCGAAGCGGTCCTTCAGCTCGTTCAGAAAATCGCGGTCCCTTTTCGTATAAACACGGTACTCCGCGAGGTTGCACTCCTTCTCCGTTGTCTTCCCGAAAACCGTCTCCACGTATTCGATCGATATCCTCCACGGACTGTAATCCGTTATGAACATGTCGCTTTTCAGCCGTTTTTCCAGCGATTTGAACTTTTTCCGGGCAAGGAATTTCTCGAGATCCGCGACCGCCTCATCCGCCACCGCATAAACGGTAACGATGTTCGGCGAACTGTGGTCCTCGCGGTCGCTGCACTCAACGACCCACTTGTTTCCTTCCGTTTTCTTCAGTTCCGCGCTGTGGTAGCCGCCGCGCATGTCGCTGTAGCCCGGTTTGTAAAATACGTTGATAAGCTTGATATCCTTCATGTCGTTCTCTCCGTTTTTATCTAAATTTAGCGAAAATCATCTTTCCGGCAATCTCGCCGCCCGGTTTACTTTGCGTAAAGAATTTCCGGCCTGTGCGCGTAAAAGATCCTTTTCGGTCTGTGTGCGAGCACCGTCTCCCTGTCCTTTTCGAGCGCCCCGCGTTCATCCGGTCCGTACGCCTCAACGTACTCGAACGGCTCGAGGTCGCCCGCAAAGCAGTCGCCGCAATCAAGCACAAGCGTCACGCTGTCTTCGCTGTGGCTCGGTGTGTGAACGATCTCGCCGTCTATCCCGAGCTCCGCCAGAAAATCCCTGCTCTCACCGCAGGAAATCACGCGCGCCTTCGTCTCGTCGACCTTCACGTACGCGAGTCCGTCCTTTTCGAAAATCCTCTCCGGGAAGTGAACCGAATCCTTCTGCACGTCTATAAGAAGCAGCTTCACGCCCTGTTTCTGAAGCTCGCCTGCAAGCCCCGCATGGTCCGGATGCCAGTGCGTCGCGAGCACGTATTTTATATCGGCCAACGTGAGACCGTTCCGCTTCAGTTCCCTGTAAAACGCGCCGAGCGTTCCCGCGTAGTCCGTATCGACCAGCAGGCCGTCGACAAAAAACGTATTCGTGTTGCCGTATCGCAGTTTTTTCATCATATCGAAGACCTGACGCCCGCCTCTGCCCGCCGCAAAACGGTGCAAAAACGCCCCTGTGGGAATCCTTATTATCGCACAAGTTTTTCACTTGTTATTATACCACGAATTCGCGCCGATTCCACATTAAATTGCTCTTTACCCTCATAAATACAAGTTAAAAAAACAGGCCCCGAGAGGAGCCCGTTTTTCCGGCACTTAAAAAAGCGCTGTTTTGTTAACTGTTAAACACTCAAATTCCCTGAATCAGGTTTATTGAACCGGATCAGAAAAATCTCTTTTTGCGGAAAACAACAGTCGCGCAAAGAGCAATAACGGCGATAACTGCGATCATCGGAACGGTCGCGTCGCCTGTCTCCACGGGAGTCTCACCGGGCTGCTCTCCGGGCTGCTCACCGGGCTGTTCGCCGCCCTGCTCGCCGGAATCGGGTCCGTCGGGAATAAGGGTGAGGAGCTCGCCTTCAAGCTTTACAGCCAGTCTCAGAGTGAGATTTTCGTCGATCTCGCCGTTGCGGTAGTACGCGGCTTTGTCGTCCGGATACTCCTTCTGGGTCATCGGGAGAACGAGATAGTGGAGCATATCGCTGTCGGTCACCTGCGAGAACTCAACAACGTACTGACCTGCCTCGAGAGCTGTATTGAAGGTCAGAAAGATACCCGTGTTGCCGTTGGCTGCTATCTTGCAGTTGGTGCCCTCGGCCTCGGTGCGTTCGCCTACGTTGGAGTCGCCCGCGAGCTGAATCTCAGCGGATGCAACGGGAGTTCCCTGTTTTGTTTTCGCGTAGTTGTCGACAAACTTGAAAACGTTGACATGGACGATCGCGTTGGTCTGGCCTGCGGTAGCGGGGTTGCTCGCCCAGTAGTTGGGTACGCCGAGCTCGGAAATCGCGCCGCTCGCGTTGATGACGGCGTCGATTGTACGGCCGGTGTGGTCGCCTGCTCCGCCGGACTCCGAGTCATTGGAGAGCCAGAACGCGGCATCCCAGATGATGCCTCCCTCGTTGTCGGTGTATACTGTTTCTTCGGCAAAAGACGCAATGCAGAGCGCAACAGTCATCGCCACTGCGATAAGAACTGCAACAAGTTTTTTCATATGATAACCTCCTGAATCAAAATCAGCGAAAACGATTCGCTCTTTTAAGTATTATATCGTTTCGCGGTGCGTAAATCAATCGTTTTCGTTTAACAGAGTCTCTTTTAGTTTCTTTTTGCACTGCCTGGAAGCGACCGGTGAAATTATTCGGCCGCCGTTATGTTTTGAGCGATCCGCGTAAAGAAATCTCCGGACCAGACGTCCAACGACGCCGGATTTTTAATGAACGGGAGTACGTCCGTTTTCGCGCCCGTGTAGTCAATCGAGGCAAAACGTTCGCTTAGCGCTTCCTTCAAATCATCTATTGTGAGACCGCTCCCGCGCGTAATAAAGCCCGAATCGGCAAGTCTTGCGTTCAAATGGGCGAGATTGACGGGAATCTTGCGGCCGATATAAAAAACAAAGTCGTAAAGGTCCCGGCCCTTGGTTCTGTTTTTCCACCCCCCGCACAGAACCGCGTGTATCTTTCCCGCAAACAAGGAAGGCGCGTCGTACAGGCGGACTTCGTACGGAATCGGAAGAAGTCTGTACTGCTTCTCATACCCCGCAAAAGGCGGCGGGTTGGTATCGACCTCGAACTTTATCTTCACGGTTTCGTTTCCCGGGACAAGAGCCGTGAGACTGTCCTCCGGGTAAAAGAAAAGCAACTGCTCGCGCGTGTTCCCCTTTACGAACGCGGATTGGACGAAAGAGTCCTTCGTCTTGGTTTTGACCTCCGTTTTGAGATTCAGGCCGTAAGACCGCACCTCGTTTTCGAGCAACGGAACGTACGACGACAGATTGAACGCGTTATCCGGTTCCGCGAGCGAAAAATCCAGGTCCTCGGAGAAACGGTCGAGCCCGTAGAATATGCGGAGCGCCGTACCGCCGTAAAAGGCGGCGTGCTTGAAGAAGTCTGTTCGTGACAGACTGCAGAGAACGATTTCCTGAATAATTTCCTTTATTGCGTTCTTCTTGTCGTAGACGGAACGGAGCTCGTATTCCGAAAGCATTGAAGAGAGTATGCTATTCATCCGAAACGTCCTTTCTGATCAACGATCTGAGAAGCCTGTGATTGGTACAGCGATAGTGTCCGGCGAGCTCGAACAGTTTGGCAAAATCAAGGCCCGCAAAAACGTCTTCATCGATGCGCAGATCGCTGAACATCATTTCAGACAGTTCCGTCCTGTTGCTGCAAGGCGGAAGCTCGTATAGTTTGTCGCAGAGAGCCTTTTCCGGCGAGGCCATCAGGTATCTGTATCCCCTCTCGGTGTAAGCGTCCACCTCAAGCGGAAAAGCCTCCGCGGGAACGTCTCTGTACGTGAACGTCCCGAAATGGTTTGTATAAGTCTTCTTCTTCCCTGTTTCGAACGTTGCGGACGTGAACGCGTACACCGCCTCCGGAATAAGTCCGTGACGGGACAGTGCAAACTCAAACGAGAGGTAAGACGGCCCGTTTATGATTAGCGCGAGGCAGTAACCGGGAAGCGAGCCGTCGGTTTCGTATATGCCTCTGTTCCTGACCAGCGGATAGAGATTTCCGCTGCTGCAGAGACTTTGTATCTTTGACTTTTTATTTGAGTAATTCTTCAGTTCGTCGTTGAGAATCGAGACGGTTTTTATCATATTTTCACCTCCGGGTACAATTTTACTATACTCTGTGGCGAAAATCAAGCGTTTTTATAAATCTTTTCGCGACCTTATTGAGCCTGTCCTTATTGAGCCGGGCGGCGCCGGTTTTTACGCTGCCGGCATCACATTTTGAACGGTGCGTCTCACCTCTGCTGCGGCGGCGCGAGCTCCTTCAAAAGGCTGATCACAAGATCGACGGTCGAATAGTCGAGTTTTGAGAGCTTCGGGTCTTCGCAGCTGACGACCGCGACGTGCTCGGAGGTGGTCGTTTTCGTGTTGGTCCGGAGGAAAAGCCTCTCGGCGGGAATCGTGTCGCCGATCGTCGCGCTGTGCTTCGTCACCATGCCGTCGCCTTCGGTGTTTTTGACCGAATTAAAGGGCAAAAACCGCGTCGGGTCAACCGGGTTGTCAAACGCCGCGTAAACCGAGCAGGTAGTGGAGCGGCCCGTTCCCACGACGTAGCGTGTGTCGACAAGCGACGTGATGTGCGAGCCGTCCGGGTTGAACATCAGGCTCTGTTCGGCGATGATCTTGCCGGCGAGTTTTTTGTTCCAGCCGGGAATGTAGTGCTCGAGCGCCTCAAGCGTCTCCTCATACGTCTCGTAGAAGCCTGTTCCTGCGCCGTGCGACACGAACGGCCGCCAGTGCTGCTTAAAAGGCGTCAAAACGTAGATCGCCGGAATGTTGGTGATGATCTGCGCAACCGGCTCCGACACGACCATGTTTTCGAACGCGGAATACCTGATGTTTCCGGTCGTCACAAGGTACGGAAGCTCGACCGTGCCGAGGTACGGGGCGCCGACGGAAATGTGCTTGTAAACGTACTTTCTTGCCTTTTCGCTGAGCGACAGAAAATACGACGCGACGATGCCGCCCATACTGTGCGAGACGAGCACGACGCTCTCATAGCCGCTCTCCTCAATAAAAGCCAGCAGCTTTTTCGCAGTCTCGAGCTGGTCCTCGCGCCAGTCGAACTCAAACAAAACGATGTCGTAGCCGTGCTTGTGGTAGTGCCTGTAGAGCCTGTTGTAGAGCCGGCGGTAGATGTCGGTCGCGCCGTACTGAAAACCGCCCCGCTTGTTGTACTTGTTGACTGTCGGCGGGTTGATACACGTCGGGTAGACCGGCTTTCCGTCTGAGTCGCACGCCAGCGCAAGAATCTTCTCGTCGACGACCATGATCCGGCTGACCGCGGGATCCCACAGCCTCGTCCCCTTCTGAAACGTGTTTGGAAAGTCGGCGAACCCCTTCGTCGGCGGAATTGTAATCGTGTCGGCCGCGAAGATCTGGCTGCCCATAATTCCGGGTATAATGATAATTGCTTTTTTGCTGTCCATTTTTCCACTTTCCATACCGAAAATGTCCGTTTCCCTGCCGGAATTGTCCGTTTCCCTGCCGGGAACATGCCTGAATCCTCTATTTAATGCGCTTCCCGCAAAATTTTAGCACAAAAAACGCGCAAGGTACAATGCTTTTCGTGAATTTCAAAGAGGGAAATTTACAGTGTTCTAGACTGTTTCCCTGTATATTTCGGCAATCAGACCTGCCGGTTCCAGAACTCTTATTGCGGCATTTCTGAAATCTCTCAGATTCCTCGTAACGATACAGTCTACCCGCTCCCTTAAGGCGGTCTCCGCCATAACCGCATCCTCGAAATCCGAAACGCCTGAGAGCACAGCTTTTCTGCAGTCGACAGCGGTTGTATCGAGTATTTCAAAAAGTTTTAGAAGAGCTACCAGAGACTTTTTTGTTTCTTCGCCGCTGTGGTTCGCCCGGTGCAACAGATAATAAATGTCGAGAACCGATTTTGCCGTCAGGCAGCCTTTTATTCGCCGGTTTGCGACAGCCAAAAACAACCTTTGCGCGTCGTCAAAAAACGGTTCCCGCTTTTGCATCAGGTCCATAACAATACATGTGTCGAAAAGCACGAAAGTCATATCTTGCTCAGCCGCTCCTCTCTTGCCTCTTCAAGCGTAAAGTCCCCTGGCAGAACGCCTATAAGGGATTCCACAAGGTCCACCCTGTCCTGGAACGGATTTGACAGTTTGGCAATAATCTTCCCATTTTTGGTTATATAGATATCCTCTGTCGCCGATAGTAAAAGATATTTTCCGAGATTCATTTTAAGTTCGGATGCAGTAATAGACATATCCTTTGCACCTCCTTGCGCTTATTATTATACCAAGTTCGCACGGATTTGTCAATAAACCGCACGAAATATTTTCCATATCGAACGAAATTTTCCATTACTGCGGTGTTTTATATCCGTTTCCGTTGATTTCACGCGGATTTGATTGTAAAATAGAATCGGACAAAACCGTAAACCGGAGGCGACCTGCAGAATGAGCAAGAAAGCAAAAATAATAGTCATCGTTGCCTGTGTGGCGGGCGCTCTTCTTACCGCGCTTGTTGCGGCTTTCGTGGTGCGTGAATGGCTTTTTTCGCGTGAATACGTTCCCGGCGACGACGAATTCGCCCTGTTTTTCGTTCTCGACACAGAAGAGGACGTCGGGCTGATCGTTTTCGACTACACCGCCAACGGCAGAAAGTTCGGCGGAGGCGTCTCGAACGCAGACAGAACGCCGCTCAAAAAAGGCGAGGTCATAATCGACACGCGGAGCAGAGAGGAGCTGGAATGCGAAGGCACGACCGTCCGGCTCACGTATGAGCTCAGGATCATCACCGAATACGTCGATCCCAACTACGAAAACATCTACCCGGAGGAGATCACAAGGCGCCTGCAGCCGGTGTCGTGGACCGCTGCTTTTGGAACCGCCTACGACGTGGTCATCACGGGAAGCAAAACCAAAGGGTACACGGTGACAGTGTCCGAGCATACAGGCGAAGCATCTTAACAGATTCTAATCGGGTAGGAGGTCACCCATTAGTTGAGTGACCTCCTACCCGATTTCGTGTTCTCTAAGATACTTGGTTCCCTTGTTTTTGCCGATCCTGTCAAGAACCATTTGTTGAACAAGCGATCCCAAAATATCCTTTGTTCTCGTTTCTTTCAACCCGAGAATTGTCTGAGCTTCAGAGTTGGTGATCGAGCCTTTTTGAGCAATATAAGCCAGTATTTTTTCAACTATATCGGCACTTTTCGGCGTTATATCGGCGCTTATCGGCGCTTTCCCACCGCCGATATCCGCATTACCTGCTTCAGTACTGCGATAAAAGATGACTACGAATACCTGTTTAAAAAACGCCCGTTTTTTTTGGGCCGTGCACGGCGGAACCGTTTGACCGTTCGATTGTTTGATCGGTTGGCGGTGACGCCTGGCGCGGTCTTTTTTGTTTGACCGGCCAGACCGAAGCGCGGCCTTTTTTGTTGAGATTCATCTCCGGAAAGTGATATAATGACTTTAACTTCATTTGCGCGTTGTCTTTCTCTTTTTGACGGCGGCGCCGCTTGCATAAAGCTCATTTTTAACTAGTTCGCCGGAGGCCACATTTTATGACCGGAAACGCACGTGAAAAGCTTCTTAACCGCTTCGAGGACTGGTGGAGGCGCGACAACCGCGGACTGCCGCTGATGCGCGTTATCGCCATCAAGGACAACCCGCCGCAGCCGGTTCCCGAAGTGAAGCAGCTCGAGTCGAGGGCCGAGCAATACACCGGGCTCGAATTCATCCACTCGTTTATGCGCTACTACCTCGCCACGCACGAGTACCTCGCGGATTCCTTCCCTTCCTTCGGCGCGAATCTGGGGCCCGGCTCGCTGGCGCTCTACCTCGGTGCGGAGCCCATTTTCCGGCCCGATACGGTCTGGTACGAGCCATGCATCGAAGACCCGGAGACGCACCCCCCACTCCGTTTTGACCCGGACAACAAATGGTGGCTCCTTCACTACGACCTTATCAGGCGCTTGAAGGAGGCTGCCGGCGGAACGTACCGCCTCGACATCCCGGACCTCATCGAAAACATCGACATCTACGCCGCGATGCGCGGGCCGCAGGAGGCGCTTTTCGACATAATGGACTGCCCCGAAAAGGTTCACGAATTCGTGGATCAGATCGACGGCACGTATTTTCAATACTACGACGCGTTTTACGACCTTCTGAAGGACCCGGACGGCGTGTCGAGTTACACGGCGTTTTACATTCTCGGGCGCGGGCGTGTCGCGAAGATCCAGTGCGACTTTTCGGCGATGCTCTCGCCGCAGCACTACCGCGAGTTCGTGCTCCCCTCGCTGCGAAAACAGACTGAAAAGCTCGACCACACGCTCTACCACCTCGACGGACCTGACGCGATCAGGCACGTTCCCGCGATCATGGAGCTTGAACGGCTCGACGCTCTCCAGTGGACGTGCGGAGCCGGGCAGCCCGACGGCACCAACCCGCGCTGGTTCGGGATATATGACCAGGTCGTCGCGGCGGACAAAAGTCTGTGGGTGCAGGTCTACGACGGCACGGTTCACGACTGGATCCGCGGTTGCGAAAACCTTTTTGACAGGTACGGAAAGCGCCGGTTTTATTTTGTTTTTCCTGATATGTTGCAAAAAGACGCGGATATCCTGATGAATCACGCGGTCAAAAACTGGCAGAGCGACTGATTTTGAAGTTTGTTTGAACACTGCTTTTTTTCGCCGGACAGCGTTCCCGGCAGTATTTCGGATAACGTTCCCGGCAGGATTCCGGACAGCGTTCCGGACAACGTTCCTGACATTATTCCGGATCGCATTTTTGAAGCAGATTGGGCTTCGTTTTGTCATGGAAACTCGTCCGTTCCGAGTACG
>DBXM01000002.1:102724-146858 GCA_002309655.1 Mageeibacillus sp. UBA1212
CAAGTCTGTAGCGGACTTTCACCGCCAAGTAATCGCGCATGCCGAGCGCACTAAAAAGAGCGGGAACGCGGCCAAATCAATCATCGGCGCGTTCCCGCTTTCTTGCAGAAATTGACAGTTTCCTGTTCCTTATACCTCATTCCTGACCACGCTTATCTCCCCGCTTCCCGTCATGTCAAACAGCTTCCCGAGGTCGTCCCCGGGGCCGATCAGTTTGCCGTTGGCGGTGACGTTCTCGAGGGTGATCTCCTGAACGTAGTTGCCTGTGCGGATGCCGGAGGGGTTGTAGAGGAGATTCTTCAGCTCGGAGCGGT
Source organism: Mageeibacillus sp. UBA1212 (assembly GCA_002309655.1). GTDB lineage: Bacteria > Bacillota > Clostridia > UBA1212 > UBA1212 > UBA1212. Next base: position 103,039 of record DBXM01000002.1, read on the forward strand.
AGCGGACGTTGCGGAAGGTGACGTTGGTGACCTGGGTGGGGGCCTTGTCGTCCTCAATTTTCACGTTGATGGCGCGGCCGCGGTCGTAGAAAATTTCGATGTTCTCGAAGAGGATGTTGTCTATGGTGACGCCGTTCTTGGACAACTCGCAGTAGACCATGAGGCTGCCGAGGAATTCGTTGTCCCAGGTGGAGTCGCGGTAGATCACGTAGCAGTCGCGGAAGGTGATGTTGCTGACCGGGAATTCGGTCTCGGCGATGATGCCGAAGCAGCGGGCCTTGGAAGCCCAGGCTGTGCAGGACGTGAATACCACGTTGTCGGCAACCGAGCCGGCAGGCCCTCCGAGGGTCTTGATCTCAAACAAATCGTCGCCGCTCCTGGCGAAGCAGTCGGTTATCCGCGCGTTCTTCGAGTTGCAGATTGCGAAGCCGTCGCTGTTCGATTTGTAGCCGAAAATCCGGCAGTCGGAAATGTCGATATTTGCCGAAACGTAGGTAATAAGCGTCCACTCCGGGAAGTTGATCAGGGTGACGTCCTTCACACATACGCCGTCGCAGTTGCTGAACATGAGGCCGCGGCGTTCGTGCCAGCCCAGACCGCCCGCGTCGATCCAGCCGTTGCCCGCCACAGTGACGTTCTTGCGATAGTTGGCGTTGATGACCGGGAAGCGCAGAAGGTTCCAGGTGATGTCGTCGCCGCGGTGCTTTTCGAAATAGTCGTTCTTCTCGCCGTAGTCTTCGCGCCCCTTCGAGAACATGTAGCAGCCGCGCCTGAAATACAAAACCTGATCGTCTTTGCTGACGTTGATGTAGTCGAAAACGTGCAGGCCCGGCTCGTAAACGGTGACGTTTTCCTCTCCGTACTGCGCGCGGTAGGCGGCGATCTCGGCGTCCTCGTCGGTGTATTCACGCACGAAAAGCGTGAAGCTGTGGGTGCGGGTGAAATCGCTCGTGAAGTCGGTCTTGGCCTTTTCGTCAACCAGTACCGTGAAGTTCCCGAACTCTTTCACGACCGTGCGCACGCGGCCTTCGGAGGTCACTTCGGGCGCAATTCCCTTTGCCTCGGGAAGCACCACCGCCGACTTGATTTTCAGGTCCTTCGGCGTCAGCTCGGCCTTCAGGGACAGGGCGTCCGCGTTTTTTACCTCTATGATCGCGAACGAGTACAGAATGTTCGTGCCGAAGGTGCCGTCGTGAACTATCGTGGAGTAAACGGGCACGTCGGCGCCGTTCACTTTTAATGTGTAGTCGGGCGAGAATATGACGGACAGATAGTCGCAGCCGCGGTTGCCGTCGTAGGAGTAGTCGCCCTTCCCGCCTCCGCGCGTGAATTCGTCGCGGCTCATTCCGAGCTCTTCAAGGGTCTTGATGACGCCAGGCTCGAATTCGGTGTTGATTATTGTTCCGGACATGGTTTCCTCGTCATAGTCGAATGTCTGCTGCGGCACGGAAGGAGTCCACGAAGGACCGTCCGGGTCATTTTTGCAGCCGGCGGACCCGCAAAGAACAAACAAAACCAGCATAAGGGGTATAAGCTTCATTATCGTTCTTGTTCCGGCAGCTGTTTTTTTCATTTTCCGTGTCCTCCGTAAAGCTTTTCCGCGGGGTAGCTTCCCTCTTTATCTCTTTTTCCTGACGAATGCCGCGCAGGCAGCCAGCGCCAGAACCGCAAAAGCGGAAGGAACCGCTACCACGCCGCCGCAGCCTTTCTTGCCGGGCTCCGGGTCGCCGGTCGGAATCTCGGTCTCCTTGGGAACCTCGGTTGCCTCAGGCGCCTTTGTGGACTCTTCGGCGGGAGGCTCGGTCTCTGCAGGCGCTTCGGTCGGCTCGGAAGGAGCTTCGGTTGCGGGCTCTTCCTTGTCCACGGCGGTTGCGTCAATGGAGAGCGACCTGTAGCAGATCCACTCGGGGCAGTTGGTGGTGTACTGGTAGATGGCGACGTACATGACCTTCGCGCCCTTCGCCACCTCGGACAGGTCGAATTCGTGAACGTCGTAGGTGTTGCCTTCCGGGGGCATCGTGCCGTGGTTCGCCTGCATGACGTAGTACGCGTAATCTTCCCAGTCCTCGGGCTGGCGTGAATCCGCCGCAATCATGTTGAGCTCGCAGGCGTTGGCCTCGCCGTCAAAACCGTCGTCGCGCGCGAATACCGCGAAGGCGTTCGCAACCGGGCCGTAGTCCGCGATTCTGCCGACGATTTTCAGTTTGAGGGTGTCCAGAACCTGCCCCACCGGCGCGTCCACTTCGTAGATCACCCACGCCGGGTCGTAGCCGTTGACGGTGTAGAACACGTTCGCGCCGTCGTAAAACGCGATCTGGTAGTTCACGTCCATGTCGACGGCCCCGATGTCGGCAGCCTCAATCGCGCCCAGTACCGTGTCCGTAACCTCCATAGCCGTGAAGTCCACGGTCTTGTGCAGTCCGTCCTCTGAAACGGTGACCACCGGCTTGCCGGTTCCCTCCGCGAACGAGAGAATGCCGAAGAGCGCCATCGCGACTGCAACCGCGAGCGCAAATGCAATTGTCTTTTTCATGATTTCCTCCTAAAAATAGGCAAAGTTAAAAGCTTGGTAACAGGCGGTGAGTAATATCATTCCCGGTTTTCATCATCAATTCTCTTTAGAAATAGCGTCCCACGTGTCATTGCACTGGCTCTCGATTTCCGCCAGCTTGTCGACCCATGACGCCTTGCCGGTGCAGTAGTCGTCGAACATTTCCGCAATGCCCTTCTCGATGATCGAAGCCACCTCGGGAGGCACGCAGGCGTTCACCTGACCCGGCACGTAGCGGTCGTAGTTCGCGGTGAACGCGTCAAAGTTGATGTCCCGGTAGCCTTCGCGTGTGAGGTGCCAGAAGTCCTGGTCGCCCAGCTTCTTGAGCACCGGAACGTCGCCGCCCTCCTGACCGTGAAGCGCAATCTGGCCGTCCTCGGTCCAGAGCGAGAGCACCAGCGCAGCCGCCGCGTCTCTGTTCCTTGTGTAGTTGAACACGCCGAATCCCAGGGTGCCGCAGGGGGAAGCCTTCTCGGGGAAGAGCGGCCAGGATGCGACGTCCCAGGCAATGCCCTTCTGGTTGTAGAGCTCCGCCACCGAGGAAGTGAGGACTGTGTAGGCGTTTGTGGACACGAATACGCAGCCGTTGTTCATGCGGACGTCGCCGTAGGAGGCCTTCATTTCGGTGCTCATCTTCACGCCCTCGGGGTAGATCCAGCGGTTGTCGATCGCGGAGATCGCCTCGTTCACGCCTTTTCTGACGTTCTCGTTGGAGAGCATGACCTTTTTGTTCACGGTGTCCGACCAGGTGCCGCCGTAGGCGTAAATGAACGAACTGAAGCAGTTGGTCCAGTAGAGCGGGAAGCCCATTCCCACCTGGGTGAGGGTCTTGCCGTCCACGTCGTAGGTCTTGAGCTGCTCCGCGTAGCGCTTGAAGTCTTCCCAGGTCCAGTCGTTGGCGACGCGCTCACCGGGTTCGAGAAGGCCCGCCTCGATCATCGCGTCGGCGTTGTACGTGAACGTCATGTTGCCGCAGGTCGCGCCCGCGAAATAGTACCTGCCGTTGGCCACGCACAGGTTCAGAATGCCGGAGTACATATTGGAGAGGTCGATGTCGAAGGCCTCAATATAGTAGTCCAGCGGCATCAGCGCCTGCTGGGTGATCGCGAAGTTGTAGCAGTCCGCGTCGCTGAGCCAGTAGACGTCGCCGATGGTTTTCGACGAGATCAGCGCCGAGTAGTCGTCGGGAAGCGAGAAGTTCGCCTCGATGGTCACCTCCGGGTACTTGTTCCGGAACGCGTTGAGCCAGTTGTTCACGCTCTTCCGCGAGCTCTCGTTGGGGTACACGTTGAGCCGCGCCCCCACCTTCAGCCGTCCCTTCACCTCGGGAACGTACCCTTCCGGCAGTTCGTACTCCACCGGCTGCGCGGGAACGCACGCCACCAGCGAAATCAGTATAATTGCCGCCAGCGCCGCGAATACGCGGCGGACCGCCTTTTTAAGTGTGTTTTTATTCATAAAGTCACCCCTTCCGGTTAACCAGACAACCGCATTATACAATTTCCGCGCAGTGAATTCAATGCAACCGGGAATGAAATGCCGGCCGGCGGATTGCGAAGCGCATTCCCGATTATTGATTCGAGCCGCAAAAATGGTATAATATAGCCATCACTCGGACAAAAAGGAGTTTTCGGAAATGATCATCAGCGCAGGTTACAGAAAGAGGGGCTTCGACGCCTACGGAGGAAAGATTCTCAGAAAAGAAGACATGCATAATTGGATGGACCGGTCCGCAAGAACGGACCCGCGCGGCGTCGCTCTGGGCCTCGACAGTGAAGTGGAGGAAGTCGAACCGGACTTTTTCGACCTGCTCCCCACCATCGACTCGCTTTGGATCTACAACCCCTCCTGCAAAATACACATGACCGAAAAGACCGTCAATCTGTTCCGCTCCAACCGGGTCGTGCTGCGGGGCGTTTACGATTCCACGGCCGAAAAGCTGGCGCGCGAGTACCGCCTCTGCTTCCTGCACCTCGACGTCGAACTCGCTTCGGTCGGCGACTACTTCCAGCGCGGGAACGACACGATCACTCTCAGGTTCCGCGACGACGGCAGCGTTTACGTTCACCAGGACTGCCGCTGTCAGGGCATCTCGGCGGGAAACATCGGCGGCGGCGAGGTCAGTTTTGACATTCCCGGCGACTTCTATAAGACGATGAAGGCGAAGGATCTTGCGGAAAAGTGCTGGGGCTCCTGCCGCGGCGAGATAACTAAGAACGGTGTGTACGCGAAGTTTGTCAACAAAGCGAAAAAGAAGGACGGCTTCCTGCTCGATTTCAGGAAGGCCGACGCTCCGGGAAAAAGCGAGACCGAAGCGTGAATTCAAGTAACTTGCAACGGCTGAAAACGCCTGAAAACAGGAGGAAATCAAAATGTTTGACTACCCGAATTGCGAAACCCTTCCCAACCCCGAAACCTGCCACGCGGTGGAGTTCGGAAACCTGAACGTTCCCGGAAGAACGCCCTTCTACCGCGACCTGCGCGCGATCGCCGACGACCGCCGAATCCTGCGCAACCCCCACAAGGGCTGGTACTGGCACTANNCCACAACGGCTACCCGCGGCCCAACTACCGCCGCGACCACGACCCCGCCGACCATCTCGAAGACTTCCCCGGCCTCAACCACCTCTATCTGCGGTTCGACTGGGGCGACATTGAGAAAGAGGAAGGCGTTTACGACTGGTCCTACATCGATTCAATTATGGAGGAGTGGAGCCGCTACGACTACCGCTTCGGGCTCCGGCTGGTGACCTATGAGGGGTCGGGCGAGATTCCGTTCGCGACGCCGGAGTACGTTTTCAAGGCGGGCGCAAAGTGCTACGCGCTTCCGGGCGGCAGGCTGGAACCGGACTACGGNNGACCCGGTTTTCCTGGAAAAACTGGCGCGCTTTATGGAAGAGGCGGGGCGGAAATTTAACGGCGACCCGCGGATCGAACTCGTCGACGTCGGCACGTTCGGCACCTGGGGCGAAGGCCACACCGGCAACGGCAGCGACATCGTCTACCCTTCCGAAGTCATCAAAAAGCACATCGACCTTCACGTCAAAAACTTCCCGGACAAGTTCGTCATCCTGAACGACGACCACATAAACCACCGCTGGAGCCGCGGACGTGAAGAGAATCTGGAGCTTATCGACTACGCGGCGGCGCTCGGTCTGGGGCTCGACGACGACTCGGTGTGCGTGCGGTACTACGCCGAAAACTGCTGCTACAGCTCGCTCCGGACTCCCTGGCTTTTCGGTTACTTCTACCCTAACGCGCCGGTTGTTCTGGAGTTCGAACACTATCAGAGCGTCGCACCCGAAATATTCAAGAACGGCTACCCGTTCCTCGAGGCGATGCAGCAGGCCCACACCACGTTCGCAGGTTTTCACGGCTACCCCCGCCCCTGGCTGAAGCGCGAACCCTGGTTCACCGAGTACGGCGCCAACCGCCTCGGCTACTGGCTTTTCCTCGAAGGAGCCGACCTCCCGCCCCTGATGTCCGGCGTGAACAACCGCATCCGCCTGCACATAGCCAACCGCGGTTTCGCCGCGCCTTACAGGAAGTACCACCTGAAGCTCCGCCTCACCGGAGGTTCCGGTTATTGCGAGGAGCTGCCTCTTCCCGACGTTGACTGCAGGCGCTGGAAGCCGGGTGAGATCACCGTGGAGAGCGCCGCGATCCGCCCGCACGTCGCACCGGGAACGTACGTTTTGGAACTCGGCCTTTTCGAAGGCGCACGGCCGATCGAGCTTGCCATTAAAGAGAACGAGAAGACCGAAGACGGATACTACAGAATCGGAGAGATCGAAATCAGGGAATGAGGAATTGTCGTGTGCCTTGCGGCGCCGCAAATCCCGCGCTTAAATAAAACAAGAGGCTGTCCGGACCCCCGCTTTTAATAGCCGGGAATTCCTGCAGCCTCTTTTTTATGTCCGTTTATTTCCGCGCCTGCCTGTTTTACAGTTTTTTCTTCATGGTCAGGATGTTCTTCCCGCCTCTGTACTCGTAAAAAACGTCGTCCATGAGCTTTCCGGTCAGGAATATCCCAAGGCCGCCGACCTCCCGTTCCTCTACAGGAAGCGTTACGTCGGGTTCCGCAGCCGCGAGGGGGTTGAAGGGCCTGCCGCCGTCCGTGAACGAAAGCGTGGCCTCGCTGTTATTCTCCGCCAGCTCGAACCGCACGGTTGCGTCACCCTTCCCGGGTGCATAGGCGTAGCTGGCGATGTTCACGAATATCTCCTCCGCCGCCAGATCGATCTGCATTTTCGTCCTTTCGGAGCAGCCCGCGGCGTCAAGCTTCGCGTTAATGAAGTCCAGCACCTTTTCCAGATTTTCCACGGCCGCCTCGACCTTCAGCACCGAAGGGTCCGCCGCCTCGCCGCATTCCACGTCGAAGAGCAGCGAGTCGACATGCCCCAGCAGTTCAATGAGCCTCGCCCTCCACAGCGCGCGTGTTTTCACGTCCTTTGTGTTGCCGGGATCAGAGTGGCGCTCCGACCATGAGAGCAGCTTCGCGTACGAAACGCAGCGCACCTTCTCCTCCACCGAATTTATGACGTTTTCGTCGTCCGTTCCCAGGTAGGCGGCAAGGCTCCGGCGCCAGAATTCATGCGCCACCTCCGCGCTGTACCCCTGAAATTCGCGAACGATCTCCGGGTCGTACTCGGAGTAGCCCACGTAGGCGTTGTACATGTGCACCAGCTCGAAAATCGGATGCCCAACCGACAGCGTGTCCATGTCGATCAGAAGGGCCTCGTCCCCCGCCATCAGAATGTTCTTCGTGTGGCAGTCGCCGTGCACCATACGGTCCGTGTCGGGAATCTCCTCCACCATTTTCACGAGCTTTTCGCCGAGTCCGTCCGGAAGCGTATTCACGATCTTCCTGATGGACGCCAGTTCCTTCTCTTTAATGTGCGGCAGCTTCCCCTCAGGCACTTTGATGGAGTGGATCTTTTTGAGAACGTCCACGTATTCTTTGACGCAGAAGTCCATTTTTTCGGGCTCTTCCGCCAGAATCTTCGAGAACGACCTCGCGTTCAGCAGCTCGAAAACCGACCCGTAGCTGTCGCCCACGCGCACCACGTCGTACGAAATGGCCGTCGGCACGCCGAGAATGAGCGCCAGCCGCGCAACCTCACGTTCGTGCTTGATCTCCGCCAGCGCGTCCGCGTTTTTGTACGTCTTCACGACGATGTCGCCGCCGTACCGGTAGACCTTCCCGTTGTAGCCCTCGCCGATGACCTCGCAGCCGTCGACAGAGATCCGCCGGTAGGCCTTTTCGACCCGGAACAGGTCCGTGAAGCCGGTCATATCGAGAATCTCGTACACCTCCGGACTCGCGTTGACGACGTCCGTGACCGGGAACCGCTTTTTCAGGCGGAGCATCGCCCTGAGGCCCGCGCTTGAAATATAATCCACTTCGGCAACGTCGAGAATCACCTTCCCGGCGGCACGGCCGGAATCGGCGCAGCCCGTAAGAATTGCCTGAATTTCTTCTTCGGTTTTGGCGGCGTTGTCGGCGTCGATCCTGCCCCTGAGGGCGATAACGCACTCGCCGTTTTCAATCTCGTAATCCATAAAAACCCCTAAAAATAGAATAAAAAGTGAAATATGAAATGCCGGTTGAATTTCTTACTCTTTATTCCACATTCCCCTTATATTCGCAGCACAGCATCGTGATATCGTCAAACTGCTCGGCGCCCTTCACAAACCCGTCCACGGCGCCTCGCACCGTCTTCAGCACCTCCACCGGGCTGTCGCTGTCGCCCGAATCGAGGGCCGCCAGCATCCTTTCGGTGCCGAACATCTTCCCTTCCGCGTCGGCCGCCTCGGGCACGCCGTCAGTGTACAGGAACAGCTTCGAGCCCGGCTCCAGAAACAGTTCGTACTCCGTGTACTTCGAGCCTGACATGCCGCCCACCACAAAGCCGTGCTTGTCCTTCACGAGCTCGTACCTGCCCCCGGGCCGTTTCAGCACCGGGTATTCGTGGCCCGCGTTGGCGGCGGTGAGCCTGCCGGTAGAGATCTCGAGGATCCCGAGCCAGACCGTGACGAACATGTCCTCCTTGTTGCCGGAACAGATCAGGTTGTTCGCGTCCGTCAGCACCTTCGCGGGGCCGTTGCCGGTCATCGCGTTGTTGGCGAGAATAATCTTCGACGCCATCATGAACAGCGCCGCGGGAACGCCCTTCCCGGACACGTCGGCCATCACCATGCACAGGTGGTCATCGTCCACCAGGAAGAAGTCGTAGAAGTCGCCGCCCACTTCCTTGGCCGGATCCATCGTGGCGTAGATGTCGAATTCACGCCTGTCCGGGAACGGCGGGTAGATGTTCGGCAGCATGTCCGCCTGGATTCTTGTGGCCAGCGACAGCTCGGTGCTGATGCGTTCCCTCTCCGCCGTGATCCTGGTCATGTTGTCGACGTAGTCTTTAATCTGCTCCTCCATCGCGTCGATGGAGCCCGCCAGCCGGCCGATCTCGTCCCTGGTTTTAATGGTCTCCGCCAGTTTTTTCTCCGCCGGCACGTTTTCCTTCGAGAAGCGGTCCGCCTCCTGCGAGATTTGATTCAGCGGCTTCAGCAGCACGTAGTGAAGGTAGAGGCTCTGTCCCACGGTCACCAGCAGCGCCAGCGCAATGAACGTGACGAAGATTTTCGTGAGATAGGTTCTCCTGACCTTCGCGAGCTCGTCCATCTGCCTCTGCACGCAGAGAATGCCGTGAACGTTCCCGTCCCGGTCCTTCAGCCCGATCATGGCGGTAATGTGGTTGCCGGTGTCGCTGGAGCCCTTGTCCCTGACCACGACCTCCTCTTCGGACTCGCCGTTGTACAGCTTCGCGTACTTTTCGCGGTACTCGTCGTTGGATGTGTCGCGGACGTAACCGAACTCAAACAGCGTGTACTCGCTGTCGCGGTTTATAGTCGAGAAAATGAACGTGATCTTCGAGTAGTCCACCCGGTCCGCCTGGATCACGTAGATGAACATGGAACCCGACGAATTGCACAGGGCGTCCAGCTCGCGCCAGGTCTCCGCATACTCCTCTGTGGTACCCCCGGTCTCCACGTACTCCTCGATTCGGCTGCCGTTCACGATTTTTTCCGCCGCTCTGGCGGTAATGAAGGCGCCGTCGGAGTACTGCTCCAGAAGCGCGTTCGTGAAGCTCCTGTAGCCGATGATGCCGACCACCGCCGAGAACACGACCAGCAGCAGCACCATTCCCGTTATGCTTTTTACGGCTATGTGTCGTTTTATCTTTTTCATAGAACGGCCTCCCGCGGCTCTTTATCCGCGCTGCACGCGGCTCACTCGACTGTCAGAAAATCCGAAAAACCGGTTACGTCGAACACCTGCATGACGTCGGCGCTGACGTTAGTAAGCTTCATCGAGCCCCGTTCCGCCATTTTCTTCTGCGCTCTCAGAAGCACGCGAAGTCCCGCGGACGAGATGTAATTGACGCCCGCAAAGTCTATCACCAGCTCGGTGATGCCGGGAATGACGCCGCAGATCTCGTTCTCGAGTTCCGGCGCCGTGACCGTGTCGATCCTTCCCTCCGCCGCGATGACGGCTTTTCCGTTTTCAACTGTTCTGCTCAGGTAAAGCATTCTTTTTCCTCCTGTCGTCACTCCAAGATCCGGAGTTTCTTGTCACTTCGCCTCGTTGATCGGCTCTATTTCGTTCTCCGTGCCGTCAAGCCGGTTCACGCGCACCAGCCAGTCGCTGAGAGATGGACTGATCGCGTCCGCCCAGGTCAGCAGGTGGCACGAGAACGAAGGCACCATGATCTCCTTCTTTTTCTTAACCACCGACTTCACGACGGCCTTCGCCACCATATCCGGGTCGCCCTTCGGGGTTATCTTCGGGCAGTCAACGTGGGCGATCTGCGGCGTGTCCATGCGGCTCGGGTAGATGATTCCGACGTGAACGCCGCTGCCCCTGAGCTCCTGCCTGAGCACCTGGAAGAAGCCGTTCATCGCGAATTTCGCACCGACGTAAGCCGCGTCCGGGGGAACGCCCTTCTTGCCGTCCATGGAGCACGTGGTCACGATCGAGCCGCTCTTTTTCTCCAAAAAATAGGGCAAAACCGCATACACGCAGTTGAGGCACCCGAAGTAGTCGACCTCCATGATCTTCCTGATCTGGTCCATGCGGAGGTCCTTCGCGGGGCACCGTAGATAGATGCCGGCGTTGCAGTGAAAAACGTCCAGCCCGCCGAGTTCGTCGATGGCCTTTTGAACCGCCGCTTTAATGCCCTCCGCGTCGGTGATGTCCGCCTCGATCTCCACGGCCTTCCTGCCCAGCGCCCTGATTTCCTCCGCCACCTCGTGAATCCTCTCGCGGTTCCTGGCGATCAGCGCCACGTCCGCCCCTTCCTTAGCCATGCGGATGGCGGTGGCCCTGCCTATTCCGCTGGACGCGCCTGTCACGGCGACTTTTTTGCCTGTCAGTTTCTGCTTCATGTTTTTACTCCGTTATTAATTGTCCCTTCGCGAACCGCCGCGCAGTCAGTTATTCGCCGATTGCGTAAAGAGCATTAAAGCAGCGCTTCCTTACGACTGTATTAAAGCATTTACAGGTGGTAATGTCAAGAAAACATCGGGAATGTGAGATAATGTGAGATAATTCCGGGATGCGGGAATGATTCGTGAATTCCGGACTCCTCCCAGGCGCGCGGAAACGCGTCAAAAACCGCTTCACGCAAAAAACATAAGATTACTCTCCCATTTTCCGGAAATGCCCGCAAATGCGCTTAAAACGCGTCTAACGGCCATTCCCGGCTTAAAGAAGCGCCTTAACCTGTCCTGCATTCAAAAACGGCTCCGCCCTTCCCCGATTAAAGGTTCAGGCGGAGCCGCTAACCAATCAGACTATCGTCTCTCGGGAAATGTGCAGCGGAGAGCAAATCGCATCTCCCGTTCCACATTCCTCATTCTTCATTTCATTAATCAGTCCACTCGGTGTCCGTGTCGTTGCTGGTGGTGAGCACGTCCTCGCAGACAAGCTCAACGACTTCGATTTCAGCAGGTTCAAATTTCTTCATAGTATGATCCTCCTTTGTCAAACGTCAGTTCCGGGCGTCAATCTACATACGCGTACGCATACGCATATTTGTAGTAGTTGTACAGCGCCGCCGCCAGATTGAGAGCGTCGTCACCGGAAGCGCTATTGTTCAGCACAGACCTCACGAACGCCAGCGGGGCAACGTCAACTGTGAAAATGCCGCCGCAATCGCCGGAAATCTGAATTGTGTTGCCAAGCTGAAGCGCGGTGATGCCTTTGATCTTGATTATGTAGCTGCCATCTTCCTGGGCTTCGGCAAAATATTCGTCGGTGGCAGTCAACGCGAAAGCCTCCAGTTCCGTTCCTGCCGCCAACGCTTCCTCTGTCAACGTAAATCTCACGCTGAGCGCGGTCTCGGAGTCGAGGGACAGACGCATCATAGCTTTTTCGACGCCTGAGTTGCCCTTGTCAAGATCGAGAGTGTAGCCGTCGACCAGTTCCGCAATCGTTTCGAAGTCGAACTCATCCGTGTAGTAGGTGCCCATCTCTTCGTACTTGCCTTCCGGAATGTTGTGAAGCCCGGTCAGGTAGATCTGCGCGTAGTGGCCGTAATCGGCAATCGCCATCACGAGATCCACGGTCTGCTCGGAGAACTGATCCGAATACTTCTCCACGTAGTCGATGTATTCCTGCACGGAGTATTCGTCGGAAATATCACTGTCATCACCGTAGTAGAAGTCCGCGTAGATCATTTCCGCCATCTGCAGCGAGTTGACGTAGCACGTGAACTCGTAGTTTCCGTCAGAATTGATTTCCGCTTCAGTCGTGTCAACAAGGTATTCATCGTCGCCCACCGCGAAGTACATGAAGCTGCCTTCTATTTCTTCCGTGGAGAGGCCCGAGAGGTCCATCACGAACTTGACGCCGATCTGTCCGCTGAGTATCAGCTTGTGGCTCTTGAAGAACGGTACGGCCGGTGCAACGACTGTGTAGTTTGCTTTCACCGTGGCATCGCCTAAAGTCACCGCGACCTCGTAGACGCCGCCTTCGGTCGGGGCTTCATTCGAGGGACCGTATTCGGTTAAGTTAACTCCGGTGTACGTAAACACAGGCACGTCCGGAATGACGTTGGGATCGTAGCCGGTCAGAGTCGCCTCGTATTCACCGTTCGCCGTGTCAGGTGTGTGGAGGTACATCGGGATACCTTCGGGAAGGTTGCACCCTTCGACGCCGCAGTAAGCGATAATCGTGTCGTCGTCAGCCACGTATGTGAAGTCGCCGTGAACGTGGCTCGAAATGCACACGTCGTCGAGATTCACGCGGAACAAATCCGTGCAGTCGTAGTGGCGGAACGCGATAAACTTGACCTTGCCGGCATATGCGCTGAGATCCAGTTCGTCAGCCAGATACCTGTCATCGGCAATAAAGTCTTCAAGTTTTGTCATTGACGAAACGTCGGGGCTGTCTCCTATGTAAACGCCGACCTTGTCACCCGGGTAGGAGGGATCCTGGGCCAGTATCCAGAACGAAATATGTCCGTTCTCGGGAATGAGAACCGGAGGCATTATCGCCCAGTTGTCCGGATAAAGAGCAGTGCTGTAATAAGAAGCGGAAGTCAGTACGTTCGGAGCGGAGTGCTCTTTGCCGCCGCCGTTCTCTGCGTCATACAGATACCATCCGTATCCGTCTCCGTCATCGTCGATAAGCATCCAGAATTCAAGAGGATCCTCGCCGTCGAAGTTCTCAAAGAACTCTCCGTTGTAAGCCAGATAGAATGTCCAGGACGGATCCGTGAAGGTTCTGCCGAGATAGTATTCCGAATCGGGGAAAGTCACGACAAACTTATATATGCCCGGCAATACAGCGGATTCGCTCGGCGTTTTACCCAGGTAAAACGTAACCACCGGCGTGCCTATAAGGTCTTTGTATTCGTCTTTAACTGTGACGGTAACGCTTGATGCGAAATCGGTGGCGCCGTCGGAGACGTTAATCTTGTCCGGAAGGGTGACTTCAAACATATCCTCTTTGACAAAAGGAATATCGGATGCGAGAAGTTCAACGTCGTCGAGTCCGACGCCGTAACCGTAGTGCTGCGTGGCGAAGAATCCGAACTGAACGCCTTCAACACACGCCTCCGCGGGAACCGGGAGCGCGACCATTGTCCACTCCTCGTGATTTTCCTCAGTGGAGAACAGTTCAACCCATTCCCCGCCGTTTATTCTGTATGCAACGCCGAACGCGTCCGTATCGGGCGAGTATATCCTGTTGATGAACCAGAAGTCCAATTCGGCCTCTACTACTTCGCTGGCGTCGACTTCCGGAGATATCAGCCATGTCGTATAGCTGGTATAAGAAGCCGAAACAACCCGCGCGTTATACTCACCGCTGTGTGCGCCTGTAGCCGAGTAGTTATCGCCGGTTCCGATACTCCACTTAAAACTGTCCGCTTCCTGTTCAATGCTCCATCCGACAGGTAATTTCCCGCATTCAAATCCTTCCTTCAGCACCGAGCTGTCAATCCACTGCGCATACAGTACGGTATCCGAAAACATCGTGATTGCGTCGCCGGGGACGTAATACTCGCCCTCGCCGTCTGCATCTGTATTCCATCCGTTAAAACGCATTCCCGGAGGCGGAGTGAATCCGTTCTGTGCCGCAACAGCTGCCGAACCGCAGGGAACCGTCTGCGATGGCATCTCGCCGCTTCCGCTGTTTGCGTTATAAGACAGGACTCTTTCCGATCCGTCTGTCCGAATAATACTCACGTCGTCAAGTGCCAGGCCGTAGCCGTAGCCGTCGACCATGACAAAAGCGAACTGCACATTCGAAGTCGTGGCACCCGCAGGAAGGACTTCGGAATACATCGTCCATTGAGTCGTATCTCCGTCACTTATAAAGAGTTCTGTCCACAATCCGTCACCGACACGGTAATAAACCTCGAGTTGATCAAGGTCACCCTGCCACATGCGGTTGATATACCAGAAATTCAGAATAGCGACTTCTCCTTCGTCGAGCGTCAGATCAAGCGACGGCGTAATGAGCCAAGTCGTGTCATCATTCTTTTTGTGAAATGCCTTGGCGTTGTAGTTGCCCGAGTGCGCACCCGTTGCCGTGTGGTAATCGCCCACACCAACAGACCATGCAAGGCCGTTCTCGCTCGCCTCAACGGTCCACCCGCTGGGAATCGCTCCGCCTTCGAAGCCCTCCGAGAGAATGACCGAGCTGTCTTCCGCGACGGCGTTCAACGTCACCATAGTCGCGACCATGGCGAGCGCTACCGCAAACGCGAGAATTCTCTTTAAATTCAATTTCATTTTTGCCTCCTCTTTTCTTTCGTTGAAAACCTTTTCCGATTGAAATATTGAGTCATCGGGGCTTCGCTCTCCCGTCCCGGCAACAGCTTATTATCGCAAATTTGTACACGCCGTTGCCCGCGGGAAAAAACACTGCCCCACTATACACCATTCTAACACGCGCAAAACTAATAAGCAAGCGTTTTTAAGGCAGTTCGAACGGCAAAACAGTAAAAAAGTGCGAAAAGCGGCAAAACATCGCAAAAAAGGCGGCCCCTCGGGAAGAGCCGCCAAACAATCGTATTAAATTCCGCTTTTCACGTCTCGCGTTCTTCACTTCCCCGCCAGCGCGATCGTGCTTTCGAACCTTTCCGTTTCAAACAGGTTGAGCTCGTGCCACTTTCCGTCCGCCGTCCGCAGGTATTTGTTGTGCACGTAGCGGATCTCCACCGTAGTTCCGTCCTCGTAGGTGAAGAGGAAGTCAAACCCGAGTCCGCCGAAGCTGAGCGCGTCCGCTTCCTCGCAGTCTCTGAGGTGAAGCGAATTCATGTAGAGCTTCATGAATTTGATGCTGTCCGCGTTTGTGCAGTCCCGGATCACCGGTTTGACCTCTTCATTGCTTGAAGGGTTCTGCACCGCGCTGGCGTAATGCATGCTCACGATGTTCCCGTCCGGGACGACCGTCATCGTCTCGCCTATCTCCCCGAAAAGCATGTCGCGGATCCGGTCAACGTACGCCGCCCGCCTGGGTTCCGTGTCATCATCGCCGACGATCCAGTATTCACCGATATAGCTGGAATACGGGTTCTGCCAGGGAATCACAGTCACGTTCTCCGCGTTGCCGCCCACCGAAGCAAGAATGTCCCGCATCTCTTCAACGTTCACGCCTTTAAGGTGCGCCCACAGCAGTTCATTCCAGTCGAGCGCCGGCTCGGCGTGCTCCATCAGCGCGAAGGAATAGCTTCCCCTTGCCATCTGCCACACGTACACGTCAAATCCGTTCGAACCGTCGAGCGAAACGTAGTCGGTCGTGAATTCCCCCCTGTTTCCGGTCGCCGCGTTAACCGCCATCGCCGCCGCCATTACCGCAGCCGCCGCCAGCACCGTGAACGCCGCTATTTTCAAAATCTTCATAATTTCCACCGTCCTAAGAAGTTGAATTGGTAAAAATGATCTGCGCGCATCTCAACTCTTACGCAAGGTATTGTACAAGGTTTCGTGAATGAAATAAAGTGACAAATCGCAACAACTCAAATTTGCTTCCCGCACCCCTCAAAAACCGCCCGGTTTTGGAAAAGTCACCAAAAACACCCCGAAAAACTATGGAAAAGTCACCAAAAACGCCTCGAAAAAATATGGAAAAGTCACCGAAAACGCCACGAAAAACTATGGAAAAGTCACCCGGTTGATTGTTTTATAAAAGCGACGAATCCCTGAATTTCCCTATTCCACGGAGAAAAACACTTCCAGCTTCACCGCGCCGCCGCTGTCCCGGATGACGACCTTGTAATCGCCTTCGGGGATGTTCCTGTAGGGCACCACCTGCGGGTTTTGGGGCGTTGCGCAGAACCAGTCCGCCACCGCGGAAGTGCCGCCGTTCTCAAGCAGGAACCAGCCGTCCCGCGAGCCCGCAGTCAAATCGAAGCACGCGTAGAACACGCCCGCGTCCTTGCCGGGAACGTATGCCTCCGGGTAGAAGACCAGGTAGTCGCCCTTCTCGCCCCGCGCCGTGACCAGGATCGGCTCGCCCTTTTCGTACACCTTCTTGTTCACCGCGAGCGCGCGCGAACCCTCCTCGACGCTGTCGCCTTCGTTGTCCTCCGGCCCCTTGTAGAGTGTGGGAATCGTGTCGGGAATGTTGCCGCCGTCGTTGTAGATCGCCACCTCGCCAAGCTCAGCGCAGCCGTGGCCTTCCTTCTCGCGGAAACCGGTCACAGCCACCCGCACGTACCGGGCGTTCACGGGTCCGAAGCGGAACACCGGCACCTTCGTCAGGTCCGGCTCGAAG
The DNA here is from genome assembly GCA_002309655.1 of Mageeibacillus sp. UBA1212. GTDB lineage: Bacteria > Bacillota > Clostridia > UBA1212 > UBA1212 > UBA1212. Next base: position 119,874 of record DBXM01000002.1, read on the forward strand.
TCCTTCACCTCAGCCGCCGTGTACCATGTCCGGCCGTCGGAAGACACCAGGATCGAGAACGACTTCGGGAAGAATTTGAAGCACGCCGCGCCCTTCCCAGCGGGGTATAGGTCGACCCGGTTGACAACCGTCTCCGCGCCCAGGTCGAAGGTCAGGCACTGCGGCGAGCCGTCTTCCGAGATCAGCGAAGCCTTGGCGCCGTCGTCGAAAACGCCGTCGTGAACGTTGCACAAAAACGCGGTCCCGTCACCCGCCGCCGACGTAGCCGTAAGCCGCGCCGCCACCGCCAAATCAAAAGTAAGAGCCGGATCGTCAGAAGACTTGACATCGGCCTCGTAGGGATTGTTATTTCCGCTATTTTTAGGCAGATTCAGTTCCCCGCTCTTAACCTCCAGCAGCGAGCAATCACCCGCTTCAAGCGTGAGCGTGAGCACTCCGTTCTCGACCGGAGCCGCCTTCAAGCCGCCGTTTTCGTCGTCCACCAGTAAAAGTTCGAGATTCCCGACGCTAAACGTCAGCGTCTGCGCCTTTTTGAAGTTCTTGTTGACGATCATCAGGTACCGCCCGCCGCCGTCCCGCCGTTCGATCACCGAGACGATCGCGTCGGTCCTTCCTGTCGCCTGCACCGCGAAATCTTCGGGAATCAGCTCGTACGCGCCGGCCGTCTTCTTCTTTGTGTGGTACACCGCCACCGCGTCGCCTGCCGCAAGATACGCGCCGATTGTGTGGATCTTGTGGTTGATCAGGCACACCGCGTCGTAAAGGTCCGTGGGGTTGTGGTCCGCGTCAAAAATCGCGTCCGTGTAGCCGCTGTCGACGCCCCAGGGCTTCTCCCACGTGAAGAATTTCAGCTCCTTCACGCCGTACGCCAGCGCCGCCATCATGTTGTAGCGCAGATCGCCCGCCGACGGCCGCCGGTAGTTCACGTAGCCCACCGACTGCACGTAGACGGCCGTGTTCATTCCCGTGTCCAGCGCCGCCCGCCTCAGGTCGTCGTAGTTCTTGAACAGCTGGTACTCGTCAACGCCCCCGCTCTTGTCGAAGCAGTACGTGTCAAGCGAAAGCGTGCCCCAACCGTTCACGAGGCTGCCGAAGTCGCTCAGCCGCTTGTAGTACGTGCCCTCCGGATACGCGCCACGCGGCAGGAAGTTGATGTTGATGTAGCAGTCGGGAAAAGCCCCGCGCAGAACGTTCTCCACCCTCGCGTACGGGTTCGGATCGTAGGGCTCGTCGACAACGTAGAACCCCGCAAAACCGTCAACCCCCGCATAATCCTTCGCGACCTGTGCGAGCTCCGAGTCCGTGCGGCTTGCCCCTGTCTGCACCCGGTAGTCGCGCGAATAGACCTTCAGCCCGAACTTGGCCGCGTCCTTCATGATCGGCAGGTACTTGTCCGGGGTATGGCCCTCCGCCACCCACACGTCGTCAACGTAAACGTGCGACACGACGTCGATCTCCGCCTCCCTCATGTACGCCATCTGCCGCTTCCGCAGCGTCTCGTTCTGCAGCTGCACCAGGTAGGCGTTGATCGTAATGTTGTCGCGCGTGATCGGCTTCTTCTCCGCCGCAGGCTCCGCGATTTTGCCCGACGCCTCGGGAAGGGTCTCCCCCGCAGGAGTCGGAGTCGCCTCAGGTCCGGGAACGTTCCCGCCGCCAGTAGGCGTAGCGTCAGAAGCCGGCCCGGAATTGCAGCCCGCAAAGAATGCCCCGAACGTAACCATGAATGCAATCAGCAGCGCAAAGCGTTTCATTTTAATCTATCTCCAAACTACCAGTCTTTTGCACACCAATCCAGCGTTTACTCATTAAATCGCTTGACTTCACACAAATATCATGAATGGTTCAAAATTTGCTCAATTCTCTGGTAAGAGCATAGCCGGATTTTTCGTACACCTTTTTCTTTTCTGCAAACGGAGAATTGGAACGATCTGTGTAATTCATTCACGATATCGAAGAGATTTGATTCTACGTCAGAGTACAATTTCGATCCTTTTCTCACTTGATTGTTCTCCATTCACATTGCGGAGCGTATTACACATTTCCCGATGCGTCAACTGTTTGAAAATCCATAAATCGTCAACAGGCTGTTGACAGTTTTCGGCATCTGTGCAGGACTCATAAAGCATGCTTCTCACGATATTCCCGCATTCCCGCATTCCTTAATACCCGCTGTAGTTTTCATTCACTATCTTGAACGCCACCAGCGGGATGCCGTCGCTGCTCGTGATGTTCGCGACGTCGGTCAGCGCCTCGTGCATCAGCCCGTAGCCCACGTACGCCGCTTCCTTGTCGGGGATCACCCGGAGCGTGAAGGCGTCCACCTGCTCCACCCTGCCCTTGATCTTCCCGCCGTAGTCGTAGTAGCACATGAGGCCCAGGAAGCCGTCGCCGGTGGAGAAGCGCAGACCGTCGCCCGCGTTCTTGAACGTGATCGTGACCGAGTTGTCATCGTTCCAGACCACCTTGTCCGGTTCGGGGGTCAGGGAATGTTCCGCGTCGCCCACGCCGTAGCTCACGAAGCCCGCAATCCGCGCGGCCCGGAAGCCCAGCTCGTACTTGTAGTAGGGGTGCGCCCACTGCTCGTCGCCGTCCCGGTAGCCCTGGTCGATGGAGGACACGATGTAGGAGTTGGGAATGAGCTTCACGGCGTCGTATTGGGCAGCCCGGATCATGGGCGCCTGGCCCCAGTTCGTCAACCCGTCGTAGCCGTAGGAGCTGAGCTGCACGTTGATGAACGGGAACGCGATCCCCCAGGCCTTCCTGTAGGCCTCCACCGTGGCGCGAAGGTTCTCCGCGTAGGTCAGGTACATGTCGGCCCCGCTCTCGCTCTCGCCCTGGTAGAAGACCATTCCCGTGATCCGGTTCCTCGTGAACGGATGGATCAGCGTGTTGTAGTACCCGCTCACCGGCACCAGAGCCCCCGTTGTGTGACCCAGCTTCTTCGCCACGTCACCGGGCATCAGTTCCCTTATCGCAGCACCGCCCGCGGCGGCCATAACCAGCCCCAGGGGCACGTCCGTCAGCTTGCTGAGCTCCTTCCCGAAGTAGTACCCAAGGGCCGAGAACTGCGCCACCGTCTCCGGCGTGGTCCGTTCCCAGCACACGGTTTCGTTGAACGTATCCGTCCGCGGCGCCGTCACGTCCGCCTTTCCTTCGCTCACCGCCCCCTGCACGTCCGCGGCCGCCTGCTTGAAAATCCTGATCAGGTCGTCTTCTTTGATCTGCTTGTCGTACGCCGGCTTCTTCACCCTCGCGAACCAGTACGCGATCTCCGCGTTGGACTGCCCCGAGATGACCCAAACGTCGCCCACGAGAATGTCCGTGAACTCTTTGGTTTCCCCATTTTTAGGGTAAATCTTGAGCGTCTGCGGCTCCTTCACCGCCTCGTGCGACGAGAACGTGATCTCCCACGTGCCGTCCCGCTTGACCTTGCCGTACCGCCGCTCGCCCATGAACTCACCGTAAATGATGCCGCCCTTGACGTCCGCCGTGCCGTACACGTGGAAGTAGGCGTTGCGCTGCACCACCATCGAAGAGGAAATCGTGCGGTTGACCGTGAAGGTGATCGGCTTGCCGCTGTCGCGGGGTTCCTTCTGCGGGGCCAGGTCCGGCGGCGCAACGTTGGTCTCGGGAAGCGGTCCGTCGTCCTTCGCGCAGCCGCCCGCGCCGGCAACGGAGATCAAAAGAAGAACGCCTGCCAGGAACGTCAGGAAGATTTTTCCGGTTGTGATTGCGGTTGTTTTGCGGGGGTGTCGTGTCATTTTAGTTCGGCCTTTCTTTGGGGCGTTTTGGGGGTGTTTGCGGATTGTTTTGTTTGCAGTTTTGCGGTTTTGCTATGGTCGCGGCGTGTGCTTTGAGCGGCAGTCGCAAAATGTTTTTGGCGGTTTTCCGGTGAAATCGCAATTTGTTTTCGGCGGTTTTCCGGTGAAATCGCAATTTGTTTTTGGCGGTTTTCCGGTGAAATCGCAATTTGTTGGGGGTTAAGGCACTAATTCTTGTGTTCCCCCGCTTTTACAAAAATGAATATCCGGTAGAATGATCCAGCTTTCATCGCTGTCGTCTTCACCTTTCCATGCAACAATGTGCCTTATCTCCGCGGACGACAATTCGTATCCTTTCGCTTTCAATGCCTCAACTTTTTCCATTGCGCTTTTTGACAGCTTTGCTACGATCTTGTTCCGTCCGTAGATCTTCGCCGAGAAACATGCGTCGGCATATTCAAGTTCAGCTCCGCTTTGGAGGAGGCTGACATCTCTTTTGACGTATTTAAAATACCCGAGATTAACGTCTCTGTGCGACAGTTGCAATGTAATTCTGTTCGGCTCACGGTACTCTTTTTGGTCGATATGATACACTGCTCCCGTGTAATTAAATCTGTCAAGGAACGGATTCACATAGTGAACATACAGCGCGTGCTTCGCCCTCGTGAAACCGACGTAGGCAGCTCTCTTGTTCTTCTCGTCGTAAAGATTGAAGCTGCCCGGCAGAACGACGTAAACCGAGTCAAACTCCCTTCCCTTCGCCTTATGCAGAGTAGAGACCACAATTGTCGCGTTCTCAAAGTCGTAAAAATCCTCGAATTTGGATTCGCTGATGAATTCCGCGAAATCGGTTCTGTAACGCTTTGGATTCAGCGCCGCAAAAGTGTTAATCATTTTTAAAACCAGCGGCAGACACGTGCTCCCGGAAAAACGTTCTTTCAGTTTGTCAATCGAATCGTTCCAAACTTCATCTGACACCACGGGGGTGAACTGCTCCTTCTCGATTTCACTAATAAAGAAGCGTATTTCCGCGAGATTGTAAAGGTTGAATCCGTCGTTGGTTTGAATCAGTTTGGCCTGCATACCGTTATCCAGAAGCAGCCCCATGACTCTAAGCGCCTCATCATTTGTCGATGTGAGAATACATGTCTTTTCACCGTGATACTGCTCCTTCACCTGCGCCACGACCGCTTCTTCAAAGTTGCCCTTAATGTGTTTCGTCAGCTCCACAATACCCTCATCGCTTGATACCGCGTTAATAGGTTCCCGTTTCATCCTGTCGGGAATAAAATGCGCAAACGTATTGGCGAATCTGACGATTTTGCCGTCACTGCGGTAATTGTCAAGCAAATCGTATTGCTTGGCGTCAAAATCAGATATCAGCGACTTAAGGTTTGAAGAGTCGGATCCTCTGAATTCGTATATATTCTGATCATCGTCTCCGACAGCAATGACACGCATGCCGTCATTTTGGGCCATCAGAGCGCGCACCAAGGCATATTCGTTTTTGTCCATGTCCTGGGCTTCATCAATAACCAGTACAGTCTTTGTAATCCTTCCGACTTCGACTTCTCCGTTGGCTATCATATCTGCCGCCCGCGAAACCACGTCCTCTGATTCAAGCAGGTTTCCGATTCTTCCCAGAATGTCGAAACAGTAAGAGTGGAAGGTTTTAACTTCCACGTAGTGCGCCGCAGTTCCGATAAGATCGATCAGCCGGCTCTTAAACTCCGTGGCTGCAGCCCGTGAAAAAGTCAGCATAAGGAGCTGTTCATTCTTGACATCCTCGAGCAAAAGGAGCGACGCAAGTTTATGAACAAGTACCCTGGTTTTCCCGCTTCCGGGGCCAGCGACAACCACGATGTGCTGAGACTTGTCGTCATTTATTATTTCAGCCTGTGTTTCGGAAAGACAGCCGAACAGCTGTTCATACTTTTCCGGTGTAATGTTCCTGTTAATCTCACCCGCGCGTGTTCCCTTAAAATACTTGGAGATAAATGGTCTGTACTCCATCGTGAAATAATCGTTCACGAAAACAAGCGCTTCATCATAGTTTTTCAGCATCATATTGGCGTACTGCCCTACTATGTGAATCTGTTGAATTCTGTTCTGGTAGAATTCGCTTAGTTGCTTGTAGTTTTCGATTTTGTAGCGAATCTTGTTGTCAAGAACGACTCTGTTGATTGACAGCCCGTTGTAGAGGACCAAAAATCCTCCCTCAAGGTTCATGGCTCCAATCTTGGAGAGATAGAGAAGCGCATTCTGGATGTCTCCGGAGGTACACTGTGTGTTGCTGTCCAATAAAGATCCCCTGGAATTATAGTTATCTTTCAGTTCAAGTAACGAGAACTGCACAAGGACTTCATCCTTGATATTAGGAGTCTTGTCATTGGACTTGTCAAATAGATATTCAACAATGAACTTCGCAATTTCGCACCGTTTTTCAATGAGGCTATCCATTTTCGACTTGTCTAAAGTCGGGAAGACCGTGGTTTGTATGTCATTGGCGTCGATATGCTTCTTGACATAATTCTTGATTGTCCAAAAGTACAGAATTGATTTAATGTTTTTGACAGTCGCGTTTTTAATCCCCTGTTTTATGGCGCCGTCGTTTAGTTCTTTGTAATTGATATCCTGAACTTCTCCGCTGAGTTGTGACGCGAGATACTTCTCAAGTTCACTGAAATTGTTAAGGATCTGCCGTGATTTGTTTACAGATTCCGTACGCTTGATATACGCGGCCATATCCATGGAATCAGCCAGTATTCCCTCTTCCCGCATCAGATTGACCGCTGTTATTACTTCTTCCTTGTCAATTCCAAGTATGTCCGCGAGATAGTCTATACGTGACTCCGCGTCGTCATCCACCGCTTTGGTAATGTTCTTTGCGGAAATAAGCGACTTAATGATTCTCTTCGCGTTGAGTTTTTCCTTCTCGCCGAACCTGGAAGACGCCTCAATTGCGCGGGATGCCTCCTCCATATTCCGTGCCAATATGCTCGTTGCGTACACCTTTGGCATATTCCTTCCACGTTCGATATACCCGGCATTTTCGAGCGCCGCAATGGCTGTCTTTACACGGGTTTCGACATCGTACATGCCTTCTTCCCAACCTGCCTGACGTGCAATTTCCAGTGCGGATCTGCATACGCTTGGCCTCGTCTTGGTCAGATCTTTTATAGCCTGCCAAACCTGCTGAATCTCACTGATACTGAGTTTGGTCTGGTTGAGCATAATAAAATGCTTGTCAAGGTCATTCTCGTTGAAAAGAACATAACAGTCCGCCTGGATATTCTGGTCTCTTCCGGCCCTTCCCGCCTCCTGAACATAATTCTCCAGCGAGTCCGAGATATCGTAGTGGACCACCAGCCCCACGTCTTTTTTATCCACACCCATTCCGAAAGCTGACGTAGCAACGATAACCTTCACGGTGTTTGAAATGAACGCTTCCTGATTTTCTATCTTCTCCGCGCGGTCCATTTGTCCGTTGAACGGCCTTGCGGGATAGCCGTCATTCGTCAGTTTCTTCGCAAGTTCTTTTGTCTTTTTTGTTCTGGAAACGTAAACAATCGTCGGACAGTTTTTCTGGTCTATGAGCGTTCTCAGGGTAGTATACTTGTCCTCTTCATTATCCTTGTGGAGAACAACGTAACGAAGATTTGTCCTTGTCGCACTTGTCGTAAACAGGTCGAGCTCGATTCCCAGTTTTTGTCTGAAATAATCCCGGATATCGCTGATAACCTTCGGCTTCGCCGTGGCCGTAAAGCAAGAAATAGGGATGCTGTGGCTCAGTTGCTTTTCCTTTATATAATTCCGGATAAAGTCGCCGATATACATGTAATCCACCCGGAAGTCCTGCCCCCACGCGGAAAAACAGTGTGCTTCATCTATTACAAAACGGACAACGTTCCTTGAAAGCAACAATCTTTCGATTGTCTTTGATCTTAATGACTCAGGCGATATGTAAAGCATGGAAGCCATGCCGCTCGCGACTCTGTCAATTGCCTCTGCGCGTTCAACAGGGCTCAGCAGTCCGTTGATGGTAACCGCGTCAACAATGCCCTTTTCCTCAAGGTTGTCGACCTGATCCTTCATAAGAGACTGAAGAGGAGAAATGATAATAGTCAGACCTCTGGACGTCTCTCCGGCCATGAGCGCAGGAAGCTGAAAAGTGAGCGATTTTCCGCCACCTGTAGGGAAAATCGCGAGCAGAGACCGTCCTCCCACAGCGGCCTTTGCCGCCATCTCCTGCAGAGGTTCTCCACTGTATGTTCTGAAACTGTCGAAGCCGAAATAGTCTTTGAGTTTCTTCTTGACGTCGAGATTGCTGTTGCAGTACTCGCAACCTTGCTCGCACGGTGTCTCGCGAAGTTTCTTGACAACGTTCTCAATTGCAGGGTAGTTTTTGTACACCCACGGCGGCGTAATAGAATACTTATCGCATGTGGAAATGATGGCAAGAGCATAAGCCAGTTCCACAGGGCAGCTGTTTATCAGGAACGCAATGTCGGCGTTCTTGCAAATCTTTCCGGCGAAGGTTCTTTTGATATCGTTCTCGATGCTTATGAGAGAGAACTGATTCCCGACATAATCAAAGAACCCCTCGAAATACTTGTTTTTATATAACAGACCGTGAAAAATGTGCTTCATTGACGAAGGCAATTTTGCATAGGCGTTCACTTCGTCATAGAAAAGCTCCATAGCTTTTTTCGCATCGTTAGCGGGATTATTTAACTGGTCAGTCTGCAATTTGTCGTCCTTGACCAGATTGTGGTAGGGTTTTGTCGGGAAAAGAAGAGGAGACATATAAAGAGTGTCAATAGGCAGATATGCCCTGCCCTTAATTAGATCCCCACAGTATTTAAGATCATGGTTGATAATGTTGTGCCCGCAGACATAATCCGCCCCTGAAACGAACGCGGAAAAATCAGCTTTGGACTTCGTGTGCAGGATTCGTGAATTATCCTTCACCGCGCCGAAATCTAAAACTCTCTGGTCGTCTACGCCAACTTCAAGATCTATAAATACGATTTCCCTTGCCATTTTCTCCCCATTAGCCCTATGCTAGCGCATATTGAACAAAGCAGTCAGTAGTCCTTGCTTATGGTTAATTGTTGAAATTCAAAATTGATTTTAAATTGTCGAGAATAAACTGCTGTGCGTCGTTGTCATAAACCGTTATATGATACTGCCCACTCCTACCAATTCTCTCTTCTCTGGAAATACCGATTGACATTCCCTTGTCCGTCGGAACCTTAACTTTTTTGCCGTCGACAGTTTCCTGCTCTATAAGGAATCCATTCTCGATAAGAAACGTGGTAATAAGCTTGTATGAAAACTTCTTCATCTCATTATCGTCCGCAAGCTCGTTAATTTTCTTAGCAATCTCACTTACAGAAATCGGGTGATCTTCAAACCGGTACCTTGCCAGATCTTCGTCTGTCAAAGAAAACTCTTTTTTATTCGCTCTTTGAGTCTTTTCCTTAATTCCGCCGTTCTCGATAAGTTGCCTCAAAACATCTGAAACATAGAAAAGACACCGTGAAATTCTGACATTATTAATGCAATCGTCATTGGAAACCGGTTCATCTGTGACCGGGTTGATACCGTTCGCCAATTTATCCAGGTACATTTTTGCACGTTGCATTATTTCCAATTCTGTCATGATAAGCCTCCCAATAATCTGTTATTCAACCTTCCTCAGGTCGATCTTATACTTCTTCAAATAGAACACGTACGCGGCCAGGGAAACGACGGTGTCGAAGGCATTCCCGATACCGAAGAGCAAGGCGATGCCGGTCAGTGTCGGTGTCCAGACGCCGCAGAGGTACAGAATGAACGCCGTGCCGTAGTACAAAGTGTTTGTGACCACGGACTCGAAGAGCATGTAGTTCGTCTTCCCGCGGCCGTAAAACGTGGCGTCGAAAATGTTCTGGAACGCGAAAAGCACGTAAAAGCCGAGCAGCACCAGCACCAGGTTGAACAGCTTGTCCACGTCCGTGAACTGCAGCACGTGCGTCATGAACGGCTTCCAAACGGGAATGCTCGCGCACCACAGCACCGCCACAACGAACGTGATCGCAAAGTAGCCGAGGGTGTTTTTCCGCACGTTGTCCTCGCTCTCGGCCGTCTCTTTTTTGATGAGCTCGCCGAGCTGCAGAACCGGCAGGAGCAGCCAGCCCCAGATGAAATTGTTGGCGACCCAGTAGGTGCCCTGCTCGCCCACCACGTTCACCATTCGCGCCACCATCAGCATGTAGGCGACGTTGCGAACCAGCGACTCGAGGCCCGAAATTCCTCCTATTTTTAGGAAATCTCTCATCCATTTGAAGTCGAGCTTTTCCTTTGTGAAGACCTTCACATCCTCCCTGGCGAGGAGGATCAGCGAGACCGCGAGCAGGATCACGTTCACGGCGATGTTGGAGTAACCGATGCCGTTCACGCCCAGGTTCAGCGACACTGGAAGGGTCGAGACCAGGAACGTGTCAAGCACCACCGACAGAACGAGCCGCGCGCCGGTGAGGATGTAAATGTACCGGCTCCGGTCGACGGTCACCAGCGCCACCAGTGCGAACTGCGCCAGAATCGAGAACACGTTTGCAACACTCTCAATGCGAATGTACGTCGCCGACGCCGCGATGATGCTCTGATCCGCCGCCATCAGCCCCAAAAGCTGCTCCGCGAAAATGAATATCACCGCCGACAGTACCGCGTAGACGCCGAGCGCCACCAGCATTCCCGTTCGGACCCGGTTCGAGAACTCGTTCTTGTCCTCGCGCACCTTCCCCACAAAGAAGAACAGCGGCAGAATGATGGCCTCGCTGATGACCTCGTAAATGAGGTTCACCCACGAAAGCTGGCCCGCAATCGAGAACGACCAGTCGCCCGGCAGCTGGCCGAGGAAGAACACCCTCAGCGTCGTGTAGACCGTCGGACAGAGACCCAGCACGAGAAGCGCCAGGTACAGCTTCCAGTTGATGTTCTTGAGGGATTTTGTAAGCGTTTTCATGCCGGTTCACAGCTCCTTTGCCGAATCTTTGTCACGTATTTGAGCGGTAGCGTTTCAGTCTGAGAATCTCAAACTCTTTTATAATAGAATTATACAACAAGCCGGCGTTATTTTCCATATGAAAGTGAGTTTTGGAAAATATCCGCGTTTTCCTGTATCCGGCAGGCAGGAGGCGTGAAAAAAGCCGCGAAATTCGATTCCCGCGGCCTTTCTTTCACTGTTTATCATTTGCTGTCAGCGCGTTTAATTTTGTATCTTAATCTCGCATTTCACATTTTCCAGCATGCTCGCGAACTTTTCGCCGTCCTTCGCGCTGCCTACAATTCCGCCGTAGTGGACCGGAATCGCGACCTTCGGCTTGATTGTGTTGACCAACTCCGCAGCCTGTTTCGCGTTCATGGTGTAGGTGCCGCCCACGGGAACAAGCGCCACGTCGCACTTGACGTTCGCGGCCTCTTCGGTGGCGTCGGTGTCGCCGGCAACGTAGATCCTGGTGTCGCCGTCCTTGAAAATATACCCGACCCAGCCGGCGCTCTTCGGGTGGAAGGGCTTCCCGATGTTGTAGGCGGGCACCGTCTCGAACTCGATTCCGTTCAAGGCATAGGCCTCCCCCGGCCGCACCGTGATGATTTGATCAACGAGACTTCTTGCCGCCTCCGCCTTCCCCGCCATGTTCTCCGGAACCACCATAACCGTGCCGGTTTTTGCGACCTTTTCGATGTCTTTGACAGAAAAGTGGTCGTAGTGGTCGTGGGTTATTAATATCACGTCGGCGTCGTGACTCGCGTTTTCGACCTGGAACGGGTCCACGTGAAGCACCTTCCCGCCGATAACGATTCTTATATGATTCTGCTTGAAAACTTCGATGTTTTCCGTCATTTTAACCCCTGCTTTCCAAATTTTACCATTTCACATTCACTTAATTCTCGTTATCGTCACTATCGCCTCGTGGGTTTCCGCGTCGTAGTGTTCGACCTTCACCGTGTAGTCGAGCGTTCCGCCGTTGTTCATGAGCGGGTACGAAGCGAAGGCGTCGCGGCAAGTCTCCATGCTGAACACGTCCCCCGGCCCGAACAGATCGCCGGTGTTGAAACGGTGCACAATCGCGTAAAGTACTTTCGGCGGCGTACTTATGCGGTAGCAGCTGCTGCCGTCTGAGGGAACGATCTCCGCCAGGTGGTAGTAGCGGCTCTGCCCGGGAATCTGCGGGTCAATGCCGTTGGTGCAGTAGAACGCTTTAGTGTTTGAACTTATGTCGCCGTTGTCGAACATCGCCTTGGCCGTGTATGGGTCGATGAACGCATTCTCGTACATCAGCCGCGCGTCGATATGGATCACGCGCACCCCGCCGTCGACCTTCACGAGCGGTTCGTACGGACTGGTCGCGCGGTCCCAATCGAAGCCGTTAGCCCCCACAGGTGCCATCACGTCCACCAGAATGTACTCGTCAAAAGGCGTCCCGTTCCAGCCCTTGGAAGTGGGAATGAGAATCGCCTGATTCTTTTCAGACGAGCAACCCAGCTTTATAGTTATGCTGTCCTCGATGCCGCTGACCACGTAGGGTTCGAGAATGCCGGAGCAGAACTTCGAGTACGGATTCATGTCGCCCAAATTGTTCTCGTGCATGTCGAACCCGCCGAAAGCGCTGATGAACTTGCCCTCGTACAAGTAGAAGTCGTAGTAGTCCGACACGCCGAAGGCGTGCGCAGTCTCGTGAATTATCTCCCTGATGCCGCTGGCCGTTCTGTAGCCATCAGTATCGGGAGGCGTCAGCACCGATTCGTAACCGGTTTTAATGAAATATCTGATCTGGGGAAGAGTCTTGTCGGGCGGATAGTCGTACTTGTCCGCGGTTCCCAAAGCGCTGCCGTAAATACCGTAATTTCCCGATTCGGACGGATTCGTCTTGGATGAGTCTTCCGCCAACACGAACATCGAAAGGTCGACCAGGCCGTCGCCGTCGCCGTCTAAGCTTTTGAAATTGTCAATTCCGTATTTGTTAGGGTTCGTTCTGATCTGCTGGAAAATGTCGCATAAAAACTGGTTTCCGACGAAATTGCCGTGTTCGTCTTCCCCGTTCACGTACTTGTAGGCCTCGGCGCAGCTCATTCCCGAATAGTAGTAGACGAAAGTGAAATCGAAGGAGACCTTGCTGTAGAAATTGTATTTGAAATAGGACGAAAGCGAATATATGCAGTTATTGATGTCGTACTCGCGGGTGAACAGCTCCTCAAACTCTTTTTGGTCTACCGCGTAGCCGTCGGTGAACGTCACCAGCACCACCAGCATCTTGATGTGCTGCCGCGGGCGGAGAATGCCATGCTGGAAGTCGGCCTCTGTAAGCGCGGGCTGCGAGGTGCTGAGGGACGTGAAGTCCACGTACTCGCCCCGGTAGGGGGTGGGGGCCTCTGTCGGCGCTTCGGTGGGTTCTTCCGTGGGCTCTTCCGTGGGAGGTTCCGTCGGTTCCTCCGTTGGCTCCTCGGTGGGCTCTTCCGTGGGCGGCTCCGTGACAGATTCAGTCGGCGCTTCCGTCGGCGTTTCGGTAGGCGGTTCCGTGGGCGGCTCGATTTTGTCAGTCGCCGGCGCCTCCGTGAACGCGTTTGCCTCCGTCTCCTGCGCTTCTTCAGTCGGCGCGGGAACGATTCCTCCCGGTATGAAGAAGCACGAAGTCAGAACCGTGACAGCAAGCGTGAATGCCAGTAGCGCAGCGGCCGCTTTCAAAGCTGTTTTGGCGGTAACTTTTTCCCTATTTTTACGCATAATCATCACCCCTGTGTTGTTTCAAGAATTTCTATAATCTCCCCGACGCTTTCCGCAAAAACGATCCCCTTCTGCCGATCTTTAGAGGACAGTCCGGTGTCCGTCATTTTGTCCAGCAACCGCCTCAGGCCGTCGTAAAACCCGTTGTGGTTGTAAATAATGCAGGGCGCGTCGAGATGCCCCAGCGAGACCTTGGACATGATTTCGCTGATTTCCTCGAGGGTTCCCGTGCCGCCCGGCATCGCGACAAAGGCCTCGCCCAGTTCGATCATTTTCGCCTTCCGCTCCGACATATCGGCCGTGACGATCAGCTGTGTCAGGCCGTCGTACTGGAGTTCATTCTCTACAAAAAACGCGGGCTCCACGCCGATTGCCTCGCCGCCGTTTGCCATTGTGCTCTTCGCGAGGACGCCCATGAGGCCGATTTCCGAGCCTCCGTAAACGAGAACGTGGCCGTTCCTGCCGATCCACGCGCCAAGCTCCTCGACCGCTTTTCTGAGCGACGGGTCGTTGCCCTCGTTCGCTCCCAAATAAACCGTGACGTTCATTTTTCCTCCAAAAATAGGGATTTATTGCGTGCCCTCTCTGAAACGCGCCGCCGCGACGTTGAACATCAGTTCACCGTTGCCGGATATCGAATAAACGCTGCCGCCGCGAACGCGAAGCTCAAACACCAGCGTGCGGCCTTTCAGTTCGTCGAGGTTCCTGCCGCCCGCGAAAACAGGCGTCCAGTCAGTCGAGTCGCCCGAAAACGGAACGCAGTCGCCGTGGCCGAACCCTTCAAGCGGGTTCACGTCGGGAAGCACTCCTCCGCAGCTCTCGTAAACCGCGAACGTCGCATGGGCCGCGGAAATATTCACGTACGCCTCGCCGCCGAACCAGGCAACCTCGCGGGTGGAAACAACACCCTCTTCATCGCCCGCCTCAAGCGAGATCAGTCCGTCCTTTCTCACTTTCCACACGCAAACGCAGCCCGCGCCCGAGGCTTCAAAACCGAGGCCGTGTTCGCTTTCGCTCGCAGACCCGTAAATCAGCAGCGAGCCGTCCTCCGCAAATCTGAAAGACGCCGGCCACACCATCGGACGCAGCGCACCTGTCGCATTCCTTGTCTCTTTGTTCAGCCCGCTCAAAAACGGACTCCGCAGCGACCGAAGCCAGTAACGCCCGTTGTCCGAATACGCCAGAAACGCCTCGATCGTTCCCAACCAGTACTTGCTGCGGTTCCCCTGCCGGAAATTCCTGTAAATCAGCGGCAGGCCCACAAACCTGTCTCCGTAGTCGAACGCCGGCATTCCGTAAAGCTCGTCCAGCGGTCTGTCAAGTGCGTCCGAACGCATGCAGGGCTCGTATTCCGAAAAGTGCCGCCAGTCGCGCGTCTCTTTGAATCCAACCATCCGTACGCCCCAGTCCGGCCGCAGCGTTACCGTGAAGCACTCCCTCACGCGGTTGTAGAAAACGCCGGTGATCGGCTCGTTCCCGTTGTTCCAGCTGACCCCCTCAAGCCGCTTCCAGTCGAGAAGGTCCGGCGACACAAGAAGACTCCCGCGCACGCGCATCGGCAGCTTCCCGTACTCGCAAAGAAGCAGCTTGTAGCGCTCCTCCGGCGCGTTCAGATTGTCTTCGACGACCGCAGCCACTTCCGCGTTTTCGATGCGCATGACCTCTTTTTCGAACTCAAAATGAATACCGTCGCCGCTCACGGCCGAAAGCAGCATGTCGCTTCCGTCCTTCTGCCGGCCCTGGTAGAGCATCCTGAAGCGGCCGTCGTCCGTCCCGAACACGAACCCGGTAAACCAGCTGATGTTGCTCCTGCCGTCGCTGTACGTCGCGATTATCTCCGGCTTCCCAAGCTTGCGGGGCATCCCCTCCCTGCGGAACAGCCCCGAGTCGTCAAAAAACATCAATCTCATTAAGCGGCCTCCCAATTGCCTCTTATTTTTCGCTTAATAAAGTCATTTTTTCAGCAGCGCGAAGGCCATCCCGAACGGTCCGATGTCCGACAGCTCCAGCGTCGCGCCTTCAAGCGTGCCCGTGCAGTTCACGAACTCCGCCTCCTGCCATTTATTGCCGAGTCTGACCTTCGGCGCATATATCGGGTCGAGCGAGAAGTTCCAGATGCCGATTGCAAGCGAATTTTCACTATTTTTAGTTAAAATATACGTGTCCGGGCTGCCTGTCAGAACCGCGTCAAGCGGCCTGCGGCGGATGTGCGAAAGCTCGTGAATCAGCATCGACTGCATCGCGTAATTCCTGAAAAGCATCGACGTTTCGCACACGAGTTTCGCCTCGAACGGGAATATCAGGAAGCGCTCGCCCGCGCCGTTTTCGTAGCGGAAGGCCTTGACCGTTCCTTCCGGTCCCCTGAATTCGGCAACCTCCTCCGCGCCTTGTTTCATGTTCAGCGTGACAAAATCGGAGCCGTCGTTGTTGAACATCCCGTTGCGGAAAGAAAACCCCTCGCCTGCGTCCGGGTAGTACACCGCGCGCACAGGAACAGCCGGCCCGAACGATTCGAGACCGACGTCGAAGCCGCGCTCAGTTAATATTCTTGCCGCCGGCGCGTCGAGCACCGCCCCGTGTTTCAGAATTCCGTTTGGCGCGTGGCGTGCGTTCTCGCCGAAAATGACCGTGACGTCCGGTTCGGTGTACTGCATCGGAATCGCGTTATCGCAGAGCAGACGCATCGCTGCCGGCACAAAGTCATTCCCGACGTAGCTGTCGCCGCCCTCTCCTTCCGGCAGTTCCGCGTCTTTCAGCCGGTGCATGCAGTCAAAAATCCGCACGCCGCACGGTTTGAGGCCGTCGAAAAGGTCCGAAATCCTGCCGTAGAGAGGCATGTTGTGCACGTGGCAGTCGACGTAACCGCGCTCGTAAAAAGGCGTGCACTCGTAGTCTATCATGTATTTCAAAATGCCGTCCGAGCGGCCGTCGGCGCGGAGAGCCGTGTCAAGGGCCTCAAGGTATGCGGCCGGCACGTTGTGGCGCGGCCTCGGGAACACATCCCCTTCCGCAAAAATCTCAATATCCTCGTTCTCGCACCAGGAAATCTGCATGCGCTCAAGTTCGATAACGTTCGCGATCCGGCACCCGAAAGCCCTGTTGGCCGCCCAGTAAGCCGCGCCGATCAGACGCATGAACGGTTTTGTGCCGCCGGCGAAAGTCTTCGCGAGTTCAATCGAATCGACGCCGTCAATGTCCCACGTGTCGAGAACCGCGCAGTGGCCGAGCCTGATTGACGTATCGACCGAGTCGACCGCCTGCCGCAGCTTTTTCGCGAGCCCGAGCATCGAGTCGCTGTTGGCCTTCATCCACGCGTCCCGGTATTTGTTCGGCTTTCCCGTCAGCGCCTTCTTTTCGAGCTCCGCCGCAGTTATCTCCTCCCCGAGCAGTTCCGATACCTTCTTTATGTGGAGCGGGCAGTAGCATCCCGTAAGTCCCGAACGGTATCCCAGCCTGTAGTCGTCGTCAAGCATAATGAGGTCCGGGCCGGTTCCCGCAAGCGCCTTGACCCAATCGGCAAACTCGTCCGTGAACGCTTCGTCCAGCGGGCAGTACGAGTCGGTGCAAACGATTCCGCCCCCCTGGACTATGTTCGTGTACTCCGGATGCGCGTCGGAATTTCCGCCGTGACCCAGGCTGTTCACCCAGATCCCGACCTCGTACCCGCGGCTGCGCATGAGCGGCACAAGTTCTTGTAAAGCGCTCAGAAATCTCTCCTTGCTCCATTTGTTTGCGGCGCTTCGCGGTCCGCACAAAAAGACGCGGTCCGGTTTGGCGCGGGCAAGCTCCTCAAGAAACTGCTCCTTGCGCACGCCCGAAAAATCGGTGGTGACGGGAATTGAAACACGGTACATCGCGGCTCCCCCTTCTCTAATTGTGATAATGTCCGGTTGTTGCAGAAAATCACTTCAGTAGCGGAACATTGCATTTTCTGCACCTGTCCGCCTCAACCGGGTTGTGCGTGCCGCAGCTGACGCACGCGATGTACGGCGCCTTCGACTTGTCGTAAAGCTCGTACGGGAACGCGAACTGCGGGTGGTACCGGAACCTGTCGCCGACCTGAAGGTAGTTGTAGGCCCAGATCTGCGAGCCCTCCTGTTCGACGATCTTCTTTGTCTTGCCGCCGGTCGTCCGGACGGTCGTCGTGTACTCGGTAATCATCTCGTTGCTGTCGGAAGAATTCCTGTGGCGGTACGTGAGGTGCGACTGCTTGTCGACAACGGTCGCCTCGTACATGTTCTTCGCGCGGTTTTTGACGGCGCCGGCGATGGCGAAAATGAGGAACACCGCCGAAACGATTCCACCGATCAGCGCCGCCTGTTTGAGCTCCATTTTGCCGCTCACCAGACTGTAAATGATGAACCCTGCCAGCGGCAGCGGCACCAGGAAGAACCCGAAAACGCCCGCGGCCCTCCGGTTTTTCTTGACTGCGGCGAGAACCTCGCGGTGATTCACCCTGTCGGAAAATCCGGGCGCGGGAATTCCGTTGCGCACCTCTCCGTTGCCGGCGTAAACGGGTTGCGACTGTACTTGCATAGCGGGTTGCGGCTGCGCTTGCGCGACGTTCGCCGCCTGGTCAACAGGCGCTCCGCACCCCGGGCAGAATCTTGTGTTTGCGGTCAGCGCGCTGCCGCATTTTGGACAGAAATTAGACATATCAGGTCCTCCCAATTCGGTAATCTTGTCATTCGTTTATTTTACATTTCACGTTTCGGTTTCCTTGCGTCCTGTCCGCCGCCGTTATACCGCAAAAGCCCCGCCGTTTTTGCGCGGCAGGGCTTCTCGGTTTCGGGAATCGTTTTAAGCTTTCGATACCGGTTCGGGAATGCCCCGCTCCGCGGCTTTCAAAATAATTCTCGTGAAACTAATTATTCGGGTCAGAGTTCCTCGGCCACATCGTTTGCGGCTTCTTCGACTGCTTCCGCGACTTCTTCCGCGGCTTCGTTCACTGCCTCGGCAGCTGTTTCCGCTGCGGCCTCTGCGGCTGCTTCAGCGGCTTCTTCTGCCGCGACGGCATCGTCGGGAACGGCGTTCTCGTCTACAACGGTCTGGCCGTCTTTCTTGTCCTTCTTGTCCTCGCGGTCGAACTTGTCCGCAACTTTCTTTGCGGTTCCTGAAACCGCCTGGCCGAGCGACTTGCCGGTGCTGCCGATTTCATGCCCGACCTCGCTCCACGTCTCGCGAAGATCCGTCTTGATGGGGTTGCCCTCTTCGTCCTTCGGTTCCTCGTTGAGAAGCCTCTCCGAGCCGACCTTCACGCTCTTAACAATGGACTTTCCCAGCCCTTTGATAGACTTGCCGATACCTTTGCCGGTATCCTTCCACTTGTCTTTAACACTCATTTAAAACACCTCCGCATCGTTTGATACGATTATATTGTAACAGTTTTGGGGCGTGAATGCAACCGCCAAACCCGCTAAAATAGCTCACACTGTAATGCCACGGTATTCCCGCTTCACCCGCTCATAACTCTCCTCGTCGCCGATGTCGTAGCGCTTCCCCGGCATCTCCATACTGTGGACTACCGAATGTGAACACATCCAGGCAGCAAGGCTTCCCGGCGCGTCGGTACCGCATCCGTCCGCGATTGCTTCACGGATTTTCGCGGCGTCCGGGGCGGTGTAAAAATAGAACGGCGGCGCGCACCACTCAGTCTTGGGGTTCGCGGGTTTTTCCTCCAGCGCTATCAATCGCCCGTTCGAGTCGATCTCGCACGCGCAGGATTTGGTCAGGCGCCCGACGTCAGGCTCGCGGTAGTGCATTGTGCAGGAAGTTCCTTTTTTTAGGGCAAATTCGATGAACCGTGTCAGCGAAAAGTCGAGAACGTTGTCCCCTGCGACGACCAACAAATCGTCTTCAAGTTTCAGAAAGTCGATTGCGAACTGTATGTCGCGAACCGCGCCCAGCCGGGTTTCGTTGGACACCGTTCCGTCGTCGACCACCGTAATGCGCTGCCCGCGCCGCTGAAACGCCCACTCCTCAAAACTGCCTGCAAATCTGTGGTTGGTAACCACCACAAATTCATCAACTTTTCCCGCCGAGTCGATGTCCTCAACGAGCCGGTCAAGAACGGTCTTCCCGCCGACTTCCAGCAGCGGCTTCGGGTAATTTTCAGTCAGCGGATAAAGCCGCGTCGCATACCCCGCGGCCAGAATCAAACACTTCATAATTCATTCCTCAAACCGTCGTCCGCCGCAATGCCGTTCGCGCTCTCGCACAGCCAGAAGCCGTACTTCCCCTTCATTTCCGGGAACGCCTTTAGATACTCGCGCTCGACGCGTTCCTGAACAAACCCGGCTTTCGCGGGATCGATCAGCGCAATGCAGAAGCCCTTGAAGCCCGCGCCGCTGAAACGCCCTCCATAAATGCCGTCCGTCTCGCGCATGATCTCGTAGAGCTTGATCTGCTCCGGCGCGCCCGACTCCCAGTTGTGAATCGACGACCGGCCGGACTCGAACGACAGCCTGCCGAACTCCTCAATATCGCCGCGCCGCCACGCCTCCACGCCGGCTTCCACGCGCCTGAATTCGGTGTACCAGTGCTCGCAGCGCTTCGCCCACGGCGCCGGCAGCCGGTCCTTGTATTTCTCGTAGACCTCGAAGCTGACGTCCCTCGCGTTGGTCTCGCTGAACTTCCCGTATTCCGCCCCGCTGAGCGCCTTTAGCGCGTACACGCCTGCGCGAAGCTCATCCACCCGCTGGTTGTATTTGGAGCCGGTCAGGCAGCGTTCCAGCCCGCTGAAGAAAAGCGCGATCTTGAAGGGCTTCATTTTCGGGCTTTCGGGAATCAACTCGTAGCTGCCGTCGGCGCAGTCAAGGTACAGAAGGTTATCCTTGACGGAAAGCACCTCGCAGTTCTGGTCGAGCTTGCCCAAGTTGATGCCCACGTAATTTTTTTCTGCGTCGTAGGCGATATCAATAAACTCCCGCGGCGTGAGGGTTATATTGTTGGCCTTGCTTAGAGCCTCCAAATAAGCCAAAATAACCGCTGCAGAGGAGCTGAGGCCCCCGATAGGCAGACTACCCTCAACCGCGCCGCAAATGCCCTTAGAAAGCTCGTAGGCCCTATTTAGGGCCCAAGTCGCCCCGCGCAGGTAGTCCGCCCAGTCGCCTTTTCTTTCCCCGGGGTCGTTTACGGACCACTTGACCGGTTTCGCGAACTGCAAACTCTGAAGCTCCACAACTCCGTCGTCTCTTGGGTTTGGACCGTACGCGACGTGAATCCCCTTGTCGATCGCGAAGCCCGTGATCTTGCCCAGGTTGTGGTCGCTCTGCGCGCCTATCGGGCAGACACGGTACGGCGCGAAGGCAATTCCCGCGGCGTCTTTCCCGTATATTTCGTTAAACAGCTGTTCGCAACGCATCCGTTTTTACTCCTGTATTCAACCCGGCATAATCATTTCAATCCGGCAGCCGCCAGTCGATAACCGGTATTTTATTTAACGCCCCGGACGAAGTAAACTCAACGCTTCCCTCGTACATCAGCGACTTCTCTTTCTGTTCGTTGTAATAATTCATGTACTCCCTGTAGAACGCCCCGTTGCCCGCGAACGTCGAATCATTCGAGGCTCTCTTTTTGTACTCTTCGATGTCGGCGGCGATGAACTTATAATGAAGCACGCCCATGAAGCAAGGGGCGTTGTTTATAAGGTCGTGCGGGAATTGATGGTGCGCGTCGTCGCTGACCGTTCCCTGCTCCCAGTACACGAGCGGATACTTTTCCAGCGGAACGCCCGAATTCATCAGCCTGAGCCGCGGACCGCCGATGAACCTTTTAATCTTGTAAATTCCCGCGTTGGCGGTCTTTTCCTGATAGCTGTCAGAGTCTATCCACCTGAAATCATTTTTGATGTCCGCCGATTCTTCAAACAACGGTTTGTCGCTATACGTGTCGAGGGTTATCGCCTTGATGCGTTTCACTCCCGCATTTTCCAGCCTCGCCGTCAGCTCGGGAAGCGGCATTTCTTCCATGCCCGGGTAAACGGCCAGCTCGTCGGAATCGGTAACGATGTACCACCTGCCGAACCCGTAATAACTTATCAGCCTGTTGATCCAGCCCTCCTTAACGTTGGTCTGGTACTGCGCGCCGCACCGGTAGAGGTCCACGTCCGGCTGGTCGCTGAGCCACTCGAACGTTCCGTCGTCAGACCCGTTGTCCATAATCGCGAATTTAGTAACGCCCAGTTCCCTGTAATGCTCCACGAGCATCCTGACGCGCCTGACGTCATTCTTGACGCACAGCGCAACGATCGGGACGTTTTTGTCGCCGGGCTCCGTTCTTTTTATGACCTCGAAATGCGACTTGCAGAAGGAAAAAACGATCTTCCTGCGGCGGAATCCGTAATGCCCCTTCACCCAGTATTCCTTCACCATCTCGCACATGGAACGCTTCCAGACGCCGCGCTCCTCTTTCGGAATATATGAAAGCTCGCCGTTTTTTCTGAAAGCCTTCGCGAATTCGATGCCGAATACGGCTCTATATAGAACATAGGTCGAGTAATAGAATATGCGTCTCAAGAACGATTTGATTGATTTAAGCATAGGATTGTACCGCCGTAGTTTGATTTTTATGCGTGAATTTTGGCTTGAGCGGCGCCTTTTTCGGGAACCGCCGCCGCCTTCGTATTATATAGTAATTCGCCGGTTCGTTCAAGGTTCAAGCGAGCCTCTATTACCCCCTCAAATAACGCAAACACCCTCCGGAACGTAACTCTCCGAAGGGCATTCGCACAATTAAAAGAAAGGATTTCATCAATTACTTGGCACGTCGTTCGAAATGAGCCGTTCGTGTCACTTGTTTTTACGTTTTGCGGCCAGTGCGGCGTAAACCGCGCCTCCCGCACAAATCAGCGCCGCGGCACCAATCAGCACCCAGCCCCACACAGGCATGCCGTTGCCCAACTTGTCCGGAGGCGTCGGACCAGGTTCCTCTGTTCCGCTTGAAGGCGTCTCAACCGCAGGGTCAGTCGGGTCCAGAGCTTCGGTGCTTTCGGCCGCCGTCGGATCCTCCTCCGGAGTCGCAACTGGTTCAGCGGTGTCGGCGGGTTCTTCAGGCGAAGGCGTCGGCGTCTCGTCAATGTCAACGTCCCCCTCGCCTATCTTGTCGCCGGTCACGGTCGGCTCAGGCGTCTCCTCAGGCGCCGAACCGGTCTCCGTTTCAGCCGCTGCAGTCGGAACCTCAGTCGCTTCCTGAACGGGTGTTTCTTCGGGAACAGGCGTAGCCGTTGCATCCGCGGCAGCAGTCTCAGTCGCTTCGACCTCCGCGGTGGCTTCAGGACTCTCTGTCTCCTCCGGCACCTCGGTCGGGTTCTCCGTGGGCTCCGGGTCCATATTACTTAAAATCAGCTCCGTCGGCGTGTCCTGCGGATGGTCGGTGTTCGCGTTGTAGATCACCCTGATGTCCTCGCCGATGGCCCCATTCTCGATCTTCGAAATCGTGTCGGGAAGTTTCAAGGTCTTCAGGTACTTGTTCCCCGTGAACGCTCCGCTCGCAATCGTATTCACCGGCGTCCCCGCAATCATCGCAGGAACTGTCACTTCCTCATCCCTGCCGAAGTAGCCGGTGATGGTTATCGAGTCGTTGGCAACGGTGTAGTAGAGTGCGCCCTCGGTGTAGACGGTGTCATCTGCGGGGTCGGCAGCGACCGGGAGCGCCGCCGTAACGACGCACCCGACCGTGAACAGAATTGCCAGAAGCAGCGGCAATAATCTGAGTTTCATATTGAGTCTCCGTTTCGCAGAAATTCATTATTACGGGTTTTCAGTTTCCCCATAACTTTCCCATACTTTCAATAGAGCATCAGCATCAATTATCCCCTCTTCTCTTGTTAGATAAAGAAGAAGTTGATAGTACTGTTCGTCTGTTACGCCTTTTGCAAGTGCTATTTTAAGATACTTAATCGGATAACGGCAATACTCCTCATACGACATAAAGTCTTGTACTTCCTCATAAGTAAGAAGACCGTACCGTTCTATATCCGCTTGCACCTGCGCCTGATCATATTTCAAATCACTGTCGTAATCAAACACATTGCACATTCCATATGCGCGACCAGGACTTGATAATATTCCATCAGTAAAGTAATTAACATAGCCCTGAGACATTAACGAATATGGAGTAGTTACTTCTGTTGTTATATAGGCTTGCTCTAATACAACGTCCCTTCTGTTCCATTGACCATCTTCATAAGATCCCGCATAGAATCTATGGCCTATAACATCTAGGTAATTTGATTCGGAAATATACACATATTTACCAGCATCCAAATCAAAGAATGCATGCTCTTCTATAATCCTAGAAGTCGTACCGTCTGAAAAAACAAGATTAATAACATTTATCTCTTGAGTTGCATGCACCGGAATAACACCTACAGAAGTCGAAACAATCTGGCCGGTCTCATGGTCAAAAGCTAAAATCAAGTCCTCCCCAGTCAATAACTCAATGGGTTTTTGCGTCCCGTCTGCAAGTGTGATCATTGTTCCAGGAGCAACACAACCGCTCCCTCCCTTATTTTTCGTTGGGAAATAATAACCCACGAAATAGCGGTATGTGTTGCCTGCATTGTCCACATATTGATATTGCATGACTTTTATGCCTTGGGTTCGGGCATTGCTAGAAGCATTAGTGGTTCTGTAATACAGTTTTCCTCCATTCGTTTTAGGACTGACATCTGGCGAACTTGCACTGCTCCAAGTCAGTATGGTATTCAAACCACTTGGGTCGGCATTGGTAAGTTTTCCATCTGCCATATTGGTATTTGTACTACCATACGTTGTCGTGTTTCCATTCTCGTCATAATCCGTAATCGTTATAACACCGTAGAAAATCTGACACCAGAGATACATATTGCCCATCGTATATGGTTCACTACTTGTACTTACCTGCGTTAAAGATCCTGTTTCGGTTGTAGAATAATAAGGGAATACAATCGGATAATAGATTGTTTGACCGCCAACGGTAGTACTTCCAATAGAATTAGTTGCTGTCGCACTGACGTTCGGCATAATATAGGTAGTATTGTTAGCTACAACACTCTTATATCCATTCCCATTAAAATCAAACGTCGCAGGATTAATACTTGCTATCGCAACCGTCACCGAAATTTTCACTGTCTTGGTATATGTAACATTATATGCTTCCACTTCTCCGTTGTTATAGCGGTAGTTATATGGATCAACATACTGATAGGTTAGCGTATGTTCTCCTTCCGTACTAATTGTGATGGTGCTTGAAACTGCTTGGTAACTACCATTATCCAGCTTCACTGTCGGAGCAATCGTATTTCCGTTCTTTGTAATGATAAGAATATTCGGGTCAAACGATTTTGAACCGCCTTCCGCGAAGCTGATGAGAATAGTTGATGTGGCACTATCCCAGTAACAGTATTCAGGATCGCCGTCCGTCTTTGCCTTATAGTTTTTCTTCCCTGCCGCCGTCGGGTACTCAAACGAAGTTCCCGGTTCAATAGCATACTGAAGAGTGGATTCATAATCACCGCCTGTTTGCGGAGCCGCAGCCAGTTTGGTGCAAAGATAACCGGTTTTGCCAAGCATACTGACAGAATTCCAATCATATCCGCTTTGAGTCGTTATATTGCTACTTCCAACCCGGCTGTCCAAAGACAGAATACCAGCATTGACCCATTGTGTCGTCCCATCATTGTATATGAACTTGCTGTCGATGGAGAACATATTGTTATACGCATTATTTGCAGCGCTCACCGTATGCCCCTTTTGATTTTTAGCAAGGTTATTATACTGCGTCAAACTGTTGTTCAATATCGTAATAGATTCCTGACCGTTCGCGCCCTCATACCATACAACAATGCCGAGTCCGATAGGATCGCCTTCGCTCATATCAACCTGATTTATAGTAGTCAATCCGTTGATTGTAATCTTTGCGCCGCTGCGGACGTCCATGTTGCAGAAACTGCCGCCTCTCAATGTTGTATTCTCAATCAACAAGTTGGCGCTGCTTCTTACACGGACCGGCGAAGCGCAGTTCGAGATATAGCAGTTTGCAATCGTGCAGTTTCCTCCGTTGACAAGGACACACGGGAAATTATAATCATCAGTTCTTGTAAGGCCAAAGTTCGGGTAAATAGCGCCGACTATTCTCACATTATCCAATTTCGCATTGCTCAAAGAAATAACGTAGTTAGAGCTCTCATAGCCGTTGTCACCGTTGTAGTGTTTGGCAGCAGTTACGTCAAATGTGAATCCATTACCATAAAGCGTTGCACCGCTTATGCTGTATGTCGCACCTGAACTCATAGTTATATTGTTCAAAAGCACACAACTTGAGTTTGCAAGCTCGCTATACTGCGTTACATTCTTCGCCGCAACTATCTCAAGATCCATGGTGTACGGTACACCGTTCTCACCTTCCTGTATTGAAATCTCAATCGGCCCGATTCCGGTAAACTTCAGCGTGGAATTTGTCCAATCACTGCTGTCTTTACTATACTGTGGGCTGGCGCCGACATTAGAATCTGTATTTGGAACCACAGTAATAATAACATTGTTCGAATCAACGGTTCCGTTCCCGATATACTGGAACATCGCACCGAGTTTTACAGTATTGGCATTACCGACACGGTAGATAAAGTTGGTGTTCGAGAAGTTGTCACTGTGGGTAAATGGTGATACTCCAACGGCAGGTAACGTTACAGTTTTGAATGCATTGTATAAGGTTCTCTCAAATGTAATAGCAGCAGTATACTTGCCTTCTCCTGCTTGACCGGCTTGTGGTTCAGTCATGACTTCGTAATCGAGTTCGTTGTCGGTTTGTTCCTCGTAATGATCGCAACGAGTGCACGTAAAAGTCGCCTTCGCAGAAGTATAACCATCTGAATCATTGCCAGTCCAGTTCCATACAGGCTCACCGTAACTGTGGCCGAGAGCCGCTACAGTTTCCTGCGCAACAAGAACTGTGTTGCAACGTGAACAGTGCTTGCCTTCGGTAAGACCTGTCTCGGTGCATGTGGGTTCAACCGCAGGATCGATTACTTCAAGGTGTCCGAGCGCAGCTACAGTTTCCTGTGCCACAATAATCGCACCGCAAACCGAGCAATGCTTGCCTTCGGTTAGACCTGTTTCAGTGCATGTCGGAGCTACTGCAGGATCAACTACTTCGGTGTGGCCGGTTGCATCTATCGCTCTGGTTTCTGTCTCGCCGCAACGCGAGCATGTGCGGGTTTCGACACCGGCAGTTGTGCAGGTAGGAGCAGTGGTTTGAGTCCATTCACCCCAGTCGTGTCCAAGCGCAGGAACTACTTCCTGTGCAACGAGTGTCGCACCGCAGACAGAGCACTTCTTGCCTTCGGTAAGACCTGTCTGAGTACAGGTTGCCGCGACTGCGGGAACGATTTCTTCAGTGTGTCCAAGAGCATTGACTGCCCTGGTTTCTGTCTCGCCGCAACGCGAGCATATGCGGGTTTCAACACCTGCAGTTGTG
>DBXM01000050.1 GCA_002309655.1 Mageeibacillus sp. UBA1212
TTATTCATAACTGAAGATCATCGAAAAGAGTTTCTATGAGAACTGAAAAACACTTTATAACTCAGTCCCCGAACAACGGCGCAAAACAGTTCGGGCTCGATACGGGCACCATCGTTTCTGAAAATGTTCGAAACGGATACTGTACTTATGGTTTCAGACGCATTTAGAAACAATCATTTCTAAAATTGCTCAAAACTATTGTGTTTTCTCTTGCTTTGTGTTATAATAAAAACAAAGGAGGTCTTGCAAATGGATCTGTATAAAGAACTGGCAGCCCTGCGTTGCTTTACTCATAGCGACATGGTACATCTTACCGGATCGGAGAGCGCAGCCATATGGAATATAAAGAGCTATTTGAAAAAAGGCTATATCGAGCGGATTCGGCGCGACCTCTATGCCGTCATAAGTATGGAAACGGAACAACCGATTCCGAACCGCTTTCAAGTCGCATCGCATATAACGGATGATTCCTTCGTATCTCATCATAGCGCATTTGAGTTTTACGGATATACCAATCAGGTGTTCTATGAGGTATTTTTTTCAACGGATAAAAGAGTGCGGCCATTCGAGTATGATGGTCTATATTACCATCCGGTATTGTGGCGTGGGAATAGCAGTATCGTAGAGACGAATAACGGAGTTCGGGTTACATCGCTTGAGAGAACAGTAATTGACAGTGTTGCTGATTTTACTAAAATCGGCGGGTTGGAGGAATTGCTGCGATGCCTTACGCTTATACCTTTCCTCGATGAAACAAAGCTGCTTGAAGTGTTGGACGCATATGGTCGCGGACAGCTTTATCAGAAAACCGGATATATCCTTGAGGAATACAAGGACGAGCTGTCTTTATCTGAAGCATTTTTCTCGGAATGTATTAAACGCTCATCCTCCAGTAAAACCTATCTATTTGATAAACAGGCTGATTTTGTTTTTCACCCCAAATGGCTTTTGTATGCGCCAAGCGATTTGAAAAGACTTATTGACAAAGGAGTGAATCACTATGATGCAGTTTGACAGAATATCTCTCGGCAGGCAAGCTAAAGAACTTGGTTTCGTCAGGGATACATTTGAGAAGGTATGCCGCCTTGAAGACGTTTTGTCATTTGTTGAAAACGACGCGCTGCTCTCAGATACGCTGGCATTAAAGGGCGGTACAGCCATCAATCTAACCATATTTGATCTACCTCGTTTGTCGGTAGATATCGACATGGACTA
Organism: Mageeibacillus sp. UBA1212; assembly: GCA_002309655.1. Classification (GTDB taxonomy): domain Bacteria; phylum Bacillota; class Clostridia; order UBA1212; family UBA1212; genus UBA1212. The sequence continues at coordinate 1,216 of DBXM01000050.1, forward strand.
CACAAAAGATGTTCCGAGAGAAGCCATGCTGCAGGAACGGGAGCAGATAACCGATCAAATTCGAAAATATATGACTGCATCGGGATACAGCCTAAGCCCGAAATCCAAACAGTATCATGCTTTGGATTCTTTTGTGTTCGAATATGTCAATGCCGGCGGGATGAGGGACAATTTGAAAATCGAAATCAATTATATGCTGCGCTGCCATGTATTCCCTGTTTCCCGCAGAACCGCCAATCTGCCCTGGAACAAGGACAAAATCACTATATTAAGTGTTGATTCGATTGAGATATTCTCCGCAAAGGCTGTCGCACTGATAAACAGATCGGCCGCCCGCGATTTGTACGATATGTTTAACCTACAAAAATATGAGCTGTTTGACGAATCTCAGGAGGCCGTTTTCAAAAAATGCATCATGTTTTATTTCGCAATAGCATCGGAGAGTGTCCCGAAGCATTTTGACTTCAGCAGAATTGAGAATATATCCGCGCAGAAGATAAAAACGGATCTGACTCCTGTTCTGCGGAGAGCGGAGCACTTTGATCTCCCGGCAGCAAAGGAAAAAGTGGAGAAATACCTTAAAGAAATTCTTTTGCCGGAAGATGATCTTTCATTTTGGTCGGCATTTGCAAACGGAGATTATAAGCCGGAACTTCTATTTGATGATCCCGAAATCCTGTCAAGAATAGCGGAACATCCAATGGCGCTGTGGAAATGCAGCAGAAAAGCACCCGAATGAAATGCATCGACGTATCGCATGCATATACCAATTATAACCGCAGAGAGAAATCCCCGCGGTTTTTTGCCAGTCCCCGTGGCACGGCGCAAATCAGTTCGCATTTGTCATTTCGGGTCACTCCTGTTGGCAATCAGACATTTCTAATGAACAAAAATGCGTAAACACGCAAAAAAGTCAATAGCACATATGATAAAACGCAATGTATAAAACCGGTTTTCTTCTGATAAAACGCAATGTGTTGGGATGTGGTTCTTCTCCGGTAAAACGCAAAGTGATTATTCGCATTAGTTTAATAGATGTTCCCCCAAAGAACGGCGCAAGGTATTATGGTCTCGATGAGGGCCTTGTTATTGAAAAATTAGTGGGCCGGCTTTGCTGTGATTCCAGGCTTTGCGTTTTCTCCGCTACGCGGCGATTCTCTGTGCGGTTTCCCGGCATACCTTCCTGCAAATTTACAATTGCGCACGCCCGCCCGCGTGTGGTAGAATACTAAAAACAATCGAAAAGGAGCTTTTGGAAATGCGATTTTCGAGAACCGGATTTTTAATAAAATGTGCCGCGGCGCTTGTTTGCGCGGTGGCTGTTTTGGCGTCGGGGTGCGCCGTTCGCGAGCAGGGACAGGATCCGGGAAAGGAACAGACTTCGCGGCCGGCAGAGACCGGAGTGGGAGGCGCTATTCACGAGGGAGATATTCCGACGACCACGCCTTTTACAGGGGAGTTCCCCGAGACCACGCCCGCGCCGGCGACGCCCGAACCCACCGAGACGCCTGAGCCGACGGCCGTTCCCGACTATTCCGGAGGCATCAAAAGGGAGAACCGCAAGACGACGGTCTCGCTTTTCGGATCGGGGTCGCAAAAGCCATTCTGCGGTACGGGCCATTCGATCGGGGTCCAGTTCTACGCCACGACCGAGTTTAACGCGGTCGGCTTCAAGTCTCCTACGTGGAAGGCCACCGAGAACTACTACGTCGACTACGCCCTGTATAAATGGGACACCGACTACTACGAGTCGATCGCCGGAAGTCCGGTTGCGGAGGGGTACTTCGAAAACTGGCAGGACGGCGTCGCGGTGTACCTGAAATTCGACCCGCTGCCGGCGGGAGAGTACGTGCTTGTCGCGCTCTACGGCTCCAACGAGACGATGTGCAACTCGGGCGTCTGGTACATGGAGGCGGAGCACCCTTCCCAGCGTTCCTACCTTGACGACGAGGTCTGGTACGACGCGTCGGTGTGCTGCGAGCTCGTGTATATTCACACGCCCAACAACAAATACGGGCCGCTCAGCGACTCGGGAATTGGCTGACGTTTTCGGCTTTTTTTAGCGAAAAAAGAGGAGTTGAAACGATGAAAAGATCTTATTTTGGAGGCGGTTTGCGAAGGCTGGCGGCCGCTGTGCTTGTGATCATTTTGGCGGCGGCAACGGCCGTCTCGGGAGGTGTTCTTAAAACCATGGCCACCGGAAGCTATCAGTATTCGGTCAACACGGGGGCGGATCTCGGCCTCGTAAAACTGCAGGACAATACGTACGCGGTCCAGTTCGCGGCGTGCGCGGATGTGTCGGCAGTCGAACTTTACGTCGCCAAAACGTCCTCCAACTCCACGACCGCTCTCACGGCGAGGCTCTACGGCTGGCGAGGCTCGTACTCCGGTTCGCTCAGGCAGACGCCGGTCGCCGAGAAGCGTTTTGAGGGCTTCGACATGGACTGCTGGCTGAGGCTCGACTTTGGCGCGACTGTTCCCGCGGGCGAGTACATTTTCGTCGTGGGCGAAAGCGCGGGCAACGTTCAGCTCCTGCTCGAAAAGGCGAACCACCCCTACGCGCGCACGTATTTGAACGCTTCGGAGCGCGACGGCAACCTCGAGATCAGAGTCGAGTTCAAAAACGAAGGCGGCACGCTCGCGGCAGTCTCGGACAACAACATGAAGTTCGTCACCTCTCCGGGTACGTGGGTCGCAACGGACGGCCTGGGGCGCGAGGTCCCGAACAGCTACACGTCGACGGTGCGCGAAAACAAAACGGTCGGTATCTTTTTTCACACATGGCACTCCAGCAACGCGGCGGCCGGCACGCGCAACATCACGCAAATTCTGGCCGAGCACCCGGAGATCCAAAACGACTTTTCGAGCAAGCTCTGGGGGCGGTCCGGCAACTACCACTGGAACGAGCCGATATGGGGCTACTACCGTTCGAGCGACGAGTGGGTACTCAGAAAGCAGGCGGAGCTGCTGGCCGACGCCGGCGTTGACGCGGTCTTTTTCGACAACACGAACGGGACCGCCACTTTTATCGAAGACGTTCTGGTGCTGCTGAAGGTGTGGTCGCAGGCGCGCGCGGACGGCGTCAAAACGCCGCAGATCTCTTTTATGCTGCCGATGTTCGACTACGACCTGGTCGCGATCCAGCTGCGCGAGATCTATAAACGTATATATCAGGACGGCCTCTACAAGGACCTCTGGTTCTACTGGAAGGGCAAGCCGCTGATGGTCGGCTGGCCGGGGCGGCTCGATCTTAGGGACGAGACCGACAAGGCGATTTTCGAGTTTTTCAACTGGCGCGTCATCAACCACGCCCAGTCGCAGGACCACGTGCAGGTGCAGGCGGAGGACGGCACGCCTGTCATCATGGGCGCCATCCAGAAGGAGATCGCGGACAATTACATTCTGTGGAACTGGATTGCGACGACGCCGCAGCTCGTGAACAAAAATCCGGACGGCACGCCCGAGGAGGTCGCCGTCGCCATCGCCCACAACTGGTGCGCGGAAACGCATCTGACGGCCATGAACAACCCGAAGTACAAGGTTTTCGGCCGCCACTACATGCCCTCGAAGGGCGACTACGACCCGCGCCCGGACGCCAAGCTCTACGGCGCCTACTTCACCGAGCAGTGGGAGTACGCGCTCAAGATCGACCCTGAATTCGTGTGGGTCACCGGCTGGAACGAGGGCGTCGCGGGGCGTTTTGAGGACTTTTTGGGCGTCGAAAACGCTTTTCCGGACAATTTCAGCGACGAATTCAGCCGCGACATCGAGCCGTCGAAGGGCGACCTTCAGGACCATTACTACTACCTGCTCTGCCAGTTTGTAAGGCGGTTTAAGGGCGTTCCCGCGGCGCCTGTTTCGGACACGCCGGTAACTGTCGACGTCGCCACCGGAAAGGGCTGGGAGGACGTTGAGACTGTTTACGAATCGTACCCGGGCGACACGTTTGACAGGAATTCGCGCGGCTACAAAAACGCGGAAACCGGCGAATATTTCGTCTACACCGACAACTCGGGGCGCAACGACATTCGCGCCGCGAAGGCTTCGTACGACGCCGATTACGTGTATTTCATGGCCGAAACCTCGGAGGACCTGACGCCCTGCACCGACCCGCAGTGGATGCGGCTGTTTATAAGCGTTCGTTTTAACGGCGACGCGAAGGTCACGAACGAGAGCTGGGAGAACTTCCAGTTTGTGGTCAACAGGCTTTCTCCTTCGGTTTCTTCGAGTGCGGGGACGACCGCAATCGAACGATCCACCGGCGGCTGGAACTGGGAAAAATGCGGCGAGTGCGACTTCGGCGTGAACGGGAACGTTCTGACGGTGCGGGTGCCCCGGGAGGCGCTGGGAATCGGCGGTGACGGCGGCTTCACGCTTGACTTCAAGTGGGCGGACAACAACCTGGCCGACGGCAGCGACGTTCTGGAACTGTACACGCGCGGCGACACGGCTCCCGAAGGCAGGTTTATGTACAGATTCGTGGCGGGAAGCGTCCCCAAGGCGCTCACCAAAAAAGGCTGCTCGTCCGCTCTGGAGCCTTCCGGCGCGGCCGCCTGCCTCTCCGCCGCTTTGCTGGCAGGCGGCTCGCTCGCCCTTGCCAAAAAGCCAATTCATAACGCCGGAAACGCGACCAACGGTAACTCGCGGAAAAAGGCCGGAAAAGGCGGAAAATAAAGGGAAATAAACCAAACTAAAAGGAACCGCGCACCGCCGCAATCAGTCAAAAAACCGTCGATTTACGCCACGTTCCGGCGTTTCGGCGGTTTTTTTGTTTATAGTTCTATGTGAGTTTTAACCCATATGAGAAGATCGGAATAACCTTTCTCCCCGGACGCGACCCCGAGGATGATTTCAGTCAGTTCGTCCTGCGTATATGACAGGCAGACGTCGTTCAGGGCAAGGAAAACAAGCATGGCATGGGCGCCTATACGCTTGTTGCCGTCGACGAACGCATGATTCTTCACAAGTCCGAAGCAGAGACGGGCAGCTTTCTCGGTTATCGTAGGAAACAGTTCATTGTCATCAAAAGTCTGGAACGGAACCGAAACCGCAGAATCAAGTAGCCCTTCATCCCGTAAACCGGCAGTTCCGCCGGTCTCTCGCAGCAGGTGCTCGTGGAGAAGAATTGTCTGTCTCTTCGAAAGAATCTTCATTTTGCAAGCTCCTCATACGCCTGCCGGTTTTTATCAATCAGAGATTTGGATAACGAAAGGATTTCGTCGTCGCCGGCTGTGCCGGCGCGGTTTGTCTTGCGGATTTCAAAGGGAATCCCGTTGTAATCTACGGACGACTTCAAAAAAACCGTTATGGCCGACGACATATTAAGGCCGAGATCGGCGAACAGTTTCTCTGCTCTCTTCTTCAGATCTTCATCAATTCGCACATTTAAGTTTGTGGTTGCCATTTCGTTCAACTCCTTTCACATTGTTATTGTAAACATTTTTGCCGCATATGTCAATACATATGCAAGAAATATTCTTTACAATTATACGGAAGCGTATCGATATGATCGATAATACGGCCGGCAAACCCGTTCAAAATGAATCCGGTCCGGAATAAACGACGTTTTTCGCCACGTTCCGGCGTTTTCGACGTTTTTTCGCTTTTTTCTTGACTTCGCGCGTGCCCGGGAATATAATCAGCCCATAAAACATAAAGGAGAAATCTGCCATGTTAACAATAAATAAATCAACGGTTTTCAGCTGCGTGAAGCGCATTTTCGCGGTCGTTCTCGCGATAGCGCTTGTCGCGGCTTTTTCGGCGTGCAAACCGCACGAAGAGACTCCGGGAAAACCGACGGAGGCCCCGGTGACGACGCCCGTTCCCGCGACTGAGGCGCCTGCGGAAGAACCGACACAGGAACCCGCTCCGACAGACGCTCCGACTGAGGAGCCGGCAGTTACAGAGGAGCCCACGCCCACCGAGGAACCGACGCCCGCGCCTGACTATTCGGGCGGATACAGGCAGGAGAACGAGCAGACCAGAATCCTTCTTTACGAGGGAGCGGGCCCGCAGCCTATGAGCGGAACGGGACGCAGGTTCGGCGTGCAGTTCTATGCCACGGTTGAGTTCAAGGCAATCGGCATTCTTTCGCCGACGTGGACGGCTACCGAAGGGTACAGCGTGGTCTATTCACTGTTCAAGTGGAACCACGACTACATGACGACCATTGACGGAAAAGTGGTCGCGGACGCGGTTATTGAAGATTTTGCCGACAACTCGGTCGTTATGATGACGTTTGATCCGCTGCCGGCGGGCGAGTACCTGCTTATCGCGGAGTACGATTCGGTGGCGTCGACCACGAACGCGGGCGTCTACTACATGCCGAGCGTTTACGTTCACCAGCGGTCGTACATTGACGACGAGGTCTGGGAAGACGCTTCGATCTGCTGCGAGCTGGTCTACGTTCACAACCCGAACGTGTACCACGGACCGCTCAGCAACGCGGACGGTTCACCGCGCGAGACAGAGGAGCCGACCGGAGAGCCTGCGGTGACGGAAGTTCCCGAGGAGACCCTGGAGCCGACGGCCACGCCTGAAGAGACCCAGTCCGGGGAACCTGCGGAAACGGAAGCGCCGCCCGCAACCGAAGAGTCGACAACGCCCGCTCAGGAGACGGCCGCTCCCACCGAGAAGCCCACAGACGCGCCAACCGAGGCTCCCACTGAAGCGCCGACCGACACGCCCACTCCGGAGCCCACAGAAGAGCCCACGCCGGCGCCTGACTATTCCGGCGGCTACAGGCAGGAAAACGAGCATACGAGAATCCGCCTTTACGAGGGCGAGGGCCCGCAGCCTATGAACGGAACCGGCCGCAGATTCGGCGTCCAGTTCTACGCAACCGTCGCTTTTGAGTCGGTCGGTATTCTGACGCCCACCTGGACGGCTTCGTCGGGCTACACCGCGTCGTACTACCTCTACAAGTGGAACCACGACTACAACACGACCATTGCGGGAACGCCCGTCACCGGACAGAACTTTGAGGACTTCCCGGACAACACCGTTCTGACCATGACGTTCGATCCGTTGCCCGCGGGCGAGTACCTCCTTATCGCGGAGTACGACTGCAAGACTCCCACCACCAACGCGGGCGTTTACTACATGACCAATCCGTACTTCTACCAGCGTTCGTACCTCGACAACCAGGTTTGGGAAGGCGTCGCGATCTGCTGCGAGGTCGTCTACATCCACAACCCGAACGTCTACCACGGACCGATCAGCGATCCGGGAATCTGACGTTAAACGTTTTCGGTGCGACAACGTATTTTGGCTAAATAAAGGAAAAATTCATGGTTCGTTCAAAGTCGTCTGAAAGCATATCGCCCGCGGGAGGCCCGCGTTTAAACCGTGGCGTGAATAGCCCGAATTTTAAGCGCGCTTCGCGTATTGTTCTTGCTGCGTTTGCCGTAGCGACCGCGCTGGCGTGTGTTTTGGCGGCTGTCACAGGAGGGACGTTGAAAACTATGGCCGGGGAAAGCGTTCAGTATACCGTCAACACAAGCTCCGAGCTCACGCCGGTGAGACTTCAGGGCAACTCGTACGCGATACAGTTCAACGCGATGAGCGACGTCGCGGCGGTGGAGTTTTTCGTGGCCAAGGTATCCGTAAGCGGAAGGACGGCGGTCACGGCCGAGATCTACAAATGGCAGGGCTCTTACGGCGACACCGTCAAAAAGGCGGCGCCCGCGGCGTCACAGTCGTTCACCGGCTTCGGGATGAGCTCGTGGCTCAGGGTCGAGTCGCGCCTTCCCGCGGGCGAGTACCTTCTGGTGCTCAAAGACAGTGCCGGGAACGTGCAGCTTGCCGTCGAGGCGGACAGCCATCCGTTCGCGCGCACGTATCTCAATACTGCGGAGCGGGACGGGAACATCGAGGTGAAGGTCGTTTTCGCGGATGGCGCAGGAACGCTCGGGGCGGTTTCGGACAACAACGTGTACCTCGTGAAGTCGCAGGGAACGTGGGTCGCGACAGACGGTCTCGGCAGGGACGTCGGCGTGTCGTACAAGTCCACCGAACGCGCAAACAAAACGGTCGGTGTCTTTTTCCACACGTGGCACACGAGCCTCGCTTCGACCGGAACGCGCAACGTGACGACGATTCTGGCGGCGCACCCGGAAATTCAAAACGACTTCGAGAGTCCGCTCTGGGGCGGCAACGGAAGCTACCACTGGAACGAGCCGGTCTGGGGCTACTACATCACCACGGACGAGTGGGTGCTCAGGAGGCAGGCGGAAATGCTTGCGGACGCCGGCGTCGACGCCGTCTTTTTCGACAACTCGAACGGCGTCGTAACGTTCGCGGAGGAGACTTTGACGCTGCTCAAGGTCTGGGCCCAGGCGCGCGCGGACGGCGTCAACACGCCGAAAATCTCCTTCATGCTGCCGATGTTCGACTACGACTCGGCGGCGGTCCAGATCCGCGAGCTCTACGACAAGATCTACAAAGACGGCCTCTACAAGGACCTCTGGTTCTACTGGGACGGAAAGCCGCTCATGATCTCCTGGCCCGGGAAGCTCAATCAGAGCGACCCGACCGACGCGAAGATCACGGAATTTTTCACGTGGCGCGTTATCAACCACCGCCAGTCAGAAGACGGCATCCTCGTTCAGGACGAAAACGGCAAGCCGGTCGTGCAGGCCGGAACGCCGCAGGAAATTATCGACAACTACACTCTCTGGAACTGGATCGCGGTCACCCCGCAGATCGTCAACAGGGACGCCGAAGGGAACGCCGAGGAGGTCGCGGTCGCCATCGCCCAGAACTGGTGTGCGGAGACGCACTGCACCGCGATGAACAACCCGACGTACAAGGTTTTCGGCCGCCACTACATGCCGTCGACCGGCGATTTTGACCCAAGGCCAAACGCGAAGCTCTACGGCGCGTATTTCAGCGAGCAGTGGGAGTACGCGCTTTCTGTCGACCCTGAGATCGTCTGGGTCACCGGCTGGAACGAGGGCCGCGCGGGCCGCTACGACGACTTTTGGGGCGTCAGCAACGCTTTTATCGACAACTTCAACGACGAGTTCAGCCGCGACATCGAGCCTTCGAAAGGCGACCTTCAGGACAACTATTACTACCTGCTCTGCAAGTACGTAAGAGAGTACAAGGGCGTGCCGGCGGCTCCTGTTCAGAAAAAGCCGGTAACGATCGACGTGGCGACAGGAAACGGCTGGCAGGACGTCGAGACGGTCTACGAATCGTACGCGGGCGACACGTTCGACAGGGATTCGAAGGGCTACAAGGACGCCGAGACAGGCGAGTATTTTGTGTACACGGACACCTCCGGGCGCAACGACATCGTCTCCGCGAAGGCCTCCTACGACAAGGATTACGTCTACTTCATGGCGGAAACGGCCGAGGACCTGACGCCCTGCACCGACCCTATGTGGATGCGGCTGTTCATCAGGGTGGCGGCGGTCGGGAACGATCTCGTGGAGCGCGACTCCTGGGAGAGCTTCCAGTACGTCGTGAACCGATCAGCTCCCGGCAGCGACGGCAAAACCGTTATCGAGCGCTCGAAGGGCGGCTGGAACTGGGAAAAATGCGGCGACTGCGACTTCGGCGTGAACGGAAATGTTCTGACCGTGCGCGTGCCCCGCGAGGCGCTCGAGCTCGGCAGCGGCAGCTTCGTGCTCGACTTCAAGTGGGCCGACAACAACCTTGCCGACGGCAGCGACGTCCTTGAGCTTTATACAAAAGGAGACACTGCGCCGGGTGGCAGATTTATGTACAGATTCGTCGCGGGCAAGCTTCCAAAGGCCTTCAAAAAAGGCTGCGGCTCCGCGCTGGCGGGAACAGGCGTCGGCGCGCTGCTTCTCGGAGTTGCGGCAGGTGCGGCGATTTCCGGGAAAATTTCCGGAAAAACCTCCCGCGCAAGGAAGCGCAAAGACAATTGACGAAAAAACGAGGAGATATTTTCGCATGGACACCACGTATTATCTTGAAAAAGCAAAAGGGCTTAAACCGCTTCTCAACGAAAGGACCGTGAGGCCGCTGCCGGAGACCGTTCCGCACGGCAGGCAGCTGTGGGAGGGCGACGAATTCACGCTTGATTTCGGCACCCATCTGGTCGGTTACGCGACGTTCTCGTTCGACATTCCCGGCGGCGACCGAACTCCCGGCGCTCCCCTCGAACTGATGATCAGGTTCGCGGAGCACCCCTGCGAATTCGACGAAAGCCCATATAAAGAGGGGCTGTCCCGTTCCTGGTTCCAGTGGGAGGTTGTCCATATCGACAACCCGCTTGAGCCGTTCACGCTGCCGCGGAGGTACGCGTTCAGGTACGTGAAAGTCAAGCTCACCGCCAACAACTACTATTACGTGGAGTTCCGCGACTGCACGGTGCGCGCCGTGAGTTCAGCTGATTTCAGCGCGGTACGGCCTCTTCCCGCCGGCACCGACCCGTTCGTCAAAAAGATCGACGACGTCGCGTGCAAAACGCTTCACGACTGCATGCAGGACGTTTTCGAGGACGGTCCGAAGCGCGACAGAAGGCTCTGGCTCGGCGACCTGTATCTGCAGGCCAAGACCAACTACTACACCTTCAGGAACAACGCGCTTGTGCTCCGCTGCCTCTACCTTTTCGCTGGAATCCCCCACCCCGACGGTTGCCTCAGCTCCGCGGTCTACCACGACCCGATCACGCGGCCCCAGGGCTGGATCCTTCACGACTACGCGCTCTTTTTCATCGGCACGCTGGCGGACTACTACAGGGCAACCGGCGACGCGAACGTGTTGAACGACCTCTGGCCGGTGGCTTTCAGGCAGACCGAGATCACGTCGGCAGCCGTTTCCCCGGACACCGGGCTCGTTCCCGTGAACATGTATTTCGTCGACTGGTGCGCTCCCCTCGACAAAACCTGCGCCGCCCAGGCAATCTACGTGACCATGCTGAAAGAGGCACTGAACCTCGCGGGAATCTGCGGCACCGAAGAGCAGCGTGAATTCCTGCGCGGGAAGATCGACGCGGCCTCCAAGACCCTTCTGTCGATGTACGACGCCGGAAAGGGGCTTTTCGTCACGCCGCAGGGCCAGGTTTCGGTCCATTCCCAGATGTGGTCGGTTCTCGCGAACGTGCTCCCCTTGAAAGAGAACAAAAAGGTGCTCGAAAGCGCACTCGCCCTGCTCGAGAAAGGCAAGATCGTGAAGACCGTCACCCCCTACGCGCTACACTACTTCGCCGAGGCGCTGATTTTAAGCGGGCTCAGGAAGGACGCGGAAAAGCTGGTTCTCGACTACTGGGGCGGCATGGTCAAACTCGGCGCCGACTGCTTCTACGAGGTCTACGTTCCCGGCGACCCGGACGCATCGCCCTACAACTCGCCGCGCATGAACTCCTACTGCCACGCGTGGAGCTGCACGCCTTCGTATCTGATCAGAAAGTACGGGCTGCTGCTTGGCTGACGTCGGCCGCAAAACTTTTTCAAATGAGGTAAAACAGTTAAAACAGGGAAAGAAACCTGACCGGTCTTTTCCCTTTCCATGGGGCGGTTCAAAACGCCCCATTTTCTTCATAAGTGCCGAAAAGCGTGAACACGACTGCAAAATTCATACTTATTTTCGCGAAGGCCTTGACAAAAATGGCATTTAACGGTATACTGTTCCCGAAAGCCGCAGTACTGCACTTTCCGAAAAAACGTAAAAGGAGTCTGAAAGATGAAACGCTTCGTCATCCGCGATCTGCTCAGGTGGAAGAACAGTCCCGACCGCAAGCCTCTCGTTCTCAAGGGCGTGCGTCAGTGCGGAAAAACATATATTCTCAAAGAGTTCGGCCGTGAAAACTACCCGGACGTCGCTTACTTCAACTTCGAGGAAACACCGTCGCTCTCGGCGCTGTTCGACTACGACTTTGACGTCAGGCGCATTCTGATCGAGCTCGGTGTCGTCAGGGGGAAGGCAATCGTTCCGGGCGAGACCTTTGTCATTTTCGACGAAATACAGGAGTGCGGCAAGGCACTGACCTCCCTCAAGTACTTTTGCGAAAATGCGCCGGAATACCACATTGCGTGCGCGGGTTCTTTGCTCGGGATTGCGATCCACGACGTCTCTTTTCCGGTGGGAAAGGTCGATTTTCTCTCCCTCTACCCGATGTCTTTCTACGAATTTCTCGCAGCCGCGGAAAGCGAAGAGCTGGCGGACTACATGGAAACCCGTGACCCCAAAAAGCCTCTTCCCGAACCGGTCGCCGTCAGGCTGGAGACCGCTCTCCGCCAGTACTATATTGTCGGCGGAATGCCCGAAGTCGTGGAAACGTGGCGGAATACACACGATATCGAAAGGGTTGAGGCGCTTCAGCAGCAGATTCTTTCCGGGTACGAGCTGGATTTTGTCAAGCACGCCGCCGCGAGCGTTTTCCCCAAGCTCACCGCAATATGGGCATCCGTTCCGCAGCAGCTTTCCAAGCCAAACAACAAGTTTGTTTTCAGTCAGGTTAAAAAGGGGTGGCGCGCCAAGGATCTGGAGGACGCGCTTCAGTGGCTGATAGGTGCGGGACTCATTTACAAGGTCTGCAGAATCGAAAAACCTTACCTGCCCCTCTCCTCGTACGCAGATGCAACGGCTTTTAAGATTTATCTGTGTGATGTGGGACTCCTCAGGAGGCTGGCACGAGTGCCCGCTCAGGTCGTTCTTGATTCGAACGCGATCTATACTGAATTTAAAGGCGCGATGACGGAAAACTACGTATTGAACGAGCTTGTCAAGTCTCTCGGAGCGGAGCCGTATTACTGGACTTCCGGGAACACCGCCGAAGTCGATTTTGTCGTTCAGCTCGGCACGGAAATAATACCGATTGAGGTCAAGTCCGAGAAGAATGTAAAAGCGAGATCTCTCACCGAATACCGCAGCAAGTACAAGCCCAAATATTCCGTCAAGACTTCAATGAAACCCTTGTCCGCCGGCGGCATGATTTTGAATATTCCTCTCTACGGGATTGCGTCGCTGCAGCGGTATATAGACCCGGACAACGCGTAGCATCACGGACAACAACGCCCGCAACCCGGGCAACGCGTAAAAAACGCTTGCGCGGCCCGTTCTTTGGTGGTAAAATGAATCGTTTTGAAGCGGGGCTTGGTTCCAACCTTTGCTCCGCTTTATCATTTTCGCCCGAGGGGCGTGGAAACGGGAAGAAATTGGGAACGTTGGTCTACGACATGCACACACATATTTTTCCGCCAAAAATAGCGGAAAAGGCCACCGGGGCAATCGGCGCCTTCTACGGGATTTCCATGTCCCGCCGCGGGTTTGCCGACGACCTTGTCGCGTCCGGAGCGTCTATCGGAGTCGCAAAGTATCTTGTGTGCTCAACGGCGACGACCCCGATGCAGGTCACGGCGATTAACAGCTTCATCTCGTCGGAGGCGGCCAAGCACCCGGAGTTCATCGGGTTCGGCTCCCTTCACCCGGGGTTCGAGGACATTCCCGCCGAAACGGACAGGATCATCGCGCTCGGCCTTCGCGGCATCAAGCTACATCCGGACTTTCAGAAGTTCGCGATCGACGACCGGGAGGCGTTCCCGATCTACGAGGCGGCGGAGGGGCGGCTTCCGGTTCTCTTCCACACCGGCGACAAGCGGTACGGCTTTTCGAACCCCGACAAGGTGCTGCGCGTGCTCAGGAACTTCCCGCGCCTCAAAGTGATTTGCGCCCACCTCGGCGGCTACAGTGAATGGGACAACGTTCTCAGCCTGAAAAAGTACCTCGGGAACCCCAACATCTACATCGACACCAGCAGCGCCATCCAGTTCATGGAGCCGGCAAAGGCCGCGGAAATGATCAAAAAGCACGGGGTCGAGCGGGTTTTCTGGGGCACCGACTACCCGATGTGGGAACACAAAACCGAACTCGAGAACTTCCTCCGCCTGCCGCTCACGGACGACGAGAAGGAAAAGATACTTGGCAGGAACGCCGAGGCGTTTTTCTCCAAAGCATAAGACAATCATTTCATTTTTCCCTAATTAAAGGAGATTTCTATGGAGTATTCCAAACTCGACAAAAGCGAGCTCCGGCGCATTCTCGCGGAGCAATACGTGATCTACCACCGCTTCAAGAACCTGGGCCTGTCCTACGACATGACCCGCGGCAAGCCCTGCACGCAGCAGCTGGACCTCTCCAGCGACATGGAGAGCTCGAAGTACGTGAAGGGTTTCAGCTCGATTTCCGACCAGGAGGTCAGAAACTACGGCGTGCTGGACGGCATTCCCGAGGCAAAAAAGCTGATGGCGGAAATGCTGGGCGTCGGCACGAACGAGATCATCGTCGGCGGCAGTTCCAGCCTCAACCTGATGTACGACATGCTGTCCCGGTTCATGCTTTTCGGCACCGGCAAGGGCGGGAAGCCGTGGGTTTTTGAGGAGAAGCGCAAGTTCGTCTGCCTCGTTCCCGGCTACGACAGGCACTTCCTGATCAGTGAAAAACTCGGCTTCGAGCTGATCGCGGTGCCGCTGACCGGCGACGGCCCGGATATGGACATTCTCGAAAAAACGGTGCTCGACCCGGCGGTGAAGGGCATGTGGATGATTCCCAAGTACTCGAACCCCACCGGCGAGGTGTTTTCCGACGAGAAGATCCGCCGCATGGCCTCGATGAAGACCGGGGCGCCGGATTTCCGCATTTTCTGCGACGACGCGTACACGGTGCACTTCCTGAAAGACGCGCCCGCGAAGCAGCTGAACATTCTGACCGCGTGCAAGGAAGCCGGCAATCCGGACCGCGTGTTCCTGTTCGGGTCGACCTCGAAAATCACGTTCCCGGGCAGCGGTATCGCGGCTCTGTGCGCCTCCGAGGACAACGTAAAATACGCCCTCTCGCTGCTCACCGTGCAGACGATCTGCTACGACAAAATCAACCAGCTGCGCCACGCGCGCTACCTGAAGGACTACCACGGCATCCTCGCGCACATGAAGAAGCACGCCGACATCATCGCGCCGAAATTCGCGGCGGTCGACCGGATCCTCAAGAAGGAGCTTGACGGGCTCGGCATTCTCGAGTGGAAAATTCCCGAGGGCGGCTACTTCATCAGCGTGAACACCATTCCCGGCTGCGCGGCCAAAACCGTCGCCAAGGCGGGCGAGTGCGGCGTGAAGTTCACCCCTGCCGGCGCCACCTACCCCTACCGCGTCGACCCCTCCGACAGCAACATCAGAATCGCGCCGACGCTTCCGCCGATCGAGGAGCTCGAAGCGGCCATCAAGATTTTCTGCGTGTGCGTGAAGATTTGCGCGATCGAAAAGTATCTTTCTGAGTAAAAGTCGTATTAATTGATAGAACAGCTGCATGCCGCCCGCTCCGAAACGGGCGGCGTTTTTGTTTCTAATCCGTGAGGAAAGTTGACATCGCCCTTCTATAAAATTATAATAAAAGATGCTTAAAGCGACCGGTTTGCATGCGCTGCCGTTTTTAAAATCAAACGCGGTTTTGAAAGGACATTTTTAAGATGAGAAGGTTTTCAAAAATCGTTTTCCGAATTGTATTCGCGACCGTTCTGGGCGTATGTCTGTCTGTTCTTTCGGGAATAAGCGGCTGCAAAAAGGGCGTGCAGGACAACCCTGTGCCGACTGAGATTGTTCCCGCGGCGACCGACCCTGCGGGCGAAGAGACTCCGGGATCCGTCGAAGATCCAACCAATGAGCCGACGGAAGAGCCTACTTTAGTTCCTACTGAGGAGCCTTCCGCGACGCCCGCGCCCGAAGAACCTACGGACACGCCCGCGCCAACGCCGACTCCTACGCCGGAACCCACGGAAACCCCCACTCCTTCTCCGACGCCGACGCCTTCCCCCACGGAAGCGCCGACTGAAGCGCCGACCGCAACTCCTACCGCGCCACCTACGGCAACGCCTACTGCAGAGCCCACCGAAATTCCTCAAGAGACGACGTTCACCACCGCAAACGGCCTGAAATACACGGTCTCCGGCGAAATTTCCGCCTCGGGAAGCACATTCACGCTCAAAAACGGCCTCGTTCTCGACTTTGAGGCAGGCTCCCTCGCCGGCAGCTATAACAGGTTCGCGCTCAAGTATTCCGCGACCAAACCCCTCAAAATCACCGTAAAATACAAAAAATCCGGCGGCGAAGCGGAGGACAGCTTCTTCCTGGAGGCGGGAACCGACCTGGACTTCGGCGGGCTCGTTTCGTCCTACCTGCAGAACGGGCGGTTCACAGAGCTCAAATCGGTGACGGTCGATTCGATCAAAAAGTCGCAGGCGCAATTCACGCTCAAAGAGATCACCGGGAGCCTCGTTCCCGTATACAACGAAAAACTCTACTACGTGGAGAACAACCGCTTCAAGGTGGGCGTGCAGCTCTCGTGGGGCGGCGGGCTCAACTACATTGAAGACAAAACCTGCACGGTCAGCGGCCTCACGAACCTCGTCAACCGCCACGACACCGGCAGACTCATTCAGCAGTCCTACTACGGGACCGTAGGCAACTCCGAGTACACTCCCGGCTCGTTCAACGGCAGCACCTGGGCGTACAACCCTGTTCAGGGCGGCGACCAGTACGGTAACGCAAGCCGGCTCATCGACGTGAACGTGACCGCGAATTCGGTCTACATCAAGGCGCAGCCGCAGGACTGGTCCCTCAACGGCCAGATCACTCCGAGCTACATGGAGAACACGTACACGCTGACGGATACTTATATAAGGGTCGACAACCGTTTCGTCGATTTCTCGGGCTGGGAACACAGGTACGCGCACCAGGAGCTTCCCGCTTTTTACACGGTGAGCTACCTCGACAAATTCACGTGGTACAACGGCTCCGACGGCTGGACCGGCGCGCCGCTCACCTCGCGCGACAACCTCAATTTCTGGGGCGACCCGAATTACGCGGACGACTGCCGCTTCTACGTCAAAAACGGCAACACCGAGACGTGGTGCTCGTGGACTTCCTCGAAGGACGACTTCGGCATCGGCCTTTTCGTCCCGAACGTCGACATGCTCTACGCGGGAAGGTTCAGCTACAACGGCTCCAAGTCCGCCACCGACGGTGCCACCAACTACGTCGCCCCGCTCGTTACCTACAAAATGACTTCGTTCGACCCAATCGACTACAGCTACCTGATCACCACCGGCTCCGTCAGCGAGATCCGCGGCGTTTTCACGGCCAACAAGGACTTTGCGACGAACGAGTCGCTCCACAAGCACTACCAGTCGATGCGCGTCACTGAGATCGACTTCGCGAACCTCGACTTTTCGAGTCAGGACGGTATGCAGCCGCTCGAAAGGCCGTACAACACCGACGTCAGCTACAACTCCTCTCAAAAAGCGGCCCGCTTTAAGGTCACGAACGCCAGCGACCCGCAGGTGTACGTGAACTACCAGAACGCCTCAACGCCGCTCTACGCGGAGAACTACAAAACGTTCGAATTTACCTACAAGATTCCCGAAAACGCGTCCCTTGACTCGTACGCGTGCGACCTCTTCCTCTGCACCGGCGGCAAGACCGCTCCCGACGGTTCGGAGAGGACAAGAGTTTCTCTTATAAAGGACGGCCAGTGGCACACCGCCTCTGTCGACCTTTCGTCGCTTTCGTTCTGGAGCGGGAAGATCAACGCTATCAGGTTTGACTACTTCGACCAGTGTTCCGCGGGCGACATTATTTACGTGAAGTCGTTCGTGCTGAAATGATTCCGCGGCGCCGCCGGCCACGGCGGCGCCCGCCCTTTTGAGGTAACGTTATGAAAAAAACGGTCCGTTTGCTTTTGCTCATACTCGCCGCGGCGCTGCTTGCGTCGCTTTTCGCGTGCTCCAAATCCGGGAACGCGCTGTCGCCCTCCGACGCTAAAAAGGCGAAAAAACTGATCGACACTGCGCTCAAAAGCTCGCCTGTCGCGGATTTCGACAATTCCGCGGTGGCGGCCAAGGATGACGACCCGGACATCACCGTCTGGTTCAACCATTCCTACGTGAACACCCCCGCGGAAGACACAAAGCCCACCGGTTTTGCCTCCTACCGCATCCTTCTCGCAGGGAACGAGATCGAGGGCTGCCACTTCATGGTCGCCTCAAAAACCGGCAAGAGCGGCGTCTCTTTGTCGGTGTCTGAGTTCAGAGACGCCGCCGGCAACACCCTTCCCCACGAGGTCTGCTACGGCTGGTACTTCGATGACGTGGACGGGAAGACCGTTGCGGATCCGATTCCCGTTCTGGAGCACGAATTCGACCTCAAGGCGGGCATGAGCCAAATGTTCGTTATCAAGGTGAAGTCCGCACAGGACCAGCCTTCCGGAATGTACTCGGCGGTTGTAACTTTAACCGACAATGCCGGCCGCGAGCTCAAGAAAGCGAATGTTTTTGCCTACGTCTGGGACTTTTCGCTTCCCGTCGCCTCGAGCTGCAAAACCCTTTCCGACCTTAACGAGTGGGCCGTGATCTGCGGCGCGAACCGCGAAGCGACGACCACTGACGGTTTGGAGGACGACCTTTACGCCCTCTATTACGAGTACCTTCTCGAGAACAAAATCAACTGCTACACCCTTCCCTACGCGAAGCGCGGCCAGTTCTGGGACGACCGCGTCGACAAGTACCTGGACGACCCCCGCTGCACCTGCTTCACGCTCTTCTGGAAGATCGCCTGCAAAAACAGCTCCGAAATTCCCGACTACCTGAAGGCCGCCTACGACCGCCTCTCCGCGAAGCCCGGCCGCCTCGAAAAAGCCTATTTTTACCCGGACGCCTGCGACGAACCGCTCGACATCTCGACGCTGGATTTAGTAAAATACTACAATGCGGAGTACACGAAGGTCTTCGGCGCCCACAAGCTGCTCATTCCCGTTCACTACGACACGCTGATCGACCAGTCCACGGACTTTTTCAAGTACCTCGAGAACGACGTGACCGCCTGGTGCCCCAAGACCTACTTCTTCAACACCTCCGCCGACAAAAAAGCCGACCCCGCGCTCTACACCGATTCCTACGACAAGTCCATGGAGGAGGCCCTCGGCGTCTTTAAGGACAGAATGGCGGCCGAGCAGGAAGGCGGCGACGAGGTCTGGTGGTACGTGACCCGCTACCCCCACGACCCGGAAATCACGCTCTCGATCAACGACGAGGCTCTCAAGCACCGGATCCTTTTCTGGCAGCAGAAGCTCTACAACGTGGACGGCTTCCTCTACTATATGGTGAACGACTGGGAAGACTCCAAGAACTGGACGAAAAAGTACGAACAGTACGTTTCGGGAACGCTCGTGAACACCTACGGGAACGGCGTTCTGATCTACCCCGGCGGCGCGCTTCCCGAGTACGTCGAGAAGTACGGCAGCGACGGCTACCCGGGCCCCATCGGCTCGCTCAGGCTGGAGGACGTTCGCGACGGCATTGAGGACTACGACTACTTCACGCTGCTGGACAGCCTCTACGGCGAGGGAACTTCGACCCTTATTATTAAGCAGGTAACGCAGTCGCTCGGCGAGTATTCGACCGACACGGAACTGTTCGCGAAAATGCGGCTCGTTCTCGGGAATCTGATCGCCGCGAAAGCTTGAACGCCGCGAAAGCGTGAACGTGAATAACTTCCGTTCACAAAGCACGTTTCATTATTTGAAATCAACTATTTTCTACCGGAAAGAGGTCTGAAAATGAGAAAAACCCTTAAATTGACCACACTTTTGCTGGCCGCGGCGCTGGTTCTGTCCGTGTTCGCGTGCCAAAAGCCCGTGAATCCGACCCCTGTGCCCACGGAGGTTCCCGCCACGGAGGAAGCCGCCACCGGCGTTCCCGAAACGACTCCGGAAAATACCCAAGCCGCTGAAACGGAGCCCGCCGCGGAAACCCCGACGCCTGAAATCACCACCGGCGAACCCACCGAAGAGCCGGCGGCAACCGCCACGGAGGAGGCAACGGAGACGCCCGCGGACGAGACTCCTTCAGAGAACACGCCTTCCGAGAGCGAAGAGCCCTCCGAAACACCGGCGGACACCGAAAGTCCCGAAGACACGGAGGTTCCCGCGGAGACCGCCACGCCTTCACGCACCGAAGCGCCAACAGCAGCGCCCACCGAAGTTCCGACGGCGACACCCACTCCGACTCCCACGCCTACGCCGACTCCCACGCCGACCCCTGCGCCCACCGACCCCAACCTGCTCTCCCCCGAAGACCAGGCAAGGGCCGAAGCACTGATCGCGAGCGCGAAGAGCAACTCCTCCGTTCCCGCGTTCAGCAACACGGCGGTGTCTGCGGCGAACGACGACCCCGACATTACGGTCTGGTTCAACCACTCCTACGTGAACACCCCCGCGGAGGACACGACCCCCACGGAGTACAAATCCTACCAGATCGAGCTCGCGAAATACGAGATCGAAGGCTGCCACTTCATGGTCGCCTCCAAGACCGCGAAGACCGGCGTCTCCCTGACCGTTTCCGAATTTAAGGACGGCTCCGGGAACGTTCTGCCCTGCGAGGTGTGCTACGGCTGGTATTTTGACGGCGTCGAGGGCAAAACGGTCGCCGACCCGATCCCGGTTCTCGAGCACGAATTTGACCTTAAAGCAGGCAAAAGCCAGATGTTCATCATCAAGGTGAAATCAAGCACCTCGCAGCCTGCGGGCCAGTATTCCGCCGTCATCACCCTTAAAGACAGCGCCGGCCGCGAGATCAAAAAGGCTAACGTTTTCGCCTACGTCCGCAACTTCGCGCTTCCTGTCGCCCCCACCTGCAAGACCCTCACCGATCTCAACGAGTGGTCCGTCATCTGCGGCGCGAACCGTGAAGCCACGACCACCGACGGCCTCGAGGACGACCTCTACTCCCTCTACTACGAGTACATGCTCGAGAACAAGGTCAACTGCTACACCCTTCCCTACGCGAAGCGCGGCCAGTTCTGGGACGACCGTGTCGAACAGTATATGGACGACCCGCGTTGCACATGCTTCACGCTCTTCTGGAAACTCCACCCGACCGCTTACCTCGATAACGGGCTCTACCACGAAGACTACATCCAGGTCGCCTACGACCGCGTCTCCAAAAAGCAGGAGTGGCTCGACAAAGCCTACTTCTACCCGGACAAGGGCGACGAGCCCCTCTCCACGGCGGTCCTCAACAACATCAAGAACTGGAACGCCCAGTTCACGAAGTATTTCGGCGCCCACAAGCTGCTCATCCCGATCCACTACAACACGTTGATCAACCAGTCCACCGACTTCTTCAAGTACCTCGAAAACGACGTCACCGTCTGGTGCCCGAAAACCTACTTCTTCAACACCCAGGCCGACAAAAAGTTCGACAGCAGCCTCTACACAGCCTTCTACACTTCAACTATGGTCAGCAAATTCGGCGAGTTCAAGGACAGAATGGCTGCCGAAAAGGCCGGCGGCGACGAGGTCTGGTGGTACGTGACCCGTTTCCCGCACAACCCCGAGATCACATTGTCGATCAATGACGAGGCCATCAAGCACAGGATCCTCTTCTGGCAACAGAAAATGTACAACGTCGACGGCTTCCTCTACTACATGTGCAACGAGTGGGAGAACGCGAAGGTCTGGACCAAGAAGTACGAAAAGAACGCTGCCGGCACGCCCGTAAACTTCTACGGCAACGGCGTCCTGATCTACCCCGGCGGCGCGCTTCCCGAGTACATCGAAAAGTACGGCAGCGACGGCTACCCCGGCCCGATCGGCTCCCTCAGGCTCGAAGACATCCGCGACGGCGTTGAGGATTACGACTACTTCACGATTCTCGACAACCTCTACGGCGCGGGAACTTCCACTCTCCTCATCAAGCAGATCACCACTTCCCTCGGCCAGTACTCGACCGACGCGGAGCTGTTCCACTCGATAAGAACCGTTCTCGGCGACCTGATTTCGGCGAAATACTGATTGCTCCAACGTGCCGGTGGATTTTCCACCCGGGTGGAATTTTTAGGGCCCGGAGAATCCACAACGCGGAGAATCCACCGCTTCATCGGAAAATAAACCGGACAGCGCTTGGAAAATCCACAACCCGGAAAATCCACCGTATTTCCCGGAAATATCTTTCAGCCGCGCAAACCGCAAAGCAGTCTCGAGATATTCATCCCGGGGCTGCTTTCATTTTTGGACTGCGTCAAAAAGAGACAAATGGCGATAAAACTGTCATATGAGTGTTGAAGAAGAGCAGTTGCTGTCAACGCTAAAATACGATGCCATCGTATTATTTCCTAAAACTTTTGCGGCTGCGAGTAACGTTTTGACAGAGCATAGCGGAATAGATTTGCGGGTATTGCGTCTGTTTGGCAGTGCGTCCGCTATTTTTTCGCCCCTTTTTTGTTCCCCGCTTTCACCAAACCCGCGCCACCGTTCGGCAATTTGCAAAAAACAGGTGCAACACGCGCGCGGATTTGTTATAATAAGACTCAACTTAACCATTTAACCATGGAGGTATTCAAAATGGCTGAATTCAACAAAGAGCTCGAATACACAAGAAAAAATTCCTGGCAGTATATGGACGAGACCGTCAAGAAAGACGTTTTCGCCCTCTGCGAAGACTACAAGGCGTTCCTTGACAACAGCAAGACCGAGCGCGAGGCAGTCGACTCCGCTGTCACACTTCTGCGCGGGAAGGGTTTCCGGACGCTTGAAGAGGTTCGCGACGCGAAGATTCCCGCCGCCGAACTTCCCGGCACCAAACTCTATTACGTTCACCACAACCGCTGCATCTTCATTGCGGTTCTCGGCAAGCTGGCTCCCGAAAACGGCTTCTCGCTTGTCGGCGCCCACGTGGACTGCCCGCGGCTCGACCTGAAGCCCTGGCCGCTCGCGGAAAAGCACGAGATTCTCTACTTCAAGACCCACTACTACGGCGGCATCAAGGCCTACCAGTGGCCCACGATTCCGCTGGCGCTTCACGGCGTGGTCATTAAGGAAAACGGCGAAAAGGTCACCGTGCGCATCGGCGAGAACGACGACGAGCCGAAGTTCATGATTTCCGACCTTCTGCCGCACATGGGGCGCGACCAGATGAGCAAGCCGGCCGGTTCGTTCATCGACCCCGAGAACCTGTGCGTGATTATCGGCTCCGTTCCCGGCGTCAAGAATGAAGAAGACCCCGAGGACAAGCCGTTCACGGTCAAGCAGTCGATCCTCACCCTTCTCTGCGAAAAGTACGGAATTTCCGAGAAGGATTTCCACAGCGCCGAGCTCGTCATCACGCCCGCTTCCAAGGCCCTCGACATCGGCTTCGACAGAGGCATGATCGCCGCTTACGGACATGACGACAGAGTCTGCGCCTACACCGAGCTGCGCGCGCTTGCCGACCTTGACAAGGTTCCGGAACACACCGCGGTCGCGTATTTTGCGGACAAGGAAGAAATCGGCAGCGTCGGCAACACCGGCGCCAGGTCGAACTCGCTTGAGATTTTCGCGACAGAAGTTGCAGCGCTTTACGGCGGGAATGACATTACCCTCACGACAAGGCGCTGCCTCGCGGCAAGTAAAATGCTCTCCGCCGACGTTACGGCCGCCTACGACCCCAGCTACCCTGAGGTTTACGACGAAAGCAACGCGGCGTTCATGGGCGGCGGTCTGGCCCTCGAAAAGTACACCGGCAGCGGCGGCAAGTTCGGCACTTCCGACTGCCCGGCCGAGTTCGTTCGCGAAGTCACCGACGTTTTCGACAGGAACGGCGTCGCCTGGCAGCTCAACGAAATGGGCAAGATCACCGCGGGCGGCGGCGGAACCATCGCGCAGTACATGGCCGACAAGGGCATCGAAGTTATCGACTGCGGCGTCCCGCTGTTCAGCATGCACGCGCCGCTCGAACTGGCGTCGAAAGCGGATATCTACTGGGCTTACAAAGGGTACCTTGCATTCCTGGATAGGTAAACGTAAACAGCAGATTTTCGGCTCTTTACGCAGCCGCACTTTGCATCGCGTCCCTCACTTGACTGGGCGAAGCCCAGAATCGTTCATGCCGCCGATGCAAAGCTGCGGCGTCGTGAGAAACAAGGTGCCTGCGGCGCATTGTTTAAAAGTCGCGCACGCAAAAATAGCTCGAAACTCTGCAGTTTACAAAGCAAATTTGCAGCTCATAACACGAGAAAGAACAAAAGGAGTAACGCGGAATGAAACTGACCGTGATGTCGTTCAACACGCAGCACTGCGCGAATTTCATCACCCATAAAATCGATTTTGACGCGGTTGCGGACGCAATCCGCAGCTGCGGCGCGGACATTGTCGGCCTGCAGGAAATTCGCGACACCGGCATAAACCTTCTCGAATTCCGTCCGCAGGCGAGGATTCTCGGCGAAAAACTGGGCTTTTACCACTATTTCGGCGAGGCGATAAAGTTCGCCGGCAACAACCCGTACGGAAACGCGCTTCTGTCGAGGTTCCCGATCGTTTCGGCCGAGACGGTGCCGATTCCCGACCCGAAGGAACGCCGGTTCAACGGGTACTACGAGACCCGCTGCGTGATCCGCGCGAAGATCGACATCGGTCAGGAAGAGCCGCTCACCGTTTGCGTGACTCACTTCGGGCTCAACCCGGACGAACACGTCAGCGCGTCTAACACGTGCTCGATGCTGATCGAAGACAGGCGGTTCGTGATCATGGGCGACTTCAACGTGAGGCCGCAGAATCCGGTTCTGAGGCCGTTCCGCGAAAAGCTTTTCGACACGGCGGACAAGTTCCCAGAGCCGCTTCTCAGCTTCCCGTCGGACAAGCCCGAGCGCAAGATCGACTACCTGTTCACGAGCCGCGACATAAAAGTGCTCGAGGCTGACATTCCCGCCCTCGTGGTTTCGGACCACCGGCCGCACACGGCGACTATTGAAATTTGAACTCGCGCGCCGTATAATCAATCAAGCTATTCCACTGCGGAAGCGGGAACGTTCATTTTCCGGGCCTGCAGGGAAATATAAAGAAGTTCAGACTATCTATCTTAATTGGAGGAGATTATGAAAAAGTTTTTGATTTTCGTTCTCGCCGCGGCAATGGCGCTCTCTTGCTTCGCGTTAGGCGCTTTCGCGGAAGAACCGCTGCCTGAGGGACTGCCGGCAGGCACGGAAGCGTATCCTTTTGGAGAAGGCGCAACCATCGGCCTGTGGCTCGCATCTGTTACGCAGGACGGCGAAGGCGGATGGATCGCGATTTCCGAGGAAAGCTACGTTTCCGCTACGTTTAAGGCAACGAAGGCTTTCAGCGCGTTTTTGATTCCTTTCTGGGCAGGCAACCCGGACAACTTCGTGGGCATCACCCCGGTTGACGTTGAGTTTGCGATCTTCAAGGCGGTCGACGGCAACTACGGAAGCGACTACAATTCCGACGACGCCATCGTTAAGGAAGTGTTCACTTTCAACCATGACCAGCCGGAAGGATTCCTCTGGCAGTTCAACCAGATTCCGAAGGGCAAGTACTGCATCAGAATCACGCAGCTCACCGAAGAGGGCGGCTACTTTGTCGTTGCGCAGGGCGACTACACTGACGATGACATCGAGTTCGACTACGACAACGCCATGACCAACTCGGCGCCCGGACTCGAAGCAATCTCGCTCACGCTCTACTACGACCCGGACGAGCTCCAGCCGACCGAGGACCCGAACGCCACCGAAGAGCCCACTCCCGAGCCGACCGCTGAGCCGACCGCCACTCCCGAAGTGACCGAAGCTCCGGCCGAGACGGAAGCTCCCGAAGAGCCGACCCAGGAACCCGCTTCCGAGCCCACCGATGCGCCTCAGACGACGCCCGAGCCCGCGAAGAAGAAAGGCTGCGGAAATATGATTTCCGGCGGCATGGCAGTTCTGCTTCTGGCAGGAACCGCGCTTTTCATCGGTTCGAAAAAGAGACATTGATCCGGCGCGAAAAGCGTTTTGGATTTTAACGTGAATAACGTTTGACAGTTCCCGCGGGGGTTTCCGACTCCCGCGGTTCTTTTTTATGTGTGGGGCGGGGCGCGGTTTGTGAACGGTGGTAACGGTGGTTTTTCCGCGGGAAATGTGGATTTTCCGGTATTTTCGTGGAATTTTCACGGGAAATGTGGATTTTCCGGAACCCCGTTCACGTTTTTCCGCGGAAATGCGGATTTTCCAAGCCGCGCGCGAAAAGCTCCGGAAGGCTTTTTGAAGGCAGACCGGAAGGCATTGCGGCATTGCGGCGGGTGCTTTTTTGCTTGACATAGAGACCGTTACGGATTATAATCTCCATATTATTACAAGCATTTTTGCTTGCGGAGGTATAAAAGTGATCAGAATTCTTTTCAACAACAAGGCAAACAACAAACACGGACTTGACGGCGCAAAGAAAATCGAAGAACTGCTTCCGGGAGAGACTTTCGAATACACGGACGTCACCGGGATTGAGAACGCCTACGATTTCATCAAGACCCTTCCCGCGGAAGACACGGTCGTTCTTACCGGCGGCGACGGAACGCTCAACCACTTCGCGAACGACGTCGCGAACAGGCCGCTCGACAGGGACGTATTCTACTTCCCCTCGGGCTCCGGAAACGACTTCTGGGTCGACGTCAAAGGCGATGCGAAAGACAGCCTTCTGAAGCTCAACCCCTACGTCGAGAAGCTTCCTTTCTCGATTGTTGACGGAAAAAAGTATTACTTCATGAACGACGTCGGCTTCGGGATTGACGGCTACTGCTGCGAGGAAGGCGACAGACAGCGCGCCCTCAGCGACAAGCCTATCAACTACACCTCGATTGCGATCAAAGGCCTGCTTTTCAAGTTCAAGCCCCGCAACGCGAAGATCACCGTGGACGGCGTTGTTCACGAGTTTGACCACGTCTGGCTCGCTCCGGTCATGAACGGCAGATACTACGGCGGCGGTATGAACGTCGCTCCGATGCAGGACAGACTCAACAAAGAGCGCACACTCTCCTGCGTGGTTCTGAAGGACAAGGTCCCGCTCCACGCGCTCATGATCTTCCCGAAGATTTTCGAGGGCAAGCTTGTGGACTGCAAAAAGAACTGCATCTGGTTTACCGGAAAAGACATCAAGGTCGAGTTCGACAAGCCCTGCGCGGTGCAGGTCGACGGCGAGACAATCCTGAACATCAGCACGACAGAGTGCCACTCGTACAGGGAAGAGGAATAAAAAACAATCAATTGTAATTATAAGGGCGGCGCGCCGTTGGCGTGCCGCCCTATTTTTGTCTATTATTAGGCAAAAACAAGCGATTCAATCAGTTGCCTTCCAGCCGTCGGGAAGGGTCAGCCGTGTCTCAATTTTCCCGCCGCCGCGATCGACCCAGGAGAGCGAGATCAG
The DNA here is from genome assembly GCA_002309655.1 of Mageeibacillus sp. UBA1212. GTDB lineage: Bacteria > Bacillota > Clostridia > UBA1212 > UBA1212 > UBA1212. Next base: position 28,399 of record DBXM01000050.1, read on the forward strand.
GCCGTCCGAGGTGTTCACGCAGCCTTTCGCCCAGCGGATGCCGCCGCACGGACACGGCGAGATGCGGACGGTTCTGGTTGTCTCGTCCGGCACGCCTATTCCCAGAATTTCGGTGACGAGCTGCAGACCGGCGTAGGAGTTGAAGCCGTGGCAGTAGCTTGTCTGGCGGATGTCGCGGCCTTCCCAGAGCGTTCCCGGGCCCTCTTTCAGCTGCGCGCCGTAGAATGATTTCAGCTCCTGAAGGAGGCGCGCGCGTTCACCCAGCTTCGCCAGCATGTCGAACCTGTACTGGAGCCCGATAAAGAGGCCCGCCCTGCCGACCCTTGCCGACGGGAAGAATTCCGGCGACGCGCCCATCGCTCTGACCGCGTTGAAGACAGTCAACGGAGCCTCGTCCGGGTCGAAAATTTCCGACCAGATCGTGAGGTACGTTGCCGCCTCGGTGGTGAGTCCGTTCGGGCGCAGGCGGCCGTTTTCGTCCACCCGGAGGCTGTCGGGAATGTATTCCGGCCCTTTGTAGCCTTTTTTCGCGCTGCCGTCAACACCGATACCTATTGCCTCGCGGATCAGCCGCCGCATTTCGAGGCCTTTTTCCGTCCAAGAGGCGTTCCCGTAGAGAGCCCCGAGGTCGCGCAGCATTTTCGAGTAGAGGGCGTTGGCGGCGGTGGAAACCGGGCCGTTGAAGACGCCTTCGTTGGAGTAGGACCAGTCGATGAAGATGCAGGGCAGGTTCTCGAAAAGGCCGGAGCCGCCGATGAGCCCGAGACTTCCCTTGACGAACGCCTCGATCCGCGGCCTGAACCTCTCCGCAAGCTCCCTGTCGCCGCTGGCCTTCACGTAGCAGCAGAGCTCCTCCAGAAGCCAGAACGACCACGTGGTGATGCCGGGACCCGCCGAAAAACTGCTCTTGTAGGCCGGGTAGACCTCCGGGAAGAACGCGTTCCACATCTTTTCAGGGTCGGTCAGCAGGAAGTTTTCCAGGAAATTCTTTTCGATCCGGTGATTCCCGAGCAGCACGCCCTCCGCGCGCCCGGTCCAGTACGAGTCGCACAGCCAGCCGCCGCGTTCCCTGTCCGGACAGTCCATGAAGACGTCCAGCGCGTTCAGCCTGAGGGTCAGCCGCGCCGCCTCGTAAATTCGGTTCACGTCCTCGTCGCTGCAGAGGAAGCTCCCCGCGCCGCACACGGAGCCGCTATCGGGAACCGTATACTCTCGCACGCCGGCCGAATTCAGTTTAACGTTGCCACACCCGCGGAAATAAACCTTCACGAACCTCGCGAGCACCGGCTCCATCGACGTGAAGCGAACCCTGCCGCCCTCCGTGTGAAGCCTGAGCACCGGATTCGCGCCGCCCGAGAACTCGTCCTTGTCGCCGTAGACCGCGAACGACTCCAGGTGAACCACGTCGACAATTCCCGCCTTTTCGGTCTCCGCGTCGATCTCCACAAAGCCCACCTGCGGCTTCCCGAGGTCGAAAAGCGCGTAAAACGTCTCGTCCTTCCGCAGCCCCTCCGCCGCCAGGACACCGTTTTCGTACTTGATTTTGACCCCTTCCCGCGCAGGCTTTTCGACCGTCCGCACGTAGTCGCGCAGAGGCCTCTCCTTCAAATCCTTGTAGTGGGCGAGGGACTTCTCGAACCACGCGTCGTCAAAAGGAACGTTTTCGTCGATTTCCGCGAGGCCGGCGTCGATAAGGCGCTCGGCGCGGGTCAGTTCAAGCGTGGGGTAGTCGCAGCCGCGGGGAAGGAGTTCCGACGCGTCGTCGACCTCCGCCACCTTCGCGTCAAGCAGCGTGAAGTCCGTTCTCCACTCCGTGTATTTCCGGTCGAGAATGTAATTTTCCGCCATCTGCCGGCAGTGGGAAATCCGCTCCGCAAGCTGTTCGCGCTGCGCCAGCCGCACGCCTCTGAAGGTCTCCGGGGACGACAACACCACGGTATCGCCCGCCTTCACCGCGGCGCGAAGAAGGCCCTTCCCCAGCACCACGTCGTTGGCGTAGCCGAACATGTTCCCGTAGGACGTCACCTCGAAGGCGATGTAGTTTTTCCCTATTTTCAGGTATTTTCCGATATCCACGCAGTCGGCGCGGAGGTAGCCGTCGCAGGCCCTGGCCGGGCCGTGCGCCACGAAAATACCGTTCACGTAAAGGCGGTAGAAGTTCCTGGCCGTGACAAGCACGAACGCGTCTTCCATACGGCTAACGTCCGGAACGTCCAGCACGGTCGCGAAGCCAGCCTGAATGTTCACGTCGTCCTCCAACCCTTCAAGAAAAACCGGTTTGGCGAGTTTTAGCAGTTCAAGATCCATTTTGCCTCCCAAATAATATCAACCTATATTACTCACTATTAATTCGCAATCGCCCCGAACGCTCTGACTTCAAAAATCGAGCACCAGTCGGCGCTTGCGGGAACGTCAATCTTAATAAACCGAACCTCCGTTGTCGCGAAAACAAATATCAACAGTGCGAGAATGCCGGCCGCCGGAACTGCCTTAAAACGAACTCTTCCGCGTGTCATTTTCCTGAAATCCCTTTCCTGCAGGGAAGTCGCGTGAATCAATTCCAACACTTCACTCTTAACGCCGGCCGCGCCGCGGATCAGACGCCGAACAATCTGAAATCACCCGCCGTACACGCCGACTTCGTAGATCGAGCACCAGTTCGCGCCGTCATTAACCGTAATTTCTATAAACCTCGTCTCAAACGGTTCGAAATGAAGAATATCCCTGTCGACGATTTCGTACTTCATTTGATACAGTTCGGGCTCCGTCCAGTTCTCGCCGTCGACGGAAAACCTGATCCAGTACCCATACGCAGTGTTCGACTCCCACGCGATGTCGAGCTTGTCGACCGTTTTTTTGTCGCCGAGATCGATGACCAGGAATCGCTCTCCCCTTGTTCCCGCGGCGCTCCAGCGGGTATTCAAGTCTCCGTCGACCGCGTATTTCGAAGCGTACCCGCCCTCGACGCCGCTGCAGCGCGTTTCCGCACCAAGCGCAAGGTTCTCGCGCTCTTCCTCGTATTCGTTAAGGTGTCCGGGAGATATGGGCTCCACGGCGTCCTCAGACTCTGTGTAGAGATACTCGGAAATCGGGAAAGAAACGCGCCCGGTAACGCTTTGAGTGAACTTTATGTCGCGCGAAGACGCACCTACAGAGAATGCGTACTCGCCTTTGACTATCTCCAGCGACTTGTTTTCATTCACATACTCGGCAAATTCCCACCAGGTGACCGTGACCGTAATTCTCTGCGACTGCCCCGGCTTGAGAAGCTTCGTCTTCGCGAATCCGCAGAGCTCGCGGGCCGGCAATAGCTCGCCTTCTTCGCCCGGTTTTGTGATATAAAACTCGCAGACCTCGCGCCCGCTCACCTTCCCGGTGTTCTTGACCGTCACGGAAAGGTCGTACATGGCCTCCCTGGGCCGCGCGCCGCTCGCTATCTTAACCTCGAAATCCGAGTACTCAAAAGAAGTGTAGCCGAGCCCGTGCCCGAAGCAGAACGACTCGTCTACGCCGAACGTCTCGTAATACCTGTAGCCCACGTAAATATCGTCCCTGTACTTGGTCAAATACGCCGAACCCGGGTAGTCGTAGTAGTAAGGCGTGCTCTCGAACGTCGAAGGCCACGTCATCGTAAGCTTTCCTGAGGGGTTCACGGTGCCGTCCAGAACCCTGACCAGCGCCTTTCCGAGCGTCTCGCCCGCCATTCCGCACCACAGAATCGCGTCCGCGCAGTCCTTCCAGGAATCCGTTTCGACCGGATTCCCTGTCATTAAAATAACTATTGTCTTCTTCCCGGCCGCCCGGAACGCCTCCGACGATTTGGTAATGCAAATCTTTTCGTTTTCGGTGAGCAGGAATCCGCCCTCGCCGCTCTTCATGTCCTCGCCTTCGGTCGTCTCGCGCCCGATAACGATCACCGCCGCCTCGCAACTCTCCGCCGCCGTTTTTATATACTCCTCGAAATCCTTCCGCGGCTTGTCTGAAACTCCGTACCACATAGCGAGCGTCGGGTCGAGAATGAACCCTTCGTCGTAAAGGGCACCGTCAATCGATTCGGTCTTTGCCGCAAAAACCACTCCCGAACCGCCGCCGCCGTAAATCGGGTTGTACGCCCGCATTCCCATCAGCGCAATTCTGGAACCCTTCGCAATGGGAAGCGCGCCGTCCTCGTTCTTGAGGAGGACCATTCCCGACTCCGCCGCCGCAAGCGCCGTGGCGCGGTTCTTTTCGTATTCAATTTCCTTGTCAGCGCGGTGTTTTCCGCTGAACAGCTCGCTGTATGCTTTGGAGTTCGCGACGACTTTCAGAATGTTGGCGCACGCTTCGTCGATATATTTTATATATTCCGGGTCTTTCTCAAGCTTGGTTTTGAGCTCTTCAACCTGCTCCGCGGTTCCCGGCGTCGCCAGGTCGTTGCCGGCACGGACCTTATCCGTTACGCTGCCGCCCGAACCCCAGTCCGACATCACGAGCCCCTTGAACCCGTAGTGTTGGCGGAGGACCCATTTAAGAAGATCGTAATGGGTCGAAGTGTACGTCCCGTTGACCTTGTTGTACGACGACATCACCGTCAGCACGTTGCCTTCGCGAATCGCGTAGTTGTAGCCCCTGAGGTAGATCTCGAAGAGCGCCCTGTCGTTGATCGCGGCGGAAACCGACCCGCGGGCAGTTTCCTGGTTGTTGACGGCGTAGTGTTTCAGCGACACCGCCGCGCCCTGTGAAGCCACGCCTCTCGAATATGCCGCGCCTGCCTTTCCGGTCAGAAGCGGATCCTCCGAAAAGTACTCGAAATTCCTGCCGCCCACCGCCAGCCGCTGGATGTTCATGCCCGGGCCGAGAATGACGTCCACTCCCGTCGCCACGCAGTCGCTTCCGATCGCCGCGCCGACGCGTTCGATCATCTCCTCGTCCCACGTGGAGGCCATCAGCTGGCACGAAGGGTACCAAACCGTCTGCTCTCCGCACCGCACGCCCTGGGGGCCGTCCGCCAGCGACAGCGAAGGAATCAAATAGTACGGGAACGGCGTGGTCGAGCCCGCGTTGCCGGGAACCGGCTGGTCTCCGTAATTACCTACAACAAGGGAAATTTTCTCGTCGTTTGTCATCTCGCCGACAAGCAGTTCCGCGCCCGCTTCCGAGAGCAGAACGGTTCCGTCGCGGTACAAAAGATACCGCTCGTCGACCGCTTTGTTGGCGTCGTTCGTCGTTCTGAAAGTGAGCTTGTACGTTTTGCCGTCGTTCGTTCCGGGAATCGTCGCGTTACTTGAGTCGTTTCCGCCGGTTGCATTATCTGAGCCCGTTCCGCCGAACCCTTCGATCACCATCACAAAATCCGTGTCGTACGTTGGATAATCCGCCGTCGCCTTGCTCTTCAGAACGGTCTTTTCCTTCCCGCTGAACATGGGAACCCCGCCGAAATCCGTCTCCCCGGTGGGATCAAGCTCCGTTACCGTCACGGCGACGTCGAGCCAGCATTCACTGGGGTAAACCCCCATGCCTCCGAAATAGTTATTATTCTTCTCAAAATCCATGGTGACTTCAAGACCGTTCACGACGCTCTTCACGCTCCTGAATTCGGGATAGAACGGCGGCTCCGGCTGTCCTTTTCTCCCGCACCCCGCAAAAATCAACGCAAATGCCGCAATCAGCACAGCGGCGACGCATATTCCCGCGACGGCCCTAAACTTCACGCAACATCTCTTCATAGCTTTCGCGCTCCTTCGGTTCATAAGGTGCTTTTATTCTATCATTTTCGGGCGGCGGTTTCAACGAAAACGGCGGGAATGCGCGCAATTATTTTATTTTCCAAAAGCGGGAATATTTTCCGGGCAGGAACGTTGTTCGCCGGGTTCGCCGGCCGGGACATTTACCAGTTCACATTCTTCGCCGGGTCCGGACAACTTTGCCCAATTTTGCCCAAAACGGGGGATTTTTCTCCAAACGGGGGAATTATTCCCCAACTTGGGGCAATATTCTCCAAACGGAGACATTATTCTCCAAAAGGGGGCATTTGGTGACAAAAAGTGACATTCCGGGGTGAACTGGTGGGAACGTTCACGAACCGGCCGACGTCCCTTCCCGACGTTAATTTCTATGCATTTCACTTGGAAAAAATGGAAATATCGCGGAAAAACGGGAAATGCAAAAATGCGCTTGACAACGGGCGAAAGCGTGGTATAATATCATTGATTTGCGACGGAATCGCAAATTCAGACCGGAAAAGGAGCGTTGAGGCCCACAGAGCGCGGGCCGCAGGCGGAAATGGCACCGTATTCGACAAAGCAAAGGAAACTTTTGACCGACTATCTCGCGTCGCACCCCGACAGCCTTCTGTCCGCGGATGAGATCACGGACGCGCTTGAAGCGTCAGGCATAAGCAGAAGCGCGGTCTACAGAAATCTGGCGGCGCTCGAGGCCGACGGAAAGATCAGGCGCGCGTCAAAGGAAGGCGACCGCAGAGTCTATTTTCAGTATCTCGACGTCGAGGACTGCAAGGACACCATCCACCTGTTCTGCAAGAAATGCGGAAAGACGATCCACATGGAGTCAAGCGCCGCGGAAGCGCTCGTCAAGAGCATCGAGGGAACCCAGAGCTTTACCCTCGACAAGACCGAGACGGTTCTCTACGGTACCTGCGGGGAATGCGCCGCGAACGCCTGGACAAGGCCTTCGGTAGCGCTTCGGAACGTGCGCAGAAACGCGTATGACGGCGCGTACGGTGCCGGCTATGAAGAGGAATGGGCCGAGGCTGCCGAAAAAACTGTCGGGTACGACGCGACGTTTCGCGGAACCGGAAACAAAGCAGAAAGCGGAAAGAGTGATTAACAATGAAAAAAGAACGTATATTTAAACGTTTCGCGCACAAAACACTCATTTCCGCCGTATTGGCGGCGCTGACCGTCTCCCTGCTTATTTCTGCATTCCTGCTCCTTCCGGGATGCACGCCGGATGCCGGCGGCGGCAAAATTCACGTTCTCGCGACGGTGTTCCCGCTGTACGACTGGACCCGCGAGGTCGCGAAAGGCGTCGAAGGCGTCGAGATCGACCTGCTCGCGGACAACGGCGCGGACATTCACAGCTACGTTCCCGGCGTTTCTGACATCGCGGCAATCTCCTCCTGCGACATCATCGTCTACACCGGCGGTGAATCGGACGCCTGGGTCAGGGACGCGGTCGCAAAGGTGCCGGCGGACGGCAAAAAACCGGTTGAAATCGTGATTTCGGCAGTTCCCGGCGTGACCCTTCTCGACGAAGAGATCAGGGAAGGCATGGAGGTGCCGGCGGAGGAACACGCCCACGGAGACGAAGAGGAATTCGACGAACATCTGTGGCTGTCGTTCGGCAACGCGAAAGCGGCGGTAAACGCAATCGCCTCAGCCCTCTCCGAAGCAGATCCCGGGAACGCGGAAAAGTATTCCTCAAACGCGGAAGCCTACAAAGGCGCTCTCGAAGCCCTTAAGGGAAAGTACGCGGATACGGTCGCGGCGGCAGACACAAAAGTACTCTTTTTCGGCGACAGATTTCCGTTCCTGTACCTGACCCGCGAATTCGGACTTGACTACTACGCGCCGTTCACAGGGTGTTCAGCGGAGACCGAAGTCTCGCCGGCGACAATAGTATTCTTGAAAGGAAAAGCTGCGGAACTGGGCATCTCAAAGGTGATCGTTCTGCCGGGAAGTTCGCGAAAGATTGCGGACACGGTAATGTCGGAAACCGCGCACGCGGGCGACTATACGCTTTTGACGCTCGACCCGATGCAGCAGGCGCCGGCGAAGGACGCGGAGAACGCGACCTACCTGGCGGTAATGGAGGCGAACCTCAAGGTGATCGCCGAAGCGCTTAAGAAAAATTAAATTTGCCTTGTTTTAGGGAAACGGCGCCATGGCCGTCGAGCCTTGCAGGCCGGCGGGAACGCGGAGCCGCGGAGGATTTTATGCAGCTGATCACTTGCAGTAAGCTCACAATCGGATACGAAGGCAGAAAGGTGCTGTCCGGGATCGACTTCACGGTTTGCGAGGGCGACTATCTGTGCATTTTAGGCGACAACGGGTCGGGAAAGACCACGCTGATGAAGACCGTTCTGGGGCTTATCCCGCCCATTTCCGGCTCGATAACGTTTGCCGGCGGCGTCTCCCCGAAGCAGATCGGCTACATGCCTCAGCAGGACGTGGTGCAGCGCGATTTTCCGGCATCGGTCAAAGAGATCGTTCTGTCCGGCAACCTGGGAAGGATGGGCGCGCGACCTTTTTACGGAAAAGAAGAGAAAAAAAGAGCGGCCGACGCGCTCGCGAAGCTGGGCATTTCCGCCCTTACAAACCGGTGCTACAGAGAGCTTTCCGGCGGCCAGCAGCAGAGAGTGCTTCTGGCGAGAGCGCTTTGCGCCACAGAGAAGATACTTCTCCTCGACGAACCGACCGCGGGCCTCGACCCCCAGGCGACCGTGGAGCTTTACAAGACCCTCGCGGCGCTCAATCACGAGCACGGAATAACAATAATTATGATCTCCCACGACCTGGCGGCGGCGAAAACCTACGCCTCCCACATTCTGCACGTGGGCGATAAGGTGTTCTTCGGGACGACGTCGATGTTCGCGGTGTCGGAATTCGGGAAAGGAGGCTTCGGAAATGCTTGAAATTCTCCGGAAATTCGCGTATTTTCTGTCCTTCCCGTTCGTGAGGTACGCATTCATTTGCGGCGTGCTCATTTCCGTCTGCTCCTCGCTGCTCGGAACGACGCTGGTACTTAAACGGTTTTCGTTCATAGGGGACGGACTGTCCCACGTGGCCTTCGGGGCCCTCGCGATCGCGACCGTGCTGCACGTCACCAGGAACATGCTCGTGGTGCTGCCGGTAACGGTGGTCTGCGCGATATTCCTGCTCAGGCTGGGCAAAAATACGGGCGTCAAAGGCGACGCGGCGGTGGCGATGCTGTCGGTCACGGCGCTGGCGACCGGGTACCTGCTCCTGAACATATTCCCGGTCTCCTCAAACATAAGCGGGGACGTCTGCTCGACTCTGTTCGGGTCGACTCTTATACTGACGCTCGGCAAGACCGACGTGATCGTCTCGGTCGTGCTGTCGGCGGTAACGGTGCTATTCTTCGTACTGTTCTACAACAGAATCTTTTCGGTAACGTTTGACGAGGGTTTCTCCTCGGCAACCGGTACGCGCGCAAAATTCATAAATCTCGCGTCGGCCGTGATAATCGCGGTGGTGATCGTTCTGGCGATGAATCTCGTCGGTTCGCTGCTCATTTCCGCGCTTGTCGTCTTCCCCGCGCTTTCCGCGATGAGGGTGTTCAAGAGCTTCCGCAGCGTTACGATATGTTCGGCGGCGCTGTCGGCGGGCTGCACTCTCACGGGGCTGGCAATCGCGGTGACGGCCGATACACCTGTCGGAGCCACGATTGTGGCGACGCAGGCCGTTGCCTTCCTGATTTTCCTTGTTATAGGGAAAATCAAGGGCTAAGGAGGTGCTTTGTCGATGAAGAGCAAGAATCGGAAAAAGGCGGAAAAGAGACCCGTAAAGGTGCCCGCGTTCCTCGTGAAGATATGGGAGTATATTAAAAAGCGGCCGGTTTTCGCGGTGATTTCGGGGGTGATGCTTGTCTGCGTGGTGATCGGACTCATTTTTGCCTACCGCGCTAATTCACGCAAGGGAACGGTCTACTACTACGTCGCCGGGAACGAGCTTTTCAGGGCGAACGGCACCAATTCCGGCACGCAGCTGTCTTCCAACTTCCTGACAGGCGACGTCACTTCCGACCGCGGTAGAGCGGAGGCGGCAGCGGCGGTTCTCGCGGAGATGGTGAAGGAGAGCGGCGACGGGATTTACGTCTACTTTCCCGACAACAACGACGGCTACTCCCAGAACGTTACGCTCTACTGCAGGAAGATCAGCGGCGGGCCTATCGTCAGGGTGGATTCCGGCATTTCCGCCTACGCCACCGGAGCCGGGAATTCGTACATTCTCTACGAAAAGAACGGCGCGCTTTACAGGTTCTCGCCGAAGACCGGCGTCGAGTCGATTGCTCCGGACTTTAAATCGTACGTCTACTCCCCGAACCTTAAAGACATCGCTTTCGTCGGCAGCGACGGCTCTCTCTGGGTGAAAACCGGCGACGCGGCTGCGGAGTGCGTCGACCGCGACGTGACTTCGGTCGGAATGGCGGGAAGCGGCGGCAGCGTTCTCTACGTCAAGAACGAGGTTCTCTACACCAGGTCGAACAAGACGGAAAAGACAAAAATCTGCTCTGACGTTCTGGGCGACGGCTTCCTCGGCGACCTGAACTGTCCCTCGGAGGGAAGGTTCTTCCTGACCTATGAAAAGTACACCGAGAACACTTCGCTTTATGTCGAGGACACGTTTGCGGAAGCCGACGGCCTTATTCCGGCTGAGAGGCCGGAGGCGCCTTCGTACCCCAACAAGGCGCAGTTCTCTTCGGAGGGCGATTACGAGGCCGCAATGGAGCAGTACCAGATCGACTACAGCGCGTATCTTGACGCGGAGAAAGCTTACGCCGACAAAGCCGCCAGGGACGCGCTCAGGCAGGCGTTGGCGAGCAGCATGACCGTAAGAACGGTGCCGGTTCTCAACTACTGTTCCGGCGACAAGGTCTCGGTGCTGGCCATGGGAATTTACGTTTCCGGAGGCGGCGAATCTGACTCTCCGGAAGGCGGTTCATCCGGATTCTTCGCGCCTGTGGTGTCGTACTCGAATTGCGCCTATTTTAAGGCGCAGGAGACGGCCGTCGCAAAGCCGCGGCTGGAGGATTACGACAACGTTTCAGACATTACTGCAGCGGTCGCGAAGGCGGTGGAGCCCACTTCCTACTCGTTTGAGCTTGTTCTCGGCGGCGAACGCGTATACGGTACGGCAGACAGCTGCGCTGCCGTATTCTTCCTTGGAAGCGAAAAGACCGCCTACTACTTCGCGGACGGTCAGACCCAGAAGGACGGCAGTCTCGCCTACACCCTTCACAAGGCGACTTCCGCAAAAACCTCGAAGGACGAAACTGTCGACACCGGAGTGTACCTCGACGGTTTTGCCGCCGACGGCTGCCTGTACTACAAGGAAGTCAAGACTGAGCGCGGCCGCGGAACCCTGTACAGGAACGGAAAGAAAATCGCCGAGGACGTCACGGTCGGAAGCGCTCGTGCGGGCGGGAACAACACCTACTATCTGAGCGACTTCGTCGAAAAGCAGAGCGGTACTCTTTCCGTACACGGCGGCAGGAAGAGCTCCAAAATCGCGGACGACGTTCACGCTTTCGCGGTCACCAAGGCGGGCAAGGTCGTTTACATCGGCAACTACGCCGCGAGCGGAGACAACGACCTCTATTTCGGCAACAAGGGCAAGGAGATCACCGTCAACGCGTCGGTCGTGTTCGTGAAATAAGGTAAAAAGCGGTTTTTTCTCTTGATTTGATGCATTTCCGGACTTTTGTCTCAGGTTTGCAGCCTGTTGCCTGCGAAAAGTATTGAAAAAAAGCTTCGTCTTTAATAAAATAAAAAGGAGCGGCCGCGATTTGAGCTTCTGCGGCATATAATTCGGCGGCCGCGGCTTCGGAGACAAAATGAAAAATTCAGGCAAAACCGGAAAAAAAGAACAGACAGCTCAGGCACCGGAAGTGGCACCGGCACCGGCGTTTACCGCGATCGAACTGCGGGAGAGGATCAAGGAGCTTAACAGAAGTTCTTCGATTCTGCTCGCGTTTGACGCCTGGAAAACCAGGACCGGCGCGATGACTTCCCGCGTGACGTACACAAGGCGGTACGACCTCGACGCCGAGTTCGACTCCGTCAGCAACTTCTTTTCGATTTCCGAAACGGTCGTCGACCGCTGCAGAGATTTCATTACCGAAAAGCTTTTAAACGATTTTCCCGCCGGCCGCGCCGCCAAAAAAGGCGACACTTTTTCGGAGATCCGCGTTTTTTCCGGGCGCAAGGTCGTCGCGAGAGTCATGAAGAACGAGGCCACCGGGCCTATTTTCGAGGAGCTGTCAGCGCTTCTTTCGCGGACCCTCGGCTGATATTGCTGGTTTCCGCTCTTTAAGTTTTTCCGGGTTTTCCCCGCTAAATTTCGGGTTTTTCCCGCTTCTTTAACCGCTTTTAACCGGGTCTGCTTTCGCGGATCCGCAAGCACCTTTCGACTAATTTCAGGCAGGTACTTTTTATGAAAACGAGAAAAATTTTGACCATTCTGCTCGCAATTGTTCTGTGCGTTGTTTTCGTGTTTTCCACGCTTACCGCATGCAACAAGAAACCGGACGACCCGACTCCGGCAGACACCGAGGCACCGGCCGCCACTGACGTTGCGGGCGAAACCGACGCTCCGGAAGTGACTGAAACTCCGGCCGGCAACGAGACCGCTGCGCCTGACGTGACCGAAGCCCCGGCTGATACGGAAGCTCCGGCCGTTACCGGCGCACCGACAGCCACGCCCACGGAAGCGCCAACGGAAGAGCCCACGCCGGTTCCCACCGACACGCCTACTCCGACGCCGACGCCCACTCCGACGCCCACCGATACGCCGACTCCTACTCCTACGTCTACGCCGACTTCCGCACCGACGTCCGCGCCTACCGCTGCACCTACTTCCGCACCGACCGGCGTTCCCACCGAGGAGCCTACCGCGACGCCGGACAACACCAAGTATTTCGACATCGCGCTTCCCGAGGACAACAGGTCGTTCTCGCTTGACTTCGCGAAGGCGATTCTCAATTTTAACCTTTCCAACGGTAAAGACGAGGTTAAGGCGACCCTCCAGTCGCACAACTTAAGCGTGCGCACGGCCGACCAGAAAAACTACGAGAAGGCGGCAACCGACTACTCGCACACGTCCGCGTTCACGATCGGCACCGGTAAAGTTATGTACAAAGGCGAGGCCAGAGATCTTGTGGTCGTGGTCGTCCGCGGAACATCCGGCGGCGAGTGGCACTCGAATTTCGACTTCGCGCCCTCTCACGACGACAACACGCTCTACGCCGAGAACTTCTACCAGGCGGCATCCGATATCTACACCTCGGTAAAACGCACCGTCACCAACCGCACCAACAACCCGCTGGTTGTGTTCACGGGCTTCAGCCGCGGCGCTGCCTGTGCGAACCTGCTGGGCGTTCTCTACAACAACGAGTTCGGTGCTTCGAACGCATTCGTCTATACGTTCGCGACGCCGACAACGATCCGCAGCGAGTCGGTCTGCTCCGACGGCGGAAACATTTTCAATATTCTGAACCCGGCCGACGCTGTTACGATGGTCCCCCCTGCTGAAATGGGATTCTTCCGTGCCGGAACCGACATTATGCTCCTCGACGTAAGCCACAACGCCACCGGAATCAAGCAGATGCTGAGCACGGTAACGACCATCCCTTCGGGAATCAAATCCTATTATGAGGATAAATACTCGCTCACGCAAGCGGGTAAAGACCCGGAAAACGGTATCTCGGTGTACGAGCTGTTCGAACAGCTCGCTATCGTCGCCGGCGGCGGCGATTACAACGCCGCGCTCACCCTGCTCTTCCAGATCCAGCGCGAATCTACTCTCTACCCGTTCACGACTCTGGCCGTGAAGCTTATGGCGGGGTCCGAGTCGATTACGTCGCAGCACCAGCCGAACACTTACGTTTCGCTTCTTAACCAATACGCCGGTTGATTATACGGTTGAAAAAAGAGACAGCCTGCGCCGCGAGCGGCGCAGGCTGTCTCTCTTTTTCCCTAATCTTAGGAAATTGCTGATTAAATAGCTATTTTTTCGAGCGCGACCCCGAAGCTGCCGCACTTTGCATCGCGTCCCTCACTTGACTGGGCGAAGCCCAGAATCGTTCATGCCGCCGATGCAAAGCTGCGGCTTCATACACAAGGTTGCTAACGCATATTTGCCGAGTTGCGCATGTCTCGCGTGAAGACGACTTTTAGCGTCAGCTAAACTGGAGGCTGAGCGGAGACATGCGTAGCTGTATGAAGATACTGCGAGAGGGGAGCTCTCGGAAAGCAAGCGGCAACAAATCTGTCGTAAGACACCTTATACTCGTAAAGAATAGCTAATACTACCTAACTACGCTCAAGTGCACGCAGTCAGTTATTCGCCGCTTGCGTAAAGAGCATTTAATCAGCGTTTCCTTAGGTTATTTTTTCCTCAGTTTCACAAGCCCGGAGGAGAAGTCCATAAGGCCTTCTTCGTCAAAGACCAACTCGTCCCAGGAAGACTGCACTTCGTCGAACATTTCGCGATGCTCGCCGGTGTTGTAGTAGTATTTGCCGTTCACGGCTTTCCATTCCTTGCCGCCGCCTCCGGTGAATCTGCCGTCCTTGACCGCGCTGATCTCGCCCGCTTCAAGAGCGGCTTTGATAGCCTCTTCGGGAACGCCCGCGGGAAGCGGCATCCACTCGACCACCCTGTGATCGGCTGTGAACTCGACGATCATCTCAAACGCTCTGACAGCGTCGGCAAGCTCTTCGGGCTTCGCCTCGCCGTTCTCGACGCGCTTGTTGAAGTCCGCCACGATTTCCTCTTTCGTGAACAGGTCGAACTTGCCGCAGGCAAACGTTTTCGCCTTGGCGACCTCGTATTCGCCGGCGATGTCGTTCATGTTGAGGTCTTCCTCGCTCGGAGCAAGGTCGCCGATGTCGGGTTCCTTCGTGATCTGTCCCTCCTCGGTCTTCTTCAGCGCCACCGCCAGGAAGCCGATCGCGAAAACGAGGTGCCCATCGAGCACGTCAAGCTTCTCGGCCGCGTCCTTGAAAAATCCTTCGGGAATTTCCTCGAACGCCTCAAGCTTGTAGCGGTAATCCATCATTCCGGTTTGTTCCCAGGTGCCGCCAAAATCCTTGCCCGCCTCGACATGAACCTTCACGGTGTGGTCCTCGAAAAACTCAAACTTGAGGTCCTCGAACGTGCGGCCGTCCTCGCTCTTGAACTCCGCCGCGGGAATGTGCGCAAGGTCGTTGGAGAAGGCGTTCACCACGTAGTCCGCCTGCCATTTCCCGACAATAAATTTCAGTCCGTCTTTCAGCATATACTCACTCAGTTCCATAATCTGCTCCTTTCGGTTTTGCCCTCGCAAATGTAATTTTCATATTGATTGTAGCTTATTTTCGCGGTTTGTTCAAGAATGAACACTCTGCGGAAAGCCTTACGCTTCTTGGGAACGCGTCAGTTGTCCGACCTTCTGTAGCCGTTCTTCATGTTCACGCTCGCCTCGCGAAGAACATTCCCGAGCACGCGGTCGGTCTCCTTTTTCGCCATTTCCGCAACCTCCGCGTTCGCTTTGGCGGCCAAAGACTCAATTAGCGCCTTGTCGGCGATTTCGCCTATTTTTCGGTCATATTCGGCAATGATGCGGCGGCTTTCGATCATCGTTTTGGCCTGGTAGCGTTCGATGTGCTGGATGCAGGACGGGAAGTTTTCGTCCGCCAGCGCGCCGATAAGCCGGCTCGACCAGTAGAAGTTTTCGGTCGAAACGGTCGCCTCGACGTTTGAGAGATACGCCGGCAGCTTCGGAACGTTCGTGTAAACGGGAACGATCGCGTCGAACGTCGTCGAACCGAAGCAGACCCACTCGAGCCCCTTTATCTCATCGCGAACGTCCGGCCTTATCTGGCAGACCGTCATCACGCCGGTGCGGTTGATGCCGATTGAGCGGTACTTCCCGCGCACGCCGGTGTCGCGGTTCGAATACGGGTCGAACGGGGTTCCCTGGAAGTGGGACGAGAGCAGGTATTTCACGTCTTCAACCGTCACCAGCCTGTCAGGAACCACCGCCCACGGAATGTCGCCGCTCTCCGGTCCGTAATCCGCGCCCTCGCCTTCCCACTTCATCGAGTCGGGGCACAGGTATCTGCCCATGAACCACGCGCGCGGGTTGTTGTAAATGCGGTCCGAATCGGTGTCGGAGCCGAAAATCTTCCTCGGATTGAAATTGCCGTCTCTGTTCAAATCGAGCTTGTTTTCCGAAATGAACTTCCTGAGGTCCTTTGAGCAGAGGTGTTCCTTTTGCGGGCCGAACGCATCCTTAAGGTCGAAGATGTCGAGGCCCTGCCGGTTCGGGGCGATCACGCACATGTTGTCCGGAAGCCTCTTCGCGATCCAGTGATGGCCGCCGATGGTCTCCATCCACCAGACTTCGTTCTCGTCGTTGAACGCGATTCCGTTCGCCTCGTACGTGCCGTACTTTTCGAGAAGCTCACCCAGCCTGAGCACGCCCTCCCGCGCGGTCTTCACGAACGGCAGCACAAGCATCACGAAGTCCTCCTCGCCGATGCCTCCCGGCGTCCACTTGTCTCTTTTCGTCTTCGGCGGAATCGCGTTCACGAACGGGTCCGCGGCAAGAACCCTCGGATTCGAGGTTATCGTCTCGGTCGCGGTCATTCCCACGTTCGCGGAGTTGATTCCCGTCGCCGCCCAGACGCCCTCGCCCGGTTCCACGTTCGGGCAGGCCGTGAACCGCATCGGATTTTCCGGAAGCTCCACCTCCGCGTGGGAAATAACGCTCTTGTAAACACGCTTGGTGTCCTTCGGTTCCACCACAATTATCTTTTTTACGTCAAAATGTCCGTCGTCAGTTCTCGCAATCATCGTCGAGCCGTCGTTCGACGCGTTTTTTCCGACCAAAATCGTCGTGCAGGCCATAGTTTTCAATCCTCTCTTTTATTTGATTTTCTCAGTCCCGTTTTCGACCGCCTCAAGAAGATTCCCCTCTTTGTCGTAAACGAGCTTCAGCGTGAAGAAGTCGCAATCTTTCTCTATTTTTCGGAGAAAAATCTTGTCACCCTCCCACAGGTCGAGCCCGTAGATTTTCTCCTTCGGAACCCATTCGAGCGTTCCTTCGTCGCAGTCGGTAAGATTTCCGGAAAAACGCTTTGCCTTGAACAGGAACATATGCTCGCACTCGCCGCCCTCAATCACGAACGTTACAACAGAAAGAAGCTTCGGGTCCTCAAGCGTCAGCCCGGTCTCCTCAAGCGACTCCCTTTTCACGCAATCCTCGGGCGACTCGTCCTCAAGAAAACCGCCGCCGATCCCGATCCACTTGTCGCGGTTCAGGTCGTGTTCTTTTTTTACGCGGTGCATCATCAGGTAGCAGCCGTCTTTTTCCACGTAGCAAAGTGTCGAATTTCTCATTTTCCGTCTCCGCGTCTCCTTTTCCGGTGTTTTTCCGCCTGAAATTATATCATCCGGCGGCCGGGAAGTTAATAGATTTTCTTATTTCCGGGTGTAAAAAACGCGCGAAGGTGGTATAATACCCCGTGCTTTTGTGGATTTTCCACTTGGTTGGAGAATCCACCGGATTTTGGAGAATTGTGGATTTTCCGGGCTGAGCGGAGAAACCGCCGGGTTTTGGAAAATTGTGGATTTTCCAAGCGCCGCAAAGCGACCGGATTTTGGAGAATCCACCGTATTTCCGGGAAATATCAAATCGGAGAACAGAACTATGCCTTACACAGTTACTCTCAAAAAGAACCACGAAAAACGCATCGCCGAAGGGCACCCCTGGGTGTACGCGAACGAGGTTTCAGACATCACCGGACCCGGCAAAAACGGCGACCTTGCCGACGTATATTCCGCGGACGGGAAGTTTCTGGGAAGGGGTTACATCAACCACCTCTCCAAGATTCTGGTGAGGATCTTCATACGCGACAGATCCTTCCCGGACGTCGATTTTTACACGCGAAGGATCCGCGCAGCGAATGATTTCCGGAAAAAGCTCGGGTTCGGCGAAGGCGACAGCTACCGCGCGGTTTTTGCGGAGAGCGACGACCTGCCGGGGCTCATTGTCGACAAGTACGGAGACCTTCTGAGCGTGCAAATTCTCACGCTCGGCATCGAAAAGAACCGGGAAACAATCGTTCAGGCGCTGAAAAACGTTTTCAAGCCGCGGGGAATCTACGCCCGCTGCGACTCGGCCGTTCGTGAAAAAGAGGGGCTCGACCTTTACAAGGGGCCGCTCTTCGGCGAGTTCGTTCCCGAGACGGTCATCACCGAAAACAGCCTGAAAATGCACGTTGACCTGGAAAACGGCCAGAAAACCGGGTATTTTCTCGACCAGAAGGAGAACCGCGCCGCCGTAAGAAGGTATGCCGCAGGCGCGGAAGTGCTTGACTGCTTCTGCAACGTCGGCGGATTCTCGCTGAACTGCGCGGCCGCTGGCGCCTCAAAAGTCTTTGCTGCCGACATTTCTGAACGCGCACTCGACGAGGTCAGGAAAAACGCGGCGCTCAACGGTCTCGGGAACATAATCGAAACCGTTCAGGCCGACGTTTTTGAACTCCTGCGCAGGTATAACGCGGAAGGAAGGAAATTCGGGCTCGTTATTCTCGACCCGCCCGCATTTTCCAAGTCGAAGGACGAAGCCGACAGCGCCCTCCGCGGGTATAAAACAATCAACAAAAGTGCGCTGAAACTGGTCGCACCCGGCGGATTTCTCGTCAGTGCCTCCTGTACGCATTTTATCTCCGTTGCCTCGTTTCTCCAGATGCTTTCGGACGCCGCGCGCGAGAGTGGCAGGCGGGTTCGTCTGGTCGAAATGAAGACCCAGTCGCCGGACCACGCGTCGCTTATGGCGGAAAAAGAAAGCCTTTACCTCAAGTTTTTCGTATTGGCGGTGGAGTGATATTTCCCCGGAAAATCCACAATCCGGAGAATCCACCGCATTTCCCGGAAAACCGGTATTTCCCGGAAATATTGCCCAATCTAAAAAGGAGCCTCTTCACATGGCAGACCTTTCAAACAACAGTCAAAATTCAGCCGGCGCCAGGCCGCCGGTCAAAAACAAAATGACACTTTCGGAGCGGTTCGGCTCGCTCGGGCGCGCGTATTTCGCGTTCCTCAGAATGGACGTCTGCCTGATGGCCATCGTGAACATCATGGCCCTTTTCGTCAACACCTTCATCATGCGCGCCGGCGGAAGCGTGAACCACGCGATGGTCTACAACATGCTGTCGTTCGGTTCCCAGCCGCTGTTCATGGTTTTGGCGGTTCTTGTGTCAAGGCGCGTTTCGCCGATGGTTTCGCAGCGGATTGGATTCGCGGGGTATGCGGCGTTTTTCATTTTTGTACTAATTTTAGGTGAAAAGGCGGCCATTGACTTCTTCTGGGTACCGGCGCTTCTGCGCTCGTTCGGGGCCGGTTTTTATTACGTCTCGTACAGTTTTGAGGTCGTGGAATACACCACCGACGAGAACCGCGACGCGGCGGGCGGGATTGAAGGCACCATCAACGCGATAATTGCGCTGGCGTTTCCGATTCTGAGCGGACTGCTTCTGTCGGCGTTCCCGGAGGGGAATTTCACCGGGTACAGAATTTTGTTCGGCTGCCTCCTCGGGGTTGTAGCGGCGGCGTTCCTGTTCAGCCTGAAGCTTGAACCCATGCAAAGAACCTTCGACCCGGACGACAGAAAGAGCCACCTCGGCGAGTCGTTCAAGGCGCTTTTGGGCGAGAAAATCGGCCGTTTCATGCTCTCGATGACGTTCTTCAAAGGGCTGCGGGTCGGCGCCATGGGATTTTTCATCGAGATTTTGATTTTTAACGCCATCAGGAACGAAACCCTCGTCGGAATCAACTCGACCGTCGGGAAAATCTTCGCGATCATCGGCGCCCTGCTCTACGGTCTGATTGTCACGCCGAAAAGGCGCGCAGGTTCGGTGGCGGTCGGATCGGGTGCGATCATTCTCGTGGCGTGCATTCTGTTTTTCAAGCTCGACTGGATTCCGTTGATGATTTTCAGCGCGTTCAACAGCGGCTTCGGCATCTTCATTTCCGAGCCGGAACTGACGCTCTACTTCACAACGATTGAAACGCTGGATTCGCTCAAAGGCAAGGCCGGCGAGGTCCACACCGCGAACGAGTTTTTCCTGGCCGCGGGCGAAGTTCTCGGAATCGGGATGACTCTTTTGTTCAATCTTTTATTTCCCGGCAGCAACATCGCGTCGACGTGCGCGATTATTCTCCTGACCGGTTCGCAGTTCTTCTGCGCGTACTTCATCGGTGCGATTCAGAAATCGCTGAGTTCAGGCGCAGAAGCGGAAACCACAAGCGTGAGCGAGGAATAATTTCCGCCGGAAAATCCACATTTCCCGCGGAAAAACGCCTCTGCCAACTGGACAATCCACATTTCCCGTGGAAAAACGACCATGCAGATTGGAAAATCCACATTTCCCGCGGAAATAAAGTGGCGGGCGGAAGTTTCGAACGGACGTCAGTCAGGCGGGAAATATTGACATTCCCGCCTTCCCGAAGTTATAATAAAAGCAAGCAGAGAAAACCTTTACGCAGAAGAAGACACCCGGCGGAAAACGCCGCGCAATTCACGGAGGTAACTTATGTTAGAAATCAGACAGCTTTCAATAGACAACCAGGACCTTTACCTTCCCGTTGTTACCGACAGCAGGAAGCCGGTTTTCAGGTGGAAGCTCGCCACCGACAGAGCGCATGACTTTCAGAAGAGCGCAAGGATAGTTGTGCGCAACGGGGATACCGTTTTTTGGGATTCGGGCGAGGTCGAAACGGACGCGCAGACGATGACATACGCGGGGGAGGAACTTCCCGATCTGGAGCAGCTTTCGGTCGAGTTGTACGTTACCGCGGAGAGCGGGGACGACGCCTGGGTGGAGCGGTATTTTGCCTCTTTTACGGAGAAATTCGACTATCCGTGGATTACTTCGGGGAACACCGAGCCGAGGAGGGTCGTGAAGTTCCTGAAGAACGTTGACCTGCCGGCCGCGAAGACGGTGAAGTCGGCGTTCGCAATCTACTGCGGGTTGGGGTATTGCAACCTGACGGTCAACGGAAGGCGCACAAACCCGGACATCGCGCTCGACCCGGCGTTCTCGGACTACTCGAAAACGTGCTATTTCGTGGTCGACGACATCTATTACGACGCGGTCGGCAACTCGCAGCTCAAGTTCTGCTTCGAGGTGGCGGACGGGTGGAGAAGGTTCGACAGCCCGTTCCTGCTCAAAATGGGGGCGAAAATGCCGACGTTTGCGGGCAAAAACATGCTGGCTGCGAAGATCGTGGTGACGTTCACGGACGGCACGCAGACGGTCGTGATGACGGACCGCACGTGGAAGTGGACGTATTCGGCGACGGTGACTTCGAGCATTTACGACGGAACTGTTTTCGACGCGAGGCCCTGCAGGTACGGAAGGCGCAACGTGAAGCTCGCGGAGGCGCCGTGCGGCAACATAAGGATGATGAACATTCCGCCGGTCATGAAGCGCGAAAAGCTTGCGCCGGTCGATATTTTCCGGAAAAATCTCAGGAACGGCGAGCCTGCGTGGATCGTTGATTTCGGCAGGAACATTGCCGGCGTCGTGAGTCTGGAAATTCCCTCGAACCTTGAGGCGGGAAATAAAATTACGGTCGAGTATTCGGAAATTCTCGGCGAGAACGGCGACATTTTCACAGCGAATCTAAGGGATGCGAAGGCGACGGACGTATATATTGCGGGCGAGCCGTCGGCGGTTCCCGTGTTCTGGACGCCGGAGTTTACCTACCACGGGTTCAGGTTCGTGAAGGTGACCGGCTACGGGAACCCGCTCGGGGAGACGAATATCAGGGCGGTCGAGCTCGGCACGGCGCTGGAAAAAACAGGCGATTTCAGCTGCGGAAGCCCGATTTTGAACGCGATTCACGAGGCGTGCGTGAACACTGAGCGCGCGAATATGCACTCGATTCTGACGGACTGCCCGCAGCGCGACGAGAGGCTCGGGTGGATGAACGACGCGACGGTAAGGTTCGAGGAGCTGCCGTACAATTTTGAGGTCGCGAGGATATTCCCGAAGGTGCTGCGCGACATTCGCGACACCCAGGGGGAGGACGGGTCGATAACGTGCACGGCTCCGTTCGTTGTGGGCGGCAGGCCCGCTGACCCGGTGTGCTCGAGTTATCTCGTGGCGGGGCTGGAGTACTACATGCGCACCGGCGACAGGAACGTTCTTGAGGAGTTCTACCCCGGTTTCCGCGCGTGGGAGGAATGCCTGCTGGCGCACTCCGATAACTATATCGTGAATTATTCCTACTACGGCGACTGGGCCGGTCCGAAGGATTCCTGCGTCGACGAAGAGAACGCCCGTTCGGCGGTCACGCCCGGCATATTCATGTCGACCGGCTACTCGTATTACAACTGCCTCAAGCTGCAGTTTTTCGCCCGCGAGCTCGGGAAGCGCGCCGACGCCCGCAGATACGGTGAACTTGCAGCGAAGATCCGCGAGGCGTTCCTTGAAAAGTGGTTTGACGGGAAGACTCTGACGGTGGGCAGCGACTCGATGGCGTGTCTGGCGTTCGCGCTGTGGCTGGGAATCCTTCCCGAGGAGGCGCGGAAAGGCGTCGCGGCGAAACTCACAGGGAAATTGAGGGAAAACGGTTGGAAATCGACCTGCGGGAACCTTTGTTCGCGCTACCTTCCCGAGGTTTTGTGTGACTACGGGTACGCGGACGACGCGTTCCGGATGCTGACCGACGAGAAGTACCCGGGCTTCGGCTTCATGCTGCAGAACGGCGCCACCACGATCTGGGAACGGTTCGAGCTCAAGAAGAACGGCGGCATGAACTCCTACAACCATCCAATGTACGCGGCCGTCGACAGGTGGTTCTACGCCTACGTGCTCGGAATCAGGAACACCGCCCCGGGCTGGACCTCCTGTGAAATCACCCCCTGCCTGCCCGAAGGGCTGCTCACCGCGCGCGGGTCCGTCGAGACCCCGTTCGGCCGCCTGTCCGTCCGCTGGGCAAAAAGGTACGGCGAGAAGGTCATCATGGTGACGGTGCCCTTCGGCATAAAGTGCACCCTGAACTTTGAAGGGCTGAAGAAGCGCCTCACCGGCGGCAGCTACACGTTCAGCGTTACTTAAAATAATGAATGACCCGCGTTGCGCGGGTAAAAAAGCGCCGCCCGGCGACAAACCGGGCGGCGCCTTTTTTTAGCCATTTTTAGGAGAAACAGTTTATTTTCGTTTTTTCTTCCTGCAAGCGAAAACCGGCACGACGCCCAGCGCCATGGCCGGAAGCAGAACCGGCAGCATTCCCGCAACCTCGCCGCGGCAGCCTTTTCGCGTCGCAGCGGAAGAGACGGCCTTGAACGAGTAGGTCATTCTTCCCAGCGGCACGGAGCAGCCGGAGACGTAGTAGTCGAGGATGTCGTCGGGTTTGTTCACGCTGTCGGTGACCTTGAAGTACATCGTGAACTGTTTCTTATACTTGCCGACGTCCTTGCGCTCGATCGCCACAGAGAGCACGTTGCCGTTGATAACGTATTTAGCATTCAAGCCGGTGTCTTCGAAGGAGTACTCGCCTTTCCGGGAGATCTTTTCGAGGCGGGCGGCGCCGTTCTCGTAACAGCGGACCCGGTACTCGAAGGTCTCCCAGGTCTTCCCGGCGCCCTCGAAGCCGAACAGAACGTTGAGGGTGTCTTCCGCGGTTTCGTTCACGACGTCGTTTTCGCAGACGATCTCGAAGCGGATCGCGGAGGAGTCGCAGGAGACGTTCACGCATTTGACGAAATTGTCGGGCGCGGGCTGCGAATAGTGAATGGAATCCAGGAATCCGGCGCTGTCGCGGCCGTAGGACTTAACCGCGGTGTTCGTGTAGGAGACGTAGGGCGTGAATTCACGGTCGACCTGGGCGTCTTTTGGGTCCCATGAAACGGTTGCGGGCGCGCCTTCGATACCTTTGTAGCGTCTGATGTTTTCGCAGAGCTGGAGGTAGTAGTTGTCGCCGTAGCCCTCCTCGGTGAAGCCGCCGTTGCCGTCGCTGACGTAGGTCGCGGCGCGGGTCATCTCGATGTCGCGGGAATACTCGGTGTTGAAGGTGTCCACCCAGTAGGGAACCCCGGCAGACCAGTCCGCGGTCATCTTGTGCGCTATCCACTCGTTCCATCCGGTGACAAAAACAATGCGGGGGGCGGCGGCGACGGCGGCGTCCCACTCCTCCCTGAAATTGTCGCCGCGGAGGATCGCGGAGACGTCGCCGTTCCGCGGATTCTTCAGCGTGAATCCGCGGCCGCGGCTCTCGCGGACGCCGCCGCCCGGCGCCTTCAGCGAGAAGCTGAAGGCGTCCCCTGTGTGCTGCGCCACGGAAACGCTCATGAGGTCCGTGTAGAGGGGCTGAGGCTTCGTGAGGTCCACGTAGGGCCAGCCGTCCTCCATGTATTCCGCGTTGGGCCACTGGGGCGGCCTGACCGTGAATTTTTCTCTGATTTCAGCGGGAATCTCACTCTCCCACCCGATCACGTAGGGCTTCTCTCCGCCCCCTCTGAACCACAGGGAGGCGTATTCCTCCTTCACGTAAAAATCCTTGTAGAGCCGGGTAATGATCGTTCCCGACCGGAGGTTCGTGAAGAACATCAGCTGCGGCACCTTCCTGCCGGCCTTTTGATATTCAAGGTAGACGTCCAGCATTCGCGACACCACGGTCCCGTAGTAGATCGCGTTCGTGAAATCCAGCGCCAGGAAGTCCACGCCGGCGTCGATGAACAGCTCCAGGTGGCGCCTGATGATCCACTCGTCGTCCGACGAATAGTAGCCGAACAGCGGCTCGTTGAAGTGGTAGAGCGCGTTCAGCGGGTACTTCTCCGACTTCTCGTTGAAGAGCTCGTCCCGGTCCTCCCGGAGGATTTCGGTCACGTTGTAGACCCGGTCCTGAGGCACCGTCGTATGCCCGAACCAGGTGAAGTAAAAGAGCCCCACGTAGCGGTCGTCGAGGAAGCCTGAAACGGGTTCGGTGGTTCTTCCCAGGGCGTCCACGGCGTGAACCGACGCGGCGCTGTCAGCGGTGATTTTTCCCTTGTTCTCGGGAATTACAGTCTCCGCGGCGCCGGGCGTTTCAGACCCGGCGGTTTCAACAGGCGCAGCAGTTGCGGCCGCCCTTTCGGCCCTCGCCTTCGCGGCCTCGGTGCAGTATACGTACACGTCCGACACCTCGAACCCGCACTCGCTGGCCGTAAATCCCAGCAGGTAGTCGCCGCCCTCCTCAAATCTGTCCAGTTCCTCGGGAATGTTCACCTTGCACTGCCTCTTTCCGTTCAACATGAGGACCACCGAGCGGCCCTTTCTCGTTATCTCAAAGTCGAATTCCGTCCCTTCGCGAAGCCTGATCTGCACCGTGTCGAAGTAGGCGTCGTTCAGGTTGCTGCCGCCGAAGTCGAACCTGGTGCCCCAGTCCCGGGTGATCAGAATCTCGCACGTCCCGGCAGCGTCCGACCCCACAATGAACCTGACGCCGTTCCAGGCCTGTTCGCCGATTCCAGTGATCTTCACGTGGCCGCCGAAGGTGTAGTCGCGGGTCAGATCGGGGCAGTAAAACGTCTCGCTGCAGGTCCTGATCCCGCCGTTCGTCACGACTCCCCGCTCCACGTCGTACTCAAAAATGCCGTCGAACGCCTCAACCGGGTCAAAAAGGTTCACCGCCGAATAGTCGACGTTTTCGGGAACCTCCCCGCTGCCCTCGCCTCCCGCCGCACCAAAGCCGCTCATAAGAGATGCCGCGAGCGCAACCGCGAGAATTATATTCAAGGTTCTTCTCAGTTTCATTTCCGCGCCTCCTCTTCGAGAATTGCGTCCCGCTCTAATTCGGGAATGTCCCGCTCTGCAAGGTAGTCTGAAACGTCCAGCGGCCGCTCAAAAACCGCCTGCTCTCCGCTTCCCGGGTGCCTGAAAGAAAGCCTGACCGCCTGAAGCGCGATGCAGCCCCTTTTAAGCGCCGGCCCGCCGTACTTCAAATCGCCCAGCACCGGCCACCCGCGCGAAGCGAACTGCACCCTGATCTGGTGGGTCCGTCCGGTCTCCATCACCGCGTGAACGAGCGAAAACGTCTTCCCGTCCTGCGTGAATTTTCCCGGAGTTTCGTATTTGAGAACCGCCTCGCGGACCCCTTTGCGCATCCTCTTCACCGTGAACACCTTGTTTTTGGAGCTGTCCTTAAAAAGGAAGTCCCTGAGCTCCCCCTCTTCGGGAACCGGCTCCCCGCACACCAGCGCCTCGTACTCCTTCACGAAGGCGCCGTCCCGGATCTGCTCCGAAAGCGAGGCCGCGGCCTTTTTGGTTCTGGCGTAAACAATGAGTCCCGACGCTTCCCGGTCGAGCCGGTGAACGGTAAACACGCCCTCAGGCTGCGATTTTTCCCGGAAATACGCCGCCAGAACGTCGGGAACACCTCTTCCGCCGTCCGCTTCCGAACTCATTCCCGCCGGCTTCACGCAAACCGCTATCTCGCTGTCCTCGTAAACGATCTCCAAATCCATAAGCAAGCCCCTCGTGAAATAAAGAGCAATTTAACCGGTTTTTACAATAAAAAACCGGCGGCTCTGTCCCCGGACCGCTTGTAAAATACAGCCCGGAAACCGCCGGCTCTTGTCATTATTCTTCCGCAGCTTCCTGAACCCCAGGCGTTTCCGCCGCTTCCTCAGTTTCCGCCGCTTCCTCAGCTTCCGCAGCCTCTACAGTCTCAGTAGCTTCCGCCGCTTCCGCCAGCCTCATCGGCACTTTGCCGGTCTTTCTGACCGCGGTCGGCGCGATTCCGTACGTGCCCATGAACAGCCTGTAAAAGACCGAGTAGTCCTTGAACCCGCTTCTCGCAGCCGCTTCGGTCGCCCTTTCCCCTTTCAGGATCAGCATGCAGGCGAGGTCGAGACGCTTGCGGAGAATGTAGTTCCACGTGGAAGTTCCGGTCATTTTCCGGAAAACTCTGTTGACGGCGAAGCTCTTTCTTCCCGTCAGCCGCTCAAGCGAGGCAAGGCTGTCGATCGACTGCAGGTTGTCGGCAATGAGGGCGGCCGTCTCCATGAACAGCGGCATCTCCTTCTCGGCGTAGATCGGTTCACTTTCGAGCGCCCCGGTGGGTTCACCGAACGCCCTGATCTCAAAAAGCATCGTCGCCAGATACGCGAACTGCCAGCCGTCGTTCCCGGAAACCTCACCGAGGCAGATCCTGACCATGCAGTCGCGGGCCAGGCCCCACTTCGCTGCGGGAAGCGAGAACACGCGCGCCTTCTCGGCGGCAATCTTTTCCCGAAAATAATTGACGTTCGTCTCGATCTCCGTTCCCACGCCGACGACATAGGGGTAGATCTTCAGCACCGAAACGGAAGTGTCGGGCTCCGCCTTCACGAACCTGAACGCCTCGTCAGGCATAATGAGTGCAAACTCGTCCGGATTCACTTCAAAACCGTACCCGTTCACCGCGATTACGCACTTGCCCTCGGACGGCATTATAATCTCAAAGAAATCCTTTACCGTAGTCGAGAACAGCTCGCGACGCGCGTTAACATTATTGATAAACTCGTATTTCAATCCTTCAATATTCATTTTCGTCTCCGAAAAAAACGTCATACCCCCGGTCAACCGCCAGCGGCTGTTATATATATTACCATAAACGCGCGCGGATTTCAATCATTTTTCACGGATTTGCAATGAAATTTTGAAATCGGGCGATTCGCGGCGTTTTTTTGGGAATGCGGCGGTGCACCTCCCGGGCGGCGGTTTTGTTTTTATTTAAGTTTCGTTTCAGCTTATTTTTAGCGAAAAATCGATAATTATAGCCGTAAGGAACACCGCCGGGCTTTCGAAACAGAGGCACCGGATATTTCCGGGAAATGAACGAAAGACGGAAATGAGCTCTTTCCGGCTCCCGGCGGCGATTCCGCCCAAACCCACAAACAAGGAGGAACCGACAATGAAAAAGTACTACATCACTATCGCGGCGCTGGTTGTCGCACTGCTTATGTCCGGCTGTGCGGTCTTAAATCCGGGCAGAACGTCAAACGACGCCGGTTCAGTTTCAGATACCCAGGCGGTAAATACATCTTACATTTCGCAGGAAGACGACGGCGAGCAGGAAGATTTGGAAGGTTCGGAAAGCGGGAATGTTGTTGAGCAGACCGCCGACCCGACCGGGGAAGCGACAGTTGAGCCTACTTCGGAACCCACTGCGGAGCCGACAGCGGAACCTGCTTCCAAGCCGTCAGTTGAGCCGACTTCCGAGCCCACCGAAGAGCCTTCCGCGAGCGAAATTCCCGAATCGTCGTCCAAAACCGTTTCCGCAAACGGATTCACGATTACCACAGAGGACGGCAACGTTTCCGTCAGCGGCAGCACGTTCACGATCGCTTCCGCAGGCACCTATGTTCTCTCCGGAACGTTCGCGGACGGCCAGATCATCGTCGACGCCCCGGAGGACAGCGAAGTCGAACTCGACCTTAGCAACGCGTCGATAACCTGCTCCTACGACTCGCCCATTTTTATAAAAAGCGCGGGCAAAGTGAAGATCAAGTCGCTCGAAGGCACCAAAAACACCGTCAACGACACCCGCCCGCTTCAGACGAACGAAGCCGACACCACCGGCGCGGCGGCAATTTACGCCCTCTGCGACCTCGACATCGTCGGGAAAGGCACCCTTACCGTCACCGCGACCTACAACAACGGCATCCACACCAAGGACGACCTCGAGATCAAGAACGTGACCCTCACCGTGACGGCCCCCAACAACGCCCTTAAAGGCAACGACTCCGTTACGATTGAATCCGGCACGCTCACGCTCATTTCCACCCGCGGCGACGGCATCAAAACCGATAATTCCGACGTCTCCTCCAAGGGCAACCGGCGCGGCACCGTCACGATAAACGGCGGCGCGATTACGATTTACTCCGCCTGCGACGGCATCGACGCGGCGTACGACGTTGTGATCTCGGGAACGCCTGAAATCACGATCAAGACCCATTCCTACTCGGATTGCACCGCCTCCGACTGCAAAACCACGACTTCGACAAGCGGCGTGAAGAAGAGCGCGAACAGCTCCAAGGGCATCAAGGCGGACAATTCCGTTACGATCAGCGGCGGCACGGTCGTCATCTACTCGATGGACGACGCCATCCACGCGAACAACGACGTCGCACTCGCCGACAATTCGACCCCGCTCGGGAATATCACAATTTCCGGCGGCAGCATTTCGGTGACCGCGGCGGACGACGGAATTCACGCCGACGGAACGCTCCGGATCGACGGCGGCTACGTGAACGTCGTGAACAGCCACGAGGGCCTCGAAGGTCACTACGTCAACGTGAACGGCGGCGAAATCTACGTCTACGCTACCGACGACGGCGTGAACGCGACCTCCTCCAACGGCAGGTCCTCCGACGGCCTCATTACGGTGACCGGCGGCAAAATGGTTGTGGAAGTGGCCGGACGCGACGTTGACGGCATCGACTCGAACGGCAGCTACAAGCAGACAGGCGGCTTCGTCGTGGTGAGCAACCCTAACGCGGACTCCTCGGGCAACATGAGCGCCGTCGACACCGACGGAGAAGTCAGCGTAACGGGCGGCATCATTATCGCGCTCGGAACCGTTCCCGGAAACGGAGGCGGCGCAGGCGGCGGACGGGGCGGCCGCTTCGGAATGGGCGGCATGACGTCCTCGTCCTCCCTTCCCTCCGGCTACGTAACCATATCGGGAACGCTCTCCGCGGGAACACACACGTTCACGTTCGGCGACACGACCGAGACGTTCACGCTGAAGGCGGCGGTCAGCTCCGGCTGGATCTGGGCGTCGGGAATCAGCTCCTCGAACTACTCTATAAAATGAACTGCATAAAGGCTTCGGCCCTTTGAACATTGTAAGGCGCCCCCGCCCGCNNTTTATGCATAAGTGCCGATTTTTCTTTACTTTGCGGCGCCGGAAACGTATAATATCATTAATCAAAAACACTCAGGAAGCGGCGGAAAAGACGCCCGCGAAACGGTAATTAAAGGAAGAGAACATGCACGACATTTTTACTGTAGACGGCAATCTTTTTGCGGCTGCGGACCCGAACGCGGCGCGGAACGTTTTTCGCGAGCGGCTCAAGACCCCCGCGTGCAAAGAAGAACTGCCGGATTTTAAGGAGGCTCTCAAAAAGCTGCCGGAGCCGGTCTGGGAGGGCCACGAAAACGTTCTTGAGACGTACCGGCGCACCTGGGAGATCGCTTTCGGCAACCTGAGGAAGGCGAAGCGCGAGGCGGGGTTTGTTTCAGATTTTATCGACACCGCGTTCAACGGGTTCCTGTTCATGTGGGACTCGTCGTTCATTGTGATGTTCGGGAAGTACGGCGCGGCGGCGTTCAACTTTCAGCAGACCCTTGACAACTTCTACGCGCACCAGCACGCGGACGGTTTTATCTGCCGGGAAATCTGCGAGAGCATGATGCGGGAACAGTTTTCACGCGACGACCCCGCTTCGACAGGGCCGAACGTGCTGCCGTGGGCCGAGTGGGAATACTACAGAACCACCGGCGACGATTCGAGGCTGAAGGACATTTTCGACCCGCTGGTCGGATACCACAGATGGCTGATGCTGAACCGTTCCTGGCCGGACGGAACGTACTGGAGCTGCGGGCTTGCGTGCGGAATGGACAACCAGCCGCGGACAAGTCCGGGCTACAACCCGGTGGTCTCCCACGGACACAGCGCGTGGATCGACGCCTGCGCGCAGCAGTACCTGAGCGGCAGAATTCTCCTTAAAATAGCGAAAATCATCGGTCGCGAGAACGAGGTGGAATTCTTGAAAGACGAGTCGGAATTCCTGAAAAAGACGATAAATCAAACGATGTGGAGCGAGAATGACCGGTTCTACTACGACCGGAGGCGGGACGGAAGCCTTTCGGGCGTGAAGACGGTCGGGGCGTACTGGACGCTGCTGGCGGATATCGTTCCTGAGGAGAGGAAGGCGGGCTTTATCGCGCACCTCGACGACCCGGATGAGTTCAGGCGGCCGAACCGCGTGCCGACGCTTGCCGCGAACGACCCGCATTACGACCCGAACGGCGGCTACTGGCTCGGCTCGGTGTGGGCTCCGACGAACTACATGATTCTGAAGGGACTCGAGGCTCAGAAGACCCCAACGGCGGAAAAGCTGGCCTTTGAGATCGCGAGCTGCTACCTTAAGAACGTGGTCGAAGTGTTCGGGAAAACGGGAACGCTCTACGAGAATTACGCGCCCGAGCATGCGGGGCCGGGCGTTCCCGCGAAGGACGAATTCGTGGGCTGGACAGGGCTTGCGCCGATTTCGGTTCTGTTTGAGTACGTGTTCGGGATCAGGCCGTTCGCGCTGGAGGACCGTATTGAGTGGCACCTGAATCTCAAAGAGGCCCACGGGATCCGCAGGTATCCTTTTAAAGGCGGCTTCGTGACGCTGCTGGCGGGCGAAACTCCCGAAGATGGCGGGCTGCCGGAATTTACGCTGGAATCCACGGTCCCGGTGACGGTGGAAATTCACGCCGGCGATAAAATTATAGAAAAAAGACTCAATCCGGAGGAAACAATATGAACAAGACTCTTTACCTGGTATCGAACGCACACCTTGACCCTGTCTGGCAGTGGGAATGGGAGGAAGGGGCCGCGGCGGCGGTCTCGACCTTCAGGACCGCCGCCGCTTTCTGCAGGGAGCGGGACAATTACATTTTCTGCCACAACGAGGCGGCCCTTTACGAGTGGGTCGAGGAGTACGAGCCGGCCCTTTTCGAGGAAATCAAAGCCCTCGTCAACGAAGGCAAATGGATAATAATAGGCGGCTGGTACATTCAGCCGGACTGCAACATGCCCGCGGGTGAGACGTTCGTGAGGCACGCCGTGTACGGCAGGAAGTATTTCGCGGAGAAATTCGGCGTAATGCCGACTGTCGCCAACAGCTTTGACGCGTTCGGGCATTCCCGCGGGCTGGTGCAGATTCTCGCCAAAACCGGGTACAAATATTACATTCACTGCAGGCCAGGCGGCGACTTTCTCGACATGCCCAACACCTACAAGTGGATCGGCTACGACGGCTCTTCTGTTATAGGAAGGCGCGAACCCCACGGCTACGGTTCGGGTCTGGGCGCGGCGGCGGCGAAGGCCTCCTGGCTGCTGGGAATGGTTCCTGACGGCGGGAAAGGCGTTGCGCTCTGGGGTGTCGGCGACCACGGCGGCGGCGCTTCGGCACAGGACCTGGACGCGCTGGACGAATTCATTAAGGAGGCCGCGAAAAACGGCGACACCGTCAAGCACTCCGACCTTTACGAGTACCTGGAGACCGTCGACGAGAGCACCCTTCCCCTTTGGGAGCGCGACATCAACCCCTGGGCCGTGGGCTGCTACACAAGCCAGGCCAAGCTGAAATCCATGTACCGCGCCCTCGAGGACATGTACTACTTCACCGAAAAGATCTGCGTGCTGGCGCGGCCCCTTCGCGAATACCCCAAAGCCGCTCTGGACGAGGCCGAAAAGGCGATGCTCTTCGCCACGTTCCACGACTACCTTCCCGGCTCCTCCGTTGAGCCCGTGGAGGCCATGGGAATCCGCCAGCTGGGTGGCGCCTACGACAAGCTGACCAAGCTTCGCACCGCCGCGTTCTTCGCGCTCTGCTCCGGCTTCAGGAAGGCCGCCCCCGACGAAATTCCGGTCATCGTGTGCAACCCGCACCCCTACGAAGCCGAGGACGTTTACGAGGCCGAGTTCATGCTCTGGGACCAGGGCTGGGGCGAGTTCTACAAGTACCCCCACGTGTTCGACGAAGACGGGAACGAGCTCCCCTGCCAGCCCGAGAAGGAGCTTTCCAACATTCCGATCGACTGGCGCAAGCGGGTCGCTTTCAGGGCGAAAATTCCCGCCTCGTCCGCCGCGATGTTCCTCGTGAAGTTCAAGGACGTCAAGAAGCCGCCGATCGTGGGCCTGCCGCGGGTCGGCGAGTTCCTGCGCTTCGACAACGGCCGCATGAAGGCCTACATCTCGCTTAAGACCGGTTTGATTTCTTCCCTAATTATAGACGGAAAAGAGCTCGTCGACCCCTCTTCGGGCGGGGCTTTAAGGCTTGACGTAATTCGCGACAACTGCGACCCGTGGGGAATGACGGTGCGCGCCTACAGGGACCGGGAAGGCTCGTTCACGCTCGTGAGTGATGAAGAAGCCGCGAAATTCTGCGCCGTCGACCACCCGCTGGCTCCGGTTCGCGTCATCGAGAACGGCTCCGTCCGCACCGTGGTGGAGGCAATTTTCGGCTACAACGATTCCCGCGCGGTGGTCCGCTACAGCCTCTCCAAGCACTCCCCCGAAATCGACGTCAGCGTCCGCCTCCAGATGTACGAGAAGCAGAAAGCGGTGAAGCTCACGATTCCCGCTTCGAACCTGGAACGCGTGCTCGGCCAAACCACCTACGGCAGCGAGCCCCTCCTCATGAACGGCGAAGAGACCGTCTCCCAGCGCTACAAGCTGATGGACGAGGGCGAAAAAGGCATCCTGATCTCCGCCCGCTCCACCTACGGTTCCTCCGTTGAAGGGAACGAGTACCGGATCACCCTGCTCCGCACCGCCGCCTACACCGCCCACCCGCTGGGTGACCGCAAGATCCTTCCCGACGACCGGTTCATGCCCCACATCGACGTGGGCACCGGCATGTTCGACTTCCGCCTGACCCTGGGCAACACCCGCGACCTCGAGCCCCGCGCCGAACGCCTCACCCAGCTCTACTGCGAGAAGCCCTTCTCCATGTCCTTCTTCCCCTCCGGCGCCGGCGAGAAGCTCCCACAGGGCCTCCGCCTCGAAGGCGACGACTCCATTGTCCTCACCGCCGCAAAGAAGTCCGAATACGGGGAAGGCACCGTCCTCAGGCTCTTCAACCCCACCGCCACCGAACGCACCGCGACTCTGAGCGGCGGCGTTTTCGTGAGCGGTCCGTTTGAGGTCACCGTTCCCGCCCGCGCGTTTGAGACGTACCTGGTCGAGGAGGACGGCAGCGTCAAAAACATCCCCGCCGACGAGGCCGAAACAAGGCTCCCGGTAAAGCGCGCCTGACCAAAAAAACGCCGCCGAGATCCCGGCCGGCCCATTATTATATTAGATATACATAAAGCGCGCCCGCCAAACGTAAAGCATGTGCGGGCGCGCTGTCTTTTAACAATATTCAAAACCATTAAATATTGCGATTTCTTTGCTCGATTGCGGAATACAGTTTCATTCCTTTTTAATATCGAAATAAATCCGTCTCTTTTCTCTACAGCTCGATTTTCTCCGGGAAAGCCTCTTTTCTCATGATTCCCCACATTTTGTCAATGTATGCGAGCGTGTAGAAATTTTCATAGTAGTGGTAGTAAAACGCCCCCTTTGGCGTCATGGTGTACGTCCCGTTTTCTTCGGTGGCGAAGCCGAGCAACTTCGCGAGATTCATCTCCGTACCGTACATTTTTTTAAGCGGAACACCGAAAAACTTTTCAAACTCCTCGCCGTCGATCCGCGTACTGTAGGCGGTCCAGAAAAGATAATATACCATCCGCTGGCGCAGGGTAAACCTCAGGGTCAGCGACGTCGGAAGTTCCCCCCTGTCAAGCCTGCCGCAATATTCCTCTACCGAAAAAGTGTTGATCTTGAACGTATCCTTCAAAAGCGTCGTCGCGGAGCATCCAAAGCCCAGGAAATTCTCCCTCGTCATAGACGAATACCTTGCTTCCCTTTCGTTCGAAAAAGTCCATATGGAACTGCGGGTATAGCCCTGTTCGGCGCAGTACCGCGTAATCGCGTCCAGAAGCAGCCGCTTTTCCTTTTTGGGCATGGCCTTTACGCTACTTGAAGTAAACGTGAAGTCGATGAACGGATAAATCGCGATGTGATTCGCCCCGTTTCCGAAGGCCGTGTCTATGTCCGATTTCAGATCGTCGAACGTCTGGCCGGGAAGCGCAAAAATAAAATCCATCGAAACGGTTTCAAATGGAACTTCGGCAAGCGCCTTCTTTATTGCAGCCGCGTCAATGTCCGTCCTGCCGAGAATGTGCCTGTATTTCTCCCGGAACGACTGAATTCCTATACTTATCTTGGTAACTCCGGCGTCTTTCAAGGTCCGAAGCACCTGCGGGGTTACGTTGTCCGGATGCAGTTCGACACCGATGCCTTCGGTGATAACGAAATGCTCCCTGACGGCGTCGATCACTTCCTTAAGCCTGTCCGCGGCAAGCGCAGGCGTCCCGCCCCCGAAATAAAGGCTGGTGGTCTCCTTTTTGCCCTCATGCATTCCGCCGACAAGGCGGATCTCACAGAGCAGCGCGTCTATATACCGGTCGCAGAGTTCCTTCGTGTATACGGTCTTGCAGTAGGGGCAGAAATTGCAGAGGCTTTTGCAGAAGGGAATATGTATGTACAGCCCAAGGCTGTCACAGTCCGCGAACCGAAGCACCCGGTCGTATTCATTCTTAAAAACAAACGGTCTTGTCGACCGGGTCAGCCATGCCCTTGTAAGGTTCGTAATAATACTCATTTTGCCGCTAAATATATTTAAAGTATGTCCTCAGCATTTCGAAAACCGCCTTCGGGTTTCCTCTGAAGATCATATTGTACTCCGCAACATAGAAGTATCCGCACTCGTCGCAAAGTCCCGGCACGTCGACGCACCGTCCGCATGTCGAAACCTTTCCGTTTTCGATGACCACGCATTGGTAGCACGGAGTCGGGAAGCTGTTGTCGATCAGGTACGTAAAAGCGCATTTCAGGTTGAACACAGGGGCGCCGCTTTTCATCATCCTTTTAATGACATCGCAGCAGGCCGCCTTTTCCTCCCTCGAAAGAGCAAGCTCCCTTGTGTCCGGATAAGGCGTGTGAAAATTGAATGATACAGCGCGCACGTTTTTCGTATCGCGGGCCGCCGCGCAGACGTCTTCAACAGCGTCCTTGTTGATTCGGTTGATTGCCATATAAAAGCAGATATTGTCAGCTGCCGCGTTTTTGACGTTCTCCATAATAGTGTCATACGTGTTTCCGCGAATCGCGTTATGGCGTTCTCTGTCCCCGTCAAGGCTGAGCATGATCAGATCCGCCTCCGGCAGGTTCAGCGGAAACATTCCGTTCGTGAAAACGACAACACTAAGGAACCCCATTTGCTTCCCTTCCGCAACAAGGTCGCGCAAGGTGTGCTCTCCGTCTCTCCAGAGAAACGTCTCGCCTCCGCAAAGAAACAGGATACGTACGCCCATATCGTAAAGAGTTTGCATATCCTCCCGAATCTTGGAGTACGGATAAATAATACCGGTAATATTGTTTACGGAGCAGTGCTTGCATTTGAGATTGCACCTGTCCGTTACAATAACGGTCCCTATAATAGGGGCTTTCTTTTTGAGCAGAATCGTTTTGATTCCAAATCCGGTAAAGCGTATAAACGATGATATTTTCATAATGCTTCAAATGTCGGTTTAAAAACGTGCGGAAACAACATTCCCCTATTTTTAAGCGAAACACGCCGATACTTACGCGTTCATTATACGCAGAAAGAACAGCTGAAACTTTCGAAGTACGTTCAAGAGCACGCAATCAGTTATTCGCCGCTTGCGTAAAGAGCATTTAATCAGCGTTTCCTAAGATTATTCTTTTTCAACCGGGTCCTGATCCTTAAGGAGCTCCTGCCATTCATGCTTGATCTGCTCCGAGTTGGCAGCGGCGGCTTCATGAATTTCACCGGCTTCAGTAGCGCCCTCGTGAGCGGCTTCGTCAACCGCCTCGGGTATGTTCACTGCTTCCTCCGCATCTTCCCCGTACTCTCCGGACGCCCTTCTCGCCTTCGCCTCGTACGCCTCGATCGCCGCCTTTGCCTCCGGGGTCAGTTCCTGAGGAATCGCCTGCGCGCCGGCAGCCTTTTCGGCCTCCTTTTGAGCATTGGCCTGGCCGAGGGACTTCTTGATGAACGCGAACGACCCGAGCACCGCAAAACCGAGGCCCAGCAGCAGCGAGCCGCCGTAAGCCAGAAGCATCTGCTTGTCTCCGAGGGCTCTCCACGCGTTGAGGAGCGCCGTAGCGTACGTAATCGGCGCGGCAATCTCGCCGGCCTCGTACATTTCACGGTACGCCAGCATCATGTCCCTCGCCATGCAGCAGTACCACGCGCCCACCAGCACCAGGAACGCGACCACCACCGAGATGATCACACCTCTTTTCGTCAGCTTGCCCGAGAATATCCGGTAGCCCTGAATCGCGCAGAACACGCCTACAAGGCCCGACAACGCGGCCAGAAAGCCGACGATGTCGAGAAGCACCCACACGGCCGCTCCCGCCAGCGAGAACAGAAACGCCCCGAGTATTCCCAGCGCCACTCTCTCTTTTTTCTCCGTTGTTTCCTGCACGACAGTATCTCTATCCTGTTCCATCGTTTTTGTCTCCTTTTCCGTGTAACGTGAATTCACCGTTACGTGTTTTGAATTTCTCATTTTACAATCCGGCAATAACATTCGCTATTTCCGGAGATACAATGCTCAGCAGCCCTGCCGAGATGAGAACGATTCCCGGAATCCACAGGCCGCGTTTCTTTGTCACGGCGCCGGATACCGTCAGCCCGGTTCCCGCCAGCAGCATAAACACGCCGAGAACCTTAATAATTGTCGGAATAATTGCCAAACTCATTTTCTGTACCCCTTGTACGTTTTACGTTTCACATCCCGATTCTTTTATTTTCCTGACAGCTTGTAGTCTATGCACGGCGCGCCGTCCGGGATCTGATAGCCGAAGTCGTTCGGCACGGCCCAGTAGACCGCGTTCGTGATGATGCGCTGCACGTATTCGTTGTAGAACGAGCGGCAGAATTCGTGGCCGGGCTGGAAGTAGAACACCTTTCCGGCGCCGCGGTAGTAGCACAGACCGGAGCGGAAAATGAAGCCGTCCTCAAACCACGATCCGAAAACGAGCTCGTCAGGTTGCGGGATGTAGAACGGCTCGCAGTAGAGTTCCTCGAAAAGCTCGAAGTGGTCGGGAATGCCTGCGGCAATCGGGTGGGCGGGAAGAAGGTTCCAGACGATTTCCTGCTGGTCCCTGCCCCAGGAGAGGTTGCCGTTGGTGCCGACGACCTCGCGGAACACCTTGGAGTGGTGGCCGGAGTGGAGCACGATGAGACCCATTTTGCCCTTGTAGACCCTGTCGCGGATCCTCTCCACCAGCGCGTCGGGAACTTCATGATGCGCCATGTGGCCCCACCACAGCAGCACGTTCGTGCCGTTCAGGACTTCATCGGGAAGGCCGTTGTCCGGGTCGTCGAGGGCCGCGAGCCTGACGTTCAGGCGGGGTTCCTTGTCGAGGAACGACTTGATCAGGCCGTGAATACCGTCCGGGTAGATCTCCCTGCAGGCCTCCTCCAGCCGTTCGTGCCGGAACTCGTTCCAAACTGTAACATTGATTGTTTCTTTCATGGTTAAACCTCTCTTTTCTTGTTGCGGTTAAGTCAGTTATTTGCCTTGTTTTCGGCAAAATCGTTCGTTTCGTCAGTGGTGTTGTCAGGCAGCGCTTCAGTAGCCGGCGCCTTTTTCCCGCACTTTTTGAGCGCCTTCACGATGGGTTTAATGTAGCAGAGCGTGACCGCGAACAGCCCGGTGAACGCCAGGTGCGCGAAGTAGACGAGCCAGCCGTGGTTCTTGTTCAGGAACGGAAGCCCCGAGACCGGCGGGTCGACCACGTACATAAAGTTCACGCGGCTCACGTATTCCACCGTCTTCACGCCGTCCACGTTCGTGAACTCGACGACGTCGTAGCAGATACTGTTGACGTAGATCGCCACGAACGTCAGGAAGCAGAGCAACTTGAGCGCGTTCCCCCAGTCCTTCGCCGTCCACTCGATCTCGCGGCAGTAGAAAAGGTAGATTGCGAACGCGACGATCACGGTGTGGTACATGAAATACTGGAACGTGATCACGGGAATGGTCAGCGACGACGAGGTCGGAATCAGTATCGCCGCGAGACCGCCCACCAGGCACGAAGGCATCATGAACGCCAGCAGCACGCGGTGCAGCTTCTCGTTGTGCGTGAAGTTGAGCAGCGCGATGAAGATCAGCTGGATCGAGCAGAGGTGGAACGGCAGGTCCGTCTTGGGCAGGTAGCCGCCGTAGGTCTGTTCGTTCCTCAGGATGTACGTGAACACCTTGATTGTCTCGGAAACGATCCCGACCCACATCAGAATTTTGTACCACTGCTTCAGCTTGAGCTTCCGCAGGAACACGCACATGGCCGCGCAGACGGCGGCGCACACGCCGATCATTATTAAATGCAACGTTCCGAACATTTTAAAAAGCTCCGTTCATGAATGTCATTTCCCGGAAATTTTCCGGGTTTTCCAAGTATTTTCCACATATTTTCCGGGTTTTCCCGTTATTTCCGGCTTATTTCCCGGCCGTTTTCGCGTAAAAATCATCCGCGGCCGCGTCAAAAACCGCGACGATCTTCGCGTACAAATCTTCGTCAAGAAGTGAGCTCCACGCCTTGCGGTCGAAGTGTTCCGCGAAGTACTCGATCCTGTCCTCAGCCGTTATTTCCCCGTTTTCCGAGGAGTACCATGCCGAGTATTCCTTGTTGAACCCCGCCACGTACTCGATTGCGGCGTCCGACCAGTCGACGTTGTTGTGCCCGCGGTCGGGAAGCGCCAGGAACTCGAAGCGCGGGTCGTTCCCGAACTCGTCTTGGAGGCGCCCGCAGCCCGTTTCAAACGGTATCGTATCGTCCAGTTCACCGTGAACCACCACGACCTTCGCGGACGAGTTTTTCAGGCCGGTCACCGCCGTTTTTGTCGAATATTTCCCGAACTTCACGACCTCGTAGAGCTCCACGTAGGGCATGAAAATCAGGCTGGCTTTTCCCATCCGCTCGATCGCCTCAAGCCGGATAACGTCCGCCGAGTCGCAGAAGCCGGACATCTCGCAGACCGCGCAAATCGCGCCGTCCTCAACGAAATTCAGCGCGTTGCACACCGAAAAGCCGCCCATACTGTGGCCGAAGAGCATTTTCGGCAGCCCCTTGAACTCCTCCTTGCCATCGACGAATTCGATCGCCTTGAGGAGGTCGATCGTGTACTGGGGAACGCCCGTTACAACGCCGTCGCTGAGATCGTTGCCCGCCGCGTCAAACATGAACACCGCATAGCCCGCGCGCGTAAACAAATCGGCCGAATCCATGTAGGCGTTACAGCCGCCGCCCCCGAAACCGTGGCAGACGATAACGAGCCCCTTCGGTTCGAGCCCCTCGCGGGAATAGAAGTACCCCTGGAGCTCCACGCCGCGGTCGGTCTTGAACCGTTCCCGAGTCTCGACAAGACCCTCGAAATCGGCCGGCATGTACATTCTAACCTGCTCCGTCTCGAACCTTCTGCCGAAAACGGAGGAGTAAACCGTAGCCGCCAGCGCGAACGGCAGCATTGCGACAGCGACGGCAACAGCGGCAACGGCAATGATTATTCTCTTGATTTTCCGCGATTTCCCGCGTTTTTCCGGGGATTCAAGGGCTGTTTCCGCCGCTATTTCCCCGTTTTCCGTCTTCTCTCTGCCGTTTTCCATAAGTCACGACCCCGGATCATTTAAAGAAGTACTCCAGTGCGTGCTGGATGTACACGTCCCAGAACGCCCACTCGTGCGTGCCGCGCCCTTCCATGTACTTGAACCTGCCGTAGCCGGCCTCTTCAAGCTTGTCCTTCATCTTGAGCGACTCGCGGTATATCGCGTCCTCCTTCCCGCAGGCAAGGAATATCCTCGGCCGCAGCGGGTCGTTCTTGCGCTTCTCAACGAGTTTGTAGATGTTGTCGTCGTCGGGAACCTCCCCCTTCTCGCCGAAAATGGGATAAAACACTTCATTTACGCTCCACAGCTCGATGTCGGTAACCGGCGACAGCGCCGCGCACGCCTCGAAGCTCTCATATTCGCGCAGCCCGATCTTGAGCGCGCCGTAGCCGCCCATGGACAGACCCGCCACGAAGTTGTCCTCTCTTTTCCCGGAAATATTGAACGTGGAACGTATCCTCGCGGGAAGTTCGCGGGCAATGAACTGATAATACGGGTCGCCGTGCTTCATGTCCGTATAGAAGCTCTTGGCGCCGCAGGGCATCACCACCGCGATTCCGTACATGTCGGCGTAGCGTTCGATCGAGGTGCGGCGC
This sequence comes from Mageeibacillus sp. UBA1212, assembly GCA_002309655.1. Lineage (GTDB taxonomy): Bacteria > Bacillota > Clostridia > UBA1212 > UBA1212 > UBA1212. The sequence continues at coordinate 69,274 of DBXM01000050.1, forward strand.
ATCCAGATTGTGTGGTCGTCGGAAAGGCCGTGCAGAAGGTAGAGGCACTTGAATTTCTCCACGTCGGGCGCGGTTCCGTTGACGCCGATCTGGCCCTGCGTCCCGCGCTGCGGCAAAAGAACGTACACCTCGGTCTGCATACCGAGCGATTCACTGAAAAACTTTAAACTGCAGAACATCTTTTTTCCTCCATATCGCATATCGCGCGCTTGCGTAAAGAGCATTGAAGCATCTCTTTCTTGAGCCTATTATACTCCGAAGGCGCCTTCAAAACAAGTCAAACGGCGGGATTCAGGCGCACCGGCTCCGTTTTTGTGGTACAATATAATAAAGCAAGGCGGGCAGCGCCCGCCCCGACCTTTTTCCCGGAGGTTTTCGAATGAACAGCTCAGTATCACAAAACAGCGGAGCGGCCCCTCATCGCCACAGCGGCTGGCACGACTTTTCCGGACCGTTCGGAAACGGCGCCTTTTTTGACGTCGGCATTCCTTCAGGGCAGTTTGACTCGCCGGACCGCGTTCTGCAGCTCGGTTGGCACCGCGTCAACGACAGCTACCTGATTTCACGGCCGCAGGGGCTTCCCGTTCACCTTATGATTTTGACAGTTGCCGGTGAGGGCAGCGTCAGCGTCGGGAATTCCACCTTTCAGGCGAGGCCGGGAACGTCGGTCTGGAAGAAGGCTGCAGGTCGAAGCTCGCGGCCGTTACCGACGCCGAGAAGGTGCTTCACAACTGGCGGGGCGCGTGGCACAGAGTCACCGTTTACGGCGACTACCGGAAGCAGTTTATGCGGCTGTTCGAGTCAAGAGGGCTGAAGGTGTTTGAAGAAGACAAATAAAATGCGGTATGAACTTCGCAATGCGCAACGATGGAATGAGCTTCGCAATGCGCAACATTTTCCCATTCCCCATTCTTCATTTAAATAAAAGCCGCTTGTCAAAACCCGCGCTATTTGCTATCATATCGGCAGTTAACAAAGCTATCGAAACTGCTGAAAAGCGCGGGCAACGGATTCCCGCCCGCCATAAAAATCGGTATTAGGAGGGACTTCTCCCATGAGACGTACAAACCGGAAAAACATCCGCCGGACTGCGCGGTTACTGACGGGAATGAAGCGCGCGGCGCTCTGCCTTTTGTGTATAACACTGCTGGCCGGAGCTGCCGGCTGCAAAATTACGCCTGCCGGCGACCCGCCAATCCCGGTTTCCGGCAACGAGGTGCACATCATGAACGGAATCGTATACGAACCCACCAAAAACCTTCAGAAAACCGGCGAACACGTGGTGCTGACCGTTCCCCATCCGAACGGAATTACCACAGGCACAGCGGCGGCCGCCTACGTCAATCTGGACATCGGAACCGAGGGCTGCAACTACTACGTCGTCGACTGGGGCGACGGCACCTGGAGCTACAACGGACCGTTCGCGAGCGAGGAGTCGTACAAGGTCACCGCGGAGGTGTACCACACCTACAGGAAAGCGGGCGAGTACAACGTGAAGGCGTGCTCGGTGAACCTTACCGCCGGAACGCTCTACGGCTGGACCGAGGCCAAAGCAGTTAAGGTGTCCGGCGACGACTTCCCGGGGGATATGATCGCCGACGTGGTCCCGATCTGTTCGTCGTTCGCGGGCGAGGGCTTTGAATGCGAAAATATCGCGGACGGCTCCAACGCCACAAGGTGGCAGAGCGAAGTCTCAGGAGCCGCAGCCTCTGAAGATTCCGAAGGTGTAGAGCAGTTTGTAGGATACTTGTTTGACGGTTATTACACCCTCGACACACTGGAAATTAAATTCCCGGCCGACGCGCCGGTGTTCCCGTCGAACATTTCCGTGGAGTACACCACCGACGGCGGAAGGGTCTGGTACATGCTTCCGCACTACTATTACGTGCTGCCCAACTCGGAGGGATACTATTCCTGCGTGATGAACTTCCCGGACCCGATGGGCGCCACCCTTTCCCTGCCCCTTGACGGCATCGCGGCCAACGGAATCCGCGTGAAGTGCCTCACCTACCCCGCCTACTCGCCGGACAACAACTCGTTCAGCGTCGAGGAGATGCGCGCGTATGGCACGAAGGGAACGTTCTTCTTCACCTCCTACGACGGCTACTACAACGCCGACCTCAGCAACATGTGGACAATCTTCGGGACCGCGAAAACGGAGCCGCGCGTGTACAACGCGGTGGGCAACGGAGGCCAGAATCCGGCCGAATTCCGCGCCGGCGCGACAATGACCGCATCTATCGAATGGACCGAGTGGAACGGCCTGCAGCTGGACTGGTCCGGCTACGACGAGGCGCTCCAGATCCACGTGAATTCCCTTAAAAAGGCGGTGTACGGCGGCGACGGCTGGTACTACGACGAAGAAAAAGGCAAGTACGTTGTCGACAAGAGCGAGTACAAGGGCAACCCGAATGACGACGGCTTCATCTGGGCGACTTCCTCGGCCCCGCAGCATCTCGACGCGCAAAACCACTACACCAACAACTCGGCGCTCATTATCGCCTCGCGCGACTACCTGCTCACAGCCAACGACACCGAAGGCTTCCTCGAGAGCAAAAACGCGAAGGGCCAGGTGATGCTCGACAAGCTCCGCAAGGCGATGGAGTACATGCTCGTGAACCTCAACGGCGAGTCCGGCCTGATGACCATTTACGACCCGCGCAACGACGGCACGGTCCGCGGCATGGCCTCGAACTACTGGGACAGCCTCAACTTCTTCGGCTACAACTCCGCGTACGAAAACATACTGTTCTACCAGGCAATTCTGGCGATGGGCGACATCGAGGCCTTCATCGGGAACACTTCGGAGGCGGAGCGCTACGCGGCGCTGGCCGAAAAGGTCAAAGCCAAGTTTAACTCCTATTTCTGGGACAATTCGAAGGGCCGGTACATTACGTCCGTCAACGTAAAGGGCGACGTTCTGGACTTCGGCGTCACGTTCGTGAACTTCATGGCGGTGTCGGCCGGCCTCGCGTCTCAGGAACAGGCGCAGCAGATCTACGACTGGGTCGACGGCAAGCGGATCATCAAAACCGACACGTCGACCGGCGCCGACATCTACAACTTCAAGGTCTCCGCGCGCTCCAACACGGTGGCGGTCGAAACGATTGAAGAGGACGGCCTTCACTACTGGTGGTACAACGGACACTCCTTCGCGGACGTCCTTCCCGGCCAGTGGGGCGAGTACGGGAACCAGATGCAGAACGGCGGAACGATATTCTACACCTCGTTCTACGACGTCTCCGGCAGGGCTTTGGTGTCGGGCGACCTGGCGATCAGCCGCTTCAACACAATTATGGAGGAGTTCCACAAGGACTCCCTGCGGCGCGCTCCGAGGCCCCTTCCCGGCAACTTCTACCAGGTGAGCATCGTCGGCGAGTTCCCTGAATCAGGTCTGGTGCCGCTCTCGTTCCTGACCGCGATCATCGGCGTCAATCCCGACGTGAAGGGGCTGAAAATCGACAGCCGCCTGCCCTCCGACATGGATTTCGCGGGCGTTTCGGAATACAACTACGCGAACCGCAAATACTCGATCACTGTCGACAAGTCGCTGACCGAGCCCTCGGTTACGCTTGAAGGCGGCGTTTACAACGTGAAAGTCCCCGCGGGGAGAACGTTCTACATCACCGCCGACAGTAGAATTATAGAGGAGTAAAGCATTTCTTATTTCTTTTGAAAGGATTCCGCTCATGATTCTTTTTCATCTGACTATAACTTCCTCCGCTGCCGCCGCCGTCAAAATCAAAGAGGTTCTGCTCTCGCGCTGCGGCAACAGGATAGCCTCGCTTGACGACTATCTTGGCGAAGACGGCAAAGGGGAACTTTACATCGACTGCGTCGACGTCGACAATCTTGTTGATGAAGTCATCAAAATTTCCAAGGATTTTCCGGGCGAGACCATACTCACCCACTGTTTCGCGGACGTCGGCTGTTCGTATCACACGGTCGATTCCGAAATCAAAAACGGCGCGGAAACGATAACGCGCGACGAGCGCGATCTGATCTGCGACTAATGAAGCGCCGACTAAATGCTCTTTACGCAAGCGGCGAGTCTAAAACAATATTTAAGTATTCGAAAGGAGTTGCAATTATGAAAAAAATTCTCAGCGTTATTCTGGCTCTGGTGGTACTTTTCGCGATGTCGGGAATTCTGTCGTTCGCGGAGGAAGGCGGCGAAACGCAGCCTGACGGTCCGGACGAGACCACCTTCAGAGTCTACACCTACGACCCGACCGTCGCCTGGGCGCCTTCTGTCTGGTTCAACACGTTCGACCCGGACGGCGAGTGCACCGGCACGGACTTCGCTATCTTCAACAGCGCCGCTCCCGTCAAGGCGGTCGGCTTTCCCGAACTGTACGCGGGCATCTCGGCCAACGGAGCGGACTGCACGGTGAGGTTCGAAATCTTCAAGTGGGATACCGACGCCGCGAAAACCGTTTCCGGAACGCCTGTCGTTTCGAAGGATATCTACTTTGACGGCGACGTCAAGAATCTCCACATTCCTTTTGACGCACCCGCGCCGGCAGGCCAGTACCTGTTCAGGGTCACGCAGCTCACCGGCATCGGCGACGAGGACCAGCGGCCCTACTCGGTGCTTCCGATCAGCGACCTCAAGTTCTCGGCCTCGAAGCTCGAATTCGACGCGAGAGGACCGTTCGTGTTCTACGTCGACTGCGAGAAGAAAGAGGGGCTGACCGATTACTTCCTCAACCTGGAAGGAAAGGAATCCGAAATCGAGATTCTTCCCGAAAAAACGGTCATTCCGCGCAACAACATCGGCGTTCACCCGATTTTCGACTACGGTATCGTCACGCCCGAAGTTCCCGCGGGCCAGGTGCTCTACTCGTTCGCACTGATCGAGTCCCCCACGTGGATGAACACGAACGGCGACTCGGACGTCATTTACGAGGTGTACAAGTGGACCGGCGACTACGAGGAGAGCTACAAGGCGAGGCCCATCGCTTCCGGCGAAATCCTGAACCACGCGGACAACTCTAACCTCACGCTGACTTTCGGAACAGCGCTCCGCTACGGCCACAGATACCTTATCGTCATCACCAGGTCGAACGAAGGCGCAATCGGCTACTATGAAGGCGTAATGCCCGTTCCCGACGGCTGGGAATTCTACGAGTACGGCGAGCAGGTATTTGACTACTGTGCCGCGATCAAGGTTGCGTACGCCAACGTAGGCGACCTCGGCCCCGAAGCCACCGACGAGCCGCCCGCCGAACAGCCTACCGAAGCTCCGGTCGAAAATCCCACCGAACCGCCTGTAGAAAACGAAACGCAGCAGCCGGCCGAAAAGCCCACCGAAGCGCCCGTTGAAAAACCGACCGACAAGCCGGCCGAAAAGCCCGGTAAAAAAGGCTGCGGCGGCACCGTCGCCGGCGGCTCGCTCGCAGTCCTGGCGCTCGCCGCCTTCGCGTTCATCTCGAGGAAAAAGAGATAACACTTTAATTTTGAATTCTTCGGTTTAATACCTGTATAAAGGGGGCGCGG